>DAZE01000012.1:820-155724 GCA_002507175.1 Euryarchaeota archaeon UBA558
CCATCTAATATGCCCATCATGTTGGCAGAATAGGATTCCTGCAGACGACTCGACTTGAAGAGTTGATTGAGGACTGCATGGGGGTCTGCGTTGTTCTTCACTTCGATGACGACGCGAATTCCCTCCTTGGATGACTCATCCCTAATGTCCCGTATGCCGACGACCGATCCCTTTGACACGAGGTCGGCTATGTGGACCAGCATATCCGACTTCTTGACTTGATATGGGATCTCATGGACGAGGATCCGCTTTCCCTTGGCATCGTCCTCAACATCGCATTTGGACCGGACCTGGAACCTTCCCTTGCCGGTGGAGTACATGTCCTGTATCCCATCCAGGCCATGTATAGTCGCGCCAGTGGGGAAATCAGGCCCCTTGACGTGCTCCATGTATTCATCAATTGGAATGATCGGCATACGTCGATCTGCCACTCCCTCCTCCAGGATCCTCGCAACGTGCAGCCTCAACGCTCCCGCCACCTCGTTGAGGTTGTGAGGCGGTATTCGGGTCGCCATTCCGACGGCGATACCATCGCTCCCATTCAGGAGCAGGTTGGGGAGCCTCGCGGGCAAGACTGTCGGCTCCATCTCCGAGTCGTCGAAGTTCGGTTGGAAATCGACAGTCTTCTTTTCTATGTCCTCCAACATGTGCTTTGAGATCTTGTCGAGCCTACTCTCAGTGTATCTCATCGCGGCAGGCGGGTCCCCGTCAATTGATCCAAAGTTTCCCTGGCCGTCTACCAGAGGGTATCTGAGTGAGAATTCTTGGGCCATCCTAACCATGGTGTCGTATATCGAAGAATCCCCGTGGGGATGGTACTTACCCATCACCTCGCCCACGGATCGGGCAGATTTGCTGTACTTTTTCTCTGAAGTGTGTCCACCCTCATGCATCCCATAGAGGACACGCCGATGGACTGGCTTTAGACCATCTCGAACGTCAGGGAGGGCCCTGCCTATGATGACAGACATGGCGTAGTTGATGTAAGAGGTCTTCATCTCCTTGTTGAGAGAATGATTCAAGATGTTCCCTGCAGCGGGAGCAGAATCGATCTCGTCGCTTCCTTCAGATGTCAAGATTCGTCACCTCCTTTGCATGCGTCTCTATGAACGATCTTCGATCTGGGACATCCTCCCCCATGAGGATCTCGAATAGCCTGTCTGAGTCCTCGGCATCCTTGACTGTGACTTTCAACATGGTCCTAGTCTGTGGGTTCATGGTGGTCTCCCACAGTTGCTCGGGATTCATTTCTCCCAGTCCCTTGTACCTTTGCACTCCGATCTTTGCGTTGGGGTTGCCTCCCTGCAACTCGGACATAACCTCGTCCCGCTCCTCGTCAGAGTAGACGTACCTGCTGACCCTGCCCTTGGTCAACTGGTAAAGGGGGGGCTGCGCGATATATACGTGACCATCTTCTATGGCGGGCCGCATGAACCGCCAAAGGAAGGTCAGCATCAACGTCCTAATGTGGGCGCCATCAATGTCTGCGTCACACATTATGATTATCTTCGAGTATCGAAGCTTCGCGGAATTGAAGGCACCTTCTTCCTCGATGTTGTTCCCCACTCCTGCACCGAGGGCACGAATTATTGTCTGGATTTCTTGGTTTTGGAAAACCCGGGCTGCGTTGTGTTTCTGCCTTTCGACGTTGAGAATCTTGCCTCTGAGAGGCAGTATGGCCTGAATCCTTCTGTCTCTCCCTGTTTTTGCAGAGCCGCCCGCTGAATCGCCCTCTACCAGGTAAACCTCACACTCGCTTGGGTCCCTTGATTGGCAGTCTGCCAATTTCCCTGGCAGCCCCCCTCCCTCGAGAACTCCCTTCCTACGGGTTAGATCACGGGCCTTCCTTGCTGCTTCTCTTGCCTTCGAGGCTAGGAGAGCCTTTTCAACTATCAGCTTTGCAACCGAGGGATTTTCCTCGAAAAACTCACCTAATTTGTCATAAACAATGGTTTGGACTATTCCTGTCACTTCGCTGCTGACCAACTTATCCTTTGTTTGCGAGGAGAAGGAGGGATCGGGGTGCTTCACACTGACTACTGCAGCCAGGCCCTCTCGAACGTCGTCTCCGGATAGAGAATCACCCTTCAACAGGTTTTTCTTTTTCGCATAAGAGTTCACCGAACTCGTTAGAGCAGTTCTAAGCCCAGACATATGGGTCCCACCATCCTTGTTTCTGATGATGTTCGTGTAGCATCTTATGGATTCACTAAATGCATCTGACCATTGAAGCGCCAACTCAACCTCAACTGTTCCCTTTTCAATCTCTTTCTCCCCAGTGATCTGTATGACATTCGAATGCAGGACTTCCCTTCTTTCATTCAACTGAGTAACGTATTCAGAGAGCCCACCCTCATACAGGTGTTCCGAAGCATGGGGTTCCTCTCCACGCTCATCTGCGATTGTGATCTTTAAGCCAGCATTCAGGAAGGCGGTCTCGCTAACTCTAGTATCCACTTCTTCATAGTTGAAATCAACAACTTCTGTGAAGATCGAGCGATCGGGCTTGAATGATATCTTTGTACCTGTTGCCTCGCTATCTCCTATGACCTTTAATGCCTCAATAGGGACACCTGCTTCATATCTCTGAAAATAGGTTTTGCCATCCCTGTGAATTGTCATTTCCATCCATTCGGATACCGCGTTGACCGCTGAGACACCAACTCCGTGTAGGCCACCGGATACTTTGTACGAGCTGTTGTCGAATTTGCCTCCGGCATGTAGTTTTGTCATAATTACCTCTGCGGCTGATATCCCGTATTCCTCATGCATGTCGACGGGAATGCCTCTTCCATAGTCTCTCACTGAGAGAGATCCGTCTTCATGTAGTGAGATCTCAATTAGGTTGGTGTGCCCGGCGAGGTGTTCATCAACAGAATTATCCACAACTTCCCATATGCAATGGTGGAGGGCCGATCCATCGTGAGGATCGCCAAGGTACATCCCTGGTCTTTTTCTTACTGCCTCAAGTCCCTCCAGGACCTGAATGTTTGAAGCATCATAGGTTTCTTGCATAAATTATTCCCATCCCGCGAAGGTTCCCAAAGGGAACCTTCGATTACCAACGTTGAAACACAACGCCGGCGGTATATCAAACATCCTCATAACTGCGGAGATCGGACCAATTTTACGCTGCAAATTGGCTTATCCAATATCCAAGCGGGAGAGTCACGATTATACCCAAATGCCCTAGCGCGAAGATGTGAGTCTCCCACAGATATGTGCGACATTGAGCGGTACAACTGTGGATGATATGCTTGCAGATGCCGCACGGGCAACCGCAGCAGGGGCGGATGTTGTTGAAGCTAGGTTAGACATGCTGTACATGCACCAGGTCGCGGTAGAATCCGAACAGGGTCAAAGCGATGCTAGATCCAGAATCAGAAGGGCAGAAGTAAAGCTCCAAGAACGAGACACCATCGATTTTGAAATCGATGAAGTACTTTCTCTGCTGGAAGCCGGAATTGAACTACCTGTCATCCTAACATGTAGGCCATCCAGACAGGGGGGCTACTTTCCAGGAACCGAGGAGGAGAGGTGTGCCATATTGAGGAAAGCAATTGAGTCAGGAGTCTCCTGGGTCGACTTGGAGATAGATATTGACAAGAACGTTCGAGAAGAACTTGTACATCTCGCTGGACAAACAACTCGAATCATTTGCTCAGAGCACTTCGATAGAGAACCCCACGGCAGCGATGAGATCATCTCTAGGGTAAAGGACATGACTCCGCTTGGGGATCTTGTCAAACTATGCTACAAATCGAGTGGCAAGAGATCTGGTCTGTGCCTATTTGAGTCAGCGTGGGGCTTGAAGGAAGATGGATTGAACTACACAATTATGGGGCTAGGAAATGCCGGAGACTGGACGAGAATTCACGCTCCGGTTCTCGGTATAAGCATGGTTTACACAACCAGTGAATCTGACCCCAGAGAACCATCCTCCGGCAAAATAAACACTACTGAATTAATTTCTGCCTGGGAGATGTTGGAGTACGCCTAGGTCTGGCCTAGGAAATTTATTCGAGATCCCCATCCTTTTCTAGCCCGGGATCCCCTTCAACCAAGGGTACGGACCTGCCAAAATCTTCCTTCTTTGCGTTCTTGTCCTTCCATCCGTGGAATCTAGAGTGGATGACTGCTGGTGCGGCGATCAAGAGAATGGGGGGGAGACAGACAATTGCGTAGGCCGTTATGGCCGGTAGCATAACCCGCTTTTCCACATCTATGGTAACCTCCGCAATTAGGCCCACACCCGCTTGGGGTTGACTGCCTGGTCGAGATGAGTTCCAATTGTCGAGCACGAGGTACATGTAATTCTCGGGATCATTCCCAAACCAGTCTATGAAAGCCTCTTGCTCCGAGTCAATGGAAGTCGTGAACTCGGTTTGTTGTATGCTTTCATATGCGTGTACATCCCTGAATGGAAGCCAGGTGGCCATGTCCCTCCACTCAAGGGGTATCTGTTCCAAGCCCTCTGACCACCATGTCTCCATCCTTGTGTCATAATCAGTTCTGTATATGTCAAAATCACCACTGGCAAGTAGGTAAACATCCCCAATCGGAGGTCCGGGAACCACCTCTTCTGTCGGGTCGTTGTAATATGTCACACAAAATCGATACCTATACCCCTTGACAAGTTCCAATCTTAGTGCTATCGCATCATCAGATGGAATGAGCACCTCTGCATACTGGTCTTCTGTCAATGATTCCAAATCGTAGTTAGTGTTGTACACACCGTCATCATATAAGTCAAAAAAATCATCGTCAAAGAAACCAAATCCACCCGCTGGAATTAGGTCAACCTGAGAAGAATTGAGCCCCACATCTGCCCCGACGGGGCATGATGATTGTTGGGCCGATGTTTGAATAACAGGGATGTTAATGGCAACCGTCATCGCGATTAGGAACGCGACGACTTTCAACCTCAATTAATCACTTCCTAGACCTTACTGGCCTAATGTATCCTGAATCCTCGTCACGCCTATCTTCCAATGTCAGATATTTTGGTTGCGGAGGTGCGACATGTTGATCCATTCCCTGGAGGCCTCCTTCACGTTCGACCTCCGGAACATCGAAGGTCTGGGCAAATTCCTCAGCCTCAGTCTCATCATCATCTTTCTGACGAAGTATCATCCACCATAGTGTAGCGAGAAGAGCCACAAGTGCTAGGATTCCGAGGTTTTCCTCGGATGGACGTAGGTCATCGATAGTCAACTCCCCGAGTGATTTCGGATCCGTGGCCACATCGCCACTGTAGACCGTGACGACAAACACCCTCTCTGTGCAAATTCCGACGCCGTCGCATACCCTCAACAGAACTTGTCTCTCCCCCACTTCGGACCAGACTCCTTCATCCCAGTCGAAATCGTTCGCTGGATCCCCATCCTCGTCTAGGTCGATCAGGATGTCAGTGTCCCAGTAGACTTCTAGTTCCCCAGTCAATAGCCACTGCCTATCGTTCCAATCGAGACCATCTAGATCGCTGTCTATGAAGGCATCCTTGTCCAACCAGGCTTCGACTCCCAACTCTATGTCTGGGTCGTAGAAGTTTGCGGATATCTCGATTCCATCCCCTTCCGTTATCTGGTCTGTGTTGACAATGCTTTGGGCAGGAATGACCGGTGGCTCGGACACAAGTATCTCAATGGTGGTGCTCTTTACATCCCCAGTGAGGTATCCATCCCGGACGGTCAATGTGACGCGATAAGCACCAGGCTGGGACCAAGAATGCCATATCGACTCACTCTCAGCTATGGGGCTGCCGTCGCCAAAGTCCCAATACCAAGCGACGATGCCAGTCCAATCCTCTGATTCTGGATTTGTTGAACTGGCATTCAGATATTTGAGGTCTCCGTCCCTGCTTTTAGTGCCGTCCAAGTAAAGCAGCTGGTTGGGTGCGAGAAATATCCCTCCATTTGAGATGTGTGGTACCATCCAAGTTATAGTGGGATCACTTGGCTCTAGCATGCCGGTGATTGGAGCATTTCCATCAGTCGCTATGCGGGCTTCGATCTCTGGAATGGGTTGTGGATTACTGATTTCAATTGTGTAGTTCTTGAGCCCGGATGGCTCGTTGTTGCCATCAAAAACCCTCAAAGAGATCGAGTAAGTTCCTGGCTCCTCAAATGAATAGAAGACGGTTGAGATGTTCTCGATTATTTCACCGTCGATATTCCATCTGTATTTTAGATCAGACACCAAGCCGTCGGGATCGTAGCTTGCACTTGCATCGAACACGTATTGCTGGCCAGATTCTCCATCAGCCGGTCTTGGCATCACAGCAAGCGGCCTCTGGTTCAGGACCATAACAAAGAATGTGTGTGAGGATCTATTTCCATCATTATCCTCGACCTCCAGGGTTATGTTGCGAATGCCAGGAGTCTTCCAAGCAACACGAGGGTTCGTTAGGTCGGAACTTGTCTGGGTGAAATCAGAGCCCAGAGACAGTGAGGTCCCTCCAACATTTACACCATCGCCCTCTTGGCCGGTCTCAAAATCCCAAGACCAAGAAACAATGGCACCATCAACATCTTCGAATACGTCAGGCAAGATCAGAGGAGTTAGGGTAAATGTCTGTAAAGGCTGCAAGAGTATCACTGAAGGAGGCCTATTCATCACAGTAATTAGGTAATCAGAAGTGACTCTGTGTATTCCATCATCAACTGTCAGTGCCAGAGTGTAGACAGTTCCATCAGAATCCCCATCATTCCAGGCGTGACTCACCTCAGTCAGGCCAAAACCAGACTCCACAACACCATCGCCCCAGTCCCATTGGAACCAAAGCAGATCGAGTGGGATGTTGTCTTGAGTCAGTCTTGATGAGAATGCAACCCTTTGTCCTGTGAGTAGAGATATTCCTCCTTCGATAGCCAGTCCTTCGATGGATACAGCAGGAACTGGATCAGTAGAATCATTGACGAAGATGTCCCATGTCACAAACTCCGAATTTGACCCCCCTTGGTCGATAACAATAAGAGTCACGGTGTAGTTTCCATTCTGTGAATATGCGTGGTACGGGTTCTTCAGTGTGGATGTGGAGCCGTCACCGAAATCCCATGAATATCCAGAGGGGGCTTCACTGTTGGAGTAAGTCTCGTTCTGGAGGCCAATCCCCCAATTGTCAAGTCCAGAACCGAAGAAGGCAATCTGAAGGTAGGGCTGTGTGTTATCTGTTGAAGACGATCCAAGAGCGGATGGCCTCAAATTCCCCAAGCCAGGGATGAAACCAATGCTCTGATCCACTTCCAAGCCTTCAGTATTCAGTAGGCTCAATCTGAAGGTCCAGTCACCATCGGTTGGGGGGGTGAACCAAAACTTGGCTTCTACGGGCACGCTGTTACCTACGATCATATTGTTCGTCATCGTGGATATTACCTCACCATCGACCCCAACAGCCTCTATCTGGACGCTGACTCTTTCATAGAAGGCTTGGGAAAGCACCTGATAGCTCATCTCCACCGAGTCATCGATCCCATCCTCGTCATGATCAAAGGTGGAATAGTCAGAAATCGAAATTTCTGCAGGATCAGTGACAAGCTGAGCGAAAACCTCCACAGAGGCAACTGGGTACCCCTCGGGAGGGAGAAGGCCACAGCTGGAGTACGAGTAATCACAGTCCCCAATGGCGCTTTCAAACCTCACGATAACCCAGACGTCATCTGTTTCGCCACCGAAGGAGTCTACTAACGCCAGTAAGTCTGATGTAGCAGGATCGACAACCATCTCAGAAATCGACCAAGTCCCGGTTGATGAGTCCCTTTCCAGTAATGATCCTCTGAACCCTGATTCAGATGGTTGAACCCTGATGCTAAGCTGGGCACCGGTGCCGCCTGTATATCTATATGCGCGGATTCCCCACCCTTCTATTTCCTGGACCCCACTCGTGGCCATCTGAGACCATGTGTCGTTGAAGCCACTGTATTGCACCCTGCAGACAGTCGTAGAGCAACCAAATGCGAGGTCTATGTTACTGAAACCCAGTCCTAGTTGGTTGCTGTCTAGTGTCGCAGCTGCCGAGAAATTGGCAAAAATATCAGAAAAAGTGGTGCCAATTGGCGTCGCGCTCGGCTCCGGATTCAAGGCCAAGTTCACTATGCCTTGCGCTCCCTTTGCGGTGTCAGCAATCAACCGTTGGAATGCGGTTGGGCCACCCATAGCATCCACAACATAGAGCATCATGAGAAAGCCTGCTCCATAATCGCCGATTCTCTGATTCCACCACCTTACTGATAGGTTTGACGACTCAGTCCAACTATTTGCATGGCCGGTTAATGTGTTTGTCAAGCCGAATGTCAGGTACGAAGCCATGTCTGCGGCACCTTCGTCTATCCACAGGTATTCGCCAGGGTCTCTTGCCGAGTGAAGTAAGTGTGCGAACTCATGGGAAATTATTGTGTTCCTCCAAGACAAGTCGTCAGAATCCATGAATATGATCTCTCGAGAGGAGGACAATCCCGGATTGAAATATCCGCCTATGCCGCCCCCGCCGTCGATCGCGAGTATCAGCAACTCGACTGTGCAGGTGTCGTCAATGTCAGGTATGGAGCCAAAGTAATTTGTAACTGTAGGTTCTATGGTGTTGTCCCAGGTAGTTGCAATATCATTGAGCGTAGTCAGAGGTATTGAAACGCCCACTTCCACCAAGACGGCTATTCCAGATCCTAACTTGGCGACAGTCGCCTGCGTTGATTCACTTCCTTGATTAACGGTGACTGAATCACCCTCTTGGTATGCATTTGAGCACGATTTAGCTGCTGATCTAGACTGAGTAATCTGGAGGGCATCGACCCTTCCAGGGAAACCGTCGTTGATCCAATCTAACTTTAACTTAACATAGCCAGAAGACACTTTGTTGTCCGTGCCTGGATATGATCTGATTTGTTCGGAACTCTCTACTACTACTGGTGAGGGTTCATCGAATGTTGTGCCTTCATTCGCGGTGGAAAGGGGAGATATGACCGTCGAGGAAAGTAGCAGGATCACCAATAAGAGCGACGAATGGCGCCCCGACCAAAAACCCAACACCGCCATATTCCCCCTTGGTTTAGATTGTAGCCTTCAGAGACGACTTTTAACATCGATGGAGCGTCGTTCGTACGTCATGGCAACTATGCGACTGACCGTCATTGCCTTGGTTATCTGCAGCGCGACTCTTCCTCTTTCTTCTTCCATGGCTTCAAAGTCATTGACATATGATCTCATAAAGAGTATTGATCATGATCCTCAAGCCTTTACTCAAGGGCTCGAAATTGATGAAGGTATTATGTACGAATCAACCGGGCTGTATGGATACTCCCAGCTCAGGGAGATATCAACAACAGATGGATCATTGGTCAGATCCGTAGACCTGCCGTCGACGGTTTTCGGAGAGGGCCTCACAGTGACAGGGGAAACCATATTGATTCTAACGTGGAAATCCGGTGTTATCTTCGAGTTCGAAAAAGACAACTTCACTCAAGTCGGAGAACATCCTCTTGAAGGGGAAGGATGGGGCATCTGCTCCTTCAACGACCGCCTATTCATATCCAACGGCACTAACTCACTTTCTGTCAGGGACTTGGAAACGTTGGATCCTATTGGGAGCCTTGTCGTGGGAGAAGAGGACGAGATCTGGAATTTGAATGAGTTAGAATGCCATGGAAACCACATTTTGGCAAATCAGTGGATGACGCCCTTCGTCCATATCATCTCAGCATCTAGCGGAGAAGTTCTTTCCACAATAGACCTATCGGGGCTCCCATCGGGTACATCTGGGGACCGGAACGAAGTCATGAATGGCATTGCATGGGACGAAGATAGTGAGGGATATTGGATCACCGGGAAGAATTGGACATACATGCACCTAGTCTCATTTTCTGAGGGGGGGAATGCACCGGAAAATCCGGAAAACTCGCAAAATGAAACACCAACCCTGATCGGAGGAATAATCCTAATCACAATATTTTCTTTTGTAGTTGGCATGGGGATCCATTCCAAATTATCTCCATCAGACTTAATCATCAACAACGATGAGGGTTGAGCATGGTCCGAGACGCGCTGAGAGAAGGGGCCTTGGAGTGGCGCGGCCAGTTGCGAAATGATCCAAGTGCTCGAAAGGCAGGAGCTTTCCTAATCGGGATCGGGTCTTGTCTTGGAGTAGCCCTTGGATTTTTGTTGATAGCCGTCAATCCAACCGATCTTCTTGATGGCCAGAGAACCTCTGCCAATACAGCGGATGTAGACGGCATGGTAATCGAGTCATTGGAAAGCGAGACATCGGGTGGTGAGCCCATAGATAACGCGACATTGACTTTGCACACACTACAAGGCGATCTTCTTGCAGGCCCCATATTCTCCAATTCTGCAGGTAGATTCTCCTTCGAGGATGTTTCTAGGGTGGAACTTCGTTTGGAGGTTGATGTCCAAGGCAGAGTATCTGAGCATCGTCTAATAGTTCCCGGGGACTCCTCTCAATTAGTTATCTCAATGGAGAGAGGGCAAGGGGAGGCAAATGTCATCGATCTGAGGGGAGATAGCCATTTGGATGACTCAGCCTTACTGGGAACCGCAATCGCCCTGAGCACCATGTTAACTGGATTGGCCGGAATTTCAGCGTCTATATCTGCATATCAAGGTAAAGCGTATCGAAGGACTCAATTTTTTGCATTTCTTGGACTCTGGAGCAGAGGCGGCGTTTTCATTGGGCCTTTGTTCATACTACTCGGCATGGCGATAATCACCTCTACAAAATCACAATTCCATAAGAGGCCCACTCGAGTCGCGATTGTACACAAACCAGGGGATGTCGATTGACATGTACTTGATAACAATAGAAGGCGGGGATGGGAGTGGTAAAGGCCTTGCATCGAGATTGATATGCGAGTTGCTCGAAAGAGACGGCAGTTTCACATCTGTAGAACTCACAGCTGAGCCAAGAAGAAGGCACCCATTAGGGAGAGCAGCTATCGATGCTGTGAAGGAGAAAAAGCACACCCCCGAACACGAAGCCAAACTTTTCGCTCTTGACAGACTCGATCATGGTTTGAATTGGATGCTACCAAGGCTGAGTAAAGGTTCAGTGGTGGTTTGTGACAGGAACATACATTCCTCGCTGGTGTACCAGGGAATCGTAGGCGGATTAGGGACGAAGAATGTCGGACTTCTGAACTCTGGGGCCCTGATTCCTGATCTTTGTGTGTGGGTTGATTGTGACCCAGAAATTGCAATTATGAGGATTAGGAGTGGTAGTCTAAGGGAAGCTTCACCACAAAAATCAGAGTACTTTGAAACGCTAGAAATCCAGAAGAAAATCAGATCTGGATACGAAGTCGTATTATCTGGCCAATCTCCGACTGGGACTTCCTTTGACACGGTTCGAGTGGTGGGCCCAATAAGGAATGAATCGACTGTTGAGAGATTCTCAAATGAAGTGGCCCAAGAAGTGAGAAAATTCCTCAGATTGAGGCCCAAGCCAAGAAATACATACGTCCATGATGTTGACTTAGAATTGATCAGAACCATAATTCGATGGAATTCAGGCCAAACCAAATTACCGGGGTACGAGATAGATAAAGATCCCAAGACAAAATCCAAGCCATGGGAGTTGATCAGAGATATGGAAAGATCATACAAAAAAGCAAGCCAAGAAAACTCCACTGAAAATGTTCCTCGGCGACTGCATTCTAGGTCAATTTATGCTATTATGACATCCATGACCTTGATTTCTTCAGGTGACACCAACGAAATCTCTGCCGCGATGGGGCCATCAAGGCAAGTCTCAAAGGGACACGCCACGAAGGTAATCCGACATCTATGCTCAACCGGTAAATGGATTCGTGAATCTTCCGGATCAAGAAACGAAGGTAGCCATTACAGAATAACAAAAAAAGGGGAGGCTGTAGGGAAATTAATGCTCGTTTTGAGCCCCTTGAGAGCCAAGGTGAGGCTGTGGAGATCTAGGTTCCCGAAGACCAGTTACAAACACATGATCAATGGCATTCTAGACATCATAGCCCACGATGAACAATTGAAATCCGTCTCCGATAGAATAAACCTGCTTTACCCGACTATTTTGAGAGGAGAAGGACAGTCGGAGAAAGACCACGTCTTAGCATGGTGGCATAGTAATCTTATTCACGAATTTTGAGGCTCGCTCCTGCAGGGAGCTCAACCTCTCCGAGGCTATCAAAATCAGACGCTCGAGCGCTTATGGTGGCACCGACCAGCCATGCTAAGGCAGCCCCCGCAGTGGACCCCGTAATCAGCCTGAGTGCGTTATTGGACTCGTAATCGGTGAGCAATTGTGTGAAACCATCGATACCTGTTGGTAAAACTCCGACAAACAATAAGGCAAACATCGCTATCAGCCTCCTGTCCGTACGATATAGCGGCTCTGTCCACGAGTCCGGCAACAAGGAGAGAAAGGAGTCTCGTATACTATACCTATTCAAACCGAATCTGCTCCATGCGAGAGCACCCACCACGAATCCAAATAAGATTCCTATGTCCCGCGCACACACGGCAGTTTGGTTTCCATTTATCATGAAGGCCCTCTCATATTTTTGATGGCAATTCAGATCGCCGATTGAATATACCAAAGCAACTAATGGGCCGTGGTCCATCCAGGCAAAAGCACCACCTTTTGCGAGTTGATCGTGTCCGAGTTCACTATTCTCACCATGGTCATTGTTCCCCCACGAACCCCATCCATCAACTGTTGCGTAGTCGATCAAATTCGCACGGCCAGAAAGCTCTGGTACAGTACCCGGCTCCAAGGTCATGGGGGTGATGAAAACAAGTAATGTATAGGTCCCAGCAACTAATGCCATCCTGAAACCGATTTTTTTCTCTCTCTCCCTAGAACTCGCACCATTCCGCTCCACAAGGGCACAACGAATGCGTAGTTGTATCAACATTACTCAATCGCATTGATGAGACGAACCCCTTTCGAAAACCATGAATCGCGTGGAGTTGAGGGATGCCCTGATCGCATCTTTGGTAATTGCGACCATGGCTACCTTGGTTGTGACAATCTTCTCACTCATCGGCCAGGAGAGTGGCGAATGGAATCTCTTTGCTTCATTGTCGATTGGAATCCAAGCAGGAGTTTTCACATTTGTAATTGTTCTTTTCCTCACTTTGCTTCGATTGAGGTACATTTCGACGAATCCCACGAATAAAGAAGACAAAGAGGAGACCAGGCGATTTTTGATAGGTCTATGTCAAAAGGTATTGATGTCCACGACTGAGGGGCTGGCGCACCAATGGATTCCAGAAAATAAAATCCAGATAATCCGTGGAGTCATCACTCTGAACTTAATTGGTCTCAGCCCAGAAATTGCCGTGTCTATGGTACAGAGTCTAGTGGATAACAGAACTAGATTGGGAAGGTTGAGACTTGTAATCGGAAGCGAGGATAGTTGGGAAATTGAGGTTTCGACGCCCAACATCCGGCCTGCTGTATTGCAGCGATTGAAGATTAATGCCGAGCGGGCTCAATGGCAAATAATCCAATCAAAATCGACTGTGGTTTTACGTCCCACTGGAACTCCCCCCACCAGAGGGAAAGTATTGCTTCGATTGGCTCTTTACGGACCAATAATCGTTCCATCTATGTTTTTTGCATTCAGGGATTTGGCTGGAACAGAAGGAGAAGTTGCCGGTGGAACCTTTGGGATACTGATGGGAGTATTGCTCACGGCCCTGATGGCCAGCCACAGAGACAGAACTGGTTGATTAGTACCTAGGGACGCCTTCACAGCAGGCTTCCACTACCCTTCTGCATCGGGGGCATTCCATATGCTGTTTCATTGGGACTGCATCCCCAATGTAGCCACATTCACAGAATATGCCTCTGCAATGGTCTGAATCCACGGATGTATTAGGGGAACCAGGGCTTTAGTCTTGCTCAGGTGCTCAAACCGACTAATGCGTCTTCAACTGCATCAATCAGCCAAGCATGTACATCCTCATTCCCCATCTGTGAGAGTGTTGAGTTTAGGAAAGCAGCCACTAGTGCATCCTCAGCCTCTTGTTCGGTCAGCCCTCTTGCCATGAGGTAGAATCTCTGGTCTTCATCAACCGGCCCATTCGCCGTGCCATGGCCACAACCGACCACGTCATTCTCCTCGACCTCCAGTTCAGGTATACTGTTCGCTTTCGCCTTTTCAGACAACAACAGGTTGTGGAACAGTTGACCGGCATCGGCCTGTCTCGCCCCCTTTTCTATGCGCAACATTCCTGTTCCCACTGAGGTGCTGTTGCCGCCGCAAGCCGTGTGCCATCCTAGACGACTGTAGGTGTTTGGGGCTATGTGGCTTATCTCTATGTGGTGATCTAGGTGCATTTGGCCTGCAGACAGGAGGGACCCTAGGACATTAAGGTTGGATCCGGGAGAGTCTAAGAGATATCTGATGTCAGCCTTTGTCCACGTGCTTCCAGCACTTACGGTACCAGCTGTCACCGAGGAGTCACGTCCCAATCTTAGCGCATCGACTCTCATGAGATTGCCATCATGGGCCTTGTTTACGAAAACATCTTGGAGGAAGGAACCAACTCCAGTTTGACCTGTCCTCAGAATGCCCAACCATTTGGACGAGCCCTGAACCCTTGTCAATATCGTGGCTTCACTGAATTTCCCAGTCTCTATGTGGATATGCACTGCATCTAATCTACCAGTTGGCTTGACGTCGAGGATTAGCGGATTTTCACTTCTCCAGTTGTCGGGGATCGAAATTCGGATGGCTTTGCCATCTGTGACGGCACTGAGGAATGAGTTACTTACAGGCGATCCTTCGAATGGAATGGATATGGCATTCTCCATTTCGATGCTTATGCCCGATGCTTCTTCACCATTGATCGTTGACAGTTCGATTTGAGGGGTTGAAATTTCATCGGGTATCTCACTCGGATCTCCTGTGGGATGAACCCTTTTCCAGGGGGTGTACCTCCAGAGATGATCGGATCTTGGGGGCTCTTCCAATGAGAGGTATGCTTCTTCTAAGGCACTCATTACTTTCACCTTCGAGCAGTATCAACCGATGCTACCTTCCATTTCGAGGGCCATTAGTTTGTTTAGTTCGACGGCATATTCCATGGGGAGCTCGCGAGTAAATGGCTCAAAGAACCCATTGACGATCATAGCCAATGCCTCCTCCTCTGAGTGGCCACGACTCATGAGGTAGAATACTTGATCATCACTGACCTTGGACACACTGGCTTCATGTTCGCATCGGGCAGAGGCGTTGGCTACTTCCATTGTAGGATAGGTGTCAGTTTGGCTCTCATCATCCAGAATCAAGGCGTCACAAACAACATTCAGTTTGCAGTTCTCTGCTTTGGGCGAGACAGTCACCATCCCTCTGTAGGACCCTCTTCCCCCGTCCTTGGATATGGATTTGGAGAGAATTTTGCTAGTTGTGTTGGAAGCCAAGTGGTGAACTTTGGCACCGGCGTCTTGGTGCTGACCCTTTCCTGCATAGGCGATAGAAATCACTTCGGCATGAGAACCCTCTCCTTTGAGTATGACTGATGGGTATTTCATCGTCAATTTCGACCCAATGTTGCCATCAATCCACTCTATGGATGCATCTTCGTGGGCTATCCCCCTTTTTGTGACGAGGTTATACACGTTAGCCGACCAATTCTGGATGGTCGAATATCGGATGTGGGCGCCATCCAATGCTATGAGTTCGACTACTGCTGAGTGTAGTGAATCTGTGGAGTAAGTTGGTGCAGTACAGCCTTCGACGTAGTGGATGCTGGAACCCTCATCAGCTATGATGAGGGTCCTTTCGAATTGACCCATATTTTTGGCGTTGATTCTGAAGTATGCTTGGACAGGCATCTCCACCTTAATCCCCTTGGGTACGTAGATGAATGAGCCTCCGGACCAAACTGCGGTGTTCAGAGCGGAGAATTTGTTGTCTTGGTATGGAATCACGCTGCAAAAATACTCTTTGACGAGTTCCGGATATTCCCGCAGACCACTGTCCATGTCCAGGAAGATGACCCCCTGGGCCTCTAAGTCCTCCCTGATACTGTGATAAACTGCCTCAGACTCATATTGGGCCGTGACGCCGGAGAGCCATTTTTGCTCTGCCTCTGGTATACCAAGCCGATCAAATGTGTTTCTGATGTCATCTGGAACATCGCCCCAGTCTTTCTCGGTTGCATCGGATGAACGTAGGTAATAACAGACCTCGTCGAATTTGATCCCTTCCAAGGCCTCTCGATCTCCGAATCCCGGCATAGGCCTATTCACGAAATGGTGATATGCTTTCACCCTGATTTCCGTCATCCAACTGGGCTCGTTCTTGATCGCGGATATTTTCCTTACGACCTCTTCACTTAGTCCAGAGTCGAATCTAATTGTTGAGTGCTCCGGGTCATGCCATCCTAGATCGTAGTCCCCAACTGCTTCTCTTGCCTCTTCCATTGCCATGACTTCACTCTCCTCCGTTGTTCCCAGACTCGAGCCATTCATACCCTCTTTCTTCCAGTTCAAGGGCGAGTTCAGGCCCACCACTCTTGACTATCTTCCCTTCTATCAAGACATGGACGTAATCGGGTTTAACATGCTCGAGAATTCTGCTGTAGTGGGTGATAATTAGGGCACCAGAGTCTGACCCCCTTATTGCAGCATTGATGCCTCTTGAAACGACTCTAATTCCGTCTATGTCTAGCCCTGAGTCGGTCTCATCAAGAATGGCAAGCTTGGGTTTTAGAAGCATCAATTGAAGAATCTCGAACCTTTTTTTCTCACCGCCACTAAAGCCGTCGTTTACGTATCTTGAGAGGAAGGATCTGGGGATAGAGACCTCTTCCATAGCCGACTTGAGTGCCTCCCTGAACACGGGTCCCTTTGCGGAGTCCTCTCCTCTGATAGATGCGACGGACTTCCTCAAGAAGTGCCCGACCTGCAGACCCGGGACAGCCTGTGGGTACTGGAAAGAAAGAAAGACTCCTTTCCTCGCTCTTTCCCATGCTTCTAATTCAAGGAGGTCCTCGCCATCGAGAGAGATCTTGCCCGAACTTATTTCATAGTCTGGATGTCCCATAATGGTACTAGCAGCAGTTGTCTTCCCACTGCCGTTTCTTCCCATGATAGCATGAATTTCTCCTGGAGCGATATCGAGGTTAATGCCGTGGAGAATCTCATTGCCCTCAATGCCAACGTGAAGATCTTTAATTGACAAGACGGGTTGATTATCCGACATTCTAGTCTCTCTCCTGTCGTACCCTTGAAGCCACGGCTTTTCAACCCCTTTATGCGTCCACGAGATCAAACATAACATAATGCTCTTTACTTTGGGATGGGTATGTCCGTCCCTTCGAGCCCCCGCCCAACCGACGATCTTGAGTCCCTCTATCGGTCACAGATTAGGTCAATGATGACTGAAGAGTCACAAAAGCGCATTGATAGGCACGTTGACCCAATGGAGGACAAAAGGCTCATGGATTTGGATATCATCGAATTAGTTTCCTCTTCGTCCGAGGATACTGTCCCAGCGCTCATGGCACGATTGGGAGTTGTGAGGGCGGCACTGATTGGCCATGGTGGTGCACTTGTACTACATTCCCATTTGATAACTAAGGACCACGCAGGGGCCGAGTCATTATCGCTGGTTATAGATCTCGACGGAGCTTGCGTTTCCTGTGGCGCTGCTCCGGGCACATTGAAGGGCATACAAGACGACTTGCTTGCAGACCCCAAAATCTCACGCGTCAGATTCAACAAAGGCATGCTTGATTGGTTCACAGAGATCCAGAGGGAATTTGTCTTAGAGCACGGGGGAGTCACTTTCGCCTGATGCTGAGATACCTACAAACAAAAATTCCCGTAGCCTTTCCATTGCCTTCGACGAGAACCCCAAAACTGTAATTTCATCGCCATCAAATATCTCTAGATGCTTAGCTGCAAGCCCCTTTATGTCGTAGCCACCAGCTTTGCCTTTCCATGAATCTGTCTTGATCAACTCCTCAAGATCACTATCCGTCAATGGCCGCATGTCTACTTCGCATTTGTCTGAAAACAACTCCCATGTAATCTCTTGACTGGGAGTGATTAAAGCCGTACAACTGTGGACGTAATGCCTTTTCCCTGCGAGGCTTCTGAGCATATTCTCCGCTTCTAGAGCATCAAGCGGTTTTCCCAATGCAACCTTCGAGGCCGGGCCCTCAACCAATGTATCCGAAACCAACGCAACCCAATCTCTTCGCTTCACTCCGAGACTACGACCAGCATGGGCAGCTTTCGCATTTGTTATGTTCCTGACAGTGGCGGAGACATCCCCTTCGATAGAGTACCTTGACTCATCTATGTCCATTGATCTAAATTCTATTTGGTGCCCTTTCATCCAATCCTGCTTTGAAATCCAGGCTCTTCTTCTAGTCGAGGAGGAAGCTAGGATGACTCTCATCAGAAGCCCTCAACCCGCTCCCCGCAAGATGGGCAAGTCGTTTTTCTTATCTCCTTGAGCAGTTCAAAACGTGCGTGACATACACTGCACATCACCGTCCTGTACGGGTTTGTTGGGTCCGTTGGTGGAGGGGGAACAGGTTTAGATTCAACAACAAACTCTTGTCGTGGGGCTATTACTTTCGGGGCCACCTCCTCCACCTCGTCCGGATCAATTTCCAGTGCATCCTCCGGGTCAGCTTCAATCACTACGGAAGCGGATCTTCTCCTGTCCCTCATATTCGAAAATCCTTGTCTAACGGTCCCAACAAGTAGGGAGAGCAGTATCACCAATAGCGCAGTCGCTAGGCCTATCAAGAGCAAATTGAACTCGGTCTCTTCCAATCCAAGTACCAATCTTGCAGTCTCAAAGATATTTGTCGGACCGCCATCCAAATCACCATTGCTTGTGATTTCAATTATGGCCCAACCACCAGAAGAAGTCTGGACCATGAAAGGAAAAACAAGACCGTCCGAAACGGCCGAGGCTGCATAGGCTCTCCCGGATGATACCCTATTTCCTATTCCGATCCAACCCTCTTCTGGGTCGATCACCCCTACGCTCACCACACGTCCGACCGGGCTAACATGGTCATAAACGACAAACAGGGTATCCCCACGTTGAGAGATTTTGACATATTCTCCTCCTCTGGCAAGAATGGTTGTTGATACTCCAGTAGAAAGGCTGAAACTTTCGTCCACAATGACTGTCTTTAGAACAGAACTGTCTGATTTCCCCTCAAACCATGCGATCGACACCATATCTTCTCCATCCACGCTTGTAACAGCCATAGACGGAGAGGATGCATGAACGGCAATTGCTCTTTTGTAAAACCATGAATCAGTCCCCTGAATTCCGTGTGCGTACCAAAGCCCTGGGACGGGGCCCGAGGACGTGTCGTTCCTAGATGATACATAGGCGATGTGAATCAATTCATCTCCAATCTCAACCTCTATCGGCGCTTCGCTTAGGGACATCGAGTCAACATCCCGAATTACATTCTCGGTTAGATCCCACTCACTCGCTGATTGTGGCCTTTCTCCACGAAGGGTAAAGATGGACTCTGAGGGTTCGAAGAGTGGGCCGCTCAGCATATCCCTGAGATATCCCGCGATTACGATTTCACCATCATCCTCGTCCAAATCCACCCCGAAATAATCACCTATGTTCTTCGGGAGTGGATCCATGAGGTCTTGTGGGACCGTCGAGGAGCACTGATCATCAACCGTGGCGTATGAGATAGTCTCACTCAATACCCCGGTTCCAGTTACGAGTCTCCTGGTCCAAACGACATGTGCAATACTGCTGTCATCAACGGTGGCTGAAATCGATCCACTCCAGAATCTTTCAAGCGGGGTGTTACATCTTATGATCTCCCCATTCGCTTCAATTTTGTACATGATTATTTGAGTATCCTCGGAAGTTAGTATCAGGCCAGTCTCTCGAAATGAAATTACCGAGAGGGGCTGTTCCAATTCTCCGGTGGAAGTTAACCTTGTGTTCACTTGGGAGTCCTCAACGACAATCGACCCGTCGAGCTCGTTGTTTGACCAATCTACGTCAATTAACTCCGGCCCAGTGACCGTGAATCTATAACTCATCACTCCAGAGTCGTGACCTTGGACTGGGAACTCAATTATTACACTCTGTCCTGATGGAAGCATTGACAAAGATCTAGAGGAAACCGGTAACCAACCCAGTCCTCCTGTGCCCATTGAGTAGAACGTGACTTCAACTGACGATGCATCTTCAGATCCTTGATTTTTCACCATCGTGCTGAGAATAAACTGATCACCGGGCGCGGGTATGGCTGGAGAAGCAAACACCCCTCCGTCCAGAACCACGATATCTACACCATCTACGAGTGAATTGACTTCAAAGCCGATCGACGCGGTGTTGTCCGCCTCGTCCAACTCCTCTATGAAGTTGTTATTGTCAATTATCACTTTGACGTCTTTAGTGCCAGCAATAGAGGGGCTCCAGTAGAGCGTGAAAGGAACTTGCTCGCCAACGGACACCTTTTGTATGGTGGTCTCATATCTACGCTGCCCGTTCTCAAAGAGTGAAACTAGGATGTCGTTGGCACCAATGTCTCCTTCGTTTCTTACCTCCCCCTGTATTTCGAGGAACGATCCAACCTGGGATTCCGTAATTGGAATTCCGTAGTCTGTCACCTGCACCCCATCCATCAAAATAAGGTTAGGCCTTGGAGGCAGATTATCGATTTCGATCGTTCTGCGCTCAACTTCGCTCTTCAGACCTTTACCAGAGATCACTTGGACATAGAGTTCGTGGTCGCCCTCCTCGTAGTCCCGGGTGTCTATTGAGAATTGGAACTCACCTGTGTACCCATCTCGATTGATGTTCTGCTCCGACAGAGAGGGTCCATCCTCCCAATCACCATTATCTATCTTCCATCGCAAGAACCCACCATCGATTGTCGAATAAGATCCTTCAACGGCCATCAAACCTGAAACGACGGAGTCCTGTTCTGGCCCTGATATTCCTATGTCTATGTTCCCAACGGGATGCGTGCTTTGATTGGTCTGGCTCCTTCTTCCCGACTCGTTTGTTGCTGTGGCAGATAGTCTAAGATTTGCGTTGTAATAGTCATTCACATCTATCTCAGGGACCAGTATAGTAGTCGTCCATCTCTCTTCAACCAAGGTGATGTTCGTTTCATTTAGTAAAATGGTCTTGAATGACTCAATCTTACCATTCGGCATTTCTTTTCTGTAGGTCAGCTCGGCACTTACCTCAACTGCTTCAATCCCGCCGGTGCCCGGATCGCTTTCGTTGAGTATGCCACTGAATGAGTAATTTTTTCCCTGGGCTACCCATTCCCCCTCAGAAGGAGATTGAACGTAAACCCACTCCGCGCCGCCAACAATCTGCGTACATTCGCCCCCGATCAGGCAACGAAACGCAGTTTCGCCATCGATAATGCCATATCCATATTGATTGTTCCACCTATCATCAATTGAAGGGCTACTGGGGACTCCTCTCTGTTCGGCGGTTTGTTTGATGATATTTTTGACATCCTCTGGTGTCAGTGTATTGTCATATGATAGTATCAGTGCCGCAAGACCAGCAACTGCTGGGCAGGCCATGCTCGTTCCGTCTTTGCTCGTGTAATCGTCGGATGCTCGGGGTTGCTCACCAACAGGAAGTGGGTTTGGGGCTGCATATTGAGCAGAAACTATCCCACTTCCAGGTGCTACCACGTCTGGCTTCAACTCATCCAGAGGATCTGCATCTCCATCGTCTGTTCTTGGCCCGTAATTGGAATAAGAAGCGATTTGATCGTCATTCCTTTCTATGGAGTTTTCATCATCTATGGAACCAACTGTTATCGCCTTGTCGGCAGCACCAACGGAGGTCACTCTGTTGGCTCCATCGTTCCCTATGGCTGCCACAGCTACTATGCCCGCATCGACTGCAGCATTGACCGCCCTTGCATCCGCATTCTGGCCATCATCCCCTTGGTCGTCACCTCCGGGGGTACTGATTGAACCAAAAGACATGGACATGACATCGATGCCCCTGCTGGATTCATTGTTACCCCAGTCTGTATCGACATTGTTCGTCACCCAGTTTATCCCACGAAGCGTTGACTGTGAGTTCGATCTCCCAATGTCGGTGAGGACCTTAACATCAATGAGATAGGATCCCGGTGAATATCCTATGTTTTCACGATCCGAATCACCAGTGCCCAATGCGATTCCTGCCACATGGGTGCCGTGGCCATCCCCATCATCTGGATCGAAATTCCCATCTGAACACTCTACTTGGTTACTGGAGGTTGCATCACAACCAGCTATCCATTTTGGGTCATTTAGGTCGCTGGGTTCGTTCTGATTGTCCTGATTAGCGTCGGAAAAGTCGTCCAGTGAGAAATGCTCGTTGTCCACTCCTGTGTCCAAAACTGCGATTACAACACCATCGCCCATGTATCCGTTGCTCCAGAAAGACTCAGGGTAAAAATCACTGGGCCTGACTTTGGAGCCTTTTGTGGCGACATTGAGGTAAGGTTCCAGCACATTCTGTTGCTCGATAAGCACAACTCCATACAATGAGAGTATATCATTCAATGCCGAAACCGGAACTCTGTCAACCACAATTGAATCCAATATGTCCATTCTGAAATAAAACGATCCTTCCGGCGTCCAACCATGGTCCAATAGGGTTGAATTCAGAGATTTTGCGTCTGACTCCCCCGGGTGCCAAGCGTAGTTTATCACAACTGCAACAGTTTTTTTCCCATCTGGACCTAGAACAGATGTGGGAGAGACTGACTCCGTGGCCCCATAGATTACGCTCTCCAAACGATCATCCATGCCATCCGAATTGGTATCATATCCAAATGATAGCCACCATCCGGGCTCCTCAACCGGATCACTGGCGTCGGAGGGCATCTCTAATGGGGTCCATTCCTCGAATTCTGAGACAGAGTTTTGAGTTAGCATTGATGCTCCAGCCGATGCATCCATCACAATGATCAGGAGAGATAAAAAAATGGCCCTTTTCGCCCCGCTGTTGTGCATATCCGTACCACCTACGATGCAGACCATGTATAATCTCGACTTCGATATGTGTCGCCGGAGATCTATTTGGGCGGGTAAACGCCATTTTGGAAAGCCTCCAATAATGGAATGACTTCAGGATCGTGGGCGAATTGGTTGCTCGCGACTTCAATCAAGGTTGCCTCGGGGAGATTTTCCATGAGGAAACCTATGGCGCTATCTGCATGCAACTTGTCTGATTCTGCAGTGATAAGAGCCACTCTAGAATCGACCTTGGAAAGGTCGTCAGTCATTCTGTATGATCCGTTTGACAATGCACTTAGCCTAAGCCGATTTACGCTGGATGCAAGCAATGTTCTTCGATACCGTATCTTCTGCCCTTCCTCCTTCAGTTTGATACTCAGGTAAAATATTGCCAGCCTAATCAGCGGGGGGTAGAAGATACTGGGCATTTTTATCAAGGGCCTGCTCCATAATGGAAAGTCGAAGCTAACGTTCGGGGCCAATAATGACACGCTCCTGGCCTTGAAAACCTCCTGATTTAATGCTTCTAACAGGACGGTTGCACCCAGTGATGAGGCGAACCAATCGCATTCTGACTGGACCTCGGGGAAATTCTCAGTCACGGTCAATAGATCCCGTACGCTTTGTTGTATGGATAGTGTTGACTTTCTCAATTTCCCTTTGGATTTCGCACTTCCTTTCTCTCTGGTTTCTATGTAGTATACTCTCCTAGTGAGTGCCCAGGTCTCGACGATCTCTCGCCAGCCCTCCAAAACGCTATTCCAACCAGGCACCATTACCAATGGGGGAGAATCAACTACTGATTGAGGCGAGCAGATGACGACACGCAACTCCCATCCATCATCCATTTCTATCATTCTAGATTCGGATTCAAAGCCATTTTTTCTCGGCATGGACTTCCAAGGATCGTCCACAATTCTCACGCCTAGAAAACAAACCAGCCACGATCAATTGAATTCAAGAGAAGGCCTTTTCCGCTGGTCTAGGTCATCCATCACGAACAATTCCATCTCAGATTTGCCCATCCAATTCGCTATGATGACGTTCGGGAAAACCTCGATCAGGTTGTTGAAACTGGTTACTTCAGCATTGTAGGATTCTCGCCTGTCGCTGATTATGTTCTCGATTTCACTAATTTGATCTTGGAGCTGGAGGAAGGACTCATTTGCTTTGAGGTCCGGGTACTGTTCTGCAACGGCGTAGATTTTTGGTAGCATCTGCCCCAGTAGGGCTTCATTCTTAGAAACACCTCCGATGTCACCGCCTTTTGATGCGCCAGAGGCGGCCATTCGTACATCTGCGAATTGCATGAAAAGGTCCTTTTCGTGCTTTGCATATCCTGATACTGTCTCAACGAGGCTGGTGAACTGATCATATCGTTGTTGGAGGACGACATCCACATTGGACCAAGACTGTTCGACTCTGTTTTCTTTTCGAACTATCCTGTTGTAGAGTCCGATGCCCCAAAAGAGGGCAATTAAAAGGACTATCCCAAAACAACTGGAACCTGCCAGTAATGCAATTGTAGCGCCATCCATATGGGCTCGGAAGACCGCAGAAGAGATGAACCTTGGCCTGTTATTTACTCAGGGCATGGTAGCCGTCATCTGATTCTACCACCAGGCGTTGCTCGATCAGTCCATTGATGTGGGAAAGCGCCTGGTCCCTTGATAGCGCGACTGGAGCATTTGGCGAGTCTTGGTATGCTTCCAGAGTTATTTCAGCTAGACTGTGGATGCCACTCTGGATGACCTTCAAAATCCTCTCATGCCTCTGTTTACGATGATTGATAGTTCTGCCAAGCAGCCTATCTGGCGAGGCGCAAACAGGGCCATGACTCGGGAAAAGAAGCTTAGGCTTGAGGGCCCTGAGACGTTCGAGACTACCCAAGTATCTTATCATTGAACCGTCTTGCGAGGGAATAAGGATTGTACCCACCATTGTCACATTGTCAGCCGACAAGATCCCCATCTCGGAAACCAGCGAGACCATGCCAGGGCAGTGCCCGGGAGTTTCAATGACAGTCCATGGGTATCCATCCGACAAATCAATCACCTGGCCATCCGCTATCTCAGTGCCACTTCCTATTTCCTCGATGGTCTCAGGAGAGGCCAAAATCGGACCGTCCAGCAACACATTGATCATTGATTGATCACCAATATGATCAGGGTGCTTGTGGGTGTATAGCGCCCCCATCACGCTTTTTCCTTCTCCGTGGATCTCAGACAGCCTCCTTTTGAGGATTTCAAAACCCTCCTCGTTCTGGACCGCAGGATCCACGATCAAGACTTTCTTACCCCTGCCGATGATGAAGCAATTGGTATGGGTGGCGGGGGGGAGAGTGGCCGTTGGTATTGGTAAGCACTCGACACCAGGTGCAAATTCTATTTTGTGCCGCCCCATTGGAGGTATCTTTGACATATTGGACAGTGCCGATAAAATTCCCTTTCCATCTAACCTCTTTTCAACAATGTCCCTCACAAAGGTGACTTGCGGAGGAGCCATCCTAGCTCTCCCGCATTGCCATTCAGATAGTAATTCTCCGGGAGCCCACCACTTGAACTGGGTAAATTCACTTCTCCCGGGCGGGTGCTTCGGTTCTATGCTGGTCTTTCCGAAAGGTATGTGATAAAATCTGTTGGTGTAGCGAACAGGCGCTAGAGGGGGCGTGGTCCGTTCGGTGACAAGGGAGGCCAATCCTTCGTCAATTGTAAAAATGCCCTCATCGATCCCCCTGCTCCAGGCCGTGTCGTCTGTACAGACCCTTTTCCTGATAAAATCGTCTACAACCATCCATTCACCACTAGTATCAAGAGCAAATCCAGTCTCTTCTGTCAGTTCTCTGAAAAGCGCTACGATCGAGGCACCGTCCTCCCGGCCCGCTCCAAAAAACCTAGTACCTGCAAATTTTCTATCTTGGGGGGAAACACCCCCTCCGGGAAAGGCCCAAAATTCAGGGAAAGTGGGAACTTCTGGATGTCTTAGCCCCATCAACATCTCCACATCTTCGTTGACATACCTAGTGATTATTGCGCTTGAAGCAAGGCGAGGCTCCTCAGGAAGTCGATTTGAATAGCCATTCACGCTTTCTCCGAGCGTGCGGGGGTATCTAATCACTATGACTGAAAAAAGGTCACAGCGTCTGACTTCCGTCGGGCCTCCAGACCCTGCCTGCAGAGAGGCTTTCGTATACGGAATCGAACAGGATACGATCGTTAATTTTCTTGTTTTCCGGTCTTTTTGAGAGTGTCCTTAGTGGCATCGACATCCTGAAATTTCCTTCGAACGCACTTTTATGCCGTTCCAGGTAAGCCCAATAAAGGGAGGATATGGGACAAGTTTTCTTGGGGTCAAGAGAGCATGATTTACAATAATCTCCCATGCGATTTATGTATGGGGCCCCCGATATGTAGGGCTTGGTCATCATAGAATCGCCTAGTGCGTATGTTCCCATGCCCATTACGTTAGGCTCTACGACCCAGTCATATGCATCGATGAATGATGCGTGAAACCAGTCGGTAAGCTCCCTTGGATTCACATCTAAAAGGCTAGCAATGTTGCTTTGAACCATCAACCTCGGAATGTGGTGGGTCCACCCATCCTCCATAACTGATTGAACAGTTTGGTCGAGGCAATTCAAACCTGATTTCTCACCCCAATATGCAATGGGAAGTTTACGATTCTGGTTTAGGTGATTAGGGTTTAGCTTGGGATAAACGCCATTACGCTCTGATTTCCACCACCCAGCGTCGTTCTCTGTGTTGAAGGTCCTGTTTACCTCCAAATTCTGAAAGCCATCAGTTACCACGTGGACATGGTGGACGTATTCCCTCCATACAATTTGTCGAATGAAGCCCTCTACGCTATTTAATGGGGCGTCCGTGGATAGTACTCGATCTACGATATCCATGGGAAGCAGTCTACTCAAATTCAGAATTGAGGCTAGCCTGCTGTGAAAGAGCCCTCTGGATTTCGTGGTCATGGCATCCTCGTACTTTCCGAATAGAGGCAATACAGAAATGGCGTAGTCCAGAGCATCGTTCGCCTGTCCGATCGTCGTTGGCTGTGCAGAAAGGTCAACTGACCCCGGGTGCTCTTCAAACTTTGAGTTGACGAGTTCCTCAACCTCTCGGTCTATGCTGTCTTTGCAATAAGATGGAGGATCTGGGAGATCGTGCATCCCGTCCCACGGGGACCTGTTCTCGGAATCAAACGAATATTTTCCGCCGATGGGTTTGGAACCATCCATCAATATGCCAGTTTCTTGTCTGAATTTTTGGTAGAAAGGTGCCATTCTAAAAGGAGGCTTGGTTCCTAGGGCCTCTGTGAACCAATCGATGGGTGTAATCCATCCCTTGTGGGGATGCTCAATGAGCAGTCCGGAATCGATCAAAGGGGATAACTCATCTCGCGTAGACTTCTCTGCGGCTCTGATTGTGTGAATGATTCCCAAACTACCTAGATTCTGGAGTGTGACTGAATAATTCTCCTCGGTCATGATATAAGATACGGGGTGACCCTTTTCTTGGGCTTCAATTGCAAAGTGACGCATGTTCGAAATCAACATTGCGATTTTTTGTTTGTGATAAGGGCGGCTAGTGCCCTTTGCAATTGACTCGATGAGAATAAGTCCAGTTTCAGTTGGATCTTCGTCATTGAAGGGTATCAAGGATAGGTTAAGTTGGTCATAGAGGATGAAGACCCATCTCTTAGGGGAGGAATGTTTGTCGTTTCTGAGGTATGAGGGGAAACCCTCTCCATTCCGAGAACCCGACATAGCGTGTTGTGAATCCACGCACTGTGGTGATGTCACCCCCAAATGAAATCCTGTAATGCCCCACAATGCCATTTCATCCTCATATATCGCGACAAGTTCTATTTTCCTAGTCTACTAGATTTGGCCATGCAAAACGCACTCCTCGTTGCCCTTGGGGGAGCGATTGGAGCCGTACTTAGGTGGTCTTTGGAGTCAATTTCTCCCACATCCAACATTTCGAGTGCCACCTTATCGATCAATTTGATCGGATCATTCGGCCTGGGAGCACTGATGGCTGGGTTTTCAATGGGACATGCCTCAAAGGAAATCGTACATTTGTTGGGCATCGGACTACTTGGCTCATTCACGACTATGTCCGCATACGCACTCCAGACAGTTGAGATCGGCAACTCCTCCGGCCTCTTATCCATGACAATGTATGTTGCCTTAACATCTTTAGGATGTCCGTTGATGGCGCTGGGGGGTTGGAAACTCATGTCAATACTGACATAACGACAATTTTTACGACTCCGCAGCGCTAAAAATAATCACTTCCTCGGAATCCTATGGCCAAACTGAGGGCAGTGAATCATGATGCGGAAACCAAGGAGGAAATCTCAGCTATAGACATGCCTGTGATTGGACTTGGGGTTTGGATGATGAATCAACCCAATGAGTGCTTTCAAGCAGTGAGAAACGCAATATCAATCGGGTATAGATTGATCGATACTGCCAGGGCGTATGGTAATGAAAAGGAGGTTGGAGAGGCCATAAGGGATTCCAGTGTACCAAGGGAGGAAATAACCGTCGTCACAAAGTTGAGGAGAGTGCACGCAATTGGTTATGAATCTACGATCGAACATTGCAGACTCAGTTTGGAATTGTTGGGTTTGAAAAACATCGACCTATACCTTGTCCATGCACCCCCGGAAGACACAACTGCAAGAGAGCCAGTTTGGAGGGCGATGGAGGATCTTCTCTCTGAAGGGATGGTGAGATCAATCGGGGTGAGTAATTACGGACTCCATCACCTGGAGCATCTCAAGAGTTATGCTCGCGTACTACCATCTGTAAACCAAGTTGAGTTGAACCCTTGGATTCAGAGGAGAGAATTGCATAAGGCAACTAAGGATATCGGGGCTCTGACGATGGCATATTCTCCATTGGCAAGGGGTCAAAAGGCACAGGATACACACTTGGAATCCATGTGTGAGGGCCTAGGATTCACAGCTCCTCAGGCAGCGATCAAATGGTGCATGGATAATGGGGCGGTTGTAATCCCAAAATCCAGCCATCCCGGGAGACAGCTTGAGAACTTCCAATCAATGGATGTCGATCTGTCAGGAATAATTGATGAGATGAACAAATTAGATTCCAATTATGTCTCTGGATGGGATCCGACGGTGGAGCCATGAACAGCAGTAGGGACCCAGAAACAATCGAGGAGGAACTCGAACTAATCGCAGAGGCTATGAGGTTAGGAATAGACCCGTTTCCACCCAAAAGAGAGCGTAATAGAGTGGTGCGATTGACCCTAGGTTGGTTCATGATTGTTATAATGATCTCATGGGTATCTCAGTTTCTCTACAGGGCCCTTTGAGTTGAGACGGAAAAAAGAAATGATGGAACCCCTTGGGGCGAGCATGGCGAAATACATGTATTCAGGGAATTACACCTCGAAGGGTGCTGCTGGGTTGTTGAATGACGGAGGCAAGGCAAGGCACGAGGAGGCTCAGAAAGCCGCGGCTTCCATGGGAGGCTCCTTGGAGGCATACTACTGGAGTTATGGGGAAATGGACTTCATGATGATTATCAACCTGCCATCCGAGGAGATGGCAATTAAATTCTCACTTTACGTCGGTGCCTCAGGCGTCTTCAACGGTAAATTGACTCCTTTGATTACAGTGGATACCATGGAAGCCGCGACCTCCACAGAACTTCCGTTCATCAGACTGCCAGGAGAATGAAACCCTGTTGGTTGTGGCGCGTCTATTGGTAGATCAGTATTCCTTTGTCAAATGCCCAACACTTTGGCGGAACCAAATAACCTCATCCTGGTAGTCCCGCCCGGATTCGAACCAGGGTCATGGCATCCAGAGTGCCATATGATGGACCACTACACTACGGGACTTCTGGCAGTCGGTGAGTGGCTCTGTATTTCAACGAACCCATGTCAGTAAGTTCTCATCATGCTTGGAATATGGCCATTATCTCTTCGTGCCTTTCCTTGCTGGGGCGCAGCATGTCCTCGCTGAGGTCGCACAGAGGCGTATCGACGAGGCCCTGGTCTTCGTCAGCGGTTGGCATATCCGTATTATGATGGAGCAATCCTGTAATGTGCTTCTTGTCCACTTCCGCTTTGTGGAGTGCTGCTATTGCGGCAGTGGGATCCGTGTAGTCATATTCCATGGATAATGTCTCGAGCCTCAGCACACTACCATCGAATAGCTCTACATCCTCGAATCCACCCTCTGGAATGTCCACCTCGTTCATAGGTTGGAAATGATGTATGTAATCCACGCCGTGCAGCTCTTCAGATTGGGTCTTGACATACCCGTACGATTTGTAGGACTCATCGTTATTTGCAAAAGTCACGCATGGAGAGATCACATCGATAACAGCCATGCCGTTGTGGCTCAGCGCGGCTTTCATCAAAGACGTGAGCTGTTTCTTCGCTCCGGAGAAGGAGCGTGCTACAAATCCGCAGCCCAAATTAATGGCCAACTTGCACATGTCGATCGGAGGTTGCTCATTGGGTGCGCCCTTTCGCTTCTTGGATCCCTTCTCAACTGTAGCGGAATATTGCCCTTTTGTGAGGCCATAGACACCGTTGTTTTCAATGATGTAAACCATGTTTAGATTTCTGCGTATGGCGTGGATGAACTGGCCGATACCTATGCTTGCTGAGTCACCATCGCCCGAAACACCGAGGTAGACTAGGTCCTTGTTGACCATGTTGGCACCAGTAGTCACCGATGGCATTCTTCCGTGGACAGTGTTGAATCCATGCGATTGACCAAGGAAATATGCGGGCGTCTTGGATGAACAGCCTATTCCACTCATTTTTGCAATTCTGCTGGGTTCTATGCCATTCTCCCAACACGCTTGAATTATGACTCCGGAAATCTGGTCGTGTCCACAACCTGGGCAAAGAGATGATGGCCCCCCTGTATAGTCACTCTTTGGCCTATCAATCACGTTGAGTTTGATAACTTTGCTCACTCTGCCCCCTCCTTCAAAACCTCTAGTATCAGGTCAGAATATATTCTTGCTCTAGGCGGCATACCGTCAGAGTAGGCTACGCTCGATATTTTTGGTACCAGATTTATTGGAAGCTCCTTCCTTAACACCCCGTATAGCTGACCATCTCGGTTTATCTCCAGAACTATCACTCTATTGTGCCGTTCAATGAACGCCTCTATGTCGGGGTGTAGGGGCACTGCCCTTACTCGGCATTGGCTAACTTTTAGGCCGGTTTCTTCTATGATGTCGTCTATTTCTTGTATTGAGTTTTCCATTGATCCCATGTAGATGATCCCCACATCTTGTTCGGTTTCCTCACGGATCACGGGCCCTGGGAGATGTTTCCTTGCATTGAATAATTTCTTCTTCAGGCGCATCATCAGTTTTTGGTACACCTCTGGATCCTCGCTGTATATTCCATCCTCGTCGTGACCGGTTCCCCTGTATAAAATGGGATCCAAACCCGAACCCGGTAGCGTTCTGTAAGGAACCCCATCTCCGTCAACATCCCTGTATCGGCCATAGTTTTCAATCGCGGCCATTTGTTCGGCTGATCGTAAGACTTTACCTCTGTCTATCGGTTCGTCTGGATAGTCAAAACCACTGCAGACCCAGTTATTCATTCCTAAATCTAGGTCCGAAAAACCGAAAACTAAGGTTTGGAACCTCTCCGCATAATCAAACGCCCTCCATCCAAACTCGAAGCATTCCTCGACAGTTCCTGGGATAAGGACAATATGTTCTGTATCTCCGTGGCTTGCCTCTCGAAGGAGGTTCAAGTCCCCCTGTTGCGTTCTCGTAGGCAGCCCCGTGGAGGGCCCAACCCTGTTGACGTCCCAGATCACGCCCGGAACTTCTGCAAAGTATGCCAACCCGATAAATTCGGACATCAATGATATGCCCGGGCCAGAGGTGCATGTCATCCCTCTGCCTCCAGCCCAGCCTGCTCCGAGAACCATGCCTGCTGCTGCTAATTCGTCTTCGGCCTGGACGACGGCGCAAGTAGACTCGCCGTCTTCGGTGTCCCTCAGTTGTGGGAGCCAGTGAATTATTCCCTCTGCAAGGGACGAGGAGGGGGTAATTGGGTACCAGGATAGCATGGTGACTCCCCCGTAGATCGATCCAAGTGCCGCGGCTTCATTTCCGTCTATTAGGAATGTACCCTCTTTCTTATGTCGGGCTTCAACTGCATGTGGACAGTCCCATGTGATGTTTTCTTCGGCCATCTTCCTGCCTTCTTCTATGGCTCTAAGATTGACTTCCACGGCCGATTTCTTTCCTTTAAACTGCCGATTGACTGCCTTTTCAAGGGCGGCCTGATCTATCCCAATCAGGTGCTGAATGACCCCAACGTAGTACATATTGGCGATCATCTTGGCCATTTTGGGGTTTATTCCGCGTGCGAGCTTTGTCATTGGTAGCCCGAAAACGAGGCAATCATTCCGCTCAACCGGTAATTTCACATTCTCGTTGAAGATAATTATTGAGCCAGAATCAATTTTTTCTATGTCCTTAAACCAAGTATCCGCATTCATCAAGACCTGTATGTCGGTTTTGTCCCCGGGTGCCTGGTACCCCTGATCGGAAGCACGAATGATGAACCAAGTGGGAAGGCCAGATATGTTGCTGGGGAATAGGTTCTTTCCACTGACTGGAACCCCCATCTCGAACATTGAGTTTAGGAGAATTAGGTTGGATGATTGGGATCCAGTCCCGTTGGCAGTTGCGACGTTAATTACTAAGTCGTTTATTGATACATCCATTTCGGGAATACACATCCTTGCAAGCGTACAACAGCAGTGCGAGCGGGCCTACGCTGATGCATGAGGGACTTGAGTATTCCTATCTGATAAACGATTCCAATACAAGAAAAATTCCTATCTCAACATCCGTCATCTTTTCATTCCAGACACCAGCCGGCGGATCATGCCTTCTACTTCTGTGAGGAACGCCGTTGCGAAGTCAAAAGATCTAATGGAAGACGGAGATTATGATGCAGCCTTGTCTACGCTGAGAGACACTTGGGACCCTAAACTAAGCAAAGGAGATCAAGTATTGCTCGTTAGATCCGCGGGGTTGGTCCACATGTCGCGAGGTCAAAATGACGAGTCGATTAGAAGGTTAGCATGGAAGGAATCGAGGAAGAGCTTTGAGCGTGCTCAGAAAATAGACCCAGGAAACAAGGAGACTCGAAAACAATTGAATGCCCTGATGTCCATGATGGACGAGGCAAATATACAAGTTGGAAGGGGATTTTCTATATTCGCAAATGGCGAGCCAACTCCTTTTGGGCTGCTAGCCATGTTCCTATCGGGTATCGTTCTACTGGCTGTATTCGGCCAAGGGCGAGACTTAATCACCGGTTGGGGTGAAGACGACACCTCGACCGTCCCCGACGGGGACACTGTCAGGTTGACTGTGAGTTATTACCCACAAATCGGGGGTCAGAAGGTCACCAGTGAGATCGACATTCAACTATACCCCGATCTGGCGCCATCGCATGTTTCCAGTTTCCTCCAGCATGTAGAAACCGGGCTATACGACCAGACAACCTTCCATCGGATAATCGACGACTTTATGATACAAGGTGGGGATTTCGAGAATTCAGATGGAACAGGTGGGTATGCTGCGAGTTTCTATGGTTATTGCAACGGGCAACAAGAGGCGAATGCAGGAGCCTGTTCTTTCACTCAGTACACACTGCCAGATGAAGCAGACAATGGACTCAAGCACCAGCCTTGCACCATCTCGATGGCCAAAACCAGCTCCCCCAACACAGGTGGCAGCCAATTTTTCCTAATCCCTGAGGACAGCACTCCAAGTTGGCTCGATGGCCAACATACTGTGTTTGGCACTATCCTTGCGGGATGCGAGGCGGTGACCAGCATCAGCGAGGTTCCAACAGGCAGTAATGATCGACCAACAAATCCTGTAAATCTAGAATCAGCGATATTGCTGTGATGCGATTCTCCCGGCACCTTCAATTGCCACCTGCCGGAGGAGATGCATGATGGGCGACACCTTGCCGTTTGATTCGATGAGGGAGTTCGAGAAGTCCGACGGCTCGACATCTCGTTTTGCATCCATAGGGGCTTTGGAGGAAGCGGGGCTGTGCGTTATTGAAGACCTGCCTTACACGATCCGCATTTTGTTGGAGTCCGCACTAAGGCTTTGCGATGAACGATTGATTAACTCAAAGGATATCCAAAATATTGCATCTTGGAGTCCCGACTGCGAGAGGGGCGAGATACCCTACAGGCCCAGTCGGGTCCTGCTGCAGGACTTCACTGGGGTTCCTGCAGTGGTAGATATTGCGGCGATGCGGAATGCCATGGTCGAGATGGGCGGGAATCCAAACAAGGTTAACCCCCAGGTACCTGTTGATCTTGTCATCGATCACAGCATACAAGTGGATGCGTCAGGATTGGTGCCCAATGCACTGGAACTCAACCTTGAGTTTGAATATCACAGGAATATGGAAAGGTATTCATTCTTGAAATGGGGACAGTCGTCTTTCTCTAATTTTCGTGCAGTGCCGCCTGGTCGAGGGATTGTTCATCAAGTAAACTTGGAATGGATTGCGTCTGTCGCACGCGAAGAAAATGGTATCTGGTTACCTGATTCTTTGGTCGGCACTGATAGTCACACTACCATGATCAACGGATTGGGAGTGTTAGGTTGGGGAGTAGGAGGCATTGAGGCCGAGGCGGTTATGTTGGGCCAACCAATATATATGCTCCTCCCCGAAGTGGTTGGGATGGAATTGACCGGTTCCTTGAAACCAGGTGTCACCGCGACGGATATGGCACTTAGGATTGTGGAAATGTTGCGGAAACATGGGGTAGTCGGTCGATTTGTTGAGTTCTTTGGTAGCGGATTAGATTCTCTGAACCTTCCTGATAGGGCCACTATCGCAAATATGGCTCCAGAATACGGGGCAACATGCGGATTCTTCCCAGCAGACCAAGTCACACTGGACTATCTTGTATCATCGGGGAGAGATCCCTCTGCAGTTGAGGATATACTCCGCTATCTGCGAGCGAATTCCTTGTTCAGGCACGAAACCTCAACAACACCAAAATTCACGTCAACTCTACATCTAGACCTTTCTTCTGTGGCATCCTCAATGGCCGGTCCAAAGCGACCACAGGACAGGGTCGAGTTGGCGGTAATGAGGGACCACTGGCGGGAATCACTCACAGCACCATTGGGGCACTCTGGTCACGGGTTAGACCACTCCAATATTTCCGAAACTCGGCCATTGGTGGAAAGGGACACTGTGCTCAGCCATGGTTCTGTGGTAATCGCCGCAATCACCAGTTGTACAAACACCAGTAATCCGTCCGTCATGATTGGAGCTGGCCTACTCGCTAGGAATGCCATCGAGGCAGGGCTTTCAATCAAGCCATGGGTCAAACCTAGCTTAGCTCCCGGCTCTAGGGTAGTCACAGAATATTTGGAATCGGCGGGTTTAGATGAGGACCTCGCACAATTAGGATTCAACACGGTTGGTTATGGCTGTACAACCTGTATAGGAAACTCAGGACCGTTGGATGAAGACATAGAACAGGCCATAGACGAGGGAGACCTTGTAGTGGGCAGCGTATTATCTGGAAACAGAAATTTCGAAGGTAGGGTGCACGCCAAAGTCAAAGCCAATTACCTAGCGAGCCCCCCTTTGGTTGTCGCATATGCAATCGCAGGTCACCTTGATTTTGACTTCTCCTCCGAACCAATGGGATTTGACGAGGACGGCCTGCCCGTTTATCTGAAGGATATTTGGCCATCAGATCAGGATATCGGCGACGTGGTATCAAAGGCCATTTCTCCGCAGATGTATCGTGATAGATACTCGGACGTCTTGTCCGAGCCGCGCTGGGAGGCTATCCCTGCCGGGGACTCTGAGTTGTATCAGTGGGATCCAAAATCGACATACGTCAGAAGACCCACCTTCTTGACCGACATACCCTCGGAGATCGAGCCAATTAAGCCGATCATTGGCGCTCGCTCGCTATTGGTTTTAGGAGACAGCGTTACGACAGATCACATCAGTCCAGCAGGAGCATTCTCAGTTACTTCACCTGCTGGGAAATACCTTCAAGATCACGGAATAGGTAAGACAGAGTTCAATTCATACGGCAGCAGACGCGGAAATCACGAAGTCATGATGAGGGGGACTTTTGCCAATGTCCGAATCAAAAACAAGTTAGCACCGGGCACGACCGGGGGATACACGACCCATTTCCCGTCCAACGAGGTCTTATCAGTCTTCGACGCCAGCATGAGGTATCAAAATGAAGGAACTCCCTTGATCGTCATCGCGGGTAGCCAATATGGAACAGGAAGTAGCAGGGACTGGGCCGCAAAGGGGCCACTTCTATTGGGTGTTAAGGCAGTAATCGCAACGTCGTTTGAAAGGATACACAGGTCCAATTTGGTCGGGATGGGGATACTGCCGTTGACATTCATAGAAGGACAAGGGCTTAGTGAAATCGGCCTTGATGGGAAAGAGTCATTCGATATCCCATCCCATCTTGCCACAAAGCCTGGACAACTCATCTCGATTACCGCCACAAACGAGGAAGGTGAATCAATCACTTTCCAAGCCAAGGTCAGGCTTGATACGCCTGTTGAAGTCGAATACTTTCAGAACGGAGGAATCCTTCAAACTGTACTTAGGGGCTTGGCCAAGCAGGAGTTGTAAGTTTGAAATCTAGACTAGTGTTCAGACACGATGACCACGAGATCATCGCTGTGATTGAGGGCCCAGAGGCATGGGTGAAACATTTTTCAGATCAAATAGGCATAGACACAGACTCTGGTTGGATGATGGAACTAACCCATGGAAAGGGAACGAGCCCACTCAGGCCTAACAGTGATGAGCCAATCTTACCCGGCCCAACGCCTGACCCATCTAGGATACCAGCTGTGATCCGAGAAATAGGATCCTTTGACCCTACCCAGAATCCTGACTCCAATGCACCCCCGGATCTCGATGAAAATGAGTTGAAAATTTTCATCTCTGAGATGCCCGAGCCGCAAATCCCCCCAGACTCGATATCAATGGACCCGCTTACCGAGGAGTGGCTGAGGCTCGTCATGGCGATTGTCATCACAGAACACGGCCTTTCTTCTCTAACCCCGCAGAAGATAGCAGACCTACTCTCGGAAAGGACATCACTTGACGAAATTGCCGTCAGCCTAGCATTGAAGCGTTTGTGGGCCTCTGGGAAGGTGGATAGAATTCTAACAGATTCAGGTCATGAATACGCCCCTTCCCCCTCTTGGATACAAGTATACAGAGATTAACAACAAGACTCAGCATTGCGCATTTGTTGGTAAATAATAAGAGACCATTGGCACTCCGGGAGCCATGCGCAGCGTAGGCAAGCCAAAAGGAAATGAGAATAGGAGGGCCAAGGCAATCACTCTAGTTGCCATGATGGTATCCATGACAATGCTTAGTTTGATTCCAGCGGCTAGTGCTTCGCAGATCACACAATACGCAGTCCAAAGGGACCCCCATTACGTTGACACAGGGGATTTGGACTGTGATGGGGACAATGACATCGTTGCCTCCAGCAGCATGGGCTTCTACCTCACGTCGATGTTCAACGATGGCTCCGGAGGCTTCCCTGACAGACAGGACATATTCATTGCGGGTGGAGTGGGAGATTCTCAACGGCAAAACATATTCCAGACTGCAAACAGCCAACAAATACAGATTGCTGACATTGACGGCGATGAAATGCCAGACATCGTCTATTTCCAGGAGAATGTCAGATTCGTAGGAGAAACCTTTGTCAGACCCGCTAACCTAACCGTCATCTGGGGTGAATGCAACAAAAACACGCATCAATGGGAGCGCGACATCATCGAAATACCCTCTCACCCATTTAGCCAAGGGATGGATATTGGCGACATAGACGATGATGGAGATGATGACATCGTTCTTGCAACCATGGCCCCAGATGGCGGTCAGACCTATCTAGAGGTCTTCAAGGGCCCAGACCCAGGCCCCCAAGCAGATCAGACGATCCTAATTCCCGCCCCGACGTACGGGCATTACAGCTACATTGAGCTAGGTCAATGGGGCGAGGACCTAGCGGGGGATCCCATTACAGGACAAACTCTTCCCGGTGAATGCGAAGACCTCGATCTTTGGGTCCTCAGGACTCCGAGGTTTAATCCCGGGGCAGGATACTCCGTGGGCAACTACGACAACATGACAGTACTGGAATACGATTGTGTTACTGGCCTCTATGCCGATCCAAACATTGGAGGATCCGGAGCCGCTGCCGTTCACGATTTTACTCTAGATGCTGAGCATGGATATGAGCTGCAGATCGATGTAGAGGACACAGACGGTGATGGAATCGTCGACATGGTTGCTGCAGTTGACGGAATAGAGGGTAGAATCAGCTATGCTACACGATCCTCCGTCGGATCAAATTGGGACACGAGGAACTACATTAATCTAGGAAACTACAAGGGCGCTTCAATCACAATCTCAGATGTCAACGGCGATGGAGAAATGGATTTCTTCATACCCACGGAACTGACACTAACACGGCTACAGGACTCATCCTCGAGGAACCAAACCTACACGACTGTTGAGAACCTCAGGGAACTTAACAGCGTGGAGATAATTCTCTCCAATGGCCAAGGAACCGGATACCTTTCTCCGATTTCTTTTGATGTCGGCCGCAGACCCACGGTCGCTGCTCCGGCACAACTCAAAGGAGATGATACCACTGCCCAGGAGATCATAATCGGACAGAGAGATTACTCTTACCGATTCGGTAGCGGAGCCATGTGGATGGACAGCCTCGGGTGGCCCGGAGCAGGAGATTTTCTGTCTGTGCTTACGCTTGACAACCAAGATGTTGCAATCGATGGGTTAACGATCGCACCCGCTTCCACAGACCCTGCTACAGGAGATGCACAACTAGGTGAGGGTACGAGATTCGTCAACGTTACCCTGATGAACACAGGTCTCAATCCAGTGAGCGGATCAGTAGACCTAGACCTTTCCGTCAAGGAAGTCGTCGGCGGAGTGGACACATTGGTGTATTCAAACGATTTCGATGGAAACGAAGACAAAACAAATTGCACCGGCTGCACTTGGACAGGTGCATCATACACCTCCGACTTCGCCCCGGGAACATCCTGGCACGCTGAGACGGGTTCAACCGCTGAGACTGAAAACGTCTCCACCTACGAGGCTGACCATAATCCAACTGCATACATGTGGGCAGGACTTGACTACAACGGTACAGCAGAGAACAACTCGGGCTACTTCAACAACATGGATGAGGCATTTATCCTAGAGGACATCGATCTCACTGGGGCCGATGCGGCCTTCCTTGACGTGTCCATATTGTGTAGCGTGGCATTCACTAACCTCTTCCTTTCAGAGCCGTATGTCGTCCAGGAGAGATGGCTGTATGAAGACTCGTGCGGGATCGAGGCCTTCTCTGAAGGGCGTGGATGGGAAAGCGTCTGGTTCCAGGGCGGCTATGATCTAGACCGATACTTCAACATCCTCCAACTGAACCAAGACCCCGAGCTGGAAATAAAGAACTTCGCTATTTATCCACAATACGTGACTGAATGGACCAATTACACCGAGGGCGGTGACGAGGACGAAGAGATAAACACGCTAGATGCCATCGACCTAACTCCCTATGCCGGGGAGGTGATTGACCTGAGGTTCAGATTCAGGAGCGGCCTTTACGGCTCAGTGGGAACAGCAGACACCTCATATGACACTGGCCTTGATGGTTTTGCGTTCGACAACATCACTATCATAAAAAGAAACACGGTATTTGGCCAAGAACAATCTATTTCACAACAAGTGAACTTCCAGCCCCTAGTAGCAGGAGAAGAGAGAGAAATAACTCTGTCAGCAGACTTCTTGGACAACACGACCTACTACATCAGTACTGGTCTGACCAACTTCAATGGATTCGTAGATCAGGACCCCATCAATGACGCATTAAAGTTCCAGACCACTGTCAAGAACCTCTATGACCCCGGATTGGTAGCTGACCCATTCGTTGATTTCGAACCAGGCGTGCGCTACGCCTCTGCCGAGTATCCTATCGAGATCAAGGTCCAGAACTTCGGAAACACTATCACAAATTGGACCACGGAAGCAGAAATATTCAATGCATTGCCCGATCTAACGGCCATAGAGGATTTTTCTGGAATCAATCCGATATGGTCTGACGATGGGAACGAAAACGGAACAAGACTAGATGACTCTACCACTTCGAATCAAGTCCTCCCTCAAAATCAAGGTGTCTTCAAGAATTACGCATACTGGCTGGGCGATCCGGATGTCGGTTATGGCGATGATTGGAATGAACCAATGTCAGTAGGGCCAGTTGGGGTAGGCCAAACCGATTCTGACTATTCCTACGTTTCATGGGATTATTACGCAGAGGGAGACTATCTCGTAGATCAATTTGGTAACATACAGACAGTCAGGGACCAAGCGGCATTATTCATAGAATGGACGAAACAAGGCCAATCATACAATGGGCTTGTCCAAGGATCATGGGTCGATCTGAACGAAAATGGCATCCAACGGACGAATATCGAGGATCCGCAGTTTCATGCCTGCGAAGACTTCGACAATGACGGGAATTATGATGAAGCTGAATACTTTGGAGATTTCGGAGACCGGGGATATTACACTTGGTTCGACTCTGAACAGATCGTGAAATCGGTTGTACTCGATCTTACTCACATCATCCTGGAGAACAGGACATCGGACGAGACCTTCCAATGGAGGGATGAATGCACCTCACTGGAAGGCTCAGAAGTGACTCTCACTTGGAGATTCATCTCTAACGGAGATGGTATAAACGGAAACGCTGGATTAGCCGGCTTCGCAATTGACAATATCCGATTCGAGGAATTCACCTTCGAAGATGACGGAAATTACAGTGTGGAGGTCAATGGCCTTGACTCCCAGGAGAGTCAAATCGTCAACCTCGGAACTCATGACTTCGACTCTGGGTTGTACAGGATCGACGTCCGAACAATTTTTGACAACAACGATCCAACGCAGAAATGGTACAACGCTGAGGAGGTTAATCCAAGTAACAACTTCTCCAAGGTCCAATTTTCAATAGATAGCGCAGAAATCACCCTTTTGCAGCCAAATGTTCTTGATTGTGTTGGAGATGTGACTTATGAGTGCGTTTATCCCATCAGTCCGACCTCAGCACACACATTCTCATTGCCAATACTCAACGGTGTGATCGAGGGCGTTTACGAGGTGACTATGTCCATCCTCGACACAACTACTGGCCAGATGGTCTGGCAGGCAACCTCTGATAATGGGCCATTCGACCTAGTTCCACATCAGCGAGCCTTCGCGAATTGGACACTCGGAAGTAATGCACAGTTAGGCTCAACTGGAATGTTCAATTCCTGGGAGCCAGGAAGGGCATACAACTTGAGTTGGGACGCGAAGCTAGTCTCGGACGACTCAGAAAATGGAAACAAGAGATACTTTGAGATTACCTTCATGGACAATATCGATGTAGCTATACTTTCCAATCCAACCGACCAAAACCGCCTCCAGAGAGTCAAATCTGACTTGGAAGCAATGGGGATGACCTACACTCAGTTCCGAACCAATGAGTGGGAGGACTATGTAACCGCAGATTGGACAGGTGTCTACCACAAGGTACTACTTCCATGGCAAACGGATTATAATGCTGAATACGGAGATTATTATGAAAAGCTCAGCGAGGTAAGAGCTAGTGGCCTTTCAGTGATAGACGTCCTAGACAACTTCATGGTCAATGGTGGCACACTCCAGGTCCACTTAGGCCCATACAGGAATGACTACGTCCCAGACAACCTCCCATTTGGGATGGACATCCAAGAGAGGAATCCAGCCAACTCATCAATTAGATTCGACTACGATGATGTTCGAGTGATCGATAGATATCACCCACTCCTCGGAGGAGTTGACCTGACTGCGTTGCAGGGGGTCCACGGTGGACAATATGTCGCCTTGTCAGGCCTGGACATTTCACAGGTCCTTCCCAACCAAGTTCCTGCCGCTTGTGGTGGCAGGATATCTGATCCATTGGGCACCTTCCACAGCCTGCTGGGTAGCGTAGAATACGGCTCACAGTCTCTGTTGAGCCTATGCAACAGAGGGAATGGTGGCATGGTAGTCACAACATTGGATGTCGAGAACCCCAGCTTTTCTGAGCCTTATGGGGGCCAGACCATGCCTTTGCTATCGAATATGCTCGGCTACTCGGTGACTCCATATCCATTCGATTTTGGAATCGCAGGCGACACGTTCGACCTGACCATAAACGGAGTCTCTCCCTCGATTAACACGGTCACTAAGGCCTACAACACGGTCTACATCAAGTCCAACTCAGAACTACAGTTCAGCTATGTTTCGGATGCGACTGATTTGATCGCAGACTGGACACTAGAGCCAGGTGGCGAAGACGCCGTGACTGGTTGGAACAGTGAAATAGTGGATCCAGGCGAATTTTCGCACGTTTCCCAGTCTTCTGCGGAGATACCCACACTAGGATCATTCTGCGTTGAGAGTACGTTGTCCTCGACTGGTTGCTTCATCGGTGCTGAATGGCTGTTGACGCTGTACCTACACGATGCTGAGGGCCATACTAGAATGACCTATGTGCGACTCATAACAAACGATACTCTTGCCGACGAGTCAGATCCAACGGCATCGATCAATCTCGTCGAGGACTCATTGACCGACGAGTACGTGGAAGACGACGGTACCAAGACCGTTGCCGGCACAAATTGGGATGTGCACAGGGTCAGACTAACCCCAACTGGCGACATAACCCTGTCTTTCTCAGGGGCGGAAAGCAACGATGCAGACGCTCCTGAGGGAGAAAGCGGCATACAGATGTACTCATGGAGGGTATATTTCGACTACCCAGTCACATCCCAACCCAGCCTTGATGGCCATGTCTTTGACATACCCGCGACCGCCGGAGGGGACTCCTTTAGCTATACCTTCAGGAATGTCACCAGCGACGGCACACTTGAGAACCAGATAAGGCTCGAATTAATTGTATATGACAAAGCAGGGAAGTCCTCTTCAAAAGCAAGGATGTACTTTGTGGTGGTTGGAGAGGATTTCGGTGACGAACCACCGGTCGTGACCTTCACTTCACCTAAGCCGAATGACTCCCAGACAGCAGATCGAGTCACAATCAGCGGAAGCGTCGCCTCAGGAGCGGAGAACTCCGACGTGAGGATACAAGTTGCCCTAGCAGATCCTCTGATCCTAGATCTGTCGCCAACGCCTAAGGCTACTCAGAAGCAAATTGGCAAGTACAACGAAACAGGATTGCTGGGAGATGGCTCTACCTTCTCAATAACCCTCGATATCTCTGACCTGTACTCCGAGAGTGAGGGAGTACTCTCGACGGTGCATATTCGGGTAATCGAAGGAGATGGACAAAGGTACACCATATCTTCGAGTGAGGACATATACCTCCTCAAGCGAAGCAGCGATCCGTGCGTCAGAGATCCCTCAGCTGCAGGTTGCGATTCAGGGGTACAAGGTATCGGCCTTGTTATCCCTGTAGTCGGTGGTTTACTTCTAGTCCTCGCAATCGCAGGAGTAACACTAGCCATGAGGGGCAGGACAGGAACTACTGTGAGCGATGAGATACGATCCTTCCAAGGAGTCCAGGATCTGGATCCCGTGGAGGCATACGTCCAGCAGATGGTAGGCCAGGGGTATCCAGAAGATTATGCAAGGCAGTACGCGCAGGACTACTACGCTAACCTCAACAAGAAATGAGGCCTTCAATTAGGTTTGAACTCTGTTGACCACTTACGGGAAATTCGTTGTCCTCCGGAAACGATTTTTTCGTGTCGCTCAAGCCAGGCGGATGGACGATAAGTCAGCATCTTCTTGTGTAACCTACCTCCTCTGATATCCTCAGGAATGCAAGTCTTGCCCGATGCCATCTCTATGTCAAGAGCCCGATCTAGATCGGTCGCATTCCGGTTCATCCATCTGAAAAGTGGTTCTGAGGCACGAGTCAGTGCATAGAATGCGATGAGTATCGTCATGAATGTGGCAACCTGCCCCCCTGCACCATAGGACGAGAGGGATGCAGAGGCGACAAAACCTATCATGAAAACGAATGGTGCGATTATGAAAAACAGAAAATACGTTTGGGTTACAGGTTTCTGATTTCGAAACTTGCTTATATTCTTCCATTTTTGGTCGTTAGGGTCCTGCGGCCTGAAAATATCGCCTTTCTTTTTTTTCATTGCATCATTCAAATTTCTTCGGACGTCCTCCAATCTCCTCTTTTGTGAAGTGGATAGCGATGATCCTTCAAGCGATAATATCTGATCAGAAACTTGCGATGCCATATCGTAATCGCCGTATCTGGCCAAAATAGAGGCCTGCTCGATAAGCGGAACCGGTGATTCTGGATTCACGTCCCTGTAATTCGACCACCATTCGAGGGCGTCTTCCAACATTCCAAGGTGATCAACAAGTATCAGGCCCCCTAATGCCCAGGCCTCATCCATGGAAGGATCGCATTCAACCGCCGATCTGAGACATCTTAGGGCATTCGCGGACTGAGAAAGGGTTGGATCAATCGGCTTACCACGGCTTCTGGGAGGTAAATTGAGGTCTGCTGCCTCGACCCAGAGTAGAGCGTTATCAGAATCTTCTTCCAGTGCGTTTTCAATTATCTGGAGAGAATCCTCTCGAGACTCGTTATTCCTGACTTCTGAAATCCATTCCGAGTTATGCTCCCGGTCAGCCATCGTTTCGCGGAGACAAGCACATACGATGAATCCTCCTATCTCTGAGGTTTCCTGCGGGCTCTCTTCCTTCCTCTATCTGACTGATTGTATGAGCTCTTTTGTGTTTTCTTGCCCCCTGATGAGCGCCTCTTATTTTTGGGATTGGATCCCCTGCCATACTTCTTGTAAACAGATTGCCTATCCTTGATTCCTATATCGGAACTATGGTTCTCGTTCGTCCTTCTGGCTTCCGACCTCCTCTCGCCACAATTCGTACATCTTCCTGTTCTGGAGTTCAAGGTCCTGCATTTGCCACAAACCCATGTTGGGAGGACTCTGTTCGACGTTCCATTTTTTCTTCGATTAGCCTTCTTCCCAATCGCCTTTGGGATACGATTTCTGGAACCTCGCTCCCCCTGATCCCCAAATCTTCCTTTCTTATTTGCAGATCTAAAAATCTCTACAGGTGCGCCAGTTGCTGAGGCAGGGTCTATGCTTTTAGATAGAACGACGTGAATTAACCCGGAATTGACGCTTCCGATCACAGAATCAACACGTCCAATCTTCTGGCCCCCCTCAATCTGCACCGCCCAACCCAAACCTGGGGGCCTTCCCTCAAAATTGACCAATAGGCCACCGAGATGGGACATTGAAACTATGCGGCCTCTGACGGTCATGGTGCCCCCCGGTGACCCCTTCCATACATGAATGCAGCAGCAAGAATACCTATCGAGGAGGAATAAATTGGGAATGGAACAAACCCCACACCGTCATCATCTCCTTGCACCGGTTCCTCTCCTGGGATATCGGATGTCAATGCTAAGGTGGAATTAACGCTACTTTCAGCAATTGCGCACATTCCTGATGTATCGCATCCACGAACGGAAACCGTATGGGGGCCGACGTCAAACAATCTAAAGTCAATAGGCCCAACAGACCATGAGTTACCAAACGCTTGAACGGTTCCAATATTTGTCCCGTCAATGTACATAGTAAACGTCACATCTTCCCCATCCGGGTCGCTGAACATTCCGTTCATCTCCCATTCCGTCCCGGTCCATTTGGTCTCAAGGATTGACAAAATTGGAGGGGATCCTATCTTTTGAAGCACGATTTCACTCCTCTCTGAGCGGTCGTAAACCCCCTCTCCTGAATATTTGAACCAGACACCGAGGGGCCCGGGTGTTGCTATTCTGGCATCCCCAGAAAAGATAAGTTCTGTGACAGAGTCCGAAGAATTCAATATGATGGCCTCTTCATAAAAACTCGGACCACTGCCAGACCACTCGATGCCTATGGAAAGACCTACTTGAAGAAACTCTCCGTTTGATGGGTTTACTGTGTTTATTTCACTCAAGATTAAATCCAGGTCATCTAAAATGTCGAGGGATTCAGACTGGGCGCTCACCGAGAATCCTTTCATGATGTGAAAATCGCGAACAGATGTAGATTGACCGGAGGCATCCTCCGCTGAACACGAAATAACGTTGTAATCGGAGTCACGTTCCATCGATACCACAATCGCTCTAGATTCAGTTACAAGATTGGTGTTGGACCCATTCTCTCGGCAAATCAAATCTAAGGATGACACCGCATCTTCGTCAGAGAACCAACTTGCGATTTCGTTCCATTCCGCGACTAGAACCATAGTGGACTCCAAAGTCGATGCCATCGAGCTGTAAATCCATGTAGTGCCATTTGCCGGCGCAGTTGAGGTCCAAATAGGACTTTCATCTGTCGGAGGTTGGATAGTTGTCAAGTCAAAGAATAAGTCCTCTCCTGCGGGCCAGAAGGAACTAGGCCTATCCGGCATGATTGTGAGTACCATCCCTCCTTGTTCATCATACCCTGCGGTAGCCACTGAGGATCCATCACCAATGCAGGAACCTCTGATTGGAGTTGGAGAGCCCCCGTTAAGGAGATCTCTTCCCTCACACTCTTCGAACATTGAGAGCCGCATGCCCTCGACATAAGGCGCGTTAACGGTGTAAGTCGCTCTTGAAATGTTTGAAGTATTCATAGCCAGAGTCAGGGTTTCGAGTGATTGTATGTTGTGTAAATCCACGGTGCCACTCAACATTAGTTCTATTCTACACTCGTCTGGATTATTGGCGTCAGTGTCACAATCCCTAGACTCACCCGGTGCAACAGGGACTTCATAGCAATTGGTACTACCAAAGGTGTTGCATGATCGGACCGACTCGTGTCGTTCTGGGACCATATTCCATTCAGCGATTGAGACGCCATCTTCTACCCATGTGGCATTCCTCCAGTCTACTGCCGGACCGCCTCGGTGATACTCTCCATCCCTGACTCCTACTCTTGTCATTGTATATTCTACGCAATCTGCTGCCACGGATCGAACTGCTTCTCTCTCATCGGATGAAAGCCATCCATCCCCTCCACTCGGTATCAGCCCATCAAGCAGGTCGTCCAAAAATGTCCGAAAGTCATCTGCCATGGTTCCGTTTATCCATGCTAATGCCTCTATCTGTGCAGTTCGCCAATTATCTGCCACTGTGACGTTAAAATCAGCCCATGTGTAAGTAAAAACATCTTCAAAAGAACTCTTGGAACACTGCGCCTCGAAGGAGGTGCCTCCTCCAAATTGACTCATTACTATGGATTCATCTTGCAGATTGGGACGATTTTCAATCCCAGCACTATTTACCCCAAGAAGAAACATAATCGCAATGATTGCTAGCGTAGGACTCCTGCCCATGGTGATGCAAGCCCCCCCTTACACTTCACTCTATGTCTTACGAGACGGAACGCATGAATGCCAATCAGGCTTTGGCATGAACAAAACAAGACCCCATTCCCACCAGATCCAAATAGAGGATTAGGCGACCCTAAATTAATGGCAACCACGGGAGCTAGTGATGTAGTAGTCCATTTGGATGGGGTTGCCATCGGTTATGACAAGAACAAGCCATTGGCTGAAATCCCATCCTTGAAGATAAAAAACGGTGAGATTCTAGCAATCGCTGGCCCGTCAGGAATTGGCAAGTCGACACTCGTAAAGACAATCGCCGGCTTGGTTAGACCGCTTGCTGGCGATATTGAAGTGTGTGGTGTTATGGCACCTCGCAGGCCAGTGAGAGGGCAGTTAGGATACATACCACAACGATTGGGACTAATTCGCCATGCAAGCGTCTTCCACAATGTATTAATCGGCTCCCGTGCAAAATTCTGCGGCCCCCTAGATTTTTTTGCTTCTAAACAAGCGAAGGAATGGGCCAAGAAAGCGATTGAACAAATGGGGTTGGAGCATAAGACCTGGGAACCAATCAGGCGTTTATCCGGAGGAGAACAGAGGAGAGTCGCCACCGCTAGAACCCTCGCTCAAAGACCAAAATTAATCCTTGCTGATGAGTTCTTGAGTGAGTTGGACGAGGAAACAATGTCGAAAGTTGCGAACTCAGTTGTTGAGTATTCTCAGCAGGAAGGGGCTGCAGTAGTATTGATTGAGCATGACATCAGCCGGGCGAGAAGTATAGCTGACAGACTAGTTGTGATGGACGACGGGCGACTAAACCCATTCCTATCAGAAACAAAAACTTTGGAGGTCAAGCTGTGACGAGAATGATTCGTGTCAATCCAGGACTTGTGTTATTTTCCTGTTTTTTCCTTGCAATATATCTGATGATTGGATCAGTGGAGGATTGGGGGCGACTTTCAAACGGATTGGGGAATCTGAGAATCTTCTTTTTCGAGTCTTTATGGCCTCCGGATTGGAGTATTTTTGAGCCAAGACTGTACCCTGATTGCCAAGCACCAGGAGGACTATCAATAACGTGCTCGACAGCATGGATTGGTATGACAGAAACTCTGAAAATTGCCTTTATATCAACTGTTTTCGGGATGGTGATATCACTGCCCCTTTCCTTGTTAGCTGCAAACAACATAAGTACCCCGGGACTTTCGGTAGCCACGCGGTTTCTGCTCGCATCACTGAGGAGCCTACCTTCAATAATATGGGCAATATTCTTTGTTATTCTGATAGGTTTCGGACCAATATCCGGCATCTTTGCGATGACTGTTTACACCGTGGGTTATCTCGGCAAACTTCAGTATGAGGCAATCGAGGGCATGAGTAGCCTCCCATTGGAAGCCGCTGAAGCTGCCGGCTTAGGTAGAATCGAGAAAACAATCAATATCGTTATTCCAGAATCTGCGAATGATTTGATTTCCCAGGCTATCTTCATGTTCGAATACAACGTTCGTCACGGTTCAGTCATAGGCATAGTCGGAGCAGGAGGAATAGGGTATTACATCGATCTATATCTTGGATTCTTGGTCTACGACAAAGTCATTGCATATCTCATTCTAGTGTTTATCGTGGTATTGGTAATTGACTCGATATCGGTTTACATAAGGTCATTTTTCACAGACGATAGGCCCACCAAGAAACCTACTTGGCAGTCAGTGTTTCTGCCAACATGGAAATAAGTGTGAGGCAACAGAGTTACATTGACTCGACCATTTTTCTGACTGATTCCTCTGGGGATATCTCACCGTCCAATAGGTCGCATAGGGAACTTAAGAATGGCGTATTCCATCCATTTCTATCCGCGGTATCGGCAAACATCCTCGCAGCGCGGACGCCCTCGGCAACCATGGTCATCTCGTCCAAAGCCTGTCCTAGACTCTTTCCTTGCCCCAATTTCTCTCCCAGAGTCCTGTTCCTGCTGCGAGGGCTCGTTGATGTGACATACAGATCTCCTATCCCCGCGGGCCCAAAAGCCGTATCGGGGCTGGCGCCCATCTTTGATAACAAGAATCTCCCCTCATTGAAACCTGCCTGAACTAAGGCCGCTTTCAGGTTGTCACCTCCAATTGAGTCCCTCAAACCATCAACTATGCCGCATGCTAGTGCCACAGTGTTCTTGTAAGCCCCCCATAACTCTGCTCCGACAGGATCGTCTGCAGAGGTCAAAATAAGGGTCTTCGTTGACAACCTTTGAGCTATTTTCATTGCTACAGAATCATCATCACATGCGACCAGGGCGCTGGTAACTACTCCTCTTGCCACCTCAGGAGCAATTGTTGGCCCCGTCAAGACCAGAACTGGGTTTGATTTGCCCTTTGATTTCAATTTCTGCTCAATAGCATTTGATATCATACCATCCTCACTTGCCTCTTCAGGTGCTAGACCCTTTGCGAGATCCAGTATGACATGGGAAGGCCTCAAATCCGGCAATACCAAGTCAATTACCTCTAATATTACTCCGCTAGGGAGTGCGAAGACGAGGATCTCAGAACTATCCAATATGTCCCCATGTGCCATGGTGGCCTGTAAATTTGGCATTTCTACGCCTGGTAGATATTTATGATTGATGGATTCCATCATGAGTGACTCGTAAACGTCGTTTTCTATGGTCCAACCAATGACGGTGTGACCATCTTCGCTCCAAATCTTCGCTAAGGCAGTGCCCCAGTTTCCCATGCCAAATATCCCAATGCGCGCCATGGAACCACCGATGACAGTCCGCGGTACGAATCTGTTATGACCTTGATGGGGGATTTCAAGAGGCCAATGGGGTAATCTGCCCTAGTTTAGCTGACCAAATTGATTCGAACCCCAAATAATCGATCATAAATCCAAACCTCAGTTTGGACGTAGTTCAGATGAAAGACAAGATAACCCGCTCACGGCATTGTAAAATATGGACGATGGCCCCCATGAAACCAAAGCAGGGGTTCCCGAGCGGTCAAAGGGGCTGGGTTTAGGTCCCAGTGCGTAGTGCTTCGCAGGTTCGAATCCTGTCCCCTGCACCACACAAATACTTGCTATTTCTTGGAAATAAGCCAACGGCTTGATCAACTACCTCCCGAATCGATAACTATGCCATCACGTGGCGAGGCTCATTCATTGGATCTCAACAAGGATGGAAAGGTAGACGTCGGAGATGTGGCCCACATATTCTCCGAAGCAGAGCGTGTTAGGTTAGACAGAGAATTAGACTCTATTAGAGAGAGAAGACTCGGAGACACCCGCTTCTTCAGATGGGCTGTCGAGGACTACGTACTCCTATTCGGAGTTGCTTTTGGAGGATTCTTCCTATTGCTGATAGCCACCGCGAGTACTGGTATAATTTCAGGGGAATCAGTTGCAATCGATCAGACTTTGTCAAAGACCCCGCTGGATAATGGGGGCGAATGTATAGACAAGCAAGGACAGATTTGGCTATCAGTATTCGAAGATCATCACGATCTAAGGATCAGGTCATATAACGTTCCGGAGATTGAAACGGGCATGATCGTCTCGTATACTAACCTAGAGGGGGTTGTTGTAGAGGAGGTCACACGTGGAGTCGGAGATCTGTCCATTGCCATAGATGGAGAGAATCTGTTGATAGGGGAACAGATAGTTGCCGTCTCAATACTAAACTTAAGTCACAACCCAGATTCTGATGATGAGAACATCACTCTAGAATCCACTGAGTTTTTCTCTCAATCCTTTCCGATGGAAGTGGAAAATCGTGTCAAAGGATGGCTTTTTTCCAAGGGAGAGGTCATTGACATTGATCTGAAGGAAACCGGGCCTCGAGCATGTCTTACCTTCAAAGATCTCGGTGAATGGGGGTGGCTGCTGATGGCAGCTGAATGGGCTGGTGGAAGAGAGACTGCCATGTTGACTGGTGGGAGCGGAGGCGTTCCTGCTTGGTGGATGGCGTTCGTCTCTCTTGGAATGTCAATCGTATTTCTGTACATCCAATATCCACTGATGCACAAAATGTATCACCGAGAGGGCGAGGAAGCACTTAACAAAAAACAAGTCAAGAGGCTCATCTCTAGGATCCTAGAAAAATCTGAGAATGAGGCCACGATAGAAATCGATTTTGAGCTCCTCAGGATGCAAGAAAGATCGATCTCTATCGACGTTTTTGTCCCCTATGTCCTAAAACCCCGTAGTATCATGACCCCAACGGACATAAGATCTATTCTAATGCGAGATCTGCTTTCGGAATTTGCAATTTTTGGAGAGATGAGGCCACTTCAACTCAGGGTACAATCAATCAATGCAATAAAGACAGGGGAGCAAATACTCTTGGGCGAAGACCTGACCATTGAGGGGTTCGATCCAACAATCATTGTCGATGATTACAGGCCCTTTTTCGAATCCATATCTATCGTTGGGACCATAGAAGATTCTGCGAGGCCAGTGATCCAAGAGTTACTGGACGAATATGATCTCGCGGACGAAGGAACCCTCGTTTCTGCAGACGATAACGCGGTGTATGTCAGGATGATATACAGGCCACGAGTAAGATTTAGTTATTTTTTGTTCCCACGAAACTTCATTGAGATAGAAAATAGTCTCTCTGACAGACTAAAGAAAGGGCTTTCGAGCCTATTGGAAGGTAGAAAAGTGATTGTCAGCGCCAGAAATTTAAGACGTACCTTGGCCGATCAAGCAGTGGCTGGTAGGGTAGAGCAAGGAGGCTCAAACTTTGCAGGAGAGGCACTAGTTGCAAAACAACCTGGAATTACGGGGACACTCCTCCAAACTGTGGGAGGAGACATCCTTTCCAGTGTGGAGTACGTAGCCCAGAGGAATAGAAATAGAATTGATAAATATGGATTTTGGGGACTGATATTTTTCGTTTGGATACCATTCATGGCAAGTGGCGTGCTCGTTGGGGCTATGCTAGGGTTGGTCGCAAGGATGAGGTTTGAGAGAGTGCTACTGGCAACTACGATCGGAGGCACAGCAGCATCAATAACCTGGGCTTACACCGCCCGAGGGATAATTGAGTTCATGGAGAGATATCAGGCTGAGGTTCTCATACCCTTCCTAATAGGGCTAGTTTTCCTATTCACATTCTTCCATCTTAGGAGAAATAAAAGGCTGAGGAGAGAGGAACTCTTCAGAGAATCAATGTCATTTTTCAATAGAGTTTCACTGGATTAGAATACGCACCATTTATAGTAGATTTAAATCTGAGATTTTCAATAACCTGTGATACCCATGCCCCTATTTAAAATGGAAAATATCCAGCGACACTATGAAACTCCAGCGGGAGTTGTAAAGGCGCTTGATGGTGTTAGTTTCAACGTAGAAGAGGGTGAGCGGGTTATTCTCCTAGGCCCATCAGGCTCAGGAAAAACTACACTTTTGAACTGTTTATCTGGCCTAGATAGCCCAACCGGGGGGTCATACAAATTTCTTGGTAGCGAGGTACCACGCTATCATTCGGAAAAAATGACATCCTTCCGAAGGGAGAATATAGGATATGTTTTCCAGTTTTTCAACTTGCTCCAGGACCTTACTGTTCTCGAGAACATACTCTTGATCCAAGAACTTGCTGGGACCAAGAACCCCGCTCGCGCCAAGGAGCTTCTTGGGCTGGTGGGGCTACACTCTGAAGTCAACCGATTCCCCGGAGAAATCAGCGGAGGCCAACAACAACGCGTTGCCATTGCTCGTAGTATCGCCAAAAGACCCAAGTTGTTGTTGGGAGATGAGTTAACTGGAAATCTTGACACAGAAACCTCAAAGAAGGTCATGGAGGCACTCGTGAATGCTTGTAGACAGGAGGACATAACCTCCGTATTCGTCACTCACGATGAGGGCTTGATTAGATATGCTACCCGAGTGATTCGAATTGATAGCGGAAAAATCGTCTCAGACGAAATTGTCACCAATGTTAATGAAGACTGAGGCGAGATAATGTCAACCCTGTTGAATAAACGCTTGGCTCGTAGTCTATGGAGGACAAAAACCCGACTCTTCGCAGTCGTGATGATGGTATCGGTAGGGGCATTCGCAGGAATCACATTTAGCGGGTATTCGCACAACCTCGACGGCATGTATGAAACACTGCATGCTGACGATGACAAGGGCGCTAATCTCGCCGACATATGGATAGACAACCGAAGCACAACCTGGTCCCACGAGGAAGTCATGAACTTCTGTGGCGCATTGGAAACATCATGGCCTGCAGATATGGCCGAACTGGACTCATGTGAGGGTCGAACAATCGTGCAAGGTACAATGTTTCACACAACCAATGGAGGCACACAAATAATCAACTCCCTCTGGCATGGTATTCCTGAGTTTGCCAACGCTGATAGGGTATGGATGCCATCAGGGCATAGTGAAGGCAGGGTAGCCTCTGCCGCTGATGAGATAGTCATTGATGCCCATGTCGTCGAAGCACTCGATTTATCATTGGGGGATACCGTTAACATCGGCGCAGGAAGTTCGCCAGTTGAGTTCTCGATCGTTGGGATTGGATATCACCCACTTCACGTTTTTATGGCTCCAGAGGGCTCGATTTTCCCTCCAGAGCCAGGTCAGTATGTAGTCGGGTATGTCTCGGAGAGTGGCATGGCCCGTCTAACGAACAGTTCCATCGGCAACAGCAATACTATCATGTTGGATGTGGAAGGCACTCCTTCATTCGATCTTCCTGACACAGAAGAATACGAGGGAGATGAAATTGATCTGGTGAAAAATCTTGTTTCTGGAGCTCTAGAAAACACTGAGTTGGATGGTCGAATCAGGGATAGGGGTCAGAATGAGCCAGTTGAAATCATGCGGCAAGACCTTGAGGGCGCCAAGCGAACTAGCCTACCCTTTGCAGTTATGATTGCTGCTATCGCCTCAATCACGATTGTCCTCAGCCTCCAACGCTTGGTACAAAGTCAAGCCAAAGAGATAGCAGCATTGCGAACGCTCGGCGTGAATAGAAGGTCATTGATGACTGGATATCTTATCGCTCCACTTGCGATCGGTGCCACTGGCTGTGGGATTGGAGCAGTTATAGGACCATGGGGGGTTGACTACATGCTGGACTTCTACGAAGGCATTGTCGGCCTTCCCATCACGGACAGAGAAGTTCCATGGCCAATTTATTCAAACATCATGATTCCAACAATCGCCGTAGTTTTCCTTTCAGGGGCATTCCCTGCCCTAAAGGCTAGTAAACTCGATCCTCTGGAGGTGCTCAGCGGTCAAAATCAAATTCGAGTGGGATCGAATACTCTTCGTCGCCTAACTTCTTGGTTGCCAACCACTCTCGGACTATCTATCAGGTCAAGCATCCGAAAACCCGTTCGTTTGATGATGACCTTCCTCGCTGTTGGAATCTCTCTGATGCTTTTTGGCTCGGTCCAAATGATGTCGGCTGGACTTGAAGACACCATCGTGGGCGGACTAGAAGATCGACAATCCTGGGATGCCCAAGTCTACATCAACCAAGAGGGAGAAGACAAGGTCATTGAATGGGCGAATCAACGAGGCGCCTCCTATGAACCGTTAATTGAGATGCCTTTGGGAGTAGTAGAGGATTCTGAGGGCTTGGACCGCATTTTCACAGTGGTGGGACTCGACTCTTTTACAGATGGGTTGCGAAATGTCAACATCATCCAAGGCCAGCCACCTGAGCCCAGCACTAGTCCCCATGAGGTCTTGATCGACGAGGGTGCAGCGACATTCTTGGGGTGGAACGTTGGAGAAACACATACAATCTTGCTGAATGGAGCGGAACACGATGTCACAATTGTTGGATTGACCCGGGGTGAATTAGCGCGAACGATGTATTTCATTAGGGCTGAACTGGGAGAGGCCTTGGGAGTCAACGCCACGTCAATCTACCTCACACTTCCCGAGGGGGTCGACGTCGATTCATCGCTTGCAGAAGTATCCATTGGAGTAGTTGAGCGCAAGACCCTCATTGAGGGCATGAACAGTCTTATCGACCAACAGACCCGAATTTTCCTTGCTATGATGTATCTTGGGCTCATGTTTACTATCGCAGTGATGTTCAATACAATGATCATGAATGTCGCAGAACGGGATTTTGAACTCGCAACACTTCGAGTATTGGGGGCATCAACCCTAAGTCTTGGAATTATGCTCCTCTTTGAAAGTCTTCTAATCGGAATCATTGGCGGTTTAATTGGCGTCCTCTTCGCATATGGCGGTGCGGTCGGACTGGCAGCCTCTTTCTCTACTTGGCAGTTCTACGTCACTATTTTGATAGTTCCTAGTGTAGCATATCAACTGATGTTGGGCGTGATTCTGATTGCAGTTGCAATGACTCCCATTGGTATATGGCGCTTGCGTCGGATGGATTTGGTGGAGAAGGTGAAGAACCTTACACAATAGGTGGAAAAATGAGGTTAGCTACTTGGAATTTGAACGGAATTAGGGCCGCTTACAAGAAGGGGCTGGATCAATTCATAAAAAAAATGGATGCAGATGTTCTTTTGTTCCAAGAAGTCAGGGCTTTGCCTGAACAGATGCCGGTGGATTGGACCCAACCTCCAGATTACAATGTCATTTGGCACCCGGCAGAAAAAAAGGGGTACTCAGGAGTAATGACCTGCTCTAAAGATGAGATCATTGAAGTGAGAAGAGGGATAGAAACCAATTTGGATGACACTCTGGACCCAGAGGGAAGAGTCTTGGTCACGAGACACGGCGAATTTACCTGCATAAACATGTATCTCCCAAATGGATCTTCTAGCCTAGAGAGGCAACATTACAAAGATATCTGGTTAGAAGACATGCTGGTATGGAGTCAGAGCTTTCTAGCAGATTCGAAGCCCTCATTGTTATGTGGAGATCTCAATATAGCCCACACGGAGAATGATATTTGGAATCCCTCGGGGAATCGAAGAACGTCTGGATTTCTGGACCACGAGCGAGAGTGGTTCGACAGGTTGTTGCAATCCGGTTGGAAAGATCTTGTTAGAGTGCAATTTGGCGGTATCAAAGGTCCATATTCATGGTGGTCGAACCGAGGAAGGGCCCGAGAATTGGACAGGGGTTGGAGAATTGATTACATATTGGCAAATCCAGCAGCAGCAGATCGGTTTGTTCGAGCCGAGGTAATCAGAGAAGGAGGTCTGAGAATATCGGATCATGCCCCGGTAATTGCTGACTTCTCTGATCATGGGCACTAATTCAAACGCAATAACCACTCAGATTGAACCATGACAACACCACTGAGCGACGCACTATCATCCCTCCTACCGGGTGGAAAAGGCGTTTGGGTACCCATGGATCATGGACTCACTTCCTTCCCAGTTCAAGGCCTTCGGAACATCGAGAAGGCGATAGATGATTGCATCAAGGGTGGCGTGGATGCGATAGTACTACAGAAAGGTGTCATGTCACACCAAATCAACAGGCTCTCATGGCCAAATTTCATTATGCACGTATCAGCATCTACCATCCATGCAGGGCTCAATTCAGACACCAAGGTACCAGTCGGGGATCCTGGAGAGGCACAGGAAAGAGGCGCAGTAGCAATATCCTGCCAAATTAACTTGGGGTCCAATAATGAAGGCGAAATGATAAGGGATGCAGGATTGCTTACCTCCGCAGCACTAGCTCATGACATGCCGGTGCTTGGTATGATCTACCCGCGAGGTCCTGGCCTAATCCCAATTGAGGGCGACAAAACCAAGGGAGTCGCACATGCCGCGAGATTAGCTTGGGAGCTTGGATGCCATGTAGCAAAGGTACCATGGACAGGGAGTGCGGATTCTTTTCATGATGTGTGTTCGTCAGTCCCGATCCCTGTCCTGATTGCTGGAGGCCAGCCAAACACATCATTCGCTCAAACCCTCAAGATCGTTGAGTCTGCAATTTCTGTTGGCGGTGCTGGGGTCTGCATGGGTAGGCAGATATTCGGAGCTCACGATCGAATTGACAGAATAAGGGCGTTGAGGGCTATAATTCATGAGGGAAAAACCTCCAACGAAGCCATTCAAATGATGGGGTGAAAACCCATGGAAGTATGGCTAGACTTCACTGCTGGAAAGGATTTCAGCGATATCGACTCTGCCATGATTGAAAATGTGCAGAGGCAATGGCATGGTGAGTCAAAGGATGTCGCGGAAGTGGAGATAGATGGTTTCAGAGGACAGGAAGAAGCCGCCTCTTTAGTAGGATTGGTTGATTGGATACTCCTACGATGCTCTGATTGGACCATGATCCCCCTGGAGAACATAATCTCTTCCTCTAGGGGCACTGGAACAAGAATCGCCGCAGCAGTCTCATCTTCGGATGACATAACCGGAGCAGGATTCGCGTTGGAACACGGTGTAGACGCTGTGCTTATACCACCAAAAATTGATTTGTTGAATTACTCCTTGGCCATATCAAACCAAGTGGCGTCCAAGGAACGGACCCCTGATCAAGCACAATCGGTTTTGCAGTACTCCGAGGTCACTGACATCGCTGCAGTTGGAATCGGCGATCGGGTTTGCGTCGACCTCATTGATACTCTTGAATTGGGGGAAGGCCTCTTGATAGGCTCAACAGCAAACGCGATGGTGATGGTCCATGGTGAAACCGTGCCCTCAGAGTATGTCCCCACACGTCCATTCAGGGTAAATGCAGGGGCAGTACACTCATACTGCCTCATGGCCGATCAAACTACGAAATATCTCAGTGAGCTGGTATCTGGGGACAAAGTCTCAGTGATTAATCTCAGAGGCACACTCAGGCATTCCACGGTTGGGAGAGTCAAAATAGAAAAGAGGCCGTTTTTACTGGTAAAGTACAGCGATGGCAGCGTTTCTGGACAGGCAGCACTCCAACAGGCCGAGACCATCCGCCTAGTTGGATATGAGGGGCTTGTTAGTGTCACCAACATAAATGTCGGAGATAGAGTGCTGACCAGGATGTCCACCGGTATGCGACACATTGGAAGAGAGTTGGATGGGGTGATGAATGAGAGATGACATCAACCCCCAGTGTTGCTTACGGTGGTGTGAGCATACTTCATGCAGCAGGATGTGGGTGGGGATGTTCCACTCCTATTGATCTGTCTTGTAAGGCCATCATAAATAGGGAAAAAAAGGAAAATCACTCGGATGATAGTGGCCTTCTAAGTCAGCTCCCATCATCAATTCTGTCCTTGACAGGGCAGGAAATTGATAGTGACATCAGTATATCGGTGGAGAGCGAGATACCTGCATCGATGGGCCTTAAATCATCCTCGGCTGTAGCGGTAAGTGCGATCAAGAGCGTAATTAACCAATTTGGAATTGACCTAAATTCAAGACAGATCGTCGAAGTTGCAGCTGAAATGCAAATGAGGAGTGGTTGCTCAATGACGGGCTCATTTGACGACAATTGGGCTGCGATGGGCTTGAATTCTGCAATAATCAGATTAGAATCAGAACTACCATCAGAGCCATTTGCCCAAACTGAAATCAATAATATGTATTGTACGATAATACACAGAGGGAGGAGAAGATCGACTCCCAAGTTATCGGATTTTGAAAAAATGAGGTCGAAATTTAAAATCGCGAAAAAAAAGTTGATTTCCGGCGACGTGATGGCAGCATTCAAAGAAAATGGACTCGCCGTGGCAGAATCCACTCAAGATCTAGAGGGCCTGAAGTTATTGAAAACACTTGATTCAATGGGACTCGCCTCGTCAATCACCGGATCTGGGCCAAGTATTGCTATTCTTTATGAGGAAGATCAGATTGATTTAGTATCGGACTTTTCCAGATCATTTGAACGAATTATCACTACAAAGGTCCTTCAACGCCCCTGCATGGAGGGGGAGTAATGGGCATGGCGTTCGGAAACAAGATTCGGATCACGCTCTTCGGCGAAAGTCATGGGGAGTGTGTGGGAGCTCTTCTCGAAGGCATCCCTGCTGGAACCCCAATCGATTACGATTCACTAATCGAAGAGATAGAAAAGCGAAAACCAGGTAGAAAGGGGATGAGTAGGCGGTCGGAATCAGATGAGTGTGAGATTATGTCTGGCATCCATGAGGGGGTAGCCACTGGATGGCCCATCCTACTAATTGCCAAGAATGACGATGCAAGATCCAAAGATTACGGATTTCTACCAGATCACCCAAGACCTGGGCATGCAGACATGGTAGAGATTGAAAGGTCAGGAGGATCCACGGATCTGCGAGGCGGCGGCTCCCAATCCGCCAGATTGACACTGGGATTGGTGGCAGCAGCAAGTCAAGTGAGACAACTTATTACTGCTGAGAACGTAATCATCAAGGCTGGGCTTTACTCCGTAGGAGACAAATTTGCAGATTCTCTGGTGAACCTAAATTGGGATTCTACTGTTCAAAGCGATGACATGCTTAGATTGAATTGCTACGACTCCATGATGGCACCAGTTTTCTCTGAGGAGATAGAACTAACCAGAAAATCAGGTGATTCAATCGGGTCTACAGTGGAATGTGTGATCGAGGGTTTGCCCATGGGCATAGGAGAGCCATGGTTTGATGGCCTCGAACCTGCATTAGCGCGGGTTATGATGGCAATACCTGGCGCCAGAGCAGTAGAGTTCAGCAAGGGCTTCCAGTCATCAACAATGAAGGGGTCAGAACACAACGACACTTGGACAATTCAGGCAGGCCAAATTTCTCCTGCTTCTAACTCCGGAAACCTTCCTGATGGCGCCTTAGGAGGAAGATCAACTGGTGCCATCCTCCGTATGGTGGTCCACTTCAAACCGCCCAGCAGCATTTCAAAAACACAGACTACTCTTCATCTCCCAAGTGGAGCAAAAACTCCCCTAAAAATCAAAGGACGGCACGATCCAGTTATCGGGCCTAGGGCGGTCCCAGTCGTAGAAGCATCAGCGGTGCTGGTAATCGCTGATCTAATTGAAATGGCAAAACAAGAATAGAATTCTACTGTCTACTGGCATGAACAAACAGTGGAAAATAATCCGCCTTGGTCTAGTAAGGCAGTTTAATCAGCACGACCTTCTTGGAATTTTTGTATTCTTGCAGGTAGGTTCACACTGAAAGATATGGCTATGAGGCCAAAGACCATAGCAGTACCCAGCGCAACTCCGTAAACACTGGTTAATTCGACGCTCTCACTAAGTCTGTTTGAGGAGACTTGGTCGAAAATACCAATTACAGCAGGAATTATTACATTAATCAAAAGTGTGATCAAGGCTACGAATCCTGCAATCAACGGCGTGGTCCCAAGAGATCTGTTGTATTTCTGAATTATTCTTTCTTGCCCCATCACATACACTTCACGAGTCCTGATTGATGTGTCAAGCATAGAGAAGCGGATCACGCCCGACGAGAGTTCAATGTACATCACTAGGAAAAGAGCATAGAAAATTAACAACAATTTCTGTATGAATTCACTGTCAACGTCCAAAGCCGCCATTGCGAACTCGACCTTGCTCCCAGCGAATCTTACAGTAATCAAAATCATGGCTACTTGGGACAACAATATCATTCGTTGATCTCTCTGGATTACTCCATAGGCTCCAACCAGAACTCCCCCAATCAACAGAAGATAGTGAATGAGTCCACTGAAGAAAGGCACCCCAACAAGATTGGATAGCCAAAACCATACCGTCCCCGAGGAAGGTGTTATGACGAAAGTTACTAAACCAAGGAGAATCAACGTTGTCACTGAAGCCATCTGAAGCCTAACAACAGTCTTGTTGGGGCTCAAGAATCTGACAGATGGAACAAGAGGGCCTCCAAAAAATGATTCCACCCAAGTTGGAATCTTAGTTTCAGGGATGGCATCCCTTGGTATGGATGTGGATTGTGTGACTCGGCCGGCCGCTTTTTTCCTGCTGGGGGCAGAAGATCTTACGCTTTTTCCATCATATAGATGTGAGGTATCCGTTCTAGATTCTTCTGACATCTTTCCACCTCAGTATCCTCTAGCACCTGCCAGTGCAGTGACTAGTAGCATCTCCGGCTCCCAATCCATGATATTCGCTCCCAACCCTCTGATTTCTGTCATTAAGATATCCCTCTCTGTCTTTAGCAGCTCATATCCAACTGGATCGAGCCTTTTCGCGTCGAATTCAAAATCTATGCTGCTGGGGGAGAGTATTGTTACCATGAAATTCCTAGCACGGAGGTCTCTCACGGCGTCGATTATGGTCGGGTCGTCTTCTAGTGGACTCAAGATGATGATCGGACTGCCTCTATTTATGTGCGGCATCAACCTATTAGTCACCACTCTCAGGGGCGTGTTACCCTTTGCAACTGCTCCGGCCAGTTTAGTCAGGATGACGTAGAGCTGCTTTTTCCCAGTGTCCCTGTCTACCGAGACAATCTCGTCACCATATGTCACAAGACCAACTGAGTCACGCCTAGCAAGGAAATGCTGGGCCAGACTTGCAGCCGCTCTCGTGCTGTACACAAGTGAGTTTCGGCTAACAGGGCCTGTTTCACTTATTGAGCGACTGTCGACAATTAGGATAATGTCACTGACAGCATCTCTCTCGTATTCATTCACCATCATCTTGCCACCACTCCTTGCAGTTGCGTTCCAGTTTACTTTCTTCATGGGGTCCCCTGGTATGTACTCCCTGAGATTGTAGAAATTGGAACCCTCTCCGGGATTCCTTATGTTTACAGCACCTGTGAAAATTTTGGGGACCTTACTTTTTATCATCGCATCCTTGATATCTTCCATTTTGGGGAAAACTAAGAAATCATCATACAGCTGTATCTCACGTTCATTATGGAATAGGCCGAAAGTATCCTGTATTCGAACACAGACTGGGCCAATGGTGTAGAATCCCCTCAGAGGGGCTTCTATGGTGTAAGATATCTCTGTCTCTCTTCTTCCTCCAAGTTCCATCAAGACGTAGTTTGCCCCTTTTTTTATTCGCATGACTTCTGGAACCCTGTCTCTGACTTCGATGATTTTCGCCATGGGGGTCCTATTTTGTATTCTGAGTACCACATCAATTTCTCCGTCCTCGAAGACTCTTGAAGAGGACACTTTTCTGAGGGCCGAAATTCCTCCGAGTTGTATCCCCTCGTCTGATTCGTTGTCCTCAAGCCTTCTCCCCGATGATGCAACATCTGCGTGAGAAGTTCTGAATGCAGCATAGGTTAGGAATGATAGCAGAACAACTGCGACGGTGACAAGTTGTTGATTCCTTAGAACAAGCCCAAGCAGGTAGAGCCCAATAGCCAGAGATGCAAACATTGCTGACTTTCTGCTCCACGCCAGTGTAAATCCCCCCTACCTCGGTCATGTAAAACATCAAACAGTTGGTACGGGAACTTGATTCAGTATATCACGCACAACTTCTTCAGTCTCGAGCCCCTTAATTTGATGCTCCGGCTTCAATATGAGTCTGTGAGATACAGCCAACGTCGCGACGGATTTGACATCATCAGGCGTGACGAAATCTCGACCTCGCATTGCAGCAGCAGCACGAGAGGTCTTGAGCAATGCTTGGGATCCACGCGGTGAGGACCCCACCAAGACACGGGGGTCCTCTCTCGTCCTCGACACTACCTCAACCATATACATTCTAACAGCAGGGTCAACGTATACGTCCTCTATTGCTTCTTGCATTGCGACAACTCGCGATGGGTCGGTAATGACCTCAACATCGACATCATCTTTCTTCCGCTCTATTCGTCTTGCGAGAATCTCGTCTTCGTCTCCTCTGTCGGGATATCCAACGCTCATCTTGAACATGAATCTGTCTAGTTGGGCCTCTGGTAGAGGGTACGTACCTTCTTGTTCGACTGGATTCTGTGTGGCCATTGTTAGGAAAGGCGCAGGTAATTTGTGGGTCACAGTCCCAATGGTGACCTGCTTTTCTTGCATGGCCTCCAGCAGAGCAGCTTGGGTCTTTGGAGGTGCACGGTTGATCTCGTCTGACAAGAGCAGGTTGCAAAAAATTGGTCCGGGCTTGAATGTGAACTCACCCTTCTTGGCATCATAGATGTTAGTTCCCGTGATGTCAGCAGGCAGAAGGTCTGGCGTGAATTGAACCCTCTTGAAGTCGCAGCCTAGCGCGTCAGCGAAGGTGTTCGTCATCAGGGTCTTTGCAAGACCAGGATAGTCCTCGAAAAGTAAGTTTCCGTTAGATAGAATGTTGATCAGAACATTGTCGATTACGTGCGCCTTTCCGATAATTACCTTTTGAACCTCGCCTGAGATAGCCTTAGCGATGGCGCTAACTGCCGTAAGGCGATCACTTACTTTCTCCCCGCCTCGTGCTTCTGCTGCTTTTTTGGCATAGCCCTCTTCGATTTTATCTGCATTCTTCCCTTTGTTTTTTGTACTAGCTGGCGGCGGTGGTGTATCTGACATATCATTCACTCCTGTGTCTTCAGTTTGGCTTTCCCCATTTACGTATAGCGACCATCAACTGTCGCAATTCTTGGGACTGGTAAACGCGAGATTGGCTGTATGCCAACTCTACAAGTTTGGGATCATTGATCATGTCTTGCACTTCTGACGGGGGCTTAAGAGCCAGTTGATCCCTTGTTAGGTCATAGTGAACTCTGACTTTTGTGAACAACGCTTGTTGAACCCTTTCCCTGTAAGTTGAGGGATCTAATTTGCCAGGCCTTTCTTTGAATCTAGTGAGGTCAAACACATGTCTCCAGTTCTCTTTCTGTGGGACAACCATCATTGAAACTAATAAAAGCAATCCCACGTTCAAAACTACAAGCCACTTCAGGAATGGGTTTGAGGTAAGTAAAACCACGGTACCCATTGTTTCTACGAAGGGCGCTGACAATCTGCCTGTTGAGTGTCTGCTTTCATCAAAGACAATTTGGTACTGGGATTTGTCATCTCTGAAAGTTGAGGATAATTCTGGATTCCTGTGCTCCATCATGTCATAAATTAGAGCGTAGAAATATGCAGAATTTCCATTCCATTGTCCTTCGGGGAGTACATCCAACCAACATGAATTTACCGTGTCGCAATTGGATCTTATTCCTTGGGTCTGGGCTTGTTGGAGATCCCACAGCATGTTTGAGAAGGCTTCATCATCAGCGACAAAGGTTATGCTCCCGGTGACATCTACCTCAGCGACCTCAGTGGTGCCAACGAAACCGCCTTGACTTTCTTGGGGTTTATCAAAAGCTTTCACAGGATAATCCGCTCGGATGACCAGTGCTAGGTCACCTGGTGCAGGATTCCTGTAATCTCCTGCATCTCCGGTCCTAGCCACATCAATGAAAGCACCAGAGGAGGCTCTTGCTAATACCTTTACACTTCTGTGATCCGGGTCGGTTTCGTCCAAGTCAGTTGGCTCAAATTTCATGCCAGTAGGCGATCTAAACATAACAGGCAGTCTACAATTTGTCATTAGGTTGTTCCTAATCTGGCCGTCTGTACAAACTTGGCTGAGGTAGGCGGGTTGCATGGATTCCACGTCCTGGTTTACTGAGGCAGCGGACCATACGTTCCTCCATGATGGAGAATAAGGCTCACCATCATCGTTGTAGATAAGGAAATGTTGATTCTCATCATGTAGAGGGTCATCGAAAAAAGTCACCCCGAACAATGATGCCAATTCGTTTGCGTTAGAGTTCTCAGCAGCCACAATCACTTTTCCACCAGACTCTGTGACAAAGTTGTGAATCGCCCGCGCTTCGGTTTGATCGATTGGCTTTTCGGGCCCCACTATAACCAACATGCTTCTGTGCGGATCCCTCCAATCGTTGACGAGCATAGGTGTAGAGATGGTGTTTGCAACGTCATAGCCCAAAGAAACCTCTCCATTGCCTTTATCGAGATTTTCCATGAGCGTGGATCTCATCGTCGATAGTTGAGCAAATTTTTCTTCGTCGGTGTCTCCGCCTTCAACATACGCAGAATAATACGTTTCGTTTGATAAAACGAAGAACATCGGAAGAACCAACAACAGAATGGCAGTGACTGCAAGTGACCAAACCACGATTCTGTTGAACCGCTCTGCATCGCTGTCTGTTTTGGCCATTGTAATCGCCTACGCTGGCCCCCCACGGAGGCCGACAAGGCTTTGCGGCATTCGCGAGGTGTTATAGGTTGCTGAAAGTCGATCTTGATTGCAAGGAGGAATTTTGAACAGATTTTACACTTTCCTGCGGATAAAAGCTGCAATCAACAATGACGTGCCTGTGCCTAAAACCCCGATGTGGGGAAGTCCCGTAGTTACAACCTCGACCGTCCCTGACCCGTCATCGACCGGCTCCTTGTCCCCACTTTCTCCGGTGGCGGCCTGTACCTCTATCCGAGTGGAATCAGTTGATGTTTGGCTGCCGTCAGAACCTTGGGAAACGATTTGAATATCCACGTCGCAGGATCTGGAGGGGTGGCTAAGAGCGGCCTCAAATACCAGGTTTGCAGTGATTGTAGCCCCCGGCGCAATTTCTTTATTGGTTATTTCAGAGGTCTGAGACCCGACCGTAATCAATGTGCAATCCACAGAGACATCGGTTTCGGAAACCCTATCAGCGATGTTCCCATTGTTCTGGACAAAAACTCTGAGAATCGTGTCCGCACCCGCGTTCATCGGCCCGACAGGGTCGTCAATGCGAACTTCCAAGTTGAAAACCTCCGGTATCTCCAACTGAACATCGTCCGAAGCAGTATCTCCCGGAAGGGCAATAGGGACCCCCTGTCTTGCGATAACCGTCCCAGTTACCTCGAACAGCTCACTGGTGCTTGCAGCGTAATTCAGCACATCCACACCGCTTACGACGCCATAGACAGTGGTATTCTCTCCTGCCGCCACACTCAAATCTCCCGGGCAGGACACCTGAGCATCGAATGGGGATGTACAATCCAATGAGACTGTTATGGTGGTGATGCCGTTGTTTTCGACCAAAATCGGAATAGAGGCGTCGCCCTTATCCGAAAGTGTGATTTTTTGAATCTCTCCGTTTTCGTCGGAAATTGAAACAGACCAGGCTCCCGGACCGTCCTGTCCCACTACAGAATTCAAGCTAGAGAGTGCTAGAATGACAGTTGCAACTAGCCAGATGTGACTCTTTTTGAGGTCTCTTCCATCGCTCTTCTGGCCAACACGGAGGCCATTTTCTTTCGATATGCTGGTGGGAACCACGTATTCAGTACGGGTCGCACCGCTCTCTTGAGTTCTGCCCCCAGTCGCTCTGCTTCGAGGGCCCAATTGGGACCTTTATCGAGGGCTTCGATCAATTCTATGTGCTTCCGGGGGATGCTCTCGAATCCCGTGCTGGCCATATTGATTGTTGATACAGTCCCATCAGCTGAAATTCCCACAGAAAAGGCAACTCCTCCTTCAGGAAAATCCCAAGCCTCCCGCAGTCGAAGTTTCTGGTACGAGCCAATAAAGTCGGCGGAATTCTCCGGAAGTTGGATGTGTGTCACTATTTCCCCGGTTTCCAAGACGTTCCTCGTTATGCCATCCTCTTGGAAGAAATCTTCCAGTAACATGCTTCGAGTACCTCTGTGAGATGCCAGGTGGATTCTGGCATCCAAGCACATCAATGCTGGGGCAAGATCGCCCTGATAAGTTGCGACGCATAGCTCATTCTGATTTGGAATCACTCTGCAATCTGCACCAGTGCCCTCATCGCACTTGTGGCAGTAATCTATGGATTTCCTCCATGTTTCAGATTGGTTCAGCCAGAAACACCGGGTGTCCAAGCACAGGTTCCCTCCTAGTGTGCCAGATCTTCGAATCATCACGCTTGCGATTGTCCCCGCAGCTTCAACGATCAGAGGATGAGCGACAGTTGACTCTACAATGTCCTGAAGCCTCACCATTGCACCAATCCTTGTTGCCGATATGCCTTTGAGTTCACTAACTCCGAATATAGAAATGACGTGAGGCTTTGGGTTTATTCCCCATTTATAGTTTGGAATCAAATCCGTACCTCCGGATATCCAGTCAAAATCATGTCCGCCCTCATGCAAATGCTTTGCTGTTTCGAGGGCATCATCGAGAGTTTTTGGCATGTGGACTTCAAATGCAGGCGTCTTCATTCAACTCCCTCCATGTGTCTTCGCTCTTTGTGCAGCCAAGCACTGCCGGCGAGTTTTGGATTCTCCAGATATTCTTGATCCGGAAGGACTTGAACAGTCCAGTCCGGATCATTTTCCTCCGGGGGTCCTGTGTCATGACGATTGAACAATTGCCCGTTGTAGTAGGCATCTGGATTTGGATTTAAGCGCCTTTCTCTATCACGTTTTGCGTGATCTTTTGCCCTTCGAATTAGTATATCAGAGAGGGGGGTCTGCTCTAGGGAGGGGTTAGGAAGATCCCTAGGATCTTTAATGCCCTGTTGTTTGCAAGCTTTCTCTATGGATCTGTACAATCTGTCAGGGGTTAGTGGCAACTCATTGGTCCTCACCCCGATGGCGTCATAGACTGCATTACAAACTGCTGGAAGTATGGGTAGGAGAGGGCCTTCGCCAGCCTCTTTGGCACCAAAAGGCCCCTCTGGATCATTCGACTCGACGATAATAGGGACAACCTCCGGCATTTCATGAACCGTCGGTATCTTGTATCCTAATAGGTCTGGATTGAGGAGATTGCCAGTCCTTCCGTACTTCATTTCCTCAGATATGACTTGTCCCAATCCCATGTGGCAAGATCCGATGATCTGCCCTTCCACGGAGAGTGGATTCAGTGCCTTACCACAGTCGTGCGCAGCCCAGACTTTCTCAACCTTGATCCGCCCTGTCTCTATGTCAACGTCTACTTCTGCCACATAAGCGGAGAAAGAATAAGCAGGAGCCAGTCCGGCCGCAGCCCCCTTGTGCATTTTCCCCATGGGTGGAGTTCTGTAGGATCCAGAGGCGATCAAAGCGCCCCTGTCTTCTTGTGCCTTGTGTAGCGCTTGGAGATAAGATACGCCGACAGCAGGATCCTTTTTGTTGAAAATCCTCCTGTCCCCCAGCACCAAACAAGAGGCTTCAACTCCCGTGATTAATGACGCTGCCTCAATCAACTCGGACCGGACCTCCATTGCTGCGGAAACTGCAGCATTTGCATTCATGAATGTGACTCTGCTAGAGTAAGAACCGAGGTCTACCGGAGACGTATCTGACTCCTTTGATCTTATTCTAATCATGTCCATCGGAAGGCCCAATACCTCAGCGACTGCTTGACCGACTACCGTGTCGGATCCCTGTCCGATGTCTGCGGCACCGGTATGAATCGTTACTCCTCCGTCCATGTCTATCTTCAGATGTACTGTGGCATGAGGAAACTTGTTGGGATCCCAGTGTATGGGAAGACCACTTCCAGATATGAAGAATCCACATCCGACACCTATCCCCTTTCCGAGCGGCATCTTTCTGAATTTTTTATCCCACCCTGACTCCTTGCGGACCCTCTCCAGGCATTCTCTCATTCCGATCGATGTCACCCTAAAACCGGTAATTGTCGCAGAATGCGGGGGAAGCAAATTAGCCAGCCGCAGGTCGATGGGGTCCACGCCCAACTCTTCCGAAATATGGTCAATTCCCACTTCCACGGCACACCTAGAATTCACTGCACCGTGCCCCCTCATGGCTCCACTGGCGGGCTTGTTTGTCCAGACCCTTGCTCCGGTGTAGTGGAATGCTCCAATCTCATAAGGTGCCGTATGCAAAACACCGTTGTAGTAAGTGGTCACATGCCCGAACGAGGCGAATCCGCCCCCGTCAATCAAAGCATCAGTTTCAATCCCACTGAATCTTCCCTCTTTGTCGGCATGAATAGCCATCGAAATCCTTGATGGGTGGCGCCCTCTGTTCGTCCAGAACACCTCCTCTCTATCGAAGGTGATTCTAACTGGCCTACCGCTTTTTCTTGCAAGAATGGCCGCGCACATCTCGTGAGGAAAAGGATCCGACTTGCCGCCAAAGCCACCCCCGACATACGTCCTGTGGACATTTATTTGATGCATTGGAATGTCCAATACATCTGCTAAGGCCCTATGAACGTAATGAGGCACTTGTTGCGGGGTGTAGAGGGTTAATCGGCCCCGAGGATCCCAATGAGCGACAACAGCATGCGGCTCGGTAAATCCATGGTTTACCCCTTTGAAAGTCCACTCGTTTTCATAGGATGCAATTGAGTTCTTCAAGTCTGATATTCTCCCAAATCTTTGGAAAACTCTTTTCTGAACATTTGACTCACCTATGTGATATATGTCCCTGTCGTGAATAGGGTCTGGTGAATCTTTAAGCCCGTCCCTCATGTCAAAAATAGGCTCTAGATCTTGGTATTCTATCCTAACTGCAGCGGACGCCAGCCTCGCAGTTTCTTCGTCTTCAGCCGCGACACAAGCAACAATATCGCCAATATGCCTGACCTTCTCCAGTGCCATTGCATGCTCGTCCTTCGTGACGGGGAGGACTCCGAAAGCTGATGGCGCATCGATGCCTGTAGCGGTCGCCAAGACACCGGGAATTGATTCGACATCGGTCATGTCAATAGATAGGACTTTTGCATAATGACGGTCGCTTCGCACAAGGCGACCAATAATTTCTCCGGGCAGCCGGACATCGTCACCATACACAGCCTGTCCGGTCACCTTCCATCTGCTGTCGATCAATGGCGTTCTTTTTCCTATGATCCTACCAGTGACCAAGTCATCATGGCGATGGGGGCCCCATGGTTGGTCCAATTCCCCCCCTTGGCTTTGAGGAATCATACTGGGATCTCTTTTTTCCGAATTGGGCGATGAGCCGCCTGATCCTGGCCTAGTGAAGTCAAGCTTGCCAGGCTGTTGGCGATACCCGACGATCTCTTTCTTGTCTTCTGGCATTGATTCAGCCTCCGAAGCCCGGATCTGGATCACTCGCTGGCTCAGTAATGGGCTTATTTTGAATCCCCTCCGAGAGAATCTTCGATGCACTCATTATTGAATCGACTATTTGTTGATAGCCTGTGCACCTGCACAGGTTTCCTTCAATTGCATCCATTGCCTCTTGTCGAGTTGGGGTAGGATTTGTTTCCAACAAAGCCGCACTTGTGACTAGGAACCCCGGAGTACAAAATCCACATTGACTGCCCCCACACTCGGCAAACATCTCTTGAATGGGATGTAGATGATGTCCGTCAGAAAGTCCCTCTACTGTGGTTACTTGACGGTCTTTTGCCTCTAAAGCCAAGGTCATGCATGATAATCTTGGTTTACCATCAATCAACACGGTGCAGCACCCACAGGTCCCCATGTCACACCCCCTCTTGGTGCCCAGTGATCCGATACCGTCCCTGAGTACATCGAGTAGAACGTCATAATTTTTGATGATTGTTTGCACTTGTTTCCCATTTACTGATGCAGTCCAGACCTCCACTGGGGGGTTGCCTGCCAAGGGGAGTGGATGGGATGCCATGTTTACCGACTTGCATGCAGGTGTAAGAGACTTAGGGCTGGTCAGCCAATGTCGTCGACCACCTTAGACATCACTGATTGTTCTATGAGTTTGAGATGACCTCCCATTGTAGATCTGGCCATGCCCATGCTTTCCGCCAGATCTTTGATCTTGATACCCCTTTCCTCAGAATAATAACCTAGGATGACTGCTTGTCGCAATACTTCAATTTGCCGTTCAGTCAGTATATCTCTCCATACATCTCCTTCATTGCTCTTTACGGATTGTATGCTAATAGAGTCCCACGGCATCGTTATTTTGAACAATTCAATTAGTCGTTTCATGGAGTCTGACCTACCTGTGAAATTTAATTCGAGTCCGTCCTTGTCCAATCCATAGGGGGGGTGCAAGTGTATTTTTTCCAAATCCAACATCATCATAGGTATCGAGTGAGTCAAATTGACCGAAGCGAGGTATGAGCCCGTTACCTCGTCTTTTTCGTGGATTTCTAAAACATCAAAGGTCGGAATATCATCTATTTTTTCCAACCCACCTTCTTCGGGTATTATCTCAGCAAGGTGCTCAATACCATCTTCGCCAAGCTTCATGTGGGCGAGAATTTCGTATTTTTGCACGACGTCCATCAACTGCTTGAATTCTGTTATTCCCTCTAGGTCGGAACGATTCCATCGTAGCCTCAACCGCCGCACGATTTCCAAATATAACTCATTAGTTATGAAATTGAAGGTGGAGGGAAGCGACTTGCTCATGACTTACTTCTAGTCAAGAGTATGATCTCGCTACACACCGAAAAAGCGATTTCTTCAACTGTTACAGCCCCAATTGGAGAACCTATTGGACATCTGACTGAATTCAAACGCTCATCCGAGATGCCCTCAGTTCTAGCTGATTTTGCAAACTCCCTCCACTTTGTCTTGGAACCAATGCAACCCAAGCGGACTGGAAGCTCCTCGATGTGTGAAAGAAGCCCAATCAGTAGCTTCTGGTCTATTGCCCAATCATGGCCAAGCAGTAGGATGTCTGAAAATCGGGCTAGACTTGAGGGCGCTTCAGCCATCAAGAACTCATCAGCTTTGGAGTTGATCCTCTCCGATGCATTGGGGAACATTTCAGGAGATGCAAAGTACTCACGTTCATCGAAGACGCTATGGTGCCATCCCAATAGATCGCATGCCTCACTGATAGCCTTGGCAACATGCCCACCGCCCATCAGGAGAATATGGGGACAGGGCTCAAACTTCTCGAAAGCCACAGTCACCCGGCCACCACAGAGGCTGTTTAGGTTGGTGGTAGAATCATCATTGGATGATGTGGAGAGGACGAATGTCTCGATGCCACCGAGAGACCCGTTTAGCATGGCACTGAGCCTTCCCTCGATTTTAACCTCCAGACCTGCCCCGCCGACTGTGCCATGCCTGGCACCTGAGGAAGAAAATGCCATTTTTGCCCCTACTTTTGCGGGAACACTTCCGTCCGACTCAATTATTGATGCCATTGCGACGGTATTCAACTGTTCGAGTTGATCCAATGCCCACATCATCGTCTTTGAGCCCATGAAAAAAACATCCTGAGCGGCGTTCAAACACCCCTTGCAATATCCCGCCCTGATTGGGAAGTGATAAGTCTTCTAGCCTCTTGTCACACCTCGTGAACCCCCTGCTGGAGACCGTCCTAGTTTCGATGCGGGATGCGTTCCTAGCTGTCACGGTATTCGTCGCTGTGATGGTTCTCTTGTTCAGTTGGTTGCAGTACCTCACTGCGGGACGGTTTGTTGATTGGATAAGGTCCAGAAAGAAGTGGCAACCGGTAATCGGTGCCCTCATGGGATTGATCCCGGGTTGCGGAGGCGCGATCATCATTATGCCGATGTTTGCAAAGGGGTACGTCACTTATGGGACCGTTCTGGCAACCCTGATTGCGACCTTAGGAGATTCTGCCTTCGTGCTGTTCGGGGCTGTCATTCAAGATGATAAATTTCTCACCCCGGTCCTGGTAGTTCATTTGATCTCATTTCTAGCAGGTGTGATCTGGGGGTACGGAGCGGACATGCTATCGATTACGCCGGAGAATCCCTTTGGGTCTAGGTCATCTGACCGTAATTCTGAGCATTCAGTTCATCAACTGAATGACCAATTTGAAGAATTTGAACACGGAGATATCATTTCCGAGTTAGCCAGAGAGAAGCCTGGTACCCTGTCCTACAAAATAGTTCACAATGGCTACAAAGTGTGGTGGTTGGTGACAATCAGTGGCCTGATCCTGGGCGTTTTACTCATATTCTGGTTAGCTCAGGACCCAGATTACAACCCTGAATTATCAGCGGATATATCCACAAGAGATGGGATTCTGACTGTCATCGGTGTGACTGGCACGCTCTTGTCATTGGTGTTGTATGCTGCTGGCAAGAGCTTCATTGCTGACGATACTGAGGCCTCTATTGGGGACAAACTCCACTCATTCGACGAAACCCTGACCCATGCTGCGTCGGAGACAGCATTTGTCACAGTATGGGTCTTGGTGGCGTACTTATTGTTCGAAGGCCTAATTGTTGCCACTGGAATAAGTGAATCAGACCTTGCTGCAGGGGGGGATGGCCCCATGGCCGTGGCAGTGGCTGCTTCAATCGGCTTGATCCCTGGATGCGGCCCTCAAATAATCGCATTTACTGCATACGTCGAGGGGATCTTCTCCTTCCCGGCGCTGGTCGCAAACGCAATATCACAGGATGGAGATGCCCTATTTCCTCTCTTGGTACGTCATCGGACCGCTTCCCTGTGGGCCACAGTACACACACTGCTACCAGGACTAATCTGCGGGATGATCCTACTGTCTTTTGGAATTGATCTTCCATGAGGCATATATCTCATTCCATGCCTTCTTCAAGAAGATCACATCCTCTGGAGTGTCTACATTAACGTGGATGTGGGTGTCTTCAACCTCAAAACGAGAGAATTTAATGAGGTCCTTGAGCGATGAGCTTGGTTTGGCCTTCTTGATGGCGGCGATCCCCCTCCAATCTAACATCACTGGATGACCTCCTCGACCGTTTTTCTCGGGGCAGGAGCTAGAATCTGCTTTCATCAAAATCATGAGTGTTTTTGAACTAAAACCCGGCCTGTCAATCGGTGCTAAAATTACTTTTTCCGGCCATCCAAGCGCTTCTAATCCAATTTGTATTGAGCCTGTCCTTCCTAGGTCTGGTTTATTGTTCCTAACAAACATCACAGAATCTGGATCGATGTCACATTCGTCTGAGTTGGGGCCAAGCACGACACATGTTCTCATACCGTGTTCTTTCATCACTCCAACCATTCTCGACAGGAGAGTCTGCCCACCCATATTTATCGAGGCCTTGTCAAAGCCCATTCTTCTACTCAGGCCTCCCGCCAATATCAAGCAATCCGGGGGATTTTCACTGGTCATTGTACCACTAACCTATGAATAACTGGGCGACATAGACAAAGTATCCAAGCAGCAAGAAGGCCCCCAACGGTTTTGATACTCCCTTGCCCAATAATATCGATACACCGATGATCCCAGAGCTCACAAGGAGGACCCAGATGTCTAGTGTCAGGAAGGATCCTGACACAGACAATCCTTGTGCTACAATCGCTCCAATTCCAAGGACAGCCATAACATTGGCCACGTTTGATCCGAGTATGTTTCCGATTGCTACGCCTTGGACCCCGCGGATCGAGGCAGTTATCGTGACTGCCAACTCAGGTAGCGACGTCCCAAAAGCAACAAGTGTGAGCCCGATAACTGCTTCTGAGACACCGATCGAGATGGCAAGCCCCACCCCTCCTTCAATCAGGAGATCTGAACCATATTTCACCAAAATGAGGCCAAACAAGAATGCAATAAGGGCATATGCGTACCCTCGTGGTATCCAAGAATCCTCTTCATCATCATCGTCGCCCCCTCTTGTGCGGAAAATGTAAGCATAGTACCCCCCCATCGAGGAAATTGATAGAACTCCGAGCCATACTGGGAACTCCCCCATAACAACTGAGAGGACGACAAATGCGGTTGCAGCGAGCAACATCAAGGCATCTTGTTTGAGGCCCTTGTCGGGCTGAGATGCGGCTCCTATTAGCATCGCGATGGCCAAAACTAACATTACGTTAGCAATATTGGACCCAATGACGCCCCCAACAGCGAGATCCACGGCTTCCGGGCTACCGCGATTAATCGCGTTCAACACAACTCCTAGTTCTGGCAGACTCGTCCCAATCGCAACCAGAGTGAAACCAACTAAGAATGAGGGCATTCCAAGCAAGCCAGCAATTCTGATAGAGCCCTGAACGACCAATTCGCCTCCTAAAACCAGCAAAATCAGACCAATTGTCAATAGGACTCCGTCTGGAAGCCCTCCGAGCATGCCACCCCGTGGGTCTGATGAGATATAAGGAACGGGTGAACTATTCTGTATCAAATTAGAGTATTCTTTTGATGTGGCGGATCAATAATTCCACATCAGGAATGGTGTGGTCCTCCAGTGGTGGCGAGAAAGGAACTGGTACGTCAAGAGCCCCAATTACCACAGGGGGCGACTCAAGCGACCAGAATGATCCTTCTAGGACTGCAGAGGATATTGTGTGGCCAAAGCCACCAGTCCATTGCGCCTCTTGAAGTACAATCATACGCCCAGTCTTGTTAACTGATTGGATGCAGGTGTCTCTGTCGAACGGATTCAAAGTCCTCAGGTCGATAACTTCAACATCGATGCCCTCCGTTGAGAGTTTTCTTGAGGCATTCATGGCAACATGAACCATTGCACCCCATGTTATGACAGTGACGTCCTCGCCAGGAGCTACAATTCGTGCCTTACCTATGGTGTGTCTCCCTTCACGTACTCTTTCTCTGACTGAATGGGTATCTACATTCTGGCTTATCCGATCACCCCAACCAGTCAGACCTCCGCGCAAACCGTACAAGCCAATGTGCTCAAACAAGACAAATGGGTCATTCAGAGAGTGCCCCTCAATGAGTAGATCATAGGCATCTTGGGGGTTTGAGGGAAATCCGATTATCAGACCGGGGTCGTTTAGAAACCAAGATTCGATAACGTTTGCATGAAAGGGCCCACTCCTGGTTTTCCCACCAAGCGGGATTCTAACTGTAAGCGGGACCTCGGCCCCCCACCTCCATCTTAGTTGGGCCGCATTGTTAACGAGAGCATTCATTGCAAGGGCTGCGAAACCCCCGAACTGAATCTCGGCGATGGGTCGCAAGCCTCCTATTGCAGCACCAGTTGCGCTGTTGATTATTATCGATTCGGACAATGGCATATCGAGAAGTTTACCTTCGTGACCCTTTGCTCTGAGTGCTAGGTTCAATCCGAATGCTCCCGCAACTTCCATGTCCTCCCCCATAAACAGAGCATTTTCTCCTTCGTTGTCTGCAATATCGACCATTGCATTTTGAATGGCCCTGCTGAAAGTCCAAGCATTCGAAGCAGCCTCAAACTTCATTGGCCCGATTTCTGATTGGCTGGTTGATGGTTTGATGCTTTCAAGATCTTTGATTTGTTGATGATGTGTTCTGGCGTTTGTAAGTTTTGACGTTCCAATAGCGACCGATTCAGGCTCGGGCCATTTCATTGATTCGACGGCCAATCGCGCCTCAGCACAACTGGCTTCCTCTTCGTCAGCAATCGATTTGAGCAATCTAGAGCTGACACCTATCGACCGTAGTAAACGCTCATGATTCTCGATTGGCTCCTTCTTTGACCAATATTCCATCAAATCTTCTCCGACGTAGCCAGGAGGATTGCCATTCTCAGCACCCAAGTACAGATCGTCATGGTGATGCGCATGTCCGCAACCCCTCATTGTTTCAACATGGACAATGCATCCGCCACAGCCCGATACGGCCAATTCACGGGCAACTGAGACTGATGCATAGTAAATTGCAGGATCAGACCCATCTATGCTCCATGCCGGAAGTCCCACGGAGGCCCCTTTGTCCCCGAATGTCTCCGCACCAGATTGTTTGTTGGAGAATGTATCTAGCGCAATTTGATTGTTTTGGATTATGTAGCATATAGGCAACCCCCTTGCTCCGGCGAAATTTATGGCCTCCCAGAACTCTCCACTGCTGCTGCAACCCTCTCCTACAGGTGCTAGAGTAAACCTCCCATCGCCCTTCCTAGAAGAAGCAAGTGCAATTCCTGTAGCAGTAGCGCTTGCTATTGGCAGTGGCGCAGTGGGGGGCAAGATTCCGTGACTCCAGTCTCCTATGTGTAGATCCCTGCCCCCGAAGTCAGAATGGCCCCCATCCATTTTGGATCCTGACTTGCCCATCTGGGCGGACATAATAGACAAGGGCGTTTGACCCATAGAAAGTGCAAGTCCAAGGTCTCTGATCATAGGGGCCGCCACATCCTTGCCCGATTGCAGGGCTGTCCCGCATGCTGCAATCGGTTCTTGCCAAGTTGATCTGAACCCCTTGCCACCAAATTTTGTCCCATCTGGGGTTTCTACACCCTCGACGAATAACTCCTTCAAATGCCGATCCAATACTCTAGTCCTTATCATTAGCCTATGCCAATGAATACGCTCCTCCTTGGTTATCGATGAAAGATATGCGAGCCTCCTCAACAAGAGACGCAAATCTAAGATTAACCTAGTCCTTTTCCTTGAGAGGTATAGTCTACCACCTCTCCTTGGCATAATTTCAGCCTGCAACACTCTATTTATTTTGTAGGTGTGAAGCCTGTCCTCAAATGCATCATAAATTAGATCGCAGAATAATTCCGACCATTTATGAAAATCCTCTCCGTTCATCGATTTTGGCCCAACACAGTTTTCGAGTACATCTCTCACAAGTTCCAAGTATCCGTCCCATCTTTCAGCTGTGAACCTAAGAATCTCCTCACTCAACTCTACTGGGTCTATGGCTTTGTTAAATCTCAGATGGCTCACAGGCCTCCAATCGCCTCCCCATATTTTGGGCAAGTCAGATTGATTTCCGTCGTATGTCTCCGAATCCATGCTTATTGGGTGGTTTCTACTGTTAGCTTCATGATCTAGTTCCACACTAGTTGATTTTTCTCTGACCCAGACCCTGGCATCGGACTTCCTCCCCTGTCCTGTCTGTGATCTCTCGATCATTATCCGGGTCCTTTCAGAACACTCAGAGCATTTTCTATCTAGGGCCTTTAAGCCCTTTTTTCCCGATTTCCAAGGTTGATGATGATTACATTTCGGACATCTCCAAATGCCCGATATTTCATAGACCATGTTATATCCAAACCGGACAGGCACATTAATTATTCCTTTTTTATAAATTTGAAAAACATTATTAAAATTATTTTTGTCAATAAAATATACAATATAAAAACAACATGCTGAATTATAATATACATAATATAATAAATTATAATAAAATATTTTTACATATTATAATTTTAAATTTACGAAATTATAAACAAAAAATAAATTTTTATCAATATCTTGGGATATTTTGGTCTACTTCTATAGACCACCTATCAATGCCGCCTTCGAGGTTCGCTATGGCCCCTTTGAAATCATCAAGACTTGAAAGATAATTCACGACTGCAGCAGATCTCACTCCTGAATGGCAGTATACAATTATCGGCAAATCACGGGGGAGTTCGTCTATTCTTGACGGGATTTGCAGGTGCTCAATCCTCGCAGAGGTCCCTCTTATGCTGGCAATCGATTCTTCAATTTCCCTCCTAACATCTAGTATGAACACACTCTCACCGGCTAAAATCCGCTTTTCAAGCTCTCTTGGCGTTATTTTCATGTCAATTTTAGGTTTAGAAAAATCCGAATTGGTTTTTACCTGAGTGTTATTGAAGTTGAGAATACGAGATTCCATTTTCAAGGCGTTGAAAATTAGTAATTTACCCGAGAGGACCCCCTCAATCCCCAGTAGGACTTTCATGGCCTCTGTGGCTTGTATGGATCCAATTATCCCTGTCACAGACCCTAAAATGCCAGCCTCAGAGCAATTCGGAGCCAACTCGGGCGGGGGTGGTTGGGGGAATAAATCCCTATAATTCGGCCCATCTTGATAATTGAAAACCGAAACTTGCCCCTCAAACCTCAATACACTAGCAAATACCCATGGTATCCCAAGTTCCTCGCATGCATCATTAAGGGCATACCTTGCAGCAAAATTATCAGTGCCGTCTATTACGACGTCAGATCCTATTATCAGTTCGATCGCATTCTGTGGAGTCAATTTCTGTTTGAAGATCTTTATTTTCACAGCTGAATCGATTTTGCTCATCCTTTTCGCTGCAGAATCCACCTTTTTCACACCAACGTCTTTTTCTGAGTGCAGGATCTGCCTTTGCAAGTTAGAGATATCCACTTCATCGTCATCGATAATTCTGATTTCTCCTATCCCAGCTGCTACCAAGTACAAAAGCGCAGGACTCCCTAGGCCTCCTGCCCCAATCACTGAAACGATTGATTTTGAGAATCTTAATTGGCCTGATAAGCCAATCTGGTCAAGCACGATATGCCTGTCAAACCTTTTCAGTCGTAGCTCATCCATGGAATCAAAACCCGGGGGAATAGAGTCTAATGATGCATACTGTGAGGCTCAATCTCCCCCAGATGACGGTCATTTTTCTTGAGTTTAGGGGAGTGGGGGATTTGCCGGTCAGACTTGTCAGCAATCTATGAATGAAATTTTGTTGCAGAGCACTTTCTGGTTTCTCGATTCCAAGCAGCCAACGCTCAATGTCAGTAAGGATGCAATATCCATTCCTTGTATGCCATAGAATTTCAGTCGCGCAGTATATTACCACTACAGCCCACAAGACGGAATCCCAAGGGGCTAGCCATCCTAATCCTACCAGTAGAGTCACAAGGACATGTGAAAAGTAAAATAATGAAGCCAATAACCTCCTTGGAAGTGTGACTTTTGTTTTATGTTCATTGAATGATACGGTTTCCATTACACCAACTCAATGTTGTGACTCTAGCCATCGCTCTGCGTCTATTGCAGCCTGGCACCCCATTCCAGCAGCAGTGATTGCTTGTCTGTATCTTGTGTCTACCACATCCCCCGCCGCGAAAACGCCGGGAACGCTGGTCATTGTATGTTCCTCGTGCAAGATGTAGCCCTCAGAGTCTGTCACCACCTGGCCAGCCAGGAATTCTGTGATCGGTTTGTGTCCAATCGCAATAAATGCTCCAGTACACGCTATCTCCTCTGTGGACCCATCTCTGGGATCTTCGATCAAAGCCCCCGTGAGTCCCTTCTCGTCTGATAACCACTTTGTGACTTGCCTGTGGGTCTTAATCTCAATTTTTGGGTGGGCTTTGGCCCTTTCAAGCATAACCTTGGAGGCTTTGAAAACATCCCTCCGATGTATAATGGTCACCTTTTCTGCAAAACGTGTCAAAAATGTCGCCTCTTCCATCGCGGAGTCCCCCCCTCCGATCACTATTACTTCCTCGTTCTTGAAAAACGCACCATCGCATGTGGCGCATGTAGAAATGCCCCTTCCTTTTTGATTTTCTTCGCCCTCGACCCCAAGCCAAGTTGCCTCAGCACCCGTGCAAATGATTATTGATTCAGCGTTGAATTCCTTACCCTCTACCCAGACTTTGAAAGGTCTAGATCCCAGATCTACCTTCTCAACGTTCTTGTCTTGCACCTTCAATCCAAACCTCTCCGCCTGTGTTCTCAGTTCCAACATCATTTCCGGCCCGCCGATTCCTTGAGGGTACCCTGGGAAATTTTCAATGTCTGATGTGAGCATCAACTGCCCGCCTGACATGTAGCCTGCGAACATCAGGGGCTCCATCATTGCCCTTGCAGCATAGAGTCCCGCGGTGTATCCTGCTGGCCCGGATCCGATGATTATCACGCTATGCGTCGTGGTCATGTGGGAGCCAAGACGCAGGAGTCCCTTGAATATTGACACTGACAAATCTTTCCGTGAACCCCGGACAAGGCTCAATCGATCATTGAGTGCACCGCAGTAATTGCTGATCTTGCATGGGGTTCTAATCTTGGAGCAATGTGATGATTTTCGGCGCCAGGCCCTATAATTCCCAGACCAATGGGCTTGTTATGCTCAATTTGGAGACTCAACAGACTGGATAAAACCGCTTGACCGATTACTAGTCCATGGTCGGTCTCGCCTCTTTCTATCACCCCAAGGCATGCCACTCCTAGGATATTCTCCTTTGATAACAATCTGGAACTGGCAAGTGGGACTTCAAAGGACCCAGGTACCCATACAACATCTGAGATCTGAATTCCCAGAGACTTCGCTTCCTTCTTGGCGTATTCCACCATCTTCTCTACGGATTTTCTGTGAAACTCCCCACAAACGAGTGCTATAGACTTCATCTCTTTACCAACCTTTCATTTAGTCGAATTACGGTATCAACAGCTGCCTGGGTGGTCGAGTCTATTTCGATATTCACCAAAGACCCTGCTACCTTGTTGCCGAGTGTCGTCCTTCGTAATGTTTCCGGGATTATATGCACCTCGAAACACCCTCCCTCGTGGGTATTGCCCACGGTTAATGAGATCCCGTCGATTGCAATGTAACCCTTCTCGAATATGTACATGGCTACCTTGTCGGAAGTCTGTATTGTCATATCACATGTGGATTCTCCGCTTTCGAAATCCTTGATTTGCGATATTTCGATAATTTTCGCGACTTCCATTACGTGACCTGATACGAGGTGACCACCGACCTCCTTGCCGAAGGTGAGTGATCTTTCGTAGTTCAATTTGTCCAGAGGCTTGAATTTCCCCAAGGTGGACCTAGCAAGAGTTTCTTCGATAATCTGGAACGAAGCCTTGTGCCCGGAAACCGATGTGACGGTCAGACAGACCCCTTCTAATGAAATACTAGCTCCAATCTCGATGCCATTCAATGCACCATCTGGAAATTCTACCTCCCAATCAGCATATCCTTCCAATTTATTCGTTGACTGAAGAGTTGCAATTCCCTCAATTATCCCTGTAAACATATTTGTTCACTCCTCGAAAGGTCCACCCTCTTCATTTGGCCAAAGGTTCAGTATCCTTGCGATTATCTTCCTCGTCCCATCGAGATCGTCAGACAGACCTTCAACTCTTACAACCCTCACGTTTGAGTATCCAATGGAAGATAATCCATCTCTTACAGAGTCAATCGAGTGTTTTTGATCGTATCCGAGTGCAATTACATCTGGAGAGATCTCATCAAGTATCTCGTAGATTGGGACAGAGGGAGGGTTGCCGACTACAGCCCTGTCAACCGGCTTAAGGCCCTCAACCATTCTTTTCCGTAGATCGTGATTAGTCACTGGCTCATGTTTCCTCGCTCGCACAGTATCATCATGGGCAACCACCACGACTAATTCAGATCCTAGTAACTTGGCCTGTTCTAGATAGTGCAAATGTCCGGCGTGAAGAAGATCAAAGACTCCCACAGCCATTATTTTTGTCAATCAATTCACCGTCCCATCATTGTTATAATGCTCCAATAAATCATCACCAGTCAGCATGGGTATACCGTGTCTTTCAGCATATGCCCTAGCCTCCTCAACTGGCAATGCGCCGTCACCATCGGGTTGCAGCATCTCAGCACCTATCGTACAAGGCACCAATCCTGCCATGCGAGCGATACTTACTGCGAGTTCTGTATGACCTTGTCGACTTGACAAGCCACCCGGAGATTCCCTGCAGACTGGGATGTGCCCGGGGGTTCGAAACTCCTTGCCTAGGGCAATTTGCGCTTCCTCGTTGGAGAGGCCATTCCTCAGGACCTCACCGCTAAGCTCTCCAAACCTTCGGGTAGTGAGGGCTCTATCTCTATCCGTTATGCCAGTGAAGGTATCTCTGTGATTAATCGAGAGTGTGAATGCTGACTTGTTGTCATACTGCAGGTCATCGGTCTTCAGACGATCCAAAACAGGGTGTAGTTGGACTAAAGCATGATTGGTATGGATATCTTGGAGCCATGGAAGATCGAATTTCTCTCCGATTTCATTCCCAATTGCAAGGAACAACAACCCGCCACAGTCATTTCTCAATCTTCTCATCACCTGAGGTGTAGCGAATTGAGCAGGCCAGAGTAGGTCTGTTTCACTTTCTCTGAATGAGGAATCAAACACCATGACTGGATTGCCAGATGCGAATTCCCGAATGGCTTTTTCCAAGGCGGGGGGTCCGACTCGCATGGCAATCTGATACGCGGTCGAGGTTCTGGTAAATAGGGTGGCGTTTCAGGATAGGAACTGAAACGAACAAGCGCAAGGAACTTGAGGGGGATACCAGTCGGGGAAGTGATGACCTCGACGCGCAGAGCCGTAGCCCTGCTTATTTTGGCAACCCTGATCATCCCAATGACTGCGTCCCAAATCAATCCGGATCATGAGAGGGGGGGCCTCGATGCCATGGGGGAATGGCAACCCCGTCATGCACTCGAGATACACGACGAATGGTGGGAAGATTGGTCCAGAGATGCTAACCAAGACAGAATAGATGACAGGCTAGAATGGCTATTGACACAACCAGAAGAAGTATATTCAAAATGGTGGAAGCGAGCGGAGTCTGGACAGGCTAGAGTTTTTGTTGACTACGACCACCATCCTTCCACATCAGATGTTCGAGCATTGGAAGCCTTGGGCGCATCCGTTACAATGAGGCCGGTTTATCTTGATAGCCTCATAGCAAATGTTCCACTAGAGTTAATCCACCCATCCTCCGCCATACTGGAGCTACCTGGAGTTGTCATGATAGAGGATCTTGGTCTTGCAGAGACCCACATGAACGAGGCAGTACCAAACATGGGGGTGGAAGAAGTTTGGGCGCAATATGGCTACGACGGAACAGGCGTCACAATCGCAGTTCTTGACACAGGAGTTCGGGGCGACCACGCAGGGTTGGATGACATGGATGACGAGATAACCCTTGGTTGCGATCAACCAGACCCAGATCCATTCAACCCCAATCCAATAGTACTCGACTGCGACCCTAAAATATCTGCATTTTATGACGCAGTAATCACCGACTCTGAGCAACCCGCTAGAGAGTCTTATGATTCGGGCACTCATGGTTCCCACGTCGCAGGCATCGCAGCCGGTACTGGAGGAGGACAAGAGTCTCCAGATGGTTCGAGATACGTCGGAGTTGCCCCCGGGGCCTGGGTAATCAACATCATGGCATGTTGCGACGGAGACATCCAGGACATCATAGAAGGAGCCCAGTGGGCAATTGAGAATAAGGATGCAAAGAACATAGACATTCTCACATCATCTTTGGGAGAACAACAACTAGAGATCCACTTCGACAATGACGGCTCATCAGCGTGGAGCCAACAGATGGATGCAGTCGCCGCGTCTGGAATCATTACATTCCTCTCGGCTGGCAACGAATTTGGAGGAGCTACATTTGCTGGGTGTAATACAATAGACAGCCCGGGTGATGCCAACCTGCCGATCACAGTGGCAAGTCTGGACAAAGATCTGGGCCTAGCAATTTACTCGAGTAGAGGATATACATCCGACGGGCGAGTGAAACCCGACGTCTCAACAATTGGGTCAAATATCATGGCACCAGATGCCGCCACGTCAGACGGCTACACCAGCAAATCTGGGACTAGCATGGCAACACCCCTCATGGCGGGAATTGCAGCGTTAATGGTCGAGGCCAATCCAGACATAACCCACGACGAAGTAAAGTCGATAATCAGCGCTGACTCTATTGAAAGAGATATCCAGCTCTTGGATGACCCAGGATTCAATGACTGCAGCATACTTGAGACTAGACCCGATAATGAGTTCGGGTACGGCCAGGCAGATCCCTTGGTATTCGTCCAATCGGCTGGAGCAATAGACTCAACCCTCAATGTGACCATGGATTTGGACACCCTGCAGCAAATTGGGAACGAATCCAGAATTTCCGGCACCTCGACTGGAGGTGTCCCAGGGGTTGGCTATGTGGAGGTGAAAGTTGGAGGAGGAGAATGGCAGCAAGCAGCTGACCTTTCCTCAAATAATGACTGGTCATCCTGGAACGTCAAACTAACTCCGCACTCAGAGTCCGGGAATTCAACAGTATATTCCAGACTCGTGATCAATGAGGATAGGATGTCACCAGTCGATGCCCGAAGAGTAATCCTGATCGACGGTCAGATGGGCTCTGGCTCTGGGGCCGGCGGTCAGACGACAATCGGTGCCTATGTTTTCTTGATCCCCTTCTTGGCCACTGTAGCCCTGTTAGGCATTACAGCCCTGAGAGAGGACTGGGCAAACACGACCCCTGCAAAGAAGAAAGATGATGAAAACGACAGAATAGACGATGGCGTATCATCCTTGCACAAAAATCCACTGGATCCGTTTAGGACATTTGTGGTTGAGATGAGGCGTGGTGGCGCACTTACCGAGAACAAGTCTCGGAGACTCTTCACGCTGTGCATCCTCTATTTCGCTCAAGGCCTGCCATGGGGATTCGCCAGCGTAACTTTCGCAGCATATCTGGTGGACAACGGCGTAGCAATAGGCGACGTCGCCATATTGTTTGCGACCGTCGCACTACCTTGGACCTTCAAATGGATCTGGGGCCCAGTTGTCGACGCAGTGAACATACCCAGATATGGCGCGAGGCGCCAATGGGTCTTGATTGCACAACTCGGTATGGTCCTCACGTTGGGGACATTATTGTTGGTTCCAGACCTCAATGCAGAGATTGAATTGGTCACTAGGTTGCTATTCATACACAACATATTTGCCTCACTGCAAGATGTGGGTACCGATGCACTTGCCGTAGAGATTCTCCAACCAAATGAGGTAGCAAAAGCGAACGGATTCATGTTCGCCGCAAAGCGGGCGGGGATCATTGTTGGCGGTGCCGTACTCGGAGTCGCGGTGACGAAGATAGGTATCGGTGGAGTAATCGTAATTCAACTCGCATTACTGTCAATCATCGTAGCAGTGCCGCTTACAATGGTGGAGAGGCCGGGTGTCAAGCTATTCCCATGGTCGAAGTCAGAGGATGAGTGGTGGCTCTCCGTAACCGATGCGGACGGGAACACTGAAGAGGGTCAGGAGGCCACGGACCCCTGGCTCGCAGAGGATCGATTCAAGGTTGCAAAAACAGTTGGATACACCCTTGACAGCACTAAAATAACCATATCCGCATTTTTGGCAGTCATAGGCATTTCGATATGGATAATTGGCTTCGCAGTTGATGTCTTCACAATCGATTTCGGACTGGGCGACGATCTCAGGAATGTGACAAATCCAATCAGCTATTCAGCGCTAGCAATTTCCCTGCTTTTGATGGGGCTCTCCTACACAAGCGTGGCCACATCTGTGACCACCAAAGCAGTCAGAAACCCGCTATCTTTCCTTCCTCCTAGCACAAAAAGAGGCGTTGCCGAGACGTCCTTCTTCCTCACGAAGGCATTCTCGGTCAGATCAGCATTCTTGTTGATCGGGCTGTGCCTCCTGTCGGAGTTGTACATTTTCGTGGGGCCCATTGTCATTGACATATTCATCAACGAAGCAGGCTGGTCTCAAGCCAAGTACAACGGGATAGTCGGTGGGGTGGTTGTGTTCGGGGCACTAATCGGCCAGATCGTGGGAGGCCTACTCGGCGACAGGTTCGGAGTGAGGAGGGTTGCAATGGTTGGATTTACATCATTGGCACTGGCAAACGCGGGGCTGGCATTCCTCCAATCCATGTGGGAAAATACCTCTGTGATGACCATTTACCTCATCATCCAGGCATTTGTTGGTGGCATGGCTTGGATTTGCATCATATCCCTGAGCATGAGACTCACATGGAGTAAGGTCGGAGGAACACAATTCACCGCATACATGTCTCTGTTCAATCTCTCTGGCGTATTTGCTTACACCCTTACTGAGAGGATGATATCCGTGTTTGACTACACTTCAGCAATCTACATCGGTGCTGCGCTGACATTGATTACAGTCTTCATGCTAGTGTTCATAGATGAGGATGAAACTGACAGAATACTCGAGGAAGGCGACCCAGTGGGAACCGATGAACAGAACTCGACTAGTACCGACTCGTTTGAGGTGACAGGAGATGAACAACCCTATGTCGCAGTTTGAGGGGCTTGATACAGAGTTCCTCTTGTTCACCAAGGATGTCTGTGGCTACTGCGTAGCAGCAAAAAATCTACTCAATAGCAAGGGACTCACATACACTGAGGTCAACCTCCAGCAAGATCACGAGCTAAGGAATGCCCTGATAATGGAAACCGGCCACAAGACAGTGCCGATAATTTTTGACCTCAGGTCGGACGTCTTATTCGTTGGGGGCTATACCGAATTGAAGAATGCACTCTAGTCGGATCTTGCGATTCTCTCCAAGGACCGAATCATGGCAGACTTCTGACTTAGATCAACCATGTGCCCTTTCTTGTGGCGAAATTCGTCTACCGTCCATCCTGCATCCTGAAAACATTTCAGGTGTTCCAGGGCGGCTTCGATCGGGATAATGTGGTCCTTATCCCCATGCATCCAAACGACCGACCGTGGCGGCAAATTGTTCAATTTTGCTTTCAGTTCCTTGTTCCTAACTGTTTTCGTGGCGATCAATACAAGTCCAACTACTCTGTCGAAAATATCTCTCTCACACATGGCCGAGGCTATGGCTCCTCCTTGGGAAAAACCTCCCAGTATCAGTTTTCCTGGGGGAAGAAGACCTTCCAATCGGTCCATCGAGATGGAAATCTGAGATTCGATTTCAGAGTCCGAAGGCCTTGAACCATGTTCACTCAGCCACCAAGCCCTGCCACCACTCGGATGGATAAATGGTCCCTCAGGGCATAGACAACCCCATCCACTTGGAGTAATTTCCTCTGCGAGAGGCAACATTTTGGCGGAAGTGCCAGTCATGCCGTGAAGCATGACTAGATGACCCTTCAAGCCCATATCAAATGCTCCAAGAGAATCCGATGCCACCAGCAATCATTACATCCAACTCAGTCTGACCTGTAAAACTGGCAGTCAGGGTGTATTCTCCACTGGGGGAGGGAATCGTCCCTAGCGTACCGGATTCTGAAGCCCCTGGGCCCCAAAATCTCTCTAGAACGGAGGCAGAGGTGTGATCCCTCAATGTCAGAGATATCGAGGACCCACCAGCCCCAGAGGATGCATCAATCAGATAGATCATCTCATCCCATGACCCGTCGTTTGGATGATCCTGAACTAGGAATGAGTCCTCAACATCGCCACTGGGGCCATTATTCTGATATTCTCTGTCGAGTAAATCCCTTCCTCGGATGAAATGGACCTCTCCTTGATGGTCTGAGCCGCTCTGGGCAAGTGAGATTCTAAGAAGCTCAGTTCCATCTGAGTCCACTCTCACAAAAGATGTGATGAACTTAATGTCGTCATCATAGGCGAATGTCAGGCTGCCCCCATCTGCGGAAGTGGCTTTTACGTATGCTTTTTTGCCGTTTATGTTGGCACTCGCGGTCCAATCCTTCTCAAACAGTGTAAATGACCAGGTTTTCTCTGATAACGGGAAGGATAACACCGCTTGTTCAACTCCGTTCTCAAAAACCCCCAAGTTGGAATGTGATATCCTGCCTAAAAACGGATTGTGGTTCAGAACCGCATGTCTCCGTGCCTCCTCTTCAGATGAAATTCCTAGCATGTAAGCGGCCCCCCCCTCCTCCTGGTCTACGGTAGCAACGACAAGTTTGGCAGAGTCGTCAAAAAAATCAGGCGTAGAGAATGTGAACAACCACCAATCGCCCGTCTCCCATTCTGGAACTTCTATTTCGTCTCCACCACCCAGAATGCCTCCGGTCCCCCCCACGCATCCTTGCAATGCGATGGATAGGAATGCGATGATCCACAAAGAACCTGCGCCGCGCATGAGGGTTGCAACCCTTCTTCTCGGAAAGGGGTTTCGTGCCCGTGATCAAATCAAGTTCCCGATGTAGCCTATCGCATCTAGGTTTGGAGCGATTACCACTGCCACAATCGACATCAACTTGATCAGGATGTTGAGGGAAGGGCCCGAGGTATCCTTGAAGGGATCTCCAATGGTGTCTCCGATTACTGCAGCAGAATGAGCTTCGGTCCCCTTTTTCTCCCCCTCTATGTGGCCTTGTTCTATCGCCTTCTTTGCGTTATCCCAGGCTCCTCCTGCATTCGCCATGAAGAGCGCCATCAGCACACCTGTCACGAGAGACCCAGCCAGGAGCCCTCCAAGGGCCGAGGAGCCGAGCGCAAAACCGACTAGGATGGGCGCTAGAACCGCAACGACGCCTGGTGCCACCATTTCTCTGAGTGCAGCTTTGGTCGAAATATCAACACACGTCGCAGAATCTGGCTTTACACCCTCTTTGCCCTCCAAAAGGCCGGGTATCTCTCTGAATTGACGGCGGATCTCCTCCACCATGTCCCCTGCAGCCTTTCCAACTGATGTCATTGTCATTGCAGCCACGACGAAGGGGAGTGACCCGCCTATCAGAAGTCCAATGACAACCATTGGGTCATCCAATGTGAGGTTCACGCCCGTTGCCGCCGTTTTATAGGCCGCGAACAAGGCCAACGCAGTCAGAGCAGCAGATCCAATGGCGAATCCCTTGCCCACTGCGGCAGTGGTATTCCCTATAGAATCCAATGCGTCGGTTATGGCCCTGACGTCATCGCCCAACTCTGACATTTCTGCAATCCCGCCTGCGTTATCTGCCACAGGGCCATATGCATCGACCGTCATGGTCACACCCACCGTGGCCAACATCCCCATCGCTGCCATTGCTATGCCATAGAGGCCCAGATCGCCCCCGCCCATGAATTCATTTGCGCCAAAGATTCCTATGCATATGAGCAGTATTGGGAGGAAAGTCGACATCATTCCAACGGACAAGCCTGCGATAGCATTTGTTGCTGGCCCACTTTTGGACATCTCGCCTATCCTCGGGATAGCCTTGGTTTTTATTCCGAAAACAGGCTCTATTCCCGTGTAGTATTCTGTCACGAGACCGATCATTATGCCAACCAAGCTACCCAGAATAACGGCATACATTGGCTCAAACCCTGTGTTCAGGCCGAATATTTCGATTGCACCAAAACCACCAGCCCAGAAAAGAATCGCCCCGATGAAAGTAGTGTTTCTCAATGCGGCGGCGGGGTCGCTTCCGTTTTTCAGCACGGTCATTGAAAAAATTCCGATAATTGAGGCTATGTAGCCTACCAAACCGAGCAGTATAGGGAGAAGGACATAGTCCATTGTGTTGGAAGACAATGTGAGGTTCTCTGAGCCTTGGGCTATCACCATTGCAGCTATTATCGATCCCACGAATGACTCGAAGATGTCTGCTCCCATTCCCGCTACATCTCCTACGTTGTCCCCGACGTTGTCTGCGATAACGCCAGGGTTTCGTGGATCATCCTCTGGGAGCCCTGCTTCTACCTTCCCTACGAGGTCGGCACCCACGTCTGCGGCCTTGGTGTAAATCCCTCCTCCAACTCTTGCGAAGAGAGCTATGCTGCTTGCACCCATCCCGAAGCCAGCTGCGTACTGCAGCGAGTTACCAGTGTATGCATCACCAGAGTCAGCATTCCCTAGCCAGAATGCAATGAGAGATATTCCGAGCAGCCCTAGTCCGCCTACTGACAAGCCCATCACTGCCCCTCCGTTGTACGATACCTCGAGTGCGGCTGGTTGGCCACCGTTCTTTGCTGCCATGGCTGTCCGCCCATTGGCTGAGGTAGCCGCCCTCATCCCTGAGAATCCTGCTGCGACACTGGCTATAGCCCCGAAAACAAACGCCATGGCAGTTTCCATGCCTCCGTCTTCTCCATTGATCAGAAAGAGGACGACTCCGACGACCACTACGAATACGGAGATGTATCTGTATTCCGACATGAGGAAGGCCATAGCCCCTTTCTGAATCTCTTCTGTTATTTCTGCAACTTTTTGGTTGTCTATCTCTATGGCATCGTTCTTTTTGTAAAGCATTAGGGCGACAAACAGCCCCACTATGGCTACCGTTGCTGCGATTACCGGTACATTCTCAATCATGATTACACCTTGTTGCCCGGCCGTCCACCGGCCTGTATTTAAGCCGATATACCTCTGAAAGAACTGGAAGCCCAATACATATCCTCAATTATTTCATATCAGATCACTTGTTGGGTGGAAGTGCATGGCCGAGATTGACCGCCAGACAATCCTTGACTCGGTGGGCCCAGTCCAGACCATACTTGATGCACATGACGGAGTAGTGAACGTTATCGATACTACTGGAGGAGTGATCTCAATTTCATTGGAGGGCGGTTGCACTGGATGCAGTTCAACTCCAATGACCGCAATGCAAATCTACTATTCCCTGATGAAATTGGATGAGGTGAACGACGTGTTGTTCATCAATGGCGAACTTCCTGCATACATGAGGTCCTTCATCAACGAAAAGCTGGGCATAGAAGGATAGCCTACTCTTCCTCAATTTCTAGAAGAGCCCTTGCCCTTCTGATGCTATGCGGGTTCGGCTCGCCTTGGATCTCCTTCCCTTTCAGGTTCAACACCGAGGCAGCCGCCAGAACGAGTGAGAACACCGCCATTGGCCTTGCCGCATTTCGTGATCCCCACAAGGCTCCTCCCATTCCGTGCATCACGAAGAGGAGGATGCTCGCAATGATGCAGATTCCCATTATCATGCGTTGGCCCTTTATTTCCCCTGCTCTGCTTCGCGCCAATGTGCCTATGCTCATCCAGAGTATGCCTGCTACACCACAAAGAGTGATCGAAAGTGTCTCTAAGACATCCACAAGCTCCACATGACCACCTACTCCAATTCACTCTGGTTTTGGCCAAGTTGACAAACCACAAAAACATAGGGATCGACCCCATCGGAGTACCATGGTAAAGATCGGCGGATGGGGCCTCCCCAAGACCAAACGCTCTGAGGCGCCATTTTACACGAAGAACCAAATAGTCACCGTTTTTGACCAGGTTGCAGTCTTGCTAGAATTGGATGGCGCGAACCTATTCCGTGTCAGAGCATACCAAAACGCCAGCAGGGCCTTGGGGCAACTGGAAAAGAACCTGTTCGAGCTGGTGAAATCAGACTCACTGACCCAGACTAAAGGAATAGGTAAGGGACTGGCATCCCTCGTCAAAGAAATAGTGATGACGGGCGAATGGGGGAAGCTAAAGGATCTCTACGACAAAGTCCCTGCCGGACTTGTAGAGATGGTTGGCATACCTGGCCTAGGCCCAAAGAGGGCCAGAATACTGTTCGAGGAGTTGGAGGTGAGCACCGTGGAGGGCCTGAAATCAGCATGCGAGCAAAACCTTGTGGCAGAATTACAAGGTTTTGGGGCCAAGAGCCAGAAAAAATACTTGGATGGCATCGATTTGCTAAGGAGGAACCAAGGAAGAACAAGGTTAGATGTCGGACTCGGATTTGGCCTAGCCCTGAAGAAAAGAGTATCAGGAATCACAGGGGTAATACAAGTCGAACTAGCAGGGAGTGCACGCAGAAGGAAGGAAACAATCGGTGATTTGGATTTGGTCGTGTCCGCTACTCCAGAAAATCAGAAATCCGTGATTGAGTCGGTCCTGGATCTTCCTGGCATTGCTGATGTAAAAGGAGCAGGGGAATCCAAAATAAGCCTAATTCTTGAGCAAAGCGTGTTGGTTTCTGATAATTCAGGGGGAAAGTTGGATCAGTCTCTATCAGAGACCATAATGAACAGAGCCGAAGACTCAACAATTGATGCCCAAATAAGGATCGTCTCTCCTGAGATGTTCCCATTCACGCTAGCTTATTTCACTGGCTCAAAGGAGCATAACATAAGGATGAGACAACTCGCGATAGACAAAGGCCTCAGGCTCAATGAATTTGGGTTGATGCCAGAGACGGAGATCGAGGGTCTAGTGGGAATAGATGCAGCCAAATACAGCCTGAGTTGTGTTGATGAAGGTCAAATATACCATTATCTGGGTTTGGACTGGGTGACTCCAGAATTAAGAGAGGATAATGGAGAGATAGAAGCGGCTTTGTCAAAGTCCATTCCAAATCTAGTTGAGGTTTCATCAATTCGTGGAGCACTCCATAACCACACCACAGCATCCGATGGACAAAACACACTAGACGAAATGGCTGATGAAGCTCGGAGACTAGGCTGGGAATACATCGGAATTGCAGACCACTCCCCGGCTCTAAGAATTGGAGGGAGGAGCATCGGAGTCGACCCAGATGCCGTGGAGATCCAAGCCAGCGAAATTACTTCCTACAATGAAAAAATGGAGGATCAGGGAGAAATTTTCAGGGTCTTTCACGGGAGCGAGTGTGACATCTTACCGGATGGTAAATTGGACTATTCAGAAGATGTGAGGGGAAAGTTCCACCATGTGATCGGCTCAGTTCACGCCATCAATACCTGGAAGTCGAGGGATGAACAAGTGAATACCGATGCAATCATAACCGCGATTGAAGATCCCTCTTTCACGGTTCTGGGACATCCGACCGGGCGGGTATTACAGGTGAGGGACGGATTTCCCGTGGACATGCTTCAGGTTATTGAGAGGATGGGGGAAATTAATCGAGAGGGGGAATTGAAAGCCATCGAGATCAATGCCTCTCCTTACAGACTTGATTTAGATTGGAGACTATGCAGAACTGCGAGGGACCATGGAGTTCCGATTTTGATTAACCCAGATGCTCACAGTATTGAGGGACTCTCTGACATAGCGTATGGCGTAGATATAGCTAGGAAGGGTTGGCTTGAAGCAAAGGACGTCTTGAACACACTCCCCGTAGAGAAGATAGACCATCTGCTTGGGAAGTGACGAATCCTCATATCCCACGATGGCACCGAGGGCTCCATGGGACTCGGTCGGGCACTGGTCTTCTCTTCCGTGATGGTACTTCCAGCAATGGTCGTCGGGTTGGGCGCATGGCTGGCCTTTGGAGGATCTGAGACATGGGAAAGTTGGCAATACGGGACTTGCTATGTAATCCCCGGCGCGTTGATACTGTCCTCGTTTATTGTTGGATACCTGGGCTCAGGTGAGAATGACAAATGAAGCGCCAGGAGAAGGCGGACAAGATTGGCAAAATGCTAGACCGTCTGTACCCAGAAACTCCCGTACCACTGGATCATAGTGACCCCTACACGCTTCTGGTGGCAGTAATGCTATCTGCCCAAACGACAGACAAAAAAGTGAATGAGGTGACTCCAGCCTTGTTCTCACTTGCCTCAAGCCCACACAAGATGGCATTGTTGGAGGTCGAAACAATTCAGTCTTGCATCAAGCAGGTTGGCCTTGCTCCGACTAAATCAAGGAATCTCAGGAAAATGGCAGAGATCATAGTAGAAAGAGGCGGAAACATTCGCCCTGACTGGGACTACCTCGAGTCACTGCCGGGCGTTGGTCACAAAACAGCAAGCGTTGTCATGGCGCAGGCCTTTGGCATACCCGCTTTCCCTGTTGACACCCATATTCACAGACTCGCCTCAAGATGGGGCCTCTCAAATGGCAAGTCGGTTTCCAAAACAGAGGCAGACCTGAAAACTCTCTTCGAGAAGTCAACGTGGAATAAACGACATCTTCAGATCATCTTCTTCGGAAGGGAATATTGCCCAGCACTCCGGCATGACTTGTCGCTATGCCCCATTTGCAGTTGGGCAGCTACGAAGAAAAGGATCAGGGAAGAGGCCCGAAAAGCCGGCCCTAGGATCTAATGTAGACAACCAATCCGAGACCAACCAAAAGGCTCCCAATAGCCAAGATAATTGGGCGTGCATTCTCCAATGCCTCTTTTGTCTCTCGGGCATCGTCACATTGACCATCGTCCCATTCTGTTATCTGCGCGATGGTACCCACAGTAGAGTCACAGTTATCCTCGATTCCTTCATCATAGAGGCTTACCGCATAGCCTGCTCCCCCCCACGCGATGAGAGCAATACCTCCTAACATTATCAGGATGATTGACGCAACTTTGGAGAGTCTTCCCATGATTGACCTCCATACGATTAATTTTTCAACTATTGCCGCGATTTTGCCTCAATACTTCGGTTGCAACAACTGCGAGAGGCGCCTGAAGGTTGTAAGATGGGAGGAAACCACCCATTGGGATCCTTAAGACGACATCGCATTGAGCCAACAACTCATCAGGGATGCCGTGTCGTTCGCCTCCTATGATCAACATGCATGGCCCCGTGAGGTCAGCATCCCATGGCTCCACGTCTCCTGAATCCTCTATTCCAATCACCCTGTAGCCATATCTCTTTGCCAAGTCTATGGCTTGCTTCCACTCCATCCATCTGACTGGTATGAAACGATCGGCCTTCATCGAGGCCCTTGAGGATGCCTTCCTGCCATCAGAGTTTAATTCCGAGTCCACAAATACAGCAGAACCCCCGCTGACTTCTACAGTTCTGATAGCGTATCCGATGTTTACTGGGTATTGCGCTCCTGCAAGTAGCCAGATGCTACCTGCCAATCCCATAATGTCCTCAAGATCAGCGGAAGGGTCTCTGTTCAACAGCCCAAGGGCCTCTGATGGGGCAGAATCAAACGAGAAGTGGCCCATCCTCCTTAAGTCGTTTTCAGACCCCTCTATGACAACAATGCCCAACTCCGAAGCTCTACTAATCAGTGATCGTGTTGATTCCGAAGTAGCGTTCCTAAGGACCAGAATTCTTGTGAAGTGAAGACCTCGTTCTATTGCTTGCAATATGTCACTCGATCCAGAGACTTTCAACCCATGGCGCATACTCAGCCCTCCACCGCTATTTCGATTGGTATGATTATCTCATTCCGCCTGAGGAAAGGTAAGGTTGTACCTGGATTGTCATACACAGCTAGGATCGGTACGGATATTTGCCGATACTCGTGCTCTTGGATTAGGGCCTCCAGCCTCCTTGCACGAGATTCAGTCTTCCGTTGGCCCGAGAATCCAGAGAATCGAAGTACTGCGGTAAGGCATTTTGGAACCTCGACTATCTCTACACCTTCATCAATGGGGCTCGGTAGGTCTCCGATTTGATATTCTGGGGGCATTATGAACGCCATTTTGGAGCCATCTTCGTCATTCCATCTTTGGACCGGCGAAGTCATAGCGATTTTCATAGAACGATCGTTTTGCCCGAATATGTACTTGGCTATCCTTCGAAAAGACTCCGAGGAACCACTATAGTCTGATTCAGACGTCGTTGCAATAGCGCAGATAACATCGGGGTACTTCCTAATCTCAAAGTTTGGATGTACTTTGACTAGTTCGTAGACCTGTTCCTGTACGCCCATACTGACCGCAACTCGGAGGTCGTGTAGATAACAATTGAGACTAATGCTTGCATTCAGCTGTTAATGTATACTGGTATTGGATTCATTTTGTGTGAGTTCTGGGTGTTGAACTTATTGAATATCCTCATGACCTCTATTTGTCTCGGCGTCCAATCCATATCTCCTGTGCTGGGAGATTGTTCCATCGCCCACTCCAACTCCTCGTAGGTAGCCCCAATTTGATCCTCATCAGTCCTACCATCTTCCCACAATCCATCAGTTGGGGACGACTGCAAGATGTCCTTATGAACACCGAGCTCAGAGCCTAGTTGGTATACCTCTGACTTCATTAGGTCCGCAATCGGTGAAATGTCAACTCCTCCATCGCCATATTTTGTGTAGAAGCCTACTCCAAAATCCTCTACCTTGTTGCCCGTTCCAACGACTATGCCGTTGTTTGAAGCGGAGATTGCATACAATGTGGTCATCCTCAACCTTGCCTTGGTGTTTGCGAGAGCCATGTCGGTGACCGAGAACTCTGACAATGAGTCCTCAGCTAGTACGCGAAAAGTAGCGGATAGGTCGATTAAACGCCCTTCTGCATTTTCCCACTTATCCTCGAGCCAACTGATATGGGCATTTGATAGGTCAAATTGGTCTAAATCCTGATTAATTGGTAAATTGAGTGCTATTGTCCTTATGCCAGTCATCGCGCATAGAGTGGAGGTGACTGCCGAATCCACTCCTCCCGAGACACCCACTACCAGCGTCGAAATTCCATTTGACTCTGCGTACTCCCTTATCCATCCAGCGATCTTGTCTCCCAAGGTGTCGTCTCCGGGCATAAGTTTGCCATCATATGGTGATTAATGGACTATTGTCTTGGGTTCTAGAGCCCCCGAAATCACTTGTGTTCGGGCGACATTGAAATCAAGTGCCACGGTCGGGTGGGCGATGAGCAGTGACCAAGGCGGACGCCTCGACCCAGTTTCCCTTGAGAATCAAATCATAGAAATCTGGGGTAATGAGAAAACATTCCAGTCATCAATAGAAGCCCGCAGGATAAGAGGCAGACCTTTCACATTTCTTGAGGGGCCACCAACAGCAAATGGTAAACCCGGAATTCACCATGTGCTGTCTAGGTTGTACAAGGACATGGTTTGCAGATGGAAAACCATGGAAGGCTACGTGGTGGAGAGAAAAGCGGGCTGGGACACCCATGGCCTACCAGTCGAGATAGAAGTTCAAAAGAGGTTAGACCTAATGTCAAACGAGGCCATTGAGGCCTATGGGATGAAGGAGTTCAATGAAGCTTGCAAGGAAAGCGTCTGGACATACGAGCAAGCATGGCGCGAGATGACTGAAAGGATGGGTTTCTGGGTCGACATGAATGACCCCTACGTCACGTTGGAGGATGACTACATAGAATCGGCATGGTGGTCTCTGAAACAAATGCATGAGAAAGGATTACTCTTTAGGGGCCACAAAGTACTACCGTATTGCCCGCAAACTGGAACATCATACTCGAGTCATGAGGTGGCTCTCGGATACAAAGAGGTGACCGAGCCAGCAGTTTTCGTCAAATTTGACTTGATTGATGATCCAGCATGCATAATGGCATGGACCACAACCCCTTGGACACTTCCCGGGAACGTAGGCCTCGCAGTTGGCCCAGACATAGATTATGTCCGAATCAGGGTCGCTGAGCAACCATCTGCAAAGTGGCAGGGCAGAGGTTTTGCTGAAGTCGGCGATCAGTTGATACTCGCCAAGGATTTGATGAGCCATGTGCTCCGACACAAAGTCGAAATCTTGGAAGAAATGAAGGGAACGGATTTGGCCGGACTGCACTACAATCCGCTTTTCCCGGGCGCAGTTGACGGAAAGGGCCACCCAGAGGCATGGTCCATCGTGACCGCAGATTTTGTCACGACCACGGATGGGACTGGCGTCGTCCACACTGCGGTCATGTATGGCGAGGACGACTACAATCTTGGCTTGGCATCCGGCTATCCTGCCCAACACACCGTGGGGATGGATGGATGTTTCATACGAGGGACTCACCCCAAACTTGACGGCATTTACGTGAAGGATTGCGACGATATAATACTAGATCTCCTAAATCAATCCGGCAGACTGTACCGAGAGCATTTGTACACTCACGACTATCCACATTGTTGGAGGACGGATCACCCACTGCTGTACTACGCCATGGATAGCTGGTTCGTCCGAATGACTGCAGTCAAGGAGCAAATTCTGGAGAACAACAATTCGGTTGAGTGGGCACCACCTTCGACTGGCTCGGGAAGGATGGGTGAGTGGCTATCAAACCTCAAGGATTGGGCAATCAGCAGGGAACGATATTGGGGGACTCCGATACCTGTGTGGATCTGTGGCGAATGTGGTCACGAGCATTGTATCGGAAGCCGTGGAGAGATGGAATCTATGCTAACAGTGGATTCTGAAATGCCCAAGGAACTTCACAGACCCTATGTGGACGAAATTAAGTTGGTTTGTCCAGAGAGAGGGTGCTCTGGAGAGATGAAAAGAGAACCATATGTCATGGATTGCTGGTTTGACTCCGGCTGCGCACCTTTCGCACAATGGCACTACCCATTCGAGAATGAAGAGAAATTCGACTCATCCTTCCCGGTTGATTACATCTGCGAGGCGGTTGACCAAACCAGAGGGTGGTTCTACTCTCTACTGGCTGTTGGTACAACTGTCTTTGGAAAACCGACATACAAGAGATGTCTTTCCCTTGGCCATATCCTGGACAAGAATGGAAAGAAAATGAGCAAGTCAAGGGGGAACGTAGTCGATCCTTGGGACCACTTCAACCTAGAGGGGGCTGACGCGATAAGGTGGTACATGACGACTCAAAGCTCTCCTTGGCAGCCAACAAATTTCGATCCAAGTGGAGTAAGGGAATCTTATGCCAGGATGTTTCTCACTCTGTGGAACATCTACAGATTCCATGCTGATTATGCTGCTTTGGACTCGTTCAATGGAAATATGGAATCTTCTGAACCATCATCGAGGCCGTCTTTGGACAGATGGATACTTTCCCAAACCAGTGCGACTGCAGAAAGGGTTTCACTCCTGTTCGAACAATGGGACTTCCACAAGGCGGGAAGAGAAATAGAGCGGTTCGTCGTTGACGATATCTCCAATTGGTACGTTCGGAGATCTAGGAGAAGGCTCTGGGACGAAGCCGAAAGTGATGACAAGGCGGCATGCCATCACACACTTCGCGAAGTACTCGGAGTAGTATGTAGACTCATGGCCCCAATCGCCCCATTCATGGCAGACAAAATCCATCGAGACCTCTTTCAAACCTCAGTCCACCTTGCAGATTGGCCTTGCGGATCTGATTTGATTGACTCCAAACTGCCTCAGAGAGGCCCAGAACTGGAGTTGAGGATGGAATTGGTCAGGAATCTCGCCGAGGCTGGCCGTAGAATCAGGGTCGAATCATCTCGAAGACAGCGCTTGCCATGCAAGAGAGGATGGATTGTGGGAGGCATTAGCGTAGGCGACCTATCAGGAATACTATCTGAGGAGTTGAACGTAGGATTGCTCGAGGAAGAGAACGATCTCGAGAGATTCCAGAAAGTACAATTGAAGCCGAACAGAAGAAACCTTGGTAGAAAATGCACAACGGATCTTCCAACAGTCCTAGAGGAACTTGAAGCAGTCGACCCAGAGTCGTTTTTACTGGAAATCGAGGCTGGCATCGCATACTTGGGAGGATACCAAATAACCCTCGATGATGTGGAAATTCATCGCGTAGAGAAGGATGGATACGCAGCAGCGACAATTGAATCAGAACAGGGGAATGTGACCCTTGTACTCGATATGTCCCTGGACGACGACCTGTTGTCTAAGGGATTGGCCCGCGACATCATTCGTAGGGTTCAGGCAAAGCGAAAGGAAATGGACCTAAGGATAGAGGCGGAGATCTCGCTGGAGATCGCTTTGGGCCCTGATTCGCCCAAGCTCGCAGAGAATGACTGGGATCACATTCTCTCTGAGACAAGGGCCACTTCGGGTAAGTTAACAGGGGATTTGAACTCCTCTGAATCCACATTCGAGGTGGATGGAATAACAATCGGATTCACCGTGTCCTGATCACAGCATTGAATCGATACCCATCCTGCGAAGCAATATGGAGGGGGCACTATCCGGGGTCAGGGTACTTGACTTATCAAGGGTACTTGCAGGCCCATACGCCTCTCAGAACCTAGCGGATTTGGGGGCAGAGGTCCTGAAAATAGAGGCTCCATGGGGCGACGACACAAGATCATGGGGCCCCCCGTTCGCGAAAGACTTTGAAGGGAAGGACGTCGCAGCCTACTTTTTGTCCTGCAACAGAGGAAAGCAAATCATCAGGATGAACCTAAAAGAACAGACGAAGGAACTACAACATTTGATTTCACAAGCCGATGTAATAGTTGAAAACTTCCGTCCGGGAACGTTCGACAGACTAGCCCCGGATTTGCCGGTGGACAAGATTCTATGCTCGATATCTGGATATGGGGCGACAGGGCCGAGAAGCTCTGAGCCTGGTTATGATCTGTCCCTGCAAGCCAGATCGGGGATTATGTCCATCACCGGGGAAGATGGTAGACCGCCAGTAAAAGTCGGGGTAGCGTGGATCGATGTGATAACAGGGCTCCAAGCCACATCCGCCATAATCGCCGCTCTTTTCCACAGAGAGAGAACGGGTTTAGGTCAACGTATCGACATCAGTTTATGGGATTGCGCGATTGCAGCCCTTGTCAATCAAGCGCAAAACCGAATTGCAACAGGTGAGGACCCGAGACCCATGGCAAGTGCGCACCCTAACCTTGTACCATACAGGGCCTTCGAAGCCTCTGATGGGTGGTTCGTCATCGCTGTAGGGAGCGACGAGCAATGGCGACGTGCCTCAGCAGCGCTAGATTTACCGAACAACAAGCAATGGGAAAAAAATGCCGATAGGGTCGAAGATAGATCCAATCTCGAATCTCTTCTGGCGGGCATTTTCATCCGAGAGTCAAGAGATCATTGGGAACAAAAGTTGTCAGGACTGCCCTTCGCAGCCGTCAACACAGTTGGTCAAGCGCTGGAAGATGAGCAGTCCATCGCAAGGGGGGTGATTTGGACCGTTGATGGTGTTGAAACTTTAGCAAACCCCCTCAGAGGGATGTCCTTGACACCTGCTAGGCCCAAATCGCATGCAAGAACAAGTTTCCAATTGGATTGATATCGCTGTGCGATAATGGAATGTATATACATCGCCAGCGAGAATGCAAAGTTGTGTCCATGAACTGGAATAAAGTGTGGAGATACATCCATCTCTCCTTTGGTATGATATTAGTCGTTTACCATGCCAGAATCGCATATTATTACAATGGGCTTTTTGGTGTAGAAACGCTTTGGTCCGAGGAAATCGACAAATTGGTTTCCGTATACTTCATCTTCCTCGTTATGTGGACTGGGTTGGCAAAGTGGCCATTATACCCGTATTACAAGAAGCGGCAAAACAAGAAGAAGAGACTCGCTAAATTGTCCAATACAAACCCAACCGAATGAGGTCTAAACCCTTCTATGGCAACCTGAAGTATGGATCATATAGTCCGAATGTCACCTAGTTGCATGGGCCGACGCAATGCAATCGATCTTTTTGGCGAATGGGCAAGGAACGGAAGGGACGAGGGCATGGAAAAGGGCCATTTTGCAAGCGTCATGGAGATGTTTGGAATCGCTCGAACCAGGCTGCCATCGAAATTCTCCGCAATAGATGTCGGTTGCGGGAATGGATGGGCAGTGAGGCAACTCCAGAACATCGATGGCTGCCAAGTGGCATCAGGAGTGGACGGCTCTTTGGACATGATAGAAAAGGCCAGGAAAATCCACCCAGTTGGGGACTACAAACATGGACAACTTCCAATTTGGATCCCAGACAAACAGTATGACTTTGTTGTGAGCATGGAATTCATGTATTACCTGGAGGACCCCTTCTCTTTCATTGGCACTATTTACGATAAGTGGCTGACAACGAATGGATGCCTATCCTTCGGGATAGACCACTACTTTGAGAACACAGAGAGCTTATCGTGGCCATCGTCACTGGGGCTCAAGTTAGCGACAAAGTCAGAAAAAGAGTGGAAAAGGGCAATGCACAAGGCAGGGTTTAGTGGCGTGGAGTCATTCAGGGTTCAGAGAAGGGAGGGTTGGGAAGGAACGCTGGTAATCGTTGGAACCAAGAGTTAGATCACTTGATTTTGAAATGAGAGTCCAATAATTCAAAGTTCAATCCTGCGTCCTTTGTGACCTGGAACAATGAATTGTCCTTTGTGTAGATTAGCAACTGGGTCTCATCTTCGGTGATCTGATAAGCGCAAATGGCCTTCATCTTGATCCTCGTTATTCCCCCTTCAGTGACTACTTTGATCCATTCTGACATACTCTCAGCGCAAAATGACCCGCCTTTAAGGCCTGTGATGACCGATAGACTGAGGATCATTTCCTTTTATGACTGTTGGATTTGGTTTTCTTGAAATTTCTTCTTTGTCGCCTACCCCTCTTATTGCCACTTTTTCTACCCGACGAGCTACTCGCTTTCGAAGATCCTTGGCTCCGGTCCTTGTCATGAAACCTTTTCTTTTTTCGATTTTTTTCCCGATTATTTCGCACGGGATTAATACCATTCCCCGATGCAATGAGTTCTGGCATTGGCTCGGTGATCTCACATGATATTCCAACCTGCTTCTGTATCCTCTTGTAGTACCTTTGTTGTGATTTCTGTACCAATGACACAACAATCCCCGTCATCCCAGCTCTCGCCGTTCTCCCACTCCTGTGTTTGTACGCTTTCCCATTTTCCGGAGGATCATAATGCAACACGCAATTCACGCCTTGTATGTCAATTCCTCTCGAAGCAACATCGGTAGCGATTAGCGTTCGAACCTTTTGGGCGCTGAACTTTCTCATGGACCTGTCCCTCTGCTTTTGGTTCATGCCGCCATGAAGGACGGCCACTGAGGCACCCATCTCTGCAAGTTGCTTGCCAAGTTTATTTGATCCGGCACGAGTTTTGCAAAAGACAATGCTAGGACTACAGTTCTGAGTGACGTATTCTGATAGGGCCAACTTGTTGCTTGAATTGACCCTCCAGAATATGTGGTCCATTGAATCCATACTCACTTCCTCGGGGCCTATTTCTATGACCACGGGATCTCTCTGATATGACTCAACTAATTCTGCGACCTCATCATCTAGGGTAGCGCTGAACAAGATGGTCTGTCGATTCCGACTGCATGCGTCTAATATTTCACAAACTGGCTCCATGAATCCCATGTCTGCCATCCTGTCTGCCTCGTCCAGTACAACGATATCGACATTTTCCAAGTACAGAGCCCGCTTTTCAACTAAATCTAGGAGCCTCCCCGGGCATGCCACAACAATCTCTGCGCCCTTCGCGAGTTTGCTTATCTGGCCCTTGTATGGTGTTCCGCCATAAATCGACATTATCCTGTGCCCCAATGACTTTGCGAGTGGGTCTAAAACGGCCCTGATCTGTTCTGCCAGTTCTCTAGTGGGGGTGAGGACCAATGATGTAGGCTTCTTCGGCTCAGCATCGGAACACCTTGATAGCAAAGGCAGCCCAAAAGCAAGCGTCTTTCCAGATCCTGTCGGCGCCCTGCAGCACACATCTCTGCCCAAGAGAGAATCAGGTATCGACTCTCGTTGAACTTCGAAAGGTTCCACTATCCCCTCTCTTCGAAGTGCTTTGACCAAACGAGGTTCGACCCCTATGTCTGAAAATCGAACCAACTTATTCCTCATCCTCACGCGCCCCCTCCTCGTATTTAGTATGCGACAGTCTTCAAGCGGCGTGGCACATGAATGGTATGAGATCAATTCAAAGCGGCATATAGGTAGTAAAATCCACTGAGTATTATCCCCAAGGTGACGCAATTGTGAATGAATGCCGACTTAAGGGATTCAAGCCATTTTTTCCCAAGCCTGACCCCTAGGATCGCAGAGATTACCAGCACAAAGGAGATGCCTATCTCCCCAATGATTGCATCGGGTCGGAACATTAGATAGACTGGGATCCTCGCGAGGTCAACACATAATGCCAGGATACTCGCAGTCGCAGCATACCCCATTTTCTCCGGCAGACGTCTTGAGAGAAACATGGCTCGAATCGCTCCTTGATGCCCGGACAGACCTCCCATGAAACCAGATCCGAATCCCCCGATCCTGTCATTAGCCTCGGGAATCCTGTATCCAGTCCATGTTTCCGAGAGCGTCAGAACGGGGAGGATCACGAGGAAAACTCCCATCAAGCCCAACAATGGCTTTTGTGGGACCATGCCCTGCAAGCCAGCACCCAATATCGAACCGACCACGAGCCAAGTCCCATATCTCTTGAACGCTGAGAATTCGATGCTCTCCCACATGGAGATGGTTTTCGCCCCGTTGTGCGCGGCATGGACCAAGGCCACTACCGCAATAGCCTCGTGAGGCGGCATAACGAGGAGCACGAGGGGCGTGAGTATTGTGGAGAGTCCAAACCCAGCCGGGACTGTCAATGCCGCTGCAATGAACGAACCCAATGCGATCAGAGCCATCAATTCAAGTGACAAAAAACCCCCTCTTTCATTTTCGGCCAGATGGATTTCTTGTTTTGCTATTTACATTAAATATATTCGTTAGGCAATAGGGTCTCCACTGCAAACAAAGGATCAGGGTCGCTGGAGTCGTGATAAGCAATTACTGAGCCACCATCAGGAAGGATGCCCATAGAGGCGAAATCGAAACGAATGTCATTTCCAGCTCCACTTGTGGAGTCGAGATCCCCTAGGCCGAGACTGGTCCATGTGTCCGGGAGCAGCGAATCCGAGTAACCTCTGACATGCCACGAGATATCGATGTCGGGACCATCTGAGGATTGATACCTGACATTAAGGACGAATAGATCGTGAACTCCGTTAGAGTGGAACTCCCATTCTTCCAATTCCGTAGCCTTGTCAGAGAGATCGTAGGTTTGGTTGATCCAATTATTGCCACCGTCTGTTGACACCATATGAGTCAGGGAGACACCCTCTGCTACCACACAATGGAGCGTGCCACTTGAGTCAAAAGCGCAATATTGGGATGGCAGGGACTCGCCTTGCGACGTCACACCAGTCCACCAATTGAGTGAGGTGTCCAAGTAGGCATCGCTACCATCGATGAAATAATTTGGAAAGTAGAGCCCTCCAGATGGTACTGGAAACGCTCTCATTTCCTTGTGTGGCTTCGTGTAATCCCATTCTACGCCGAGGGGCCCAGGGAAAAGATCGACCTCGATTGATTCCAAGTTAGAATCCCGATCTGGGAAGCTGAAATAGTCATAGTTCAATCCATCGGTCGATATTTGGCCACCCACATTTTGCACTTGATGCCAGAAGTTTGAGATGACTAAACTAGCATATAGCCCATTTCCGTATATGCCCCCATTGATCGGCCCTATCACCTCGACCTGCCAGGATCGGTCGTAGAATGGTTCTGGAGTCCTGTTGAAACACCAACTCCATTCATCATCATCAGAGTCGTAGAAGAAAGCGTAGAATTGGTCAGCCCCAGATGTAGACGGATATGGAAACCACCCCATAGCGATTAAATCACCATTGGTCGCCTGTACTATGCTGCCCTCCCCCAGCCCTTCTTGGCCCGGAATGGTGGGTTTAGGCTCCAAGCACCCAAGTTGTGAGAAAACAGATGGTTGGTATTCCTGCCATGTCCTGCCTCTGTCATCCGACCAAGTTGGATATTCTCCCCCAAAATTAAGGATCCAACCCTCTTTTGTCATGGCCAAGTAGTGCTCACAACAATTACCTCCTTCCTCATTGCCAAACACAGCCCAGTTGGACTCCCCCGCCGTTTGATTTTCGAAGGCTATGCCTACTGAGAAATTTCGAACATCGTCTAGACCGTCTAGGGGAATCTGAACCATCCCTTGACTCCATTCGACATTGGCTTCGGTTTGGTCGGAGCCCTGTCCCATGCATCCGGACAAAACCATTCCGGATAGAATGAGGGCCACGCTCCACTTGCTCATTGACCACACGATCAGTTGGTATCATATGGAAATTTGGTTGCTCAAATAATTTGGTTGTTCAAATAAAAATAAAATATGTTTGAGGTGGATTGATATCCTTGTTCGAACCCATGAAGCCATGAGAACAAGAGCCGCAGTGCTCGCTACGATGTTGATACTCATTTATTCGCCAATATCATCAACAGCAGAAGAACATCAAGAGGGCATCATAATCACCGAAATCTACGTGTCCCCAAACAATGCTGATTATGGAGGAGTCGATTGGAATGGGGATGGAGAAATAGGACGTTATTCAAATCAATTTATCGAGATATACAACTCTGGAGAATCCCCCGTAGACATTGGGGGATGGTGGATCGATGATGCCGTTTCTGATGGATCGCCATCTTGCTCAATAGGATTCGAGACAGTCGTCCAACCAGGAGACTACGTCACATTCTTTCGCGCTCAAACGGGCATAGAACTTGATTACTTCGAGGGCGATGTGGTGACAATTTCAGACAGCTCACGGTCTGTGGTTGACTCCGTGGGGTACTTTGGGCCCGAAACTTGGATGGACTCTAATTACGACATTGGAAACTCTTCGTATGGTATACCATTCGGATTGAATTCAGATGGAACATGGTCTGAAGTAGAATCCGGCCCAACCCCCGGGGGGCCGAATGGTGAACCTTGGCAGGGCACCAACCATTTGCAGGGTTCATGCTACACCGTGCGTGATGACACTCATTCGGGGTCATATGTGCTGCAAGGAAGAGTGGTCACAATGGAATCACAGGACTCCATACTTGAACAAGGGAACATTCTGGTTTCGGACGGGCTTATCACAGCAGTGTGGGAAAGCGGGGAATCTCCTCCCGAAGAAGCAATTGGAGCGCCAGTAATCCAGACAAGTGGGACAATATACCCCGGTTTTATTGATCCACACAACCACGCGAAGTACAATTTGATCCCTTTATGGGATCATGGTACCGATGGATGGGACAACAGGTACCAATGGCAATCGTATTCAGGGTATTCAGATGCAAAAGATATCGGATGTTCTATCTCAGACCCAATGGCCATGCGATTCGCAGAATTGAGAGCTATTGTTGGTGGAAACACTGCCATTCAGGGAAGTGCAAATACAAACACGGACTCATTTGACTCGATATTAACCAGAAACATCGAACTTTACAATTTCAACAAAGATTTCATTCACACCAAGGTCACGGAACTTGAATCTGATTACTCGGGCAACCACATAAAGACCGGCAACTCGTCTAGTTCCTTGGACGCATGGTTCCTACATCTCGCTGAAGGCATAGACGAGTCGAGCAGGGCCGAATTTGACATTCTCGTCCAGAATGAGCTCCTCGTTGGGGAAATTGTGATTGTGCACGGAACTGCCCTGACTCAACAGGAATTCTCAATGCTAGCCGAAGCGGGTGGAAGCCTAGCATGGTCTCCCACATCGAATCTACTTCTATACGGCCAGACAACCGACATAGCCTCTGCCAAGGAGGAGGGCGTGAACATCATGATCGGCCCAGACTGGGGTCCATCTGGATCGAAAAGTTCGATGCATGAACTGAAGACAGCAGACTGGTGGAATCGAAACGTCCTTGAAAATACATTCACAGATTTTGAGTTAGTCCAAGCTATCTCGACAAACATCGTCGATGCAATTGGTTGGTCTGACTACACTGGAAGGATCAAGGCCGGCTTGGCGGCAGATCTTGTGGTCCTTGACACGTTCGTACAAGACCCTTACAGAAATGTGATTCTTGCAACTGACCCAGACGTCAGACTCGTAACCGTAGGGGGGCTTCCGGTCTATGGCGATGTTGACATAATGAATTTGATGACGGATGAACCTGAGATAATTCATGGCACCGGCTTTTCTAAGGCAGTTGACATAACCTATGAGGGAGTACCCGACGCAAATCTAAATTACTCCGAGATGATGGAAAACCTTCGGGAATGCAACGAAGGAAAACCAGTCCCGTTGGAACACCTCTTCACAATGGGGGACGAGCGTTATTTCGACGTGCTGAACCGGTCGATTACATTCCAGATGGGGAGGAACATCGACCTTTGGGGCGATTATTACGACATCACATTGGATTCGAATGGGCATAGGTCCGGGGGTTCGGTCTCCATGGCAGGGCCCTTGGATTCAAATTCCTCAAACCAAGTCGTCCCGACAGAGGATAACAATCAGGATTTTTCACTGCCTCAGATCCTTCAAACCTACGGCCCAATAAGTGCTACAGTTCCGCACCCTGTAGAAATTACAGAGGGGATACATCTAGAGGAGTGCAGATCCGATTCTTCAATCCTCGGCATCGAGGGCGTCCCAGAGGTTCCAGAGGGCAGACAACTTGTGTGCGGTTCGATCTATATCTGGACAACTCATGGAAGCGATTGTCTCGAAACTAGTTCTGGAGACTTCTGTCAACTCGAGATCTCCAGTGCAATTGCCATCCCCAGTCATTTCTGCTCTGAGAACAACTCCCCCGAAGGCGTAATTTGCAGGGATGCTTGGGCTTTCCATGTTCCTCCAGCTGAAGCAACAGAACCTCCCGCTGCTGAGTCCATGTCAGAGGAAAATGGTATATCTGGGCCACTTTATTGGATAGCAGTGGTTGGTTTACTAGGCCTGATAATCAGCTCTGCGACGGTTGTAATCACCAGTTGGAACAAAAGGACCTAGACCTCAGAATAATCCCATGTAGTACCATCGGGCGTGTCCTGAATGGATACCCCCAACCCCAACAATTGATCCCTGATGTTATCGGCTTCTGCCCAGTTCTTGGTCGATCTGGCTCTATCCCTTTTTTCGATTAATGCCTTTACTTCGTCCATAATGATGGAGATTTTCGAATCCCTTTCGGCCATCTTGTTTGCAAAGAAGTCTGAATCAGGTATGATTCCCAGTACACTCCCGGCAAACTCCAAAAGCCATCCTACACAAGAGTTGGAGAGTGATTCATCGCCGGCCGAATTCGCACGGTTGAGTATTCTGACTACTGATTGAGTTTCCGCGATGGCAACTCTTGTATTCAGATCGTCATTCATTCCTGATACCAATTTTTTCTCTGCCTCCGTTAGAATATCATTCCCTTCCCAGGATGCTGCTGTCGCTGGCCCGCCAGCTTCCATGATTGCGCCAATTAACCTAGCGTGATTTTTTTTGGCGTCATCTAAGAGAACCTGATTGAAATCAATTGGTTGCCTGTATGGAGCGTTGATTAATGCATACCTCAATACTAAAGATCCCACTGCATCGATTGCTTCAGCTATCGTCCAGAAATTGCCCAACGACTTCGACATTTTTTCGCCGTCGATGTTTATCATTCCGTTGTGCATCCAATGCCGTGCAAATGGCTTGATTCCATGGCAACATTCTGATTGGAATATTTCTGCCTCGTGATGCGGAAACATGAGGTCTGATCCTCCTCCATGAATGTCAACCTGCTCCCCAAAATGATCGAATACCATTGCTGAGCATTCTATGTGCCAACCCGGCCTACCAGCACCATAGGGACTTTCCCACGAGGGTTCATCCGGCTTGGCGAATTTCCAGAGGGCAAAATCTCTGTGATCTCTCTTCCCGAGACCAGTCCTGGCGACTCGCCCCCCCGCGCCAGAGCGGACCATATCGAGGGTTTGGCCTGTTAACGCTCCGTATTTCTCTGGGGCGGTATCTATCTCGAAATACACCCCGTCATCGGCGACGTATGCATTGCCTTTTTCTACTAATTTCTCAATCATTCCGATTATGCTCTCGATGCTTTCAGTAACTCGGGGGTAAGCATCGGCTTTCCGGACGTTCAACGCTTTCATGGACTCAACGTAGCTATCTATGTGTCTGTTTGAGATTTCTGTGAAGTCAACTCCCTCTTCTTTCGCTGCATCAATAATCGTATCTGATATATCAGTGAAATTTGTCACATACCTCGTATCAATCTGGTTAAAATTCAGCCATCTAACTAGCGTGTCAAACGCGATGGCCTGTCGAGCGTGACCAATGTGGCTGGGAGAATATGGTGTAATCCCGCATGCGTATATGGTGATCTCATCGCCAGAGTAAGAGACCTCTCTTTTTCGCCGTGAAGCAGTGTCATATAGCCTCAAGATCACAATAACCGCCTCTGGACTCCGGTCAAGAACCCCTCGCTGCTCTGACCAGTGCTGAGTACATTTGGAATTGATTTATCCTCTCTGGGTGCCATTGAACCCCGTGGAAAAACCTGTGGGAGGGTTTCTCAACTGCTTCTATCAAACCATCGTGGGAAGCCCTACCAGTGACGATTAGACTACCAGCGTTTTCAACTCCCTGATGATGTGTTGAATTCACTGAAACTTTGGGTCCCAATTCCGAGTGGACAAGAGTTCCAGGAACCAATTCAACATGATGGTCAGAAACTCCCCCATTCCACGAGCCATGTGATTCATAGCCACTAGTGTTGGGTAAATGTTGATGCATGTGGCCCCCCTCGACTACGCACATCATTTGCATACCCCTGCAGATCCCAAGGATTGGCAAATCTGATTCAATCGCTGCCTCAATCAGCAGTTTCTCTCTTTGGTCCTGCAGTGGGTAGGTATCGAGCGTATTTGGGTCAAGTTCGGCACCGTACATTGACGGGTCAATGTCGGGACCACCTGATATCACTAAACCGTCCAATGCGTGAATAACATCTGGCATCCCATCATCAGGAGGAAGAATCACTGGTATGCCACCGGATTGAACGATGGCGATTGAATAGGTTGCTGGCATCACGGTGGCGTCCATATCCCAAGGCCCCCACTTAGTCAGCCTAGTGGGGGCGGTGATCCCTATGATTGGACGACCCATACATCCCCCTAGAGGCCAGTGCCAATGAACTAATCCCTCGTGCCGTCAGGATGAGTTGGAGGCGTTCACTAAGGCAGAGATCAGATCTTTCTGCCCCAAGGCCTCAGGGTGCCATTGAACGGAAATGAAGAAGTCGGATTCACTATCCTCCAAACCTTCAATCAATCCGTCCTCCGATCTTGCATTGATTGTGAGTGTCCCAGGGTCCGAGACTCCCTGGTGATGCGCTGAATTCACAATGCAATGATCATCCAAAATCGAAGATAATGAGGTTCCACTCATGACTTCAACCACATGCTTAGACCAATTCCCGCCCCATGCTCCATGCGACTCAAATGGAGTTGTAGTCGGGAGATGTTGATACAAACTCCCTCCATGGGCGACAGCGATCAGTTGATGGCCTCTGCATATCCCAAGAACAGGGATGTTCTTTCTCTTTGCTTCTTTTATAAGTGCAATTTCCCACTGGTCTTGAGAAAGTCGTGTATCAGTTGTCTCTGGAGCAGATTCTTGGTTGTAATTCGATGGGTCGACATCCCTCCCTCCAGCAATTATCAACCCATCCAGAGCGTCCAAGACGGAGCCCGGGTCAGTACCTTCGGACAGGATCAGTGGCGTTCCGCCACATTCCTCAATGATTGACGGGTAATTCCATGGAAGCATCACTACGTCCCGATCTTCGGACTCATAGTCTCTCTTGTTTACAGAGGAAGTTATGCCTATTCTCGGTTTCATCAGTCACCCTCGCGACTCAATCTTGCATGCCTGAACGATTTGATGCCCGCGAATAGGAATGCTATACCTAGTGTGGTTAGCAGTATGTGTGAGATGAGAACAAGTCCTGACATGTCACTGAAGCTTATTGCTAACCTAGACCCGCCTGCCAACGCCATCAAAAGTGCCACTACCATGGAAGCATGCATGAAGTGATGTCTGTTTGTTGGGCTGTAATCAGATAATGTGCCCATGATTAGCAGGGGGGCCCCCATGAATGATGGAATCAAGGCTGTGATCGATGGTGGGTCAGACGTTTGGGTGAGATACGAGAATACCCCCCAGACAACTAGAATGCCCCCGAAAGCTTTTGATAGGTTTGGTATTGACATTCCCCATTGTTTGAAATCATTGGTCATGGTACCAGCGAGGGGCCCGCGATTTATCAGGCTCTCTGTCGGTGAAGCACTCTGATTTAGTGAGGACCCACACTAACTGGGGCAGAATGATCGATAGGTTGTTGGATTCGGATTCTATGCTGGTAATCCGTCTGATTGTTTCTCGTCTTCCACAATCTTCTCCCAGAGTATCTCTGCGAGATCCTTGACATCCATCTCGCACCCTATTGAATCAAGCCCGTCCTTGACCATAACAGAGCAGAACGGACAGCCTATGGCGACTGTGTCAGCCCCTGTTTCGGCTAATTCTTTGGCGCGTATCACGTTTACACGTTTGTCGGCATCCTCCTCCATCCACATCTGGGCACCCCCAGCACCGCAGCAGAATGAGTCGGTTCCATGTCTCTCAGGTTCCACATCAACGCCACCGATGACTGAGCGAGGCGCTTGTGTCTCTCCACCTATTCTTCCGAGGTAGCAAGGATCATGGAAGGTTATGTTGTCCTCTCGTTCCTCTATTTTCGGCAAATTGCCTTCATCTTGCAACTTGGCAAGAATTTGGGAGTGATGGAGCACCTCGAGTTCGTCGGCCCCATAGTCCGGGTATTCTTTGCCGAGTGTGTGGAAACAGTGTGGGCATGAGGCAACGATTCTCTTTACCCCCAACTCTTGGAAGGTGGACAAATTTGATTCAGCAAGCATTTGGAATAGATATTCGTTTCCAGCCCGCCTCGCGGGGTCTCCTGAGCAACCTTCTTGCATACCCAGTATCCCAACATCCAGACCAGCTTCCTTCAGTAGGGATATGGTGGCACGAGCAACTTTTTGATTGCGTTCATCGAAACTCGCCGCACATCCGACGAAATAGATGTACTCTGCTGGCTCCCCGATTTTAATGTCGAGGTCTTTCGCCCAATCGCCCCTCTCGTGCGCTCCAAATCCATACGGGTTGGAACCAGATTCCAGGTTCCCCATCGCCACATTGAGTTGCTCAGGATACTCCATGGTCTCCATCATTGCATTGCGTCTTAGGTCAGTCAATTTCGGCACGTGTTCGATGTATAGTGGGCATGCATCTACGCAGGCGTGACAGGTTGTGCATGCCCACACTGCATCTGCTGTCAACCGCTGCATCATTGTCTCATCTGGTTTGTCCCCCGCGAGTAATATCGGGGCATGCTCGTTTGCAAATGATCTCACGTCGTGAACAATTTGCATCGGGTTGAGTGTCTTCCCTGATTCGTATGCCGGACAGACGTCTTGGCATCTAGCACATGATGTACACGCCCAACCGTCAATCAGCTGCCTCCAGCTGTATTGGTCGTAGGTAGTCACTCCAAACGTATCGATATCCAAGTCCTCCAATGGCACGGCAAGACCGTTCTCACCAATAGCCAATGGACGCATTTTCGCCATCGGGGTCCGATCAAAGAAGAATACGTTAGGGAGGGCCATCACAAGGTGCATGTGTTTTGACAACGGAATCAAAATCAGAAAACTAAAGATTGCGACCATGTGCATCCAATACGAAGCAATGATTACCGTTTGAGACAATCCAATTCCGGAGACTAGGTATCCTAGTGGCTCCCACAACTTGGATGGCCCTTCCCCGGATTCAATTATGAACGAGGTGGAGGTGATCGTCAAGATTAGTAGGAGTATGAAATTGCCCTCCAATTGGGACTTTCCTTTCAGCTTCTCGGGCGTGAATACGACCCTTCTGGCTAGAGCGGCAACACAACCGACGAGCGCCGATGCATATCCCAACTCCACCATCCCATTCCAAGGCCCGACCAATGCACTCGGTAGGAGGCTGCCTGAGAACCAATTGGCAGTTGCAAGATCCAGCATGTCGCTTGATAGCATCAAGAAGCCCCAGAACATCAGGACGTGCAGAATTCCGACGACCCTCTCTTGGAGCACTCTTTTCTGTCCAAGCCAACCTGTTGCTACCTCCATAACTCTGCTGGCCCAGGCATCTGTTCTGTGATCTGGTCCACCGATGAGCACTAACCGTATGGCCTTTTGAACTTGATAAACAAAAAAGCTTACAGAAGCCCCACCAAGTAATAACAAGAACACCCATCCGGGAACACCCAAATAATCGATTAGAAGAGGGTGTTCGATTCAAACCACGTCCTAGGGGGGGCGTCCCGCTGACCCTATTTAGTGGGTGCGAGCCCTTGAATGATGCTATGCCACGCGAAGCCACTATGCCAGATGGCCGATCTCGGCGAACATGGTCAGAGCATACGCCCCTGGCAAAGCCATCCTTTTCGGGGAGCATGCAGTGGTCTACGGCCACCCTGCGGTAGCGGTGGCCATAAGTAGGGGGGTCGAGGTGTATATCTCTGAGTCCAAATCTTGGACCGTTGAGAATCGGCCCTTGTGCCCAAATCGGCATCCACACCTCAATTGGCTAGTCAAGAGAAATCAATTGACTGACAGGCCAATGTCGATAAAAATATCAAGTGAACTTTTCCCTGCGGCAGGCCAAGGGTCCTCTGCAGCGCTATCTGTTGCAGCACAACTCGCCTTGGCAGAATCCATGGGACTTTCGACGAATCCTGTCGATGCTGCCATCACGGCACATCAAGCGGAGGCCCACGCACAACTCGGACGCGCAAGCCCCACAGACACCGCAACTAGCTCCTTGGGCGGCTGTGTAGTCGTGTCTAAGAATCTCTCGGGGACGGCAGACCCTATTTTCCAAGCAACTCTCGACACCCCAGAAGGAGTAATGGATTGGGATGTTGGAGCAGTGGACCTTACTTTTGATGACATGCCACATATCGTCCTCGGACACTCTGGGGACCCCTCCCAAACTGCAAAAATGGTTTCCATGGTCGCAGAGCTTATTTCCGAGAACCAGGAGAAGAAAAAGGACCTGGACTCCATCGGAGAATTAACCCTGATGGGGTTGGTAGCATTGAGATCGGGAGCCTGGGAAGCTGTTGGCATGACTATGGATGTGTGCCATGAGAAGCTAAGATCCCTGGGCCTGAGTACACCAATGCTTGAAACCCTGATTGAGGCCGTGCGTCCACATAGCCTGGGCGCTAAAATAACAGGTTCCGGTGGCGGCGGATGCATGATGGCATTGACCTATAACCCAGAAAGGGTGGCTCAGATGATAGAGATGAGTGGAGGAAGGGCAATAATCACCCCCATGTACTGCGATGGTGCCAGAATTTTGAGTTCGTGATGGATTGCACTCACTTATATATCATATATAAGTGCCAATCTGTATGAAGAGCGATGAAGAGCGACTAACAGTAGTGAATGTAGTCGCATCAACACGTGTTGCCGAAGAACTTGACCTACCTGACATCGCAATCCAGTTGAACTGTGAATACGAACCAGAGCAATTTCCAGGAGTCGTTTACAGAGTAGTAGACCCAAAGTTAGCCATACTCATGTTCAGGTCAGGTAGGGCAGTGTGCACAGGCGGTAAAAATGAGGAGAATATTCAGGAAGGAATAACCAGAATGATTGGTGATCTCAGAGCGGCAGGCATCGACACATGGGAGGTCGAAGACGTAAAAATCGAAGTCCAAAATATGGTTGCCACCTATGCTCTGCACTATCCGGAGGATTACGACGGCACTGCTAGGATGGATGACATCAACACTCGCGTGATCGACCTTGACGGGGGCGAAATAAGGCCTGCGACTGACGAAGAGGTAGAAGCAGAAGACCCTAGAATCAGGGGCATAAAGGAAGGCGAACCACTTGCCACTATGCCACGCAAACTCAACCTCAACAATCTAACTTTCCACTTGCCCTTCGACAAGGTCGAATACGAGCCAGAACAATTTCCCGGCCTCATATACAGATTGGACTTCCCACGAGTAGTCTGCCTAATCTTCGGGAGTGGAAAGATGGTAATAACAGGGGCTAGGCGAAAGGACGAGATCCTTGAGGCAGTCCAATTCATCCAGGATGAATTAGCAGACTTGCTTTGATTTACACAACAGTTGATTAAATCAAATGCACTAGATCCTACATGGGACCCAATTCGAGACCAAAGTTGGGGGCAATATCTGCAACGTTAGCGATCCTGCTTGTTTCAGTCCCGATACACAGCGACACTGAGTCCGTCTTGCAAAGCGAGACAAAATCAGCCGAAACATCAATTGGGAATTCATTCATCGACGCCCCAACATGGAGAATAAACGATCGATGGGTCTATTCCGGAGAATTAGACGTTTACGATTTCATCGTTGACAGCGGCGTTTCTACGAACGTGAATTCACTCATCGGAACGCTGGATGTTCAGGTTGAAAGCATAAATCTGGTAGATGTAGGTGGGATTCAAACACTCGCCTACACCGTGGCCGGAACCGGCGACTACAGGGCAGACAACGTTCAGCTGGAAGGGCAGAACGGCGACGTGGTCGTCGAAATTGACACGATCTCCATAATCCGTATCAGTGACATGGCCGTTATTTCCCAGACAGCCACGATCGATATCGAATTTGATCCGGCATTCGGATGGATTTGCTTCTTCATATCATGCGACATCGCATCCATAACCGCCTCCAACGAATATTGGCCCCCCCTCGAGAGGCATGACTTTCCCCTAAGTGTCGGCGACACCTGGGTAAACAACTACACTGTGAATACGACCTATTCAGGCAGCTCGAGTTATGTGACGATCCCTCAATCGACAAGCGACCAGGTTGAGACAACATCGACAGTTGTGCAAGCCGGATACCCTGGGGTACCTCAATCCGGCTGTTCAGTCAGCTACAATGTTACTGCTACAGACGTGAATGGAAGCTTAGTCGGATATGGATGGCACTGCGATTCGATGAAAAACGATGTAGTCACCCTGAACGAGGTCACTTTGGGCCTCATGGCCAGACACGAAATTGACTATTCTACGCTGTCACCCAGGCCCTATGTCATTGATGTAGAACCCATGTATCCCCTTGCACCATTTGGCTTAACCTCGCCCATATGGGTAAATGTAAGCAATGCCAACGGGGCGCCAATTGCAAACGAGGAAATCGAATTCAGGTATGATCCCACTGGAGAAGTCCAGACACTGACAACTGAGTCCAATGGATCCGCTTTCACGACTCTGAATTATGGATTTCGAGCAGACGAGTCTTTAGTGGTCGGCGAGCATGGCTCTCATGGGATTATTGCAAGAATTGTAAACACAGACCACATAGGGATATCCACGATTACATTAGACCCAGATATTTACGAAGTTGACCTAAAAATCGAATCCACCTCTATCTCCGTCCAAAGGAATAGGAGTGGAGAGATTCAATCGATTACAGCCCCCTTCAACGCTGTCCCGGGAGACTTAATGACCATGACCGTTCCAATCATCAACGAAGGACTCAGAACATCCCCGAGTGGCACTCTGACCTCTCAGGCCAGTCAGGGCGCTGTTGGAGTCCTATCCTTCCCACCCCTAGCATCAATGGAGTCACACACAGCACAATTCCAATGGCTGGTACCAGAATCCACTGGGATGGAATTGATCTCCTTCACCATTGACACGAACACCCCCGACACCAATCCGTCAAATGACATCACAGAGGTTTTCATCTACGTGGGTAGGCTTCCAATCGCAGACATTAACGTACCAGATAACCATCTCACCCTCTCTCAAGTTGTAATCGACGCCACATCATCATTTGACCCAGATGGAGGTACGGTTTCCTGCAAAATGGACATAGAGACCCCTGAGGGGGAATATCAATCATTACACGGCTGCCAACAAACCCAAAGTTGGTCAAATGATGGAACATACGACATACTGCTCACCGTCACTGATGAAGAAGGCGACAAAGCCGAACTGTCAACTCAAATAGACATCATGAACAGACCCCCTGACATATCAATTAACCAACCCATCCAACCAATTGTGATAGGTGAACAAGTGACTCTTACGCTTGAATCCTACGGGGACCTCGATACAACCACTCCATCTTCCCCTGTCAGCATCTTGTGGAATGAGACATGTTTGGAAGGCCGAATCACCACATCCTGCACCTTCTCCCCAAATTCCGAGGGTGCGTACAGAGCATCAGTCACAGCGACTGATGATGATGGACACTCCACTGAGGCAAATGCCACGATATCCGTTCTGAATGCTGCCCCTGAGCTAGCCCACCTTCATGTATGGATGGGGCCAAATCGACTTTCGGCAGACTCTAGGGGGCTGTTCACCGTGAACGAGGGTGAAGTGCTGAGATTTACGGCCAAAGTCGAGGATACAGCGGACGACATTCCATCACTCATGGCAATCTGGAGACCGGATGCAGACTCTATCCCGTCTTTGTTGATCGAAGACTATGGCCCGGAATTTGAGATTGAGCACACATTCACTAAATCAGGATTCCACCTCCTAGCATTCGAGGCATTCGACAATGACGATGCCTCTACAGGCGTAACTACAGTCCCTGTCGAGGTGATCAACACGCCACCCACGATCGATCCGATTTCACCCCCTCTTCCTGTGTTTGAAGACTCCCCAATACAGATAACGGTGAACATAAGGGACACCCAATCCGATCTCGAGACGATGTCGATTTGCTGGGATCTTGACACCTACTCAGACTCGTCAGGATCAGGACTCATGGACGACGATTGCGATTACGAAGGTACGACATTCGAATACACATGGGGCGAATCATCCCAGTCACCGAACAGCATCCTGTTACATGTGACTGATGATGATGACTCGATGGCCTCAGTAGAAATACCGCTCACGATCAAGAACAAACCCCCAATTGCTCTCGGTGAGGCCTCAGACACCATATTGATGGAAGGGGATCAGGTCATCTTTACTGCAATTGGGTCAACTGACACTCCCTCGGATGTACCACACCTCAACTTTGCATGGGATCTCGACACCAACTCCGACTCGGACGGCGATGGCAATCCGACCAACGATCGAGACATGATTGGATATTCAGTTCAAACGAACTTTGTGAAAGATGGCAGTAGAATCATCAGACTCATGGTAAACGACGGAACAGAGACATCCACCTTCGATATCGAGATTAGGGTTGATCCCGCACCCCAGCCAATGGGAGTTGTCATCGCCTCTGCAGGAATTCTGTTGGTCGCTCTATTGGGCGCAGCAATGATCCTGCGCAGAAGGGCTCCTGCCTCTGATGTGAACAAAATTCCACCGACTCGAGAAACAAAGAGATCCAAGAAATCGATATCCCCATCTGAGCCAAAGCCGATATCGCGTGAGATAGTAAATGACGACCCGATCAGGGATTCAATGGAGGAGTTGGCAGAGAAACTCTACGGCACACAACGACAGTCCTCGGACAGGAATCCAGATCCAGAATTAGACGAGTTGTCGAGGTCATTGAGGGAAGAACTGATTGAGTAGTATGGTTGCTGGAAGTCGTGAAGTGGATACATCGGATTCTCGGCCTTCCAACATATTCCTCGGAAAATGAAACTGAAATCTCCATATCTAAAAGCAGTGGAATCAATCCAAGCCAACCCTTCCACCAACTGGACAGTGCAGTGTGGTCCGAACGAACAAATCGACTTATGCCTGGAAAAATTGGTGCATTGAGTTATTTCAAACCGAACGACAGACTAGGGCTGGATCTCAGAGACGTCGAGAATTCAATGATTCTCGGCAGGACTCTAATCATCGATCTACACGACCTCTTGCATGTCGATACTCAAAGAAGGGCATTGCGAAAAAGGATTGCCGATTTGGCAAATAAAATTGGGAAACCAGCCTTCAAGATTGACACCGATGGTTGCCTTCTGGTAGTGCCTGGAAGAGGGGTGAAGGTAGATCAGAAACAACACGTCCTTGGTACCGCCGTCTGGAGGGAGGGCTTGGCTGAGGACTCATCACCAATCTAGCTCAAACTTCCAAGTCGAACCGTCTGAACTGCCTGATAACACCCTGCTACTGATCTGAACTAGCCTAGAGGTCGGCTCTTCTGGATTGGGGATGGTGGCGAGCGACTCTGCTAGCATGATCACCTGGAACGCTTTGCTGGACTCGGGGAGCCTCCTTATTTCTACCACCTTTGTATGGATGGTAGCCATCGCTGATGAAAGCACGTCTCCAGAGGTGTCGTGTATGGCCGACCCTGAAATCAAATCCCATTCACTAGTCTCTCTGGGCACCGGTCTAGCCGCGGCTTGCACATCTGCAGCGCCGATCATATCCCCTCTCAGACAATGAATGGACACTCGACATCCGTCTTCTGCCTCTCGTATGTTGGATAGCGTGTCTCTAACCCTGCCGCCTCGATCAGTAGATATGCTCATTGATATAAGAGGCGGTGAGTTTGAGAGGATACTGATTGATGACATGGGAGCGAGGTTTTTCACACCCTCTGGGCTTTCAGTTCCGACGAGAAAGACTGGACGAGGCCCCAAGATAGATCCAAGCAAGTCGCTTCTCTTCGTGTGCCCAATCTCATCCAAATTCATCTTGCTGTAGCCTGATTCAAGGGTCTTTGACCCGTGGGGAAGAGCCTCAATAGAATCGTCTTCCAACCAATCGTCCAATTTTCCGGATTGCAATTCTGATAGGGAGTAGGCGGTAAACTCCCTGTAGGATTTCCATCCAGATATCTCGGCCTCAGGATCCCCCCTCTCTAGTTTTCTTTGGATGGAAAGATCGGCGTATTCAACGCACTTGCCTAGAAAACTCGAAATCGCTTCCTTCTTCCCATCCAACAAGGATCGCACCTCACTCTCCCTTCGGTGCGGCTATTCCTAACTCTTTTGACAGTCTCTCCACATGCCCAGTCGCACGAACGTTGTAGTTGGCCACGGATAATACTCCGTCCTTTTCTATCACGAAGGTAGATCTGACGGTTCCCATGTATGTCTTGCCGTAATTTGTTTTTTCCTGCCAAACCCCATAGGCATTCTGAACCACTAAGTCGGTGTCAACGATTAGATCGTATTGGAGACTGTTGTTTTCCATGAATCTCACATGGGACACTGCGGAATCTTTGGATACTCCTAGAATTTTATATCCTGACTGTTCAAAATCAGCGAATGCGTCTCTGAAATCACAGGCTTCTTTGGTGCATCCGGGCGTACTGTCCTTCGGATAGAAAAAGAGGACTAGCCCGTTTCCATTCGCTAGTATCTCTTCTAGCGAAACATACTCATCATTCTGGGTCTTAGCTTTGAACTTGGGTGCCTTTTGTCCGGGCTTCAGCATGTGTGTGCGTGCAAACTCAGCCACATGAAGCCTCGTACGGCCCCAAGCAACCCTAGGTTCATCTCCTCCTACCATGGCAGGTGTGACATGGACGTACCTGCAGAGCTCAACGACATGCTTGACGGAAAGCATGGGCCAGCCAAGCAAAAGGCTGCGAGGTTGGTCACAGATCTGGGTTATGTAGCAGGCGCAAAGCGATTCACGAAAGCAATAAATGCCCACGTATCAGGAGTTTCAGTCATCACAGGGGGAGTTGGTCTAAGGCGATTTCTAGCAGACTTATCCTCTGATTCTCGCACTAAAGTAGCCATTCCAACAACTTTGAACTCTGCAGGATGCGACTCCTCCCAAATCAAGGAAATGGGCATAGATTTCCCTGATTTTCTAAGCCTGCAGACAGAGATAGTCACAGCATACTGGGATATGGGAATTGAGACAACACTCTCTTGCACCCCATATGATCAGCCAAATGATGCACCAGATGGTATAGGCTGCTGGGCGGAATCAAACGCGGTGTGCTATGCAAACACATACACAAATCTGGCAACAAATAGGGAATCAGGCCTATCCGCCCTATCAACCGCATTAACGGGATGGGTCCCTCTTTGGGGGCTGCACCTAGAGGAGAACAGGATGCCAAATCTTCATGTGAAGGTAAATTGTGAACTTTCCTCTGAAACTGATTTCTCAATACTTGGCGACTGGATAGGAAGTCAGATTGAGGCCAGCTGGGACATGCCATTCGGACCTATGCCCTACATCTCTGGACTTCCCGAGAATCCTTCATTTGAAATGCGAAAGGCACTGACTGCAGCAGCGGCAAATTTTGGTTGTCCCATGCTTTGGATTGAGGGGATTTCCCCGCCTCCGACAGATAGAGGATATCTCGGTTTTGTAGAATTCTCATCCAATGACCTTCAACAATGCTATGAAAGGTTGGGCCCCAAAGGCACAGTTGATCTGGTCGTTATAGGATGTCCACAAGCTAGCATCGGTGAGGTGAGGTCAGTGGTTGCAGAAGTTCGAGGGAGGATGGAGTTGGGTGATAGGATACCGGACAATCGGCTCTGGGTCTTTACGTCCTCAAGTAACTACGATGTTCTAAGCTCAGACGGCTCTCTAGAAATACTTGAGCAGGCAGGGGCTCTGCTCCTCAAGGACACCTGTCCGGAGGTGACGCCTTACAATAGAAATCTGTATAATCACATCCTGACTAATTCTATGAAGGCAGAGCATTATCTCAAGAGCGGCCTAAACTCCATGCCCACCAGCGTGGCTAGGATCTCGGATTGCGTCGCTCATGCATTCGACCCCAACCTCTCTGAGGGACCTAGGCCAAAATTATCCAAGACAGAACCAAAAAAGATTGGATCCAGAGTGAAAAAATCAATCGAGACCGATAACATGGTGGGAATCGGCCTGCCAAGCCAAGGCTCCTTTGACGTCACAGGTAGGGCGATTTCAACCGATGTCCCAATCACCTACCTCGGATACGTGGACCCCCAGACAGGTGTGATAACGGAACCAGGACATCCATTGGAAGGCCAATCTCTGAATGGGAAAATTGTGGTCTACCCAAAAGGCTCCGGCTCCACAGTCGCCCCTTATGTCCTCATGGGGTTGAATTATCACGGGGTTGGTCCCAAGGGCATCTTAAACAGAGACGTCTGTCCTTTGACACTCCCGGCTGCATCTCTTCATGCCATTCCCTATGGCCACGGTTTTGACTACGACCCGACATCGAATATCAACACCGGCGACCTAGTTCGGATCCGTTTACATGAGGGAATAGTGAATGTTGACATAATCGAACGTTCTGAATGAAAAATCAGGAAGGATGCCGAATGGAATCAGAGCCAAGTCCTTGCAGGCCACAGGACCTAGGAAAGTTCGAGGTCACCCAGAGAGATGGAGCCGCACGACTAGGAAAATTTTTCACGAAACACGGCGTACTCAATACTCCCGCACTCCTACCAGTCGTCAACCCAAACATCCTCACTGTCGAACCTAGATCACTTTGGGATGAATTCGGATTCAGGGCTTTGATAACCAATTCTTATGTCATTTGGAAGAATGAGAATCTACGCGATAGGGCCACTGAGGAAGGAATTCACAAACTTTTGGATTTCCCGGGCGTAATAATGACAGATTCTGGAACCTTCCAATCTTACGTATATGGAGACGTTGAGGTTTCCGTAGAAGAAATCGTCAGATTTCAAGCCTCTATAGGGGTCGATATCGGCACGATGTTAGATGTGTTTGGCAGACCTGACATGACCAGGAAGGAGATAGAGGATGCCGTAAGAATCACTGCAGAAAGAGCGACGAAGTCACTGCAGGTAGCCGATACAAACATTATGTTGAATGGACCAATCCAAGGCGGGCTGCACCAAGATCTCAGGGCCAAGTCTGCCAAGATGATGGCAGAATCTGAATACCAACAGAGCAATTTCTCGATACATCCAATAGGCGGGATCGTCCCGTTAATGGAGTCACAAAGATATCATGATCTCTCTGAAATCATTCTATCGTCATCCTCCGAACTACCCCCAAACCGTCCTATGCACATATTCGGCTGTGGACACCCTATGCTATTCCCCATGTGCATTGCACTTGGCGCAGATTTATTTGACTCAGCAGCCTATGCACTGTTTGCAAAAGACGGACGACTTCTTTCCGAAGAAGGTACCTATCGAATTGAATCAATGGTAGAGTGGCCCACCCAATCAAGTCACATATCCCCTTACACTCCAGCACAAGTCAGGGCGATGAGCAAGCCAGAAAGAACCAGTCTACTGGCACGACACAATCTAGAGGTGACACAGCGGGAACTTGCTAGGTGCAGAGAGGCAGTTAGGAATGGGTCAATATGGGTCATGGCAGAGAGGAGAAGTCATTCATCACCACACCTCAGGGAGGCCTTTCTGGGAATCATCAGAGAAAGGACTGACCCCAATGAGCCTTCGGCCAAGAGGATGCGATCAATTATCAGATCTACTGACCCTATTCGCCCCTCATCTGAACCCCTAAGCGAAGACCTTCTCCACAGACCACACATTATCCATGCCAACTCTCTGTTGGTTCAGAGATGGAGATCCCCCGGGTCGTGGCATGATGGCTCCTTCGGGGCACCATCCAGGGTCGTCGTGATGAAAGGGGGAGAACCGCCTTGGAGAGCTTCGTACGGGTCAACTGTTCAACGAGTTTTGAAAGAAGATCCCAGAACAGTGGTTATGATCGATTCGCTGATTGGATTGGTGCCATACTCTCTAGAGGACCTCTCCCCGTGGTGTAGGGTTGAGGGTTCCAACATACATCCCGTTGATACCAAGGAAGCAGACTACAGCGTGGATCTTGAGTCGATGGGGCTCGGAGGAATTCCAGTCTTGGTCCTAACGCCCGAAGATTCTGAATATGAACAGGATAAATCGATATTGGCATGGATTGACAGGTGCTCTTTCGTAGACAAGCTTTCAGTGCTTTGCGCAGTTAGCCCCGCCATTGGGTGTGAGATCACGGATGAAATTCAGGTAAGGCGCTCCAATACCAACAGACCCGTCAATGTATACAATGGAGAAATGCATCTATTCTCGCCCCGGCTGAACGACGGAGGGATATCCCTTGCTCTCCATGGCGCGAAGTTAATCCACGAAGCAATGAAATCAGCGAAGGATACGGGCGAGGACTCTAACGATGTACAACCACGAGGCGATCACCCGGGCCTTCCGAGTGTCACCATCCACTCGGATGCAATACCCTTTGTGGGAGCCGGTCGAAATGTCATGCATGGATTCATTCTCAAAGCAGACCCTTGGTTAATCGTAGGACAACCATGTTTAGTCGTTGACGAGGATGACAACCTTGTTGCACACGGGGTATCAAACTCCACCTCAGAGGAGATGGCAGTCATGAAAAAGGGAGTGGCGGTCAAGGTAAGGGAAGGAGCGTTGGACAAGGATGCCCTAAACTTGACGGCGATTGATTCATAGGCCAATGGCCTAGCATTGAAACAATCAGAGGGAGGCTTTGATATCGCCAATCCGATCATACAGATACGAGGCCTTCGGAAACTCTACGGGCCACACGTAGCGCTTGATGGCGTAGATCTTGACATTGGCACTGGAGGAGTGGGCATACTTGGCCCAAACGGCTCTGGTAAGTCTACTTTGTTCAAGTGTATTCTAGGCCTAATCAGAATAACAGAGGGCGGCGGTGAAGTACTCGGCAGGGATATCGTTACGATGGGCCCAGACATCAGATCGAAGATAGGGTACATGGCAGAATACGATTCTCTTGATCCGGGCCTAACTGCAGTTGACCAGGTCAGATATGCGGGGGAATTGCTTGGAATGAGGCCCGATCAGGCAACACAAAGAGCCCATGAGGTACTCCAATATGTCGGACTTCAAGATCAACGCTATAGGAAGATAGAAACCTTCTCCACAGGAATGAGACAGGCTACTAAGTTAGCATGCGCGATTGTTCATGATCCTCAAATACTGTTTTGCGACGAGCCAACAAATGGCCTCGACGCCTCCGCAAGGCAATTCATGCTAGACACTCTGAGAAGAACTATTTCGGACGGAGGTGGAACTGTGATCATGACCAGCCATGTCATGGAAGATATCCAAGGAGTGTGCGATAGGGTAGTCATGCTATCCGGCGGAAAAGTAGTCGTGGAAGGAAGAATAGACGAACTTGCCAGACAGATAACTCGGGAGGTCGAGATATCTGTGTGGGGTGGGGCCACCAAACTGGAACAATGGCTCCTCCAACACGGGCAAAAGGTTCGAAGAATGGGGAGGATAATGCGGATCGAACACCAGGGCGATCAAACGATTAGAGCCATACTGGAAGGAGCGTCTGAAACCGGCGCACAGGTAAGGGTCTTGAGGGAGTATGAACCAGACTTGGAAGACATTTTCTTGTTGATAATGCGGAAGCTAGGCAAATCTGCAAAGAGCTCATCCGACTTGAAGGGGGTGCCCGGCAAGTGAACGACATCGTAGAAGAAGGCAGTCTTGGTGAGGCGGATATTGAAGCCGCCTATGGATCTGGGGATGGCGACCTCGATACCTCAGCCACAGTTGCAATGGCTCCAAAAGGGCAAATCTTCGAACAGATCTATCGTCCATGGAATGGGTCACTAGGGCCGAGGTGGGTCAGAAATTATGCAATTTACAGACATCACGTATACGGCATAATTTCGGGATCGGGGCATAGAAGGTACCACCCCTTCGTTAGACTGACCCTGCTCGTGGTCATACTCGGTTCGATGACTCCAATACTGATGTTACTCCTGTCTTCCATGGTGAGCGGAGATGCCACGGGCTTCCTGAACAGGATGTGGGGTGTGAATCGGTACAATCTTTGGGGGAACGTGTTGGGTTACTTCCCTCGAAATCTTTGCATGTGGCCCTTATTGACAGCGTTGGTTGTGGGTGGTTTGGTCTCGGATGATAGGAAAAATGGAACCAGTGCGCTGTATTTCTCAAGGCCAATTTCGAGATTGGACTATGCGTCGATGAAATGGCTCAGTGCAGCTTCAGTATTAGCCACGGTCATTCTCTTGACTTACATGATGTATTATTCTGCTGCAATCGTATTCAAGGGTGAAGGTTGGGCCTTCATAGCAGATACGATTCCAATATTCCTTGGAGGGTTGGTGGCGGGATTCTTCCTTGTATTCACTTACACATCAATAGGCATAGCACTCTCAAGCATCAGCACGAGCAGATTCACGGCTTCGGTATCTTTCCTAGGATTGATTCTTGGGTCAAAGGTAGTTGCTTGGCTAGTTGAGATACAATTTGAGACCACATACATCTACCTCCTGAGCCCATATGACTGCCTAGCTCATCTGGGACAATGGTTGGTGGGATTGCCACCAAACTATGATCACCCTCTCATCATGTCTGTTGTTTCTTTGTTAGCCATGAACGCAGCATCCCTCTCGATTTTCGCGACCCGCGTGTCATCCTTGGAGGTGACAAGAGAATGAACTCAACCCCCGCAATCGCACTGGATCACGTATCGAAATGGTACGGTCAGGTGATAGGGGTCAATGACGTGTCACTCGCAATCGATGGGGGCGTCACCGGCATACTAGGCATGAACGGGGCCGGCAAGTCGACTCTGTTCAAACTGCTAATGGGGAGATTGAGACCCAGCAATGGATCTGTCAAGCTTTTCGGAACAGACCCATGGGAGACTACATCCCCCTACAGGAGGGTGGGTTACGTAAGTGAGTCAGAGAAGATGTATGACTGGATGACGTCACTAGACTTCGTGTCCACTTTGGCAAGGTTGCATGGCATGACCAGGTATGAGGCCGAAAAGCGTGCAGAGCAGGCGTTGAGTTTCGTGGATCTAGAGGGCGTTCTCAACAAAGAGATCGGGAAATATAGCAAGGGGATGAGGCAGAGGGTAAAAATAGCCGCAGCATTGGTCCATGAACCTGACCTATTGATACTTGATGAACCTCTACATGGTTGCGATCCATTAGCCAGAACGAGCATAATGAACGTAATCAGAGAAATGGGGTCCAGGGGCAAAACTGTCTTGGTTTCAAGTCATATTCTGGAGGAGATTGAGAGAATTACCGAGCAAATCGTGATCCTGCACTCCGGAAAATTGGTCGCGCTCGGAAATCTCCACGCAATTAGAGCCATGCTTGACAAACACCCTCACAGGATTTTGATACGCTGCGCTGACTCGCGGGCGCTTGCATCTACTTTCATCGATCAGCAATCAGTCTATGGGGTTAGGTTCATCGACAATGAAAGCTTAGAGATCATGACAAAGGATCTCTCTGAGGCACATCAATTACTTCCCATGCTTATCTTGAAGTCTGGAATACAGATCTATTCTATCGAGAATCCAGATGATAATCTTGAGTCCTTGTTGGGGTATTTGGTAGGCGATGCATAATGTCAGGGTCAGAGATCAATGACTCGGAGGGCAGGCGATTGTCCACCACGGTATGGACTGCGCTCGATCGAAAGGCAGGGGCGGTGATTGAGTTGACGATCAAACAACTGCGGAACAAGACATCAACATGGACGGTGTTCGGCGTTTCAACCCTGCTCCTGATCCTCCTATCCGCATTCTACGTGGATTCTGTGCGTGATGGATTCGAATCCATAGACAACGACGGAGATTCGGTTGACTATGACGGGGACGGATATCCTCTGGGGCAGGAGAGAAAGTACGGTTCGAGTGACTTCAACCCAGACGAATACCCTGGCTCTGGGCTGTTCATCCCAGAGGGTGAAATTTACTACAACGGGCCCAGATCCCATACGGGAAATCACTCCTGGGATGCTGATGGCCCCTCACTGTTTTCGGGTTCCTGGGACAACATCTTGGATTATTACCCTGAGGCGGATGAGCCTTGCCCGGAAATTATCGGTGAGGATCTAGAGAACACGCCATACGGTTGGTCGCCATATTCTTGCGTCATGGCCAATGAGGACAGATATCTACAGTTCCTGAGGTTCGAGGGAAACGGTACCCTCACTGTCGCACAAGGGTGGTATGGAATCTATGGCGTCGTGACCGAGAGGTTCCAAGTCGCGCCCGATCCACCGGAGGCCTACATCGATGAAGATGGGATCGACTGGGACCCAGATAACCCGTCAAGTAGCCAAGGTTTTGACGATGACGGTGATTGCACAAGGTCCGAGTACCCCGAGCAAATCGCCGCTGATAACGACGACTCAAACAGGAACCGAATCCCATGCGACGTACTTTGGACTAGGAATGCGGATGGATCGGTAATTCAGATTCAACCTGACATGTTAGTCGATGAGGACCCCGTTGATTCCGAGTTGATGGGGGAGTCTTCGCATAGGTCATTCATTATAATCACCGGGAAAATTGCATTTACCATGATAATCGGAATTTTCCTCCCTCTGTTCTTAGCATTGGGATTGATTAGAGATGAGAGTGAGAATGGCACCTTACATTACTTGCTATCGAAACCCATCCACAGAGGCGAGTTCATTGTATACAGGCTATCTGGTTACCTGATATTTTCAGGAGGATTCGTCCTCCTCATGTCCCTCCTCATGGCCTTTGTGACTGTTTTCTTGGGGCCCGACGGCAATCGTTTGGCGGATTTCAACATATGGTTCGGGATCGGCGCGGTGACTGTCCTGTCGCTAGCCGCATACGGGTCTATCTTCAATGCAATGGGGCTCATGTCTCCAAAATACGGCGTTTACCTAGCACTCATTTACGGAGTCTATGAGTTTGCAATGGCGGTTATGACCCTCTTCGGGGCTGAACTAGTGCCTGTGATATCGGTGTCACACTGGTCCCTGCAGATGATCGATGCCGTGGTGCTAGTTGCATGGCCAGACACCATCATGCTCTCTCAAATGTCAACAGCGTTCAACATCGACTCCGGCTTGAGCTTCTTCTGGAGGCCTCCCTTGCACACGTTCGGCACTGGATCTCCGGCACTTGCTATCGGACTCAGCATCACAGTTCTAATGGCCTTCATTTCGTTGCCCATACTTGTCGGTCAGTCCATATTCAAAAGGAGGGAGATAGATTGAGCGTTGATATGGATAAGTTCGAGGGAGACCTCTCAACCCTTTGGAGGTTCGACGTCCTCCCTCCGATCAAGAGACTCTCTTGGTGGTGGTGGTGGTTCATCCTCATTCTCCCCGATCCGAAAAATCCGAAGAGGTCCAGACAATTGATGGTTCTATGGTCCACGAAAGAGACACCATCGATTAGAGTAAATGACCACTGGTGGTCTCCAGGGGCTAGGATGGCGATTGATACCAATGCCGGCCACGTGTTGCCAGGTATGGTCTGCGCATGGTGGTATGATGGGGATCGTATGTTCGAGCCTGCTCGGATGACAGAGTGCAGAATTGCCGCCATGGATGACATGCACCCCGACTGGCCAAAAGATGGCATGGGCATCGGCGGAGGAGCGGTTATTCCGATACTCAAGGAGGACCTATCTTTTGGAATGGCCCCAGACCTGAGCAGGATGTGGCTTTCCTTCAAAACAGGATCAAAATCGGAACCCGGGCTACCAAAGTCGTTTCAAGCAGAGATGACCCCTTGGTGGCATCGGCCGAGCACTGCCACGTATGCAAATAACGTGTATGCTCTGGGAATGGGCTACGACATCCTGAGGATACACGGCATGAAGGCAAGCGTAAAAATCGATGAAGAAGAGGTCCAAGGGACTGCTTACTTCCAGAAAGTGACAGTTCAAGCCCCCAGTGTGCCATGGTTCTGGGGCTTCCTCCATTTCGACGATGGGACTTATCTTGATTGGTTCCTGCCACATGTGTCTATGTCAATGACAAAAAAGGATTCGAAACCATGGGCCAAAAGAGACTCATTCAGATGGCCAAAGAACGCAAGAGGGGTGATGCATGACAGGTCAAGAGACACAACTGAGAGGCTGGAATATGGAAGTGTGGAACTCTTGAGACCCAACGAGAAGGATCGCCTACTAGACTCAGACGGGCACCCACTACCCAGGTTCTTGATCAAGCTGCGCAATGAAACGACAAACATCGAGCTTCGGGTAAGGGCTACTTCAAGGGCACATTGGTCTTTCGACCAACCAACCAGGGCGGGATTCACCAGCCATCTAACCTACAATGAGTACCCGCTGGAGGTCGAGACTCTGAGGATCGTTGACCACAACGGGGAGAGGGGGCTAGATGACTATGGCTGGATCAGGGGTAATGCCGAACATGCTTGGGGAATACTAAATTGAAATGAACCCTTGTGGTATATCATGGCTGGGTCTGACACCAACCTAATCAAGCCCATCAGACAAAAAATACCAACAATGACAGAAAGCGAAGAAATCCTCTGGATTGGAAGCCCAACGTCCCGCAGTATGTTCGGGAGGTACATGCTCGGAGGGGCGATACTTGCAACGTACCTCATCTTCTGGTGGGCGAACGTGGTCGACAGGCCAACGGGCGAGGGCCAGTTAGCCTTCTTGGTAAAATCAACACATCTTTTCGCGGATCTAACCGGCGTCGCCGGACTGTTCGCAACCTTGCTGATAGTTGCGAAATTCATTCACTTTCAAAATGGCCCTATGTCGGGAAAATGGACCTTGATGTGGACGGTGATTTCAGCATCGGCTCCGATTTTCTGGGCAGGAGTTGAAACTGGCTTCGACGTTGCTGGAATCATAAAATCAGAGGCTTCAACTACACCAGCATTCAGCGAGGGGCATTATTTGCTGTTGGGGGCTTTTTTCTCTTTCACGATGATTTCCATGTCTGCGATTTACCAAAGATCATTCACCTATGCAATTACGAATAAGAGAATTCACTTGATAAAGAAATTCATGTATGTAGATGCTTCAAGTCAAAGCATTGGATACGACAGGATAGAGAATCTTATCGTGGATACAACTGTATTCGGAAGACTGCTCAGGTTTGGAACCATTCAAATTTTGACGGCATCTGGCTTGAATGTAGGCTCAGAGACTACCTCGGCCTCGGCCGGCATAGCAGGCGACCCATCAATTTCCGACTCCGGAGATAAAAGTAAGAAGCTACTCTCAAGGATAGGGCTGATCATTTCTTTCAGAAGAAGCAGGCCTAAGGCAATAAACACTCCAGAATCTTGTATCTACGGAATCCATTCTCCTGAAAGCATACATCAACTAATCAACCAAGCATCTGATCAGTTTAAACAGAATAGCGGGGACTGACCTCGATCGGGAACAAACATATCGTTGATAACCAGACTGCACCCACGACCTGATAGGAGTGAGACGACAATGGCAGAAGATATCGTGACGGCAGCGGCCCAGCAAATAACCCAAGGTGATTACATGGGGGCAATGGTCATCTTCGAAGAGCACATCACTAGCTCCCCTGACGACCCATCAGGGTATCATGGGTGGGCAGAGGCAGCTCTCTTCGAGATACAAGAAAATGGAAACCTCGATGATAAGGGGAACGACAGAATAAATGAGGGGCAGGTTCAGTCTTACTTGCGCAGGGCTTGTTCACTCGCTCCAGATAATGCGGACTACAGGGCTGCCTACGCAAATGCTTTGATTGAGTTCGACAGAATACCCATGGCAGTCCGGGAATTGAGGAAACTTGTGGACTTAGGCTCTAATTCCGAAGAGGTGGATATCTCATTTCACCTATACGAGGCGGCAAGATTACTAATAGAATCAATTGATGTAAAGACAAATTTCGATAGAAGCGCCCCAATAGCAAGACAGTTCATCAAGGACGCAGTTGAGTTTTCCTTATTGGGCCTCGGTTTCCAGTCTGTCGATGAAGCGATGGAATACCTAATTGAGGATTGAGTGTGTCAGACGGTCCTGTGGGCGGAAGTTTTCTGATTGCAGCTGGATACCATGGCTCTGAGTTCTGTGGCTCTCAGATACAACCCGAGGATGTCACAGTTCAGGGCGAGATCCAAGAGGCCGTACAAGACCTAGGGTGGACCCATAGGGGGGCCGTCAGAGTCTCCTCAAGAACTGACTCAGGCGTCAGCGCAAGAATGAACCTGATAGATCTGCAGCTGGATAGTGAGTTGATGCAGCAGTTGGATGCAAACATGGTATTGAGGGCACTCGGGGACAGGTCATCTTCCAATCTATGTCTATGGGGTGCTGTGAAGAGGCATAGCACGATTCCCGTTCGCGTAGCATCTTCAAGGACATACCTCTATCGGCTGGATATGATACCGGGGTGGAATCCAGGTGCAGACCCTGATAAGTTGGAACGCGCATGCGAATTATTCATCGGGAATCACGATTTCTCAGCTTTCTCAAGGCCCGACCAAGACAGAACGCCTATTCGTACGGTGGATGATTGTAGGTTATGGATGAGACCGGACGGCTATGTGATCGGGCTTATCATATCTGCAGAGTCATTTCTGTGGAATCAAGTTAGGAAAATAGCTTCGTGTTTAATGCGAGTAAGTAATGATGATGTCGGGCCAACGGAGATCCAACAAGCCCTGTCTTTCCCCGAAACTGCTCGGGACTTTGGAAGGGCCCCAGCAGATGCACTCGTTCTCTGGCAGATAGATCACCAAGACGCGCCAAAGTCTTGGTCATCTGAATTGCCGTCTACTGCAGTAATACCACTCTCTGGGAACACGGAGCCCAGGGTGTTCCAAAGATGGAGAAACATGGCATTGGTGGAAATTAGGCTTATGTTAGAGTTTGATTGGACTAGTAGGATCATTCGATGATTAAGCGAACTTCGTCCCCATCGTTCACAGGCAACAATTCCCGTAGGAAAGAGGATGCGATAATCTCCGCAGTTTCGGTGTGCCTTGTAAGATCGGGAATGAGTATGGCACATTTACACCAATTTTCACCTTTCTTGGAAATCATGGCCAAGAATGCGGTAGCGCCCCCGAAGGAACGCCCCTCCCTCTCGAAACCATGAACTCTGACAGGATGAGCGACCCCTGCTCCTTCCAGTTCTTCAAGTCCTGCAAGAAATCTCAATTGTCTATATCTTTCGAGGTTTTCTTCCGACAACTCGATGTTCAGCGTTCCCGGCCAAGCCGTGGCTCCGAGAATTTCTCTGAATTGATCTTGGTAATGGGTTTGGGCCATGAAGATCTGGGCGCGGCCAAGGCCGCTAGCCACTACGCCGGTCATTTCCATTAGTTTACCCCAGAAATATGTTGCAATTAATACCCCGTATTATCCCCAGTCAAACTTCCACAGGCGATTCATTCTCCCTTTTCGATCAAGGTAGCTCCAGTTTCAGTCCTGAATATCAAGCCGTCTTTCTTGACGTGGACACCCATGACAGCCTCCCTAGATCCATCTGGGAAGTCCATCAATGAATGCTCAACGAGGACGTCATCGTTTTCGTATATGCACCTTGAATCCAATATTACGACCTTATCATTGCTCATCATCATGTTCAGCATTTCTACCATTTGATCTCTCGACATTTCCGTTCCAGATTGGTGTCTGACGAATGTAAAATCAGGGTGTAGCACCTCAGCATATAATGCAGCATCCCTTTGATCCATTGCCCTTTCCATCTTTTCATACAGCGACATAATTGGCTCCAATGGGCGAGAGCACTTTTATGTTCTTGAAATCCTTTTGAAAACAGCCATTTACTTCCGACCTTCAGCTTAGTGATATGGCAACAGACCTTTCGTGGATGAAAGATAGGCACAAACAATTGTTGGAGAGTGGTTTGGCTTGGGAGCCACCGATACTTGAGTCAGCAAACACACCTAGGTGCACGATCAACGGGGCTGAAATGATCATGTTATCTGCGAATAACTACCTCAACTTAACCACTCATCCGAAAGTTGTGGAGGCCTCTATCGAAGCAACTAGGAAATATGGGGCTGGATCTGGGTCGGTGAGGGCTATCGCAGGAACTCTGGACATACACCTTCAAGCAGAGAAGGCTGCTGCGGATTTCAAGGGAGTCGAAGCTGCGCTAATCTATTCTGCTGGCTACACCGCAAACGTAGGCCTGATCCCAACCCTTGTCCAAGGCTCTCAAGATCTGATTATTTCAGATGAACTTAATCACGGCTCGATAATTGATGGTGTTAGGCTAACGAAGGCTCAGAGAGCAGTATACCCACATAATGACATGAGCGGGTTGGAAAATGCGTTGAAAAACTCTGGTGATGCCGAAAGGAAGCTAATCATCACAGATGGAGTTTTCAGCATGGATGGAGACATAGCACCTCTTGACGAGATTGTGGAACTAGCCGAGGACCATGATGCCATGGTGATGGTTGATGACTGCCATGGCGAAGGAGTTCTAGGCGGAGGAAAAGGCATCGTTGCGCATTTTAATCTGCAGGGAAGGGTGACCGTCGAGGGCGGCTCATATTCGAAGGCGCTTGGCGTCCAAGGGGGCATAATCGCGGGATCAGAGGATCTCAGGAACCATGCATTGAATCACAGTAGATCATGGTTGCTTTCAGGCAGCCAACCACCGGGTGTTGCGGCAGCACAAAAGGCATCCATAGAAGTTCTTCGGGACGAGCCACATCACGTTCAGAAATTATGGGACAACACAGAATACTTCCGCAAAGAGCTCAATTCTCTAGGATTCGACACCGGAGTTTCAACCACGCCAATTATACCCGTTATGTGTGGAGAAAGCAAATTAGCCCAGGAGCTTGCGGGTGAGCTTAGAAAGAGGGGAGTAATGGTAGGGGCGATTGTTTTCCCAATGGTCGCACGAGACAAGGCGAGAGTCCGAACTCAGATTTCATCAGGACTCTCCAAGTCTGACCTTGATGAGGTGCTGATCCACTTCGCAGAAGTTGGAAGGCGATTGGGACTAATTTGAAACTCAGTAACAAGGGCCTATTGTCCGGAGAGATTATGTCATGGAATAATTTAGGGCCCGATTATGGGAGATGACGACACCCCGATTTTCAAGATTCGAGAGTCCAACCTCGACTCAGGCCTGAGAGGGATTCCAGTGGGCACTTGCCAGACATCTTTCGTCGACCCGATTGAGGGAGTCCACTATGTGGGCTACCCTGTGGAGGATCTCGTAAATATGGAAGAGGAGGACGTAATCTACCTGCTCTTCAATAAACGCCTACCTACGGAAGAAGAAAGCAATGACTTCCGGGCAGAACTTGCCCACAGGGCGGAAGAGATGCCCACGGGGGCCCTGAGAGTCCTGGAATCCCTGACTCCCGGAACAGGCCATCCGATGGACTGGCTTTCAACAGGCATACTCGCGCTCGGTATTTCGGATACGACAGGAGATTTGAGAACGGATTCAATGAACTTGGTTGCTAGAATGCCGGAACTCATGGCAAGGATTTTCCATTTGAGGGGCGGTAAAAAACTCCAGACTCGAGACTCAAGGCCGCAACTTGGCCTCGTCGAGAATTTTACCCATATACTCGGAATCGATGGCGACGAGGCAGAACGGATGAATAGGGTATTGAGGTTCTTCTTCATCCTACACATGGATCATGGTGGCGGGAACCTCTCAACATTTTCAGGGAAAGCGGTAGCCTCAGGAAGGGCCTCGATATACGCGGCGATTTCATCAGCCATGTCAGCATTGTCTGGCCCCCTACATGGAAGAGCAAATCAATCATGTCTTGAATTCGTTAAGAGAATAGGAACGGATGACCCTGATGAGATTGAAAACTTCGTCAGAAGAGAACTCTCTTCCAAGAGGCCAATCTATGGGTTTGGGCATGGAGTATTGAGAGCAGAGGACCCAAGGGCCCGACTTTTGATTGAACTTGGCGAGGAGGTTTGCCCGGAGGACCCTGATTTCAGGACCGTCAAGACACTAAGGGAGGTAGTTCCACCGATTTTATCCGAGATCCCGAAGATCTCCAATCCATTCCCTAATGTCGATATAGCGAGCGGTGCCCTGTTGCAATCTGTGGGATTCAGGAAACCGGATTACTACACCACTTTCTTCGGATGGTCAAGAGTCGCGGGTATCACGGCACAGATCCTAGACGAGAGAGCGGCAAGAGGCGGGAGAGGGACTCCTATTTACCGGCCGAAGTACCTCGCGAAAAACCAACCAATCCGTAGACTCGAGTCATAGAGTACCTTTGTTCTTCCCCGTCCCTCTATGTCCGATCAGCCTAGGCACCTCCCATGGCATTGTACTCTCCGAGGTCAAACTCTTCAACTCGGTCAATGAAGTGCTCCATCTCCATTTTTTCCGCCAATCGGATATTACTTGCATCCTCTCGGACCCTGAGATCTCATGCCATGGTTGACGAACACCTTCGATCTCTGGCATCGTCGCTGGCCTCATGCATCTATTCGTCCCATCTGTATTTGCCAATTCAGGGTTTATGCTGTCTGAGATACAGGATAGCCCTGCATCGAGCAATTGTGACTCTAGCTCGAGCGGGGCGGGCCATACATAGACCGGGTGTCCACGCCTGATTCTATTGAATCGGTCAAGTGCTGCGCCCTTCAGTCCAACTGACGTGCCAAGGGGAATGTGGCGTGTCCAGCCATGAATGTACTCAAGAGCCAATGGCAGCATCGGGGCTCCTAACCTCTTCTGCTTTGCAAGTAGGCGAGGCACTGATGTTGATACGAATGAGGGAGATGCCACTGCTCTTTGGGTGCTCCAATTTCCCCATTGCCTCAATTTTGGCATCAACCTAGCATGCCGGTACTTGCCTGAGCCACTATTGGCGACGGGCGTAATGTAGGGGTCGAAAGAATAGAAAACAGTGGACTGGACTGGGACTTGTATCTCTTCTATTCTTGACCTTACAGATTCTAGGAGCCTAGATATGTGGTCATGCATCCTTTTTCCCCTCAACCAGCCGCCTCCAGCGCCCGAAGAAGGATGAGGCGCCTTCAACTCTAGGCACACAAAGCGAGCCTCGTTGACCCACCTGTCCACAAACCCGCTGCTATCGAGAAGATCATCAAAAAGGGCCACTTCCTGTTTCAAGTCATCGTATCCATATCTCTCAGGGTACTTCCCAGATGGCGTTCGCGGATCATGGTGAATAACGACTTCCCCTTCGGCTGTGAGGCGTAGATCCATCTCCACGCCATCCGCATGTTCCATTCCGTACTCCAGTGCGGCAATGGAATTTTCTTTCGGTTTCCTCCATGCCACGTCAGCCATGTGTTATCTCAGGTAGACAGAGATGATGAATTAGCCTATGGAACAACGCTGTTTCAGGGCAAGATAGATAGCAATATTTCCTTTTAGCCACCAAATGTGGGTCGTATTTCTGACTCCTCAAGACGAGAAATGCTAGTTCCGATAATCCATGTTAGGGTGCATAGTGCCTTCAGCAGCGGTTTGCAGTGACAACGCTCATACCATGTATTGTTCATTGGCGATCGAGGAATGGACATGGGAGAGGTGGTAATCGATAGACAATCCAACGAGGCTGCTGTGAGGGGTTATGCGTTCTATGACTGGGGCAAATCAGGGTTCGAGACGAGCGTCACGACCGCTATTCTGCCATTTTGGTTCGCTCTCCTTTTCCTAGAGGCAAATGGCCTGACTACTACGATCCTTTCAAAGTCAATGACCAGTGATGCTATCTGGTCATTTTCCGTTTCAGGGGCGGCACTCCTTGTGGCCATAATTAGCCCCTCGTTAGGGGTGATTGCCGATCGCCGGGCAATCAAAATGTGGTGGTTGAGAATCCTGACCTATCTCGGCGCAGGAGCGACATTTCTATTGTGTGCTACGCCCTTCTTGTCAGTCGATCTTCGTTGGATATGGCTAATGATCATGTTCATCTTTGCAAATATTGGGTTGAACGGAGCTGGAGTTTTCTACAACGCACTACTACCTCACATGGGGACTGATGATGAGATGGACAGAATCTCAAACCTAGCTTTTGCCTATGGGTACCTGGGGGGTGGGATTCTCCTCCTTCTTCACATAATGCTGCTTTTGGTGACTGGATACGCAGACTGGGCGATTAATTTCGCTCTCGCTACCTCTGGTATCTGGTGGTATGGCTTCGCCCTGTACACGTTTAGATGGGTCCCTGAGCCCTCAATCGAAAACGAAATGGAATCTCTCGGCCTTATTGAGTCAACCAAACTTGCCCTGAGGGAGATAAGAAAAACTGTGGGGGAAGTGGACAAATTCAAGACCCTTTTCATTTACATGCTCGCGTACTTTTTCTTCATTGACGGTATTAACACCGTCACTGCACTGGGAGGAGTCTTTGGGACCGTGGTTCTGGGAATTACCCCGATCGACCTCATGGTGACGATCCTCGCAATTCAATTCGTTGCCGCGCCTTCTGCTGTCGCATTCACTAGATTGGCGGGGAGGGTCGGGACAAAGCCAGCGCTATCCATATCTCTGGTGGGATGGGTCCTACTGTGTTTTGGCGCGTTGGCATTCGCCCCACTTCAGTTAGATTCTCACCATGAATACCAAATCCAGTACGATTGGGACGAAGCCTCCATGGCATACAATGTTCAAGTGCACACCGATACGCCACAGATTGCGCAGAAGTTAGATTACGAGGCCAACGAGTTTGATGAACAGAGTTGGGCCTCTTCATGGGCGCACGTGCTCCCTTTGGAGGAGGATGATCGGTCCAATACGATGAAATGGCTCATTTATGAAAGGGACTCCGACGGAGTCAGCACAGATGAGAGACACACAAAACTGCTCATCGGCATAGACAATGAAGAAATAAGGTCACTAGTGGAATCGTTGTTTGACTCACGATTCAGCGCAAGTGTGTCAGGTGGCCCTCTTGACACGACTAGTAAGGTCGGAATAGACCATCCGACAAATCTCGGTGATGGTATATTGGATGCCATACCTGAGAATGCAAGGAAGTATGTCTGGGAGCCACTGGGAATCGCTGTTGGAATTCAGTTTCTAATCCTCGGCTGCGCTATGGGAACTCTGCTCGGGGGCTCTCAAGGTCTTGCAAGGAGCTTATTTGGACAGATGGTGCCCGAAACTAGAAGTGCTGAGTTTTTCGGCTTTTTCGGCTTTTTCGGTAAAGTTGCTGCACTAATAGGCCCGCTCCTCTACGGATTCATGACCGTAGCTTTCGATAGCAGGGTAGGTATACTCGCAGTTTCGATGTTGATCCTGACTGGGGCGCTAATGATGCGACTCGTGGACGTAGAAAAAGGAAGAGAGGACGCTAGAAATGAAGACATCCGAAACAGAGCCTAGCCGTCTGCATCACGATATCTCGTGAGTCGCTCCAGAATTATTGATAGCTCCATCAGGACCACAACTGGGCCCCCGACCAAGAACATGGACAAAGGGTCTGGGGGAGACAAGAACGCCCCTGCTGCAAGTGCAAAAAACCACAGTAAAGACCTATTCCTCACTATCGAGTCAGGAGACAAGATTCCCGATCTAATCATCACGAATGCAAGGAGGGGAACTTGGAAACCGACAGCCGAGGCAGTCAGTAAGCCAAGAATGAAACCAAGCCATGATCCAATCTGCCAAGTCGCCTCCAAGCCCGCCGATGAGGAGTCATTCACCAGATACTCCAATAAGAATGGAATCAGGATGTTATGGGCATAGGCCACTCCCAACAACCCCAAAGAGATCGATGAAAACGTGACAAGGACAAGCTTCAACGGGTCCTTTCTCTGAATATTCGATCTTCTAGCTCTAGACAAAACCTCGCCCCCATTCAATGATAGGTCACCAACAAAGGCGAGTATGGTGACGCCGAGTGCGAGATTAACTGATATCTTCAATTTTAACAAAATCAGTTCCATGGGTTGAACAATTATTATCTCGACTCCCTCGGGCCTCCAATCCGGATTCCCCGACGCCCAGAGCAACATCCTCTCGGTCAGGGGATATGAAATTACGAACCCGAGAAGGAAAATAACAGAAAGGGCACGTACCCGATATTTCACGTGTCCGACAAGACCCCTCAGCCCTGCTCTGGATATGAATCCACTGTGCTCGAACGCTCCTTCCTCCATAACAGTCATCTCCGAGTGACGATTGTGAGTAGGTCACCATCCTTTAGTGTATGATCCAGCCCAACTCGCTGCCAATCAAATTTTGCGCTAGGCCCTTTCACTCTGGCATATCTGAACTTCCGGACAAAATCCCTATGCAACTTGACGCAAATCTCTCTTACCCTAGAATCGTCTTTCACAATCAGCGGCTCTTCTAAGTCTGCTTCCTGGCCTTGTGGTTTGAGGTAGATCGACATGAATCCGAGATTGTCGTAGATGAAATCCTTCATTGACTCAATCCCCTCTCCTGTTTTTGCTGATACACGCAATATAGGCCAACCCTCCGGAACCATTGCCTCCGCTCTTTTCAGATCTTCTTCGTTTGCTAGATCGACCTTGTTGATTACTACCACTGATCGAGTGTAAACCCTGTTCCCAGCAAGTGTATCCACGATGTGGTCATCCGTCGCATCTGATCTGAGGACGACGTTTGCTGATACAATTCCAAATGACCGTATGATATCCTGCACATCAGCCTCTTCAAGATTCGATTGATCAAGGGTCGATCTTACTACTATTCCCCCTCGATCAGTTCTTCTGATAAAGACCTGAGGTTTAGGCTGATTCAACCTCATACCAGATCTCCACAACTCTTGATCGAGTACGTTGAAATGAGATTCTTGGAATGGGTCTAGGACGTAAAGCACCATGTCTGATCCCCTAATGACGTTCAAAATTTCACGCCCTCTTCCTTTGCCTTCGCTTGCACCTTTTATGAGGCCAGGGAGGTCGAGGATCTGTATTTTTGCCCCTTTGTGCTCCATCAAACCGGGGATGCAGGTCAATGTGGTGAAGGCAAAGGCACCAGCCTCTGATTCTGCACCTGTGAGCTGTGAGATGAGGCTAGACTTACCAACGGATGGGAATCCGACGAGTGCGACGCTAGCATCGCCGGATTTCTTCACTTCAAACCCGGGAGCACTCCCACCTGATTTGGCCTGTGCCTTCTCCTTTTTTTCTTTGAGCGCTGCAATCTTTGCCTTGAGTTTCCCTATGTGTCCTTGGGTCGCTTTGTTGTATTTTGTCTTGGAGATCTCCTCTTCGAGGGATTTGATTTGCTCCTCGATGGTTGCCATGGCTACATTGAGGGGTTAGGGCAGTGGTTCTTCAAGCCAGCCCATGCAATTACCACCATAGAACCAAACGGTCATACAACACCCCGTACCCATGGCGAGGGTTGTCATGAGGCTGGTGGACCCTGATTCACTTGATAGCCTGTTGTCCATGAAGCCAATGGACTTGTTCATTGGGATGGAGAAACAAGAACTCAGACACCTTAGGCCGGATCCGACAGAATCTCTGCATCGACCTTTTTCCGTGGATGTTGAAGGGGATCTTATGGACGCTTGGGATGCGTCTTCACAGAGCAGCATGCAATCAATATTCGATATCAAACCCGTGGAAGCAAGGTCCCAGACTGTTTATTCCCTCTGCATGTGGGCCTCAACTGCAGAGTGGAGTTGTTGGGATGCTAGGGCATATCTATACTTGGAGCCCTACGTCTCTAGATCCATCGACCTGAGCGACATACTAGTTCCTGATCTGTGGAAAGATTTCGCTTCCTCACTATCGGCCTACAGTAGAGGCGAATACATAGACTCGGTCACAAGAGATTGGATCTCAAGGAGGGATGAAATCGGGGCTCCCTCAGAGAGCGAAAAGGATCCGTACCTGGTCTCGACCATGTCGGCACATAGGGGTAATTCATCCGATCTCTATGATATTTCTAAGGCCATAAGGGAGAACAGCCCAAGTATCATGCTCGGCATTGAACAGACTCCAATCCCCGGTTGGACTTTGAATGGAGTCCAAATCTCTGAAATCAGCGGAGGGGTCTGATGGGACAACCAATCATTTCTTCAGCGTGTGTTGTTCTAGGGCGGTTTCAACCTGTTCATAGGGGACACGCCCAACTGTTGATCGATGCAAACAATTGGAGGCTTGAAAACAGGCCAGAACTTGAATTAAGAATTGCCGTTGGATCGACTAACAAGCCTCAGAACCTGAGAAATCCTTGGGATTTTGAGGAAAGGAAGGAGATGCTTGAGGCGTCACTGGACGACATTGGCCTAGTTGGCGAGATAGTTTCTGTTCCAGATATCGACGATCCGCCAAACTGGGTTCAACATGCTGAGGACTTTCACGGGGGCCCAGGTGTCTTGGTTACAACCGATGGTCGTACAGCTGAACTTTACACCAATTCTGGCTGGGAAGTGGTACTAATGGACTATCACAACAGAGGCGAGTTAGTTGGTTGGAGAGTCAGAGAGACCATGCGGATGATGTCGACCATTTCTGATGAACAGGCACTTTACGAAGTCCTGACAAAGGCCATCCAAGGGCCTGTCATAGAGAAAATGCTCCAGATGGATGCGATTCGCAGGCTTGCCTTCATGGGCGAGGGCGGTGAACCAGTCGGCTAAGCAGCATCATAGATGCAGGATCCGTCGCACCTGTCTACAACATAGCCATTGAAGAGGTACTCGAAAGCCATCCGATGTGCAGCATCTACCCCTGCGACCCAATTGTGGGCTGGATGCGGCTCTTGGCCCAGAAGATTTTGCTCGGGAGCGTGGCTGAATCCTCCGTCGAAGTAGACGCCCACGTTTCCAGTTGTCCCTTCGCCACCTTCTGTGATGGGTAGGCCATAGGGGTGGATAGATGAGCTGGATAATATGGACGCATCGGCATTTCTTAATGCACGGCTGGTTGAAATGTTTGATATCTGCAGGTCCCCAATCGATCCAATGTAGATCATCTCGAACGGTTGTATTCTATCGCCCCAGCCTTCTGAGAGTGTTGTCCATGTGTTGGTATCCGTGGCATCCCAAAGTGATTGAATCAGGGATATGACAACTGCCCTGTCTAATTGAGATGGATAACCGATTACACTCTCCATCAAGTCATCAAATTGATCATACTGGGTGCATCTCTCTATCTGGTGCGAGAAAGCCGCCCCACCGACCCAAAGCGCTCCTCTGTTGACATCGGGGGACAATCCAAGCAGGGATGGCCCTCTGTTACCACCCAGTGAGTACCCCGTGTAGTATACATCAGATGTGTTTACCAACAAGCGCCCACCATCGCCCATCATCTCAGGGAGGTCAGAGCAGATTCCCTTGAAAGTCCTGATCATTACAACGTGGTTTACCATTGCCTGCTGGAGCCTGTCAGATTGGTGGGTGAAATAGTACCCGTTCATTATTCCCATAGAAATGCCATCCCTGTCGTCGGAACTCCATCCATAGAAATCGGATGCCAACAGTGCAGTCTCGTAGATCTCGCCCCATGCTCTTAATCCACTGCTGACGTGCCCCTCACCAGTTCCTAGGAAACCATGACCGAACACGGTAAGGGGACTTGGCTCAGACGAGTTGTAGACTGACATCGGGATTATGAGGGTGAATGGCACCTCTCGGTTTTCAACGAAGACGGGATTGTGGGAATCATCTCTGGATAGAAGTGTCGGTGCCCTTTCCTCTAGGAGGTATTGGGGCGCAGTGAATGTCCCTTTTACCCGTCTGTAGGTCATTCCATCTCCGTTGTAGTTGTCTTCAACTCCGTCAGGGTTGACCGTGCATCCCAATCCATCCCCGATTCTTGAAAGGGCATCATCCCTCATGGAGAGTACGGGGCCGAGCACAGACTCCAATGACGCTGTGTGGAATGACCATAGAGCCTGTATCTCGTTCTTGTTGACTCCCATGTGGTCCTCTGCGACAGCAATGTATTCGTTGTATGCTGATCTCCTTGACTCGACATCTTCAGCATCGGTAATTTCCCCATCCAACAACGCTCGCAGTGCCTGACTTGGCTGAATTTCATTGCCCATTGTGTCAGATAGCCCACGTACCACGACGATGTAGCGCGTGTCGTGCTCCAACGCTGCCGCGGTTCTGAGATGTAGTATCGTTTGCTCCCCCGGTTGGGCCCTTGCATCCAACTCAGCCCAGTGTGCTACAGCATGGTTGTCATCGACATTCCAGATAATCGTCGGATGGTCAAGTTCCAATGACCTCTCTATGTTGTACTGATAGGCAACGCTCGCCAGGTCGGGGACTGTGTCGAAGGTTGTCATAATCTGAGTAGCAGTACTCATCCCATCGAGTTGGTTTATCCTCGGGATTTCCACAGGGTCCGTGGATCCCGAGGCAGGAATGATCCCGCTTGGGATGTTGACTCTAAATCCGGTATCGGTAGATGCATCCTCAACCAAGAAGGCGTCTGAGGGAAATGGTAGCATGCAGTGATGCGGATTTAGATTATCGCAACCCGCTTCGTTCGGAACGTCAAGTATGGTAGGCACCGGATCCACGGTGTCATCGATTGTTGTGGGGGTATCGCCTGTGACCGGCTCTTCTTGTTCCGAAGCTTGGTCGTCTTGGCCAACACATCCGGAGATTGGAACTATCAGTAAGAGTATTACAAGTGGAATTGCAGTCGTCTTGATTGTCATCCCCCTTGCCACCTCCCTGGGCTATTTATATGGGTGTCCAGTATTCTGATCATCAACACCCATGTGAACTGGACCCACTGAGGTTCAAGTGTGATATCAGAGAATCCAATCTGTCTGGATTTACACCGAGATCACTAACTCCGACTCTTGAGGAGCTGCGGGCATGGATCAGAGTATTCTCCTCCATGCATTCTATGTGGATGAAGACATCATCTTCGAACCTTAAGAAAGGGGTAACATCTACGATGTGTATGCTCGTAAGGTTAGAGTGGATGATTGAGGCACGGTTTAGATCAGATGCCCATTCTTTGACAGAGTCCATGGCCTCCTCAATACTTCCTGAGAAGACCAGGGGTCCAGTTTGTTCTGTCCTATGATTCCAGATTCCGAATCCAGAGCAGTTCTGGGAGTCATATGAGCATTCATCAGGGAATTTGGTCGAGAAATCAGGCGCAGGGGAAGCCACTTTGATTAGGGCGACTCCAATTATCCAAATAGAAAAAAAAGCGAAAATAACACTCCTAGCTGATCGCAGTGAGAGTTCCATAGAATCACTCTGAGACTATGACCTTGGCAGGCCTGAGCACCCTATCGTGGATCATGTACCCTTTCTCTACGACATTTAGGATAGTCCCGGACGGCTCTCCATCTGGAGGTGGCACGATCGCTATTGCCTCCATGCAACTGGGATCGAATGACCTTCCGCCCAAGTCTATTGGGGTGATTCCCACTGATGAAAGACCCTGACGCATACTCTCGACAGTCAGTCGGACTCCGTCAATGACAGACTCTGAGGACTCATCCATTGTACTGATGGCCATCTCAAGACTCACTAAAACCTCGATCATCCTTAATCCGAGATTTTTCGAACCATATCTCATCATCTCGGACCTTTCCTTTGCGGCCCTGGCCCTGATGTTGGCGACCTCCGCAAGAGCATATTGCAGGTCCTTTTTCAGAGATTCAATTGAATCTTGATCGTTCTCCTGGTCTATTGGGCCCTCGGTTTCTACTTCTTCAATTTCGTCAGACATGCCATTGACCCCTCCGGGCTGTGTGATAACTCCTAGTCGACATAGAAAAACTCCCCATCTCGTTTTTGCTCCCTGTCCTTTCTGCTACCGGGTTTGTTTATTCTTGGGCGGTGAGACTCGTGATCCCTGCGGAAGGTCACATCCACTCCTTCGAGGAAACGATTCATTCCGGGCCTAAGGCCGAGCGGCCCATGGGCTTTGCCTTGTACGCCTCCTTGACCCTCGAAAACAAGGAGGGAGTCACTGACAATATCGATGAAATAGATGTCATGATCGATTACCATAGCAGCCTTCTCCTTGGCTAGCATGGTTCTCCTAATCGCCTTTGCAGCTTCCATTCGAGCATTGACGTCCAGATGTGCGCTGGGCTCATCGAGCAAGTACAGGTCTGCATCTCTCCCCAGGCATATTGCAATGCTTACAGCCTGCAATTCCCCTCCTGAGAGCCTTCGAGCACGTAGCTCAACCATTTGGTCAATCTGTAATGGACGTATTACTTGGGTGTTGAACTCGCCACTCCTCCAAGTCATCCCGATCTCAGAATCTAGCCACTGAGAGACTGTTCCGTCAAAATCCGTGTTCACGTGTTGAGGTTTGTACGAGACTTTGGCATCCATAGTGCACCACCCCTCATCTGGTTCGATCTCTCCCGCAATCATCCTAACCATCGTGGTCTTTCCTGTGGCGTTGGGGCCTACAACCCCCACCACCTCCGCGCTCCTGACTCCTCCCTTTTCGGTCTCAAGAGAGAAGGAGCCCATCGCTTTTTTCATATCGCCCCATTGGAGTATCGTATCTCCGACTTCTTCGCCACGGACCCTACCTCTTAGGAATGAGATCGGCTTGTCTCGTATACGGACATTCTCCTCATTTAGATATCCGTCGAGATAGGCATTTATCGCCGTTCGAGTCGTTCTAGGGGGAGTGAATATTCCATATGCTGCCCGTTGCCCATACACTATGTGAACCAAGTCGCAAAGGACGTCCAATATCGCTAGGTCGTGTTCGATTACGATTATCCTCTTTCCATCTTCTACTAGGCTCTGAATGATGCTCACTACCCTCATTCGTTCATGTATGTCCAAGTAGGATGACGGCTCATCAAAAAAGTATACATCTGCCTCTTTGAGGATAGTTGCACAGATAGCAACTCGCTGTAGCTCGCCACCAGATAATCCGGATAATTTTCTTTCCAAGATATGTTCGATTGAGGTAAGCTCTGCGAATTCTTCCAACCGGCCACGATCATCCACCCTCTGCAATAAACCACTTACCTCTCCGTCCCACAGCTTCGGAAGCTTGTCCACATACTGGGGCTTTACCGCTATTTTTACTTCTGACTTCGATATCAATTCTAGGTAGTCCCTGAGCTCTCCTCTCGGAAAAGATGCAATTATCTCTGTCCATTCTTTGTCAAAATCTTGCCAGTCCCCTAGATTCGGCCTCGTGGAGCCAGAAAGAAGGTTGATTGCGGTAGATTTCCCCATCCCGTTGGGGCCAAGGATGCCTACAACTTGCTGTTCTCTTGGTGCTGGAAGGCGAAAGAGTCTGAAGGAGTTCTCTCCGTAGCTATGCGTCAAATCTGTCTCTAGTTCCTCTGGGAGATTAATTATTTTCACTGCGTCTCCTGGACACCTCTTGGCCCGGTTAAGACATACTGGACATGCAGATTCCAGAATCTTGCACTTATTTCCTTCAAATTGAATGCATTCACGTCCACAGCTTCCTGCATATTTCATCAGGTAATCAAAGGCCGGTGTGTTTGGCTTGCATCGGTCTTCGAGCAAAACAGCGACCCTCATCACGCCAGTCTCCTACAGTTCGCTCTAACAATGGCCCTTTGAGATCTTCGTGCTCTTCAATCACACTGGAAGGAAACGATAGCGGAAGTAAACCCAAGCAGCGAGGCCAATTTTTTCAGGCTTGGATAGTTGAATCCTCTCTGTGAAAACGTCACCTTGGTTTTTCGCGATCTTCCTCAAAATCGAATCGTAAAATGCCATCATGGCTGCAGGGGAGTACCTCATTTCCCTGTCAAGTCTACCCAGCAGGCTCTTAGCTGCTCTCCCATAAGTCTTGGCCCTTTGAGTATAGTAGTTACAGAATGGCTCCCATCCGGGATGCCTGACAAGGTTCTCACCACCCAGCACGTCTTCCTCTGTAATTCCGAAGCGTATTAGGTCATCAAGCGGCAGGTATATCCTGCCGCGTTTGGAGTCCTCCACCACATCTCTGAGGATGTTGATAAGCTGCATGTATATCCCCCAAGCTTCAGCCTCGTCCTTTGCCTCTGGTGAGTCATATCCGTAAATCTCTATGCAGACCAATCCGACTGTTGATGCTACTTTGTAGCAATACTCGTAGAGGTCTTCGAACGTTTCAAATCTGTTTCTGTGGAGGTCGTCTTCCATGCCGCTGATCATGTCGTCCAGAAGTGATCTTGGAATTCTATATCTTTGAACGGTGTCCTTCAATGCTATGAAAATAGGATCGGTGGATGTGACGCTAGTGTAGGCCGTGGAAAGCTTCTTTCGGTAGTAAAAGAGTTGAGACATCTTCTGGTCGTATGTGTCCCTGCCAAGCACAGGCTCCCCCATTATCCTCTCTATCTCCGATCTGTAGTCGATTGATTCGTGGCTATCTTCGGAGCCCCCTGGGAAAAGGTCAGTGTAATCCCCGTCAGCGATGTCATCTGCCCTCCTGCAAAATGCGTAGTAAGCGCAGATTGACCTTCTGACGTCATTTGGGAGGTACTTGAAGGAGTGATAGAAATTCGCCGCCTCTATCCTGGTGAGCTCTTCGCAGTATTCATAGGATGCTTCGATCATTCTCTCTGGTAGATCCCCTTCCTTCCATATGGAAGCGTCAATATGGCCAAATGGACTCTTCAAATCACCTCTCTGGCCCATGACTCCCATGAATTTGGCTCCTTCTCTGAGGGTTTCAAAAGCCGTTATTGATATGGCTCGCGCAGCATCCCGCGTCAATGACACTTTGGATCTAATGTTCTCAATCGGGACGTCTGCCTTCTCCTGTTGATCTAGGATAATGTCACTGAGACTGGCACTATCCAAATTCATGGATTGAGTTTCACCCTCTGTGGTCATAGAGTGTTGGTGGGGCAATATACGTTTGAAGTTCTGTGTTCTTTGGACGCGACCCGCCAGGTACTATTGCGCCATTTCCCTCTCGGACCACATGAGCCTAGATTCATAACTCGAAAATCTGGAAGCCAATCTGGTCTTCAACAAGATTGAAGCAACCTGTTTGCGGCCCACCTTGATGCTTTCTTCACGATCAAGAACATTTTGCTGCCTCATCAAACGAATGGTCCTCCAACCAATAATGACAGGAAGCATGCAAGAGATCCGAAGCCGGCGATGTTGTCTGGGAATCAGTGATATGTAATCTCCTGCAGAGTCCAGATACTTACATGCCAAATTTAGGTATTCGGTGTACAGGGGCCTGAATTTTTCCATGGAGTGCTTACTCTTGAGATCGCTCACATTCATCCCTAGATCAGCGAGTCTTACAGACGGAATGTAGCACCTTCCGATATTCAGGTCAGAGGGTATGTCTCGTAGTATGTTAATCAACTGTAGAGCCTTGCCGAACCGTATTCCCAACCTCAACATCTCTTCAGGATCCTGTCCGTGGAAAACCAGGTGGCTCATTGACATGCGCGTCCAAAACTCTCCAACAGAGCCAGCGACCCTGTACGTGTAGTCATCCATTTCATCGTCATTTTGGAGGGAGAGAATACTACTCCCCCTCGTGCCAAATCGCTCGACGTCAAGCCTCTGACCACTAATTATGGTGAGAAGACACTCCAACATCACATCTCGGTCGGTAGATCCAACTCGACCAAATGCTTCTATCACTTCATTGACGGATAACAATAAATCTGACTCACTTGGGTCCGCTTGAAGTGAGGCTATGTCGCCCAAGTCTATGGCAGATGACTCATTTGAAACCGCTTTTCTGTATTTTTCGAGGCTTGTGAGCAATAGGTTCGATTCCTCTCCGGTGTCCGCAATAGTGTCTGCTACTCTGGCGAGCAAATACAGCAGGCCTACTTGGTCCCTGATTTGACCAGGCAGGATCTGCAGGGATAGGTAAAATGATCTTGATGTGGCCTTGAGGAGCCGATCGATGTTCTCGTCCACAACCACTGACACTGTACTTCCTCATAGTCTAGGCTATGTTAATGGTGTTGGGGCTTTGGGATTGATCTACAGCTCCCGCAGGCCTGCCTCTATCAAGGCGATTTTGAGTACTTCACCGATAACAGATGGGTCGTTTGCAACATGGATGCCCGCAGATTCAAACGCCTCTATTTTCTCTTTCGCGGTACCCTTTCCACCGCTAATTATTGCACCAGCGTGGCCCATTCTCTTCCCGGGCGGGGCCGTGGCTCCTGCGACAAATCCAACAACTGGTTTGGTCCCATTAGCTTTGATCCACTCAGCTGCCTCTTCTTCGGCGGTTCCCCCGATCTCCCCAATCATCACTATGGCCTCTGTTTCAGGATCCTTTTCAAAAGCCTCCAAGCAGTCAATGAAACCCGTACCTTGAATGGGGTCGCCTCCGATCCCCACACAGGTGGTCTGACCTTCTCCGATACCGGTTGTCTGAGCTACTGCCTCATAGGTCAAGGTCCCGGATTTTGAGACGATGCCGATGCGACCTTTCCGGTGGATGTGGCCTGGCATTATGCCAATTTTGGATCCCCCTTTGACACCTGGGGTGATAATTCCCGGGCAATTCGGGCCGATTAATCTGATATTTGGATACTGTCCTAGATCTGATGTGACATCGATCATGTCCAGTATGGGGATTCCTTCTGTTATGCAGACAATCAACCCCTCACCTCTCACGTCATGGAATGACTTCGCTGCCTCTTTTATCGCTGCGGCTGCATATGGCGGTGGTACGTAGATCACACTCACTTCCGCGTCAGTTGATTTGATTGCCTCATTCATGGTATTGTAGACGGGAAGGTCACGATTGTGTAGCGTGACGGTAGAGCCACCCTTCCCTGGTGTGACGCCACCGACTATTTCAGTCCCATACTCCACCATTTTCGCGCCATGAAAACGACCTTGGTTCCCAGTAATCCCCTGAATGAGCACCCTTGCGTTTTCTCCAACCCAGATTGACATCATGCTCCCCCCTTAACCAATTTCACGATTTTTTCCGCACCATCAGCGAGTGAGTCTGCTGGGTGAATGTTTAGCCCACTTTCTGAGAGAATGGCTTTGCCTTCCTCGACATTGGTGCCGGCGAGCCTTACAACAAGAGGTCTTTCCAAGCCAAGTCTGGAGACTGCTGAGATCACTCCCTTTGCGATGATATCGCACCTCATTATGCCTCCGAAAATATTCACCAGTATGCCCTTAACGTTTGGATCCTCTAGAATTATGCTGAATGCTGTTGTGACTTGATTTTCATCAGCACCGCCCCCTACATCCAAGAAGTTTGCTGGCTCACCACCATAGAGCTTGATGACATCCATGGTGGCCATCGCAAGCCCCGCCCCATTGACCATGCAACCTATGTCACCATCTAGTTTGACGTATGAAAGACCCGTTTTCTTTGCTCTGAGCTCTATCTCCTCCTCTTCTCCGTAGTCGCGCAGATCATCCCATTCTGGGTGCCTGAATGAAGCGTTCTCATCAAAAGAGACCTTAGCATCAAGAGCGATAATATCCTGATCAGAAGTCTCCACGAGGGGGTTTATCTCAATCATGCTGCAGTCCGATTCGATGAACAGAGACCCCAATCTTGAGACCATGTCCGTGAATTTCTCAAGTGCGGGGCCGATCAATCCCAATCTGCTTCCGAGGTCCACGCAGGAGTCTCTATTGAATCCCGATTTGCCACTGCTCGTGATCCTGTGAATGGAGTCTGGGTTTGTCTCAGCGACTTCCTCGATGTCCATGCCGCCTTCCCTAGAGGCCATAACCAACAGGGAATTAGAGCCCCTGTCCACTAGCATTGCAAGGTAGTACTCATGAACAATATCACATCCAGATTCTACATACAAGTTGGTCACCAACTTGCCGCTTCCCCCCGTCTGTTTGGTTATCAGCAAGTTGCCTAAAATTCGGTCTGAGTAATCCCTGACCTCATCTTCTGAAAAGGCGATTTTTACCCCTCCCTCCATGATGACTTCCCTGGTTTTCGGATCAAGCAAGGTTCCCTTTCCGCGCCCTCCTGCATGTATTTGACTTTTCACGGCTACAACGCCACCTCCAAGTTTTCGATATGCATCTATCGCTTCTCCAACATTTCTGCAATGCAGCCCATCCAACACCGACACGCCGGCGTCCCTGAACATCTGCTTGGCCTGGTACTCGTGTATGTTCATGTCTCCCAACCCGCCGTCTCGCTGGCCACCCTTGAACGGTTCGCTTACGTAGATCTAGACAGGTAAGGATAATGTCTAGGTCGAGCAGGGATCAACATGGATGCAGTCATCCTAGCGGGCGGCTTTGGAACAAGGCTGAGACCTTGGACAGATACCGTTCCCAAGCCACTCATACCTTTGTTGGACATGACCCTGATTGAGCACACAATACGCATATTGCCCCGAAACACAATCCAGAGAGTGATTATCGCCTCAGGCTATGGGGTCGACCAGATGAGGGCTTATTTTGACAATTTCGACGCCGGTTTTGAAGTCGTAGTCGTAGAAGAAGACCAACCTCTCGGAACAGGCGGGGCTATCGCCAACTGCAGAGAACACATCCGGGGCCCTAGGGCAATAGTGATGAACGGGGATCTAATCACTACTGTGGACGTCGAGGAAATGCTGTCACATCATGTGAAATCTAATGCATTGATCTCAATTTCTCTGTGGCCAGTTGAGGACCCAACCCGATTTGGAGTCGCTGATTTCGATCACAACAAAGGCCTCATCAAGAGATTCCAGGAAAAGCCAAGGTTGGAGGAGGCATACTCCAACTTGATCAACGCAGGTTGCTACATCGTTGAGAGATCGGTGATACAAGGCCTCAGCACGGAGTATCACTCAATGGAGCGAGATGTATTCCCAGGCGTCGCAGAGTCAGGAAGAATGGGGGGGCATCGTTACTCCGGGAGGTTCATCGACGCTGGAACTCCAACAAGCTACCTTGAGGCCATGGTGGCTGCGATAGAGGATAACTCATTCACTACAGGGGGCATTGTTGGAACGTCTTGGTACGCCGATCCAAAAATGAGCAAGAAAGGGATAGAAAATAGCGCAGTGGGGATGGAGTGCAAGCTAGGCGATGGTATACGAGTGAACCGATCCGCAATTTTGGATGGTGCTCGGATAGGTGAGAACGCCTATCTGGATAACTGCTTAATCGGCAGAGGTTCGACTGTCCCCGCAAACTCTCACATCGTGGATATGGTCATTGGTTTTAATCAGCAATATCAGTGAAAAATAAGGCGACAGCAAGAAAAGTGGGAGTCGAGACCATATCCCATGACCGCACCCTTGATCGTGATTAACTGTAAGACTTATTCTAATGCATCAGGGATTGCCGCTGAGGCTCTGGCGATTCAGATGCAATCGATCGACACCAGCGCAAGGTTGGTCATGGCAGCATCTGCTTTGGATATCGGGCCTGTAGCATCCGTAGCACCTGATTTAGAGGTCTGGGCGCAACATCTGGATCCCGTGGGCCATGGCTCGAATACAGGACGCATCCTTCCAAGCACCGCGATCGAAAGGGGCGCAACCGGCACACTTGCCAATCACGCAGAGAGGAAAGTCCCCCTAGGACAGGTCGACGAACTACTCGCCATCCTACCACTTGGCTTCGAATTGTGCGCATGTGCAGCAGACCCTAAGGAAGCAGAGGCATTGGCCCATCTCGCCCCTCCGATGATCGCCGTTGAGCCCCCCGAGCTTATTGGAGGAGATATCTCGGTGACCACAGCAGATCCATCCATCGTTTCAGACTCCGTTGAAATCGTGAAGAAAATCGACTCTGGAATAGAAGTTCTATGCGGGGCAGGTGTGAAGAACGGGGCTGATGTTGCAGCCGCTCTAGACCTGGGGGCATCAGGGGTACTTCTCGCTTCTGGAGTCACCAAGGCTACTGATCCTAAAGCCGTACTCAATGACTTGGTTTCAAGAATATGAAACCCCTATGTATTGGGAATTGGATTAAGTGTGAAGTGCCTCAGGAGAGATTCATGGCACAACCTAGGACTATACAAAATTCGATGCTGATGGGGATTTGCATCGGCGCCTTTGGAGGAGGACTTTACGCTTACATGATGCTCACGGGGATCGGGGACTTCATCGATCAAGAGACAGACCTTCGGCTGATCAAATACAAAGCGACTTCCTTCGGAATCGCGGCTTCTGGCGGTTTTGTCCTTGGCCTGTATCTATTTCTGAGCGTCACTGCTAGAATCGGCAGGTTTGTCAGAGGTGGAACGGATCACCCCGAGTCGCCCTCACAGACAATAGTGGTCCAGACAGGAGTCTCACCAAGTGTTACTGAGACTGAAGTCCCAGCAAATGTCTCAAGTGTAGATGACCTTCTGAACGCATGAACCCATCCGAATGCGTCATATACGGATAGCAAGTCGGCGAGGCCCATGAAGCGTGGCTCCCGGGCTTGGAAGAAGGCGGGTAATCAACGCTGGAAGTGGCGAAAGAAG
>DAZE01000016.1 GCA_002507175.1 Euryarchaeota archaeon UBA558
AATTCCGGCCTCTCGCAGCCGAAGCTCATGACTGCCCCGTGGATTCCAGCGACGGATGAATTGTAATCACCCCCCTCAATACCATGGGAGCCGTCCATCGAGGTCAACGTTGCTATCCTACGAACAGCCCCATCGGGGAGGCTGTCTACTTTCTTCAACAGATTGTAGGTCTCAATCGTCCAGTGATTTGGAGACGGATCGGTATAGAGAGATCCCTTAGCCCCGAGGGAGGACATTTGGACAATGCAGGCGTCTTGAATTTCCTCGTCTGAGAGGCTATCCTCCTCGATGATCCTCGCTTCGCCCCCCATTCTGGTTATTCGTGCAACCAACGACTCTGAGAGTCCAAGTGGGTCTCTCGTGACCAATACCAATCGTGGGATCTGGTGGATTTCGATATCTCCCATCGCCTCTGTGACAACCACATGTCTGAATATCGGCGCGGGTGGATTTTCCTCTTCCTGGGGTTCTCTTGACTCTCCACTCTTTGCCGATGAGTCTGTCGATCCTGCGACATAGTTTGCTACGTGCCCCAGAGTCGGGTAATCCCTGATCTGGAAGTCCTCATCCAATTCTAAGTTGAATTGTGCCCTGATGTCAGACATTATCTCCGCCTGTTTGATCGAGTCTATTCCGAGCTCCCCCTCCATGTCTGCGTCGGTCTCAAGGAATTCAACGGGGTATCCCGTGTGTTGTGCTACGATCGGGAGTATCGATGAGAGGATTTCGTAATTTGGGGCTCCATCCTCGGGCTGAGGTTGCATCTCCATCTTCCCGCCCTCCGACTCTCCCGCTGATTGGTCGAACTCTTCCGACGGCCTCCCGCTATCGTTCGAATCGGTAAATGAGCCGATGTATCTGATCACGTGGCCAATCGTTGGGTGGTCCCTTAGCTGGAAACTCTCATCGAGCGGGAGCGAGTATCGATCACGGATCTCAGACATTATCTCCGCCTGTTTAATCGAGTCAATTCCGAGTTCGCCCTCCATGTCCGCGTCGAACTCGATGAATTCCTCTGGGTAGCCAGTCGATTCAGAGACTATCTCAAGCACCCCCCTACTGACCTCATCAGTGGAAATTAATGGGGGCGAGGGAGTTGGCCTAGCCGGTTTCTCGGGGCTGATTGCCCCATTCTTTTCCACTGGAATTGATCCTGTTGAGTCCTTGGGGGGAGTTTGAGCGTGATCCTTCAAAGGGGGTGTTGACTTCATCCTCGGCGGATCATACAACTCTCCGACGATCCCCCCGACCAGATCATCGTCAGCATCGACGTAGGCAACGAGCTTCCGGTGTAATACCCTCAGGCTCACATCTTTACCCCTGCTGGCCCTCAATGCCCATTGAGTTATCCTGTCGGGGTCGAATCTCTTTGTGTCTGATACGGCGATCTTCCTAAGGAATGTCAGGGCAATCTGGCTACCGAAACCTGCACCGTGCCTGAGGGCGAGATCTATGTCCTTCGGCCCTCCCTTCGATATGTTGAGGCTGCCGAGGTCTTCGTCTTCAACCTCGTAGTTCGCGACCGGCGGGAAGATTCCCGCAGCAAGGCTCCTGATTACCACAGCGTCCTCCAATCCCACGCCCATCGGATGGCCGGTGTACCCCTTCGCGTTCGTAATGAGGATCTCCTGGGCCTTGTCCCCGAAGACGTGGCGGAGAGCGCTGACTTCTGCTGATGCAGAACCGCCCCGAGGCGGAGTATAGGGCTCATGTGACATGAATGTCATTCTATCGGCCATCTCACTTCTGCCGATCTTCCATTTGCGTTCCATACGACCAACGAATGACTCCATGACCGAGGCTGCATGATCCGTGTCGAGCCTCGTTGGGTGGAATGCGCTATTGGCGATCTCCGCGCCGAGGACCTCTACATATGGGGTGACTCCCCGCTCTCTGGCGTCTCCTTGCCTCTCTAGTACGAAGCCCGCGCCCCCCATTCCTAGAAGCATCCCGTGTCTACGTGCATCGAAAGGCAGGGCGACCTGCGTGACATCGTCGCCCATCGCATGGGCTCCTGCCCCAGAGAAACCAGCGCCTACCCAGGGCATCAGGGTGTTGGATGTCGAGTCGTCACCACTGACGATAATTACTCTATCACATCTTCCTCTTGCCATCCAGTCCTCTGCTATTGCAAATGCGGCCGGGGTAGAGGCGCAGGCGTTGTTGATCGCGAGATTTGGCCCTCTGGCCCCTATCCATGAAGCAAATTGACTATGCCCCATTGATAGGACCTGGAGCAGGTACTTCCTGTCGAATTGATCATATTCTGGCGATTTCCTGTGTAGAACGTGTTCTATCGCCTTCTCCAACCCTGGGAATACGGAGGCGAAGATCACGCCAGTTCTGTCCTTCTCATGCTCGGGAAGGTTCCACCCCCGGATGACACGTAGGCCACTGCTGTTGGACTGTTCTACTGGCAACAATGGTAATCCTGCGTCCTTGAGGGCCTCCAAGCCAGAGGCAAATGCCAATGAGGTCGCAATGTCGAAGGCCTCGACCAGTTTCTTGTCGATCCCATATTGCTCCGTAAGGTCAAACCTTCCTCCGATTCCTGCCAATTGTGGAACTTTCTCGAAAGTATCAGCAGGCACCAGCCTGGATGTTCCATCCTCGCTCTTAACCAATCGAACGATTTTTTGGTCTACGAGTTTCTGTTTCATATCATTGGAAATCTCAGAGATGAGGTTCCTGCCCTCCAAGATGGCCTCCCAAACACCGTCATCGAAAACTTCGTCCATGCCAGGAACCCCGAGTGAAATCCCGCTTACGACAGGAGGCTCTGGGTTCGCATCGGAGGTATTGGAGCGATTTTCAGGTTCGATTGAGATTGCCTGTACTATGTCTGCGACCGTTGAGAATGAGCCGGGGCCTGATATGGAAACTAGGTCTGGATGGCCTACCTCATCCAGAACGTATCGTATTCTTGATTCGTCTACTCCTATCTCGTCAAGGCTGACGTTTCCAGTCAAGACGGAACTTGGATAACCTGTTATTTTGGCCAATATGTCTGAGACAATCCTCTCTGATTGGATCGACTCGGGTATGGGACGAACAAGGCGACTATTTCCATGGGGGCTAGCTGAGGAGGAGTTCGACGGCAATGGTCTTGATCTCGTTCTGAGTGCCTCGAGATTCTCGGAAACAGAGGCGAGATCGGTGTCGTTTGGGGGTTCCATAAACTCAGGTGAGAGCAGCCCTTTGCCCCATTCGTCGATTATCGGCATCTTCCCATTGATCGCCAGAAACGCGATTGAGTCGAGGAAAGTGGCAATGCCGCCGACTTTGGGGTGATTTGTTGATGATGTCTTCGCATCGTCCCCAAGAATGGCAGCAACGGTTGAAGACAGAGCTCGTTTGGGGCCCACTTCGAGGAAGATGCGGGCTCCTGCGCCGTACATCGTCTCGACTTGATCGATCCAATTGACGGGCGATGACATCTGTGGGGCCAACTTTTCCAGTATCGATTCCCTAGGGTTGTCAGAATGCATGGGATAGAATGTGCCATCGACGTTCGCAGTGACCGGGATTATCGGTAGGGAGATGTCGATCGATTCTAGGAATCGACGAAGAGGGGCATTGGCCGGCGAAACAATGTCTGTGTGGAATGCATGGCTCGTCTGAAGTGGGATCACAGTGGCTCCCAGATCCGATAAAATGTGGATCGCGGATTGTACTGCATCGGTCTCGCCGGCAATGACCGTCGAGACAGGACTGTTTCTGTTCGCCGCGATGACGTAACCATCTACCGACCGAAGCGCCTCCTCAACCTTACTGGCTGGGGCTCCAACCGCGGCCATGAGGCCCTTGTCAGGTACCTCCACGGAGCCCATCTCAGTTCCACGGGCTGCCGCAGCGCTCATTGCATCTCTGAAACTGAGGATGCCCGAGACCATCAGTGCTGCGTATTCGCCAAGGCTGTGTCCTGCGACCATATCAGGGAAGATTTTGTGATCAGCCAAGAGACGGTCAATAGCGAGGTCCGCAGTTAGCATGGCCGGTTGTGTGAACTCTGTTTGGGTCAGCCTGGATTGAGCCTTTTCCATATCTGCTCCACTGAGATTGTTGTTCAGTACAATTCCAGACAAAGGCTCTCCAATGATCGGAGTCATGATCTCGTCGGCCTCCTTCCAGGTGGATGCCACGACATGGTACCTCTGTGCCAGATCAAGAGTCATGCCGAGATATTGGCTGCCTTGGCCGGGGTACATGTGTGCTAATTTGGCGTTGGGGTCCAGAGGTGCATCTTCGATGTGTATCTGTTGACTTTTCAGGAATGAGTGCCTCCCCGAGTCGGCAATTCCTTCCTTGGCCAAGGCTATTCTCTTTTCTAATTGGGGCCAACTGGTCGCAACTATGGAGAGCCTGATTCCCTCGGGTTTGAAACCCAAGGAGGACCGGGGGAGGGCCCTTGAAAGTCTCTTCCCAGTGGGATGGTCATCGAAGGTCGGGGTTCCGTCGAACAGTTCTGCGGAGATCTCACCAAGTCTCTCTAGGAGCGCTTCCTCGGAGTTTCCGTTGACAAGTAATACTCCGCCTTCTAATGCCTTGAGGTGCGCCCAACTGAGTGATGTCGGTCGATGGGCATCGCCTCCCTCTGCATGGTGGTGTTTTCTCGATCTCCACGTTGCTGAGAGTTTCGAGTGCTTTTCGGGGTGGTATTGCTCGAGGGCGACGTGGAAATTCGTACCCCCGAATCCAAACGCGCTCACACCTGCTCTGCGTGGATTGTCAGTTGGCTGGGGCCAATCCCCTGCCACAGTGGGGACATAGAATGGTACCTCCGACCATGGGACGGTTTCATTCGGCTGTTCGAATCCTGCCGAGGGCGGTATCGTTCGATGATGAAGGGACAACGCTACTTTGAGTATGCCCGCCAAACCTGCAGCAGCCTTCAGGTGCCCAATCTGTGACTTAATTGACCCCACGGCAACGGTACCTGGCATGTTGGACTGGCCATACACGGAGGATAGTGACGCCAACTCGGTGGCATCACCGACGGATGTGCTGGTTCCATGGGCCTCTATCAGTTCCACGCTGGATACAGGATACCCTGCTTGACTGTATGCATTTGAGATTGCTAGAACCTGTCCGCCTTGGCTTGGTGCGGTAATCCCCTTTCCACGGCCATCGCTGCTGGCGCCTATCCCTCTGATCACGGAGTACACCTTGTCGCCTGCCTTGATAGCATCATTCAGTCTCTTCAAGACCAAAGCACCTGCGCCCTCCCCCATAACGAAGCCATCGGCTCTCCGGTCAAATGGCACCGACCTTGTCGCTGATAACGCCCCAATCGCGCTGAATTTCGCAAAGGTGGCAGGGTCCATTGTTCGATCTGCAGCTCCTGCTACCATGACGTCTACTTGGCCACTGTGGAGGAGGTGACAGGCATCCATGACGGCTGCCATCGCCGAGGCGCAGGCAGCATCAGTGGTGAAATTAGGGCCCCTTAGGTCTAGCATGTTCGCTACCCTCCCCGCCACAACATTGGCTAGCTCACCGGGCATTGTGTCCTCGTCTACCCTCGGTGCTCCATCAAGCAATGAGGTCTTGAACCTAGAAAAGGCATCATCTGATATTCCGGCTTCCTTTGCGTGCCTTTGGTACCTGTCGATCAGCACCCTCTCTGTTGACCGTGTTCGGTTCTCGCCCCCCAGCGCATTTGCGAAGACGACCCCAGTCTTCTCTCTAGGTAAATTCGAAGTAGCGCCATCACCGAGGTATCCAGCATCCTCCAACGCAGCGGCAGACACACTGACGGCCCATTGTTGACAAAGGTCGATCTGCGGCAGGGATCCAGGGGGTATCCTCCATCTCTTCCAGTCAAACTCGTATTCGTGAACCCAAGCTCCAATCTTGCTGTAGGTCTTGCCCTCGGAGATGTTCTTTGGTCCACCTGCCTCCCAGTGATCTTCGGACCTCCAACGATCTTCTGGGAGATTTCGTATTGATACTTCGCCCGAGATCACATTCTTCCAGAAGGTAGAGACGTCTGGCGCGTCTGGCAGGATTGCTCCGAGCCCGACAATCGCAATCGGCTCGAAAGTTCCAATTTCATCTTTGGAATTGGTCATCTGAGTTTCACCTGTTCACATCTTCCGGTACCATGGTGGAACTGTATCCCCCATCCACATGGATTACCTGGGCGGTGACTCCCGACGACAATGGACTGGCCAGCCAGGTCGCTGCTCCTGCGACATCCATTTGGTCGATGTTCCTCCTGAGGGGGGAGTTCCTCTCAACGTGGTCCAAAATTCCCTCGAAGCCTGGGATCCCAGATGCAGCCAGGGTTTTGATGGGGCCAGCACTAATGGCATTCACTCTATGTCCATCTGGCCCCAATCTTGCAGCAATCTCGCGAACCCACGCCTCTAGGGCGGCCTTTGCTATGCTCATGAGGCCATAACTGGGGACGTGTCTCGTGCTCGCGGCATAGGTCAGTGTAATGGTGGAGGATGCGGGTGCCAAATGGGGGAGGCCGCTTCTGAGTATGGATTGAAGGCTATGAGCGCTGATCCTCAAAGCGGTATCAATCGGATCGCTGTCCACGAAGAGTAGGTTTCTGTCGAAGGCCTCCCTAGGAGCGAAGCCGATGGCATGGATCACGATGTTGGCCTTCTGATCCGGGGACTCCGCCTGCCATGATTTGTAGAAATCTGATATTGAGTCTGGCATATTTACATCGATAGGGTGTATCTGAGTGTTCTTTGGCAGAGTTGGGAGAAGCTGTTGTATCCTGCTTCTGAACCTTGGTTGGAACCCCAGCACAAGGTTGCAGCCTGCAGACGATAGGCTCTTGCAGATAGCATAGGCGATGCTCTCTTCAGAGGCCACCCCGAACACCAGTGCTGTTTTACCATCGAGTTTCAGGATGGAATCGCCCATGATAACTACCGTAATGACTTGCGGAGGCGGTGGTTCTTGACCGTTGGGCCTCAGTAGCGGCACTGAGATCATATCAATCAGGTAATTCTGATCGTCACAATGGCCATTGTAGTTGAGTTTTTATCATCAGTGACTCTTAGTGTGAAGGAATGTGTCCCCTGATTGAGCTTTACCCTGATGGACGATGATGTGCCAATCACACGTTGCTTCTCATCAATCCATTCCCAGATCGTGATTTCGCCATCCGGATCGTAGGACCCTGAACCATCCAGCAATACAACCAGAGTGCCATCAGAGTCTGATTTCAGGGTCCTGTCTTCACCTGCGTCCGCAACAGGGGGCAGGTTGATTTTCTTCGCCGTGGATGACAGCTCCACCAAAAGGTCAGACTCCTCCTCCTCGATAGCGCCAGGGGAGACCTCGATTGCCATTTGGCTCAGTAGTTCAGAAGTCTCCTCAGGGGTGTGCTCAAATCTAGAATCAGGCTCAGGCTCGTAAATCAAATTCTCCCTTTCATCGACTTCATAGTCTTCCGCAGGATCTTCAATTAAAAGCCCATGAGGATCCAATGCGAATGTCGAGATGTGATTATTTGAGGGGTTCTCGCACACTACGGCAAATCGGCCATCGTCTAACCTAGAGAAGGTTGAGGGCATGCCATCTAACTCGGCCTTCCACATGACCTCCCCCTGTCGGACCCCATAGACATGGAACCATGATCCTACGAGAGTAATATCATCCGATGTATAAATGAGATTTATTTTCTGGTGATCGACCTTTACTTTCCTCAGAGGGCCGCCGTCCTCTAGGAATGTGATTACGCCCATCTCGTCCCCGATGACAACCCCTCCTTCGTGGGCGGCTATTGATGCAACAGGGTTGTCAACCTCGTGTGTGTATATGCGCCCACGATCGCTACTCCAACACTCTATCCTATTCTCTGGCCTGTCATCGCTCATCTCGTCTAGAGACCTTCGATACGTGACCAATACTCCAGATGGCATGAATACGGATGGGCCAGCAATTTCTGCTAGACCTTCGTCAGGCACGGATGAGTGGATAAGAGAACCCTCCTTGATGATGTAGAGTCCTCCAAAAACGCCCATTGCTGCTAATTCATGACCATGATGGCATACGTCTGAAATCTCCTCAATGCCCTCAATACGCTTGTATTTCCCTGATTTGTCAAACCACGTGACGGATCCCGCCTCATCCAGAGCCCAAGCACAGCCCCTACCGCCCAATATCTTCGAGATCGGGCTTCCGAGGTTCAAGACCTCCTCGAGGCCAGACTCGGATACGTGATTGATTCGACCATTCTGATCTCCGGTAAGGAACCCGATTCCGTCGTGAGTGAAGCAGCTAACCTCCCGATCCATGCTAATCTCCATGGTGACTCCGTCGCCGACTTGCAAGGTGCTAATTTCTCGGCCCTTGTCCAAAAAAGCAATTCCCGATGGAATCGCGTCAATGCACGTTATCGATTCCGAGGGGCCAAGAAGTCTCTCAATGGCATCGAGAGTCCTCACCACGGTCTTATCCAGAAGTAGGTTATTGATAATCATTCGACAGTTATGGCGTTGCCTGCTGGGCTTCCTTCGCCCCATCCTTTCTCTTGGCTTCAAGCCTGTCGAGATAGGTGGCGTCTATTGCACCTGCAATGTAAATTCCATCGAAGCATGAGCAATCGAACGTCACAGCATTGGTGGAGTCTCCGGTGCATGCTGCAATGAGATCATCAAGTCTTTGATATACCATCCAATCCGCGCCGACGGCCTCACAAATCTGTTCGACAGATCGACCATGGGCGATGTATTCCTCTCTCGCTGGCATGTCAATGCCATACACGTTTGGATGGATCACAGGAGGGGCACAGCTGGCGAAAAAGACATTCTTCGCACCAGCCGACCTTGCCATTTCTACGATTCTCTTGGAGGTATTTCCCCTAACGATGCTGTCATCCACTATCAGGACGTTCTTGTCTTTGAATTCGCCCTCAATAGTGTTCAATTTCTTCCTCACGGAATCCTTCCTGACACTCTGGCCCGGCATGATGAATGTCCTGCCGATATATCGGTTCTTGACGAAACCCTCTCGGTATTGCACGCCCAGGGTTCTTGCCATCTCCAATGCTGCGATTCTTCCGCTGTCTGGGACTGGGACCACGACGTCGATTTCGTGGGACGGCCTCTCCGCCAGTATTCTCTCCCCCAGCAACCTCCCCATCCTGAGCCTCGCACCATGGACGGAGATTCCGTCGATGGTTGAGTCTGGTCTGGAGAAGTAAACATGTTCGAAGATGCAAGGGCGATGTTCTCCGTTTGGTGCGGTAACCTTTGAGCTGAAAGCTCCATTGGACCTGATTATGACGGTCTCGCCCGGCGCCACATCCCGCTCCAACTTGAAATCCAGTACGTCTAGGGCCACACTCTCAGATGCGAAAATCCACTCAGTCTTGCCCTTGACTTCCCTTGAGCCCATGCACAATGGCCTTATTCCATTCTTGTCCCTGATCGCAACTACGCCCCATCCGGTTATCATCGCGACAACGGAGAATGAGCCGACTGCACGTTTGTGCAACCTCTCAACAGCCAAAAACACCGAATCCTCGTCCAATCCCGCATCCATACCACCTCGATCTGCTACGGCCCTCTGTAGTTCCGCCGCAAAGAGGTTCAAGAGTGCCTCAGAGTCGGAATCCGTGTTGATTCTCCTGTGATCCTTTCTTTGCAGATCCTCAATGAGTTCATCTGAGTTGGTTAGGTTCCCGTTGTGGGCTATGCTCAGTCCAAAGGGAGAATTGGTGTAGAAGGGTTGGGCCTCGGCAGCGGAGCTGCTACCGGCTGTGGGGTACCTGACGTGGCCGATACCCATAGATCCCTGTAGGAGTTCGATGTGCTTTAGCTGGAAGACGTCACGGACAAGGCCATTTGCCCTGCGATGGTAGACCCGCGATGGGGTGCTAGTAAGTATTCCCGCAGCGTCCTGACCGCGATGTTGCAGAACAAGCAAGCCATCATACAGAGTTGGGGAGATGGTAGACTCGAGCACCCCGACAATTCCCAGTATGCCGCACATGGTGAACACACTACTCTGGTGACGTCGGAACTTAGGCATTCCCCAAGACGCAGAGTTAGTCAGTCATGCGCCGATTCTTCTTGGCCCATCTGTAGCCGCGCATCCTTGCTGTCTTCCCAAACCCACAGGAAGCGCAGACGGCTTTGGACTTGTGATAGGAGTGCCTGCCACAGCGCCTGCAACGGATGTGCGTTTGCTTCTGCCTCTTTCCCATGCTGGGTGTTCCCTTTGACATGCCAAGCCCTCCTCGATGCTCGCGCGACCTACCTCGATGTTATGAGGGTTATCACTGGACTCAATATCAAATCACGATGAACCCGGGACCCTGTTCATGGTTATCTTCAGCATCACAAATGAGGCAAGAAGGGAGCTCAATGATAGCATTGAGAAGGTGGCACTGATCGATCCTTGAACGATGTCATTAGGGAGCCGCGATGAGAGCCAAATGGACAACGCGGTGTTGAGTAGTGAGGTCAAAATCAGGATTTTTGAGGATGATCCCGATCTGTAAGTCGCAAACAGATGGATCGAAAATGCCAGTGCTATGATCGAATAACCAACGATGAAACTCGAGAAGGGGGCAGGAGTCATTCTCCACCACCACCTATGTGTTTTGCCAGAATAGACAGCATCACATCCCTCTCATCATCATCCAAGCCGGGGGCAGGCGGAAGGGGGGGTTCAAAATTTTCAGACAGGGCTGTGAGACCGATGATGGCCAGAAGTCCGATCATAATTCCAACTATGACCGGCAGGGATTTGATCAGTGTGTCCACGGTCAGCAGCCCGCTTGGGTGGAATACAAGTGATAGGATCACCGAAGCCAGCATCATGATCCAACCAACAGACAAACTGGGGATGGAATAACCCCCATAGGAGCCAGCCCCGTTTAGAGCCAAAGCGACACCGGAGACCAGTAATGCCAGCCAGATCACCGTGTACCTCAGTACCAATGACAAGTCCGATGTACCACAGGAGTCGTAGAAACCACACAAGAAATCATCTGTAATTTTGATATCAAAATCCCATGAGAAGATAAGTATCAACCCAATGATGAAAGTTGATGAGGCGATTCTCCTTCTACGGTATGCTGGCCCCATCCTGTTCCATGAGAGGGATACGACGCATATCGCGCCCCCGATAATGGCCGGCAATGGTGTGCTCATGTGGCACGGGATGAGTCGTAGGGCTTGAATCAGCCGGGGATTTCGATTGGTTTCAGACGGCCTCCGCTATCGCCACACTCAAATAGGGACCGTTGGTGGACGGCTCGCTGGTGATACAGATGGTGAAGCGCCCGAGGAAAGTTATGCGCTACAGTCCGTCTGCTGGGAAGCACACTGAGCACACAGTCGAGCGCGTCAAGAAGCGCCGCGCCAGCGAATTGAAATGGGGTCAAAGGCGATTCCGAAGAGTGACTGCAGGATACAGGGGTTTCCCACGGCCAAAGCCCTCCGGCGAGAAACCGACAAAGAGAGTGAACCTGCTCTACAGATGCACTGAGACGGGGAAGGCACATCAACCCGCAGCAAAGAGAGCGAAGAAGTTCGAACTGGTGGATAGGTGAACGTAGATGTCAGGATCGGACTTTCTGAAGGTGAGCTGTAAGGACTGCGGGAACGAAACGATAATATTCAGCAAAGCCTCGTCAGAAATCTCCTGCTCCGTCTGCGGAAGTACGCTTGCGAAACCCAAGGGGGGCAAAGCCGATCTAGTAGGGAGCACGATCGTCGAGGTCCTCGAGTAAAGGGGGACGAATCTTGGCAAGAAAACAAACATGGCCAGAAGAAGGCGACCTGCTCGTCTGCATTGTCAAGTCAGTCAGCGACAAAGGGGCCTACCTAGAGATAGATGGCCTTGATGGGGTCGAGGGCTTCGTCTTCATCGGCGAGGTCGCCGCAGGATGGGTCAAATCTGTCAGATCCCACCTCAGGGAGGGGCAGAGAGTTGTAGCCAAGGCCATTGGGGTCAAACAGGACCGAGGAAGGATTGACCTCTCCATCAAATCAGTCTCTGACGAAAGGCGTCGAGATGCTCTCCAGTTCTGGAAGAACGAGCAACGAGCAGGGCAGATCATGAAGGTGGCTGCCGAGAGGGTCAAATGGAGCGAAGACGAGCTCGATTCCAAGTCTGACGACCTCGTTGATGCCTTCGGCTCCCTCTATGGCGCCCTAGAAGAGGCAGCCGGCGACCCTGATTCCCTCTCCAATGCCGGCTTCTCAGGTGATTGGACCACCACCATCGTGGAACTAGCCGTTGAGAACATAGTCCCCGAGTCGGTGAAACTCAAGGGCAGTTTCCACATAGAGATCTGGTCCAGCGAGGGGGTTGCGGGGATCATGAAAGTCCTGGAGAAAGCCGAGGAAAGCGCCAGTTCAGCTGATGAGGTGACACTCACATGCCACTACGACGGGGCCCCTAATTATAGAGTCGAGATCGAAGGACCCGATTACAACTCAGCTGAATCAGCCTGGGAGGCTTGCGTTGAGGCGGCTCAGTCTGAGATGGCGGCCTTTGATGGGAAATTCGCTGCTGATAGGGTCTGATAACCGTATTACTTCAAGGACCAGTTGCATCGGTATTTGGCTCGCGCATGCCAAGATCAAAGTTGCAGAGATGCCCTGGATGTCACTCCTACGGCTTCAAGAGAGTGTGTGACTGTGGGGCTACCCGTGTGGCTGTGGCGCCATTGAAGTACTCCCCGGAAGACCCCCAAGGAGACAGGCGCAGAACGAGAGAGGGCTGGGGGACAGAGGAGTGGGTCGATGGACTTCCCACCCCACGTCATGCAGGGGAGGAAGAGGAGTGAACAGAACCAAGGTCCATTGGCTCAAGGAGATCCCCCTGCACACGGCTGTATTGGAGGCAGTGCCAGGGATCGGCAATGTTGGGAAGCTGATCGTCGACGGCCTCGTCTCGACCCATCAATCTGAGTTAATTGCCATGTTCTTGCACCCAGATATGCCTCCTCATGCAACCTTAGGATCAGATGGAATCCTAAGGCCATCCCATATCTCCATGCACTCCGTCAACCTGGGAGACTCCAACATCCTGTGCATCGGTTCCAATGCCCAACCCATGACTGCCTCAGGGCAGTATGAGATGTCAGAAAAGATACTAGAAACGCTGAATGAACACAGCACGTCCCCACTCTATGTCCTTGCGGGACTGGCAATGCCCCCTGAGTCCAAGGACATTCACATTGTGTGCTCAGACTTGAAGATCAAGGAGCGGTTAGGAGAAAGGGGGCTACGCGTAAAGTCTGATCAACCAGAATCGGGAATGATAGGCCTGGCTGGGCTACTGATATCAATGGCTCCTTTGTACGGAGTGGATGTTGTGGGCTTTGTAGCTGAGACCGTGGGCGGTGCGACAGATGCTGCTGCAGCCGAGAGGCTCTCACGCTTCATCGAACAGGAGTTCGGTACAGCCGTCGCTTTGAGTCTGGACAGGACACAGCAGATTGCATCCGAACTGCTGGAGTCCGTAGGGATATCTGAATCTGCAGTCGCCGAGTTAATCGGGGAGCCTGGTCTAGGTGACCTCTATGTTTGAGGGTTGACATGAGGGTCCTTCTCGGGAGTGGTGGAATTGGCACTGCGGACCGAACCGCGAGGTTCAAAGGTCTACTGACCGGGCATTTTGAGGGTTGCAGCAGGATTCTATTCATCCCACTGGCGACTGCAAATCACCAGGACAGGGTCATCAAGATGAGGGATCTGTTGGGCATGAATGAGTCCAATCTTGTGCTCATCGATCAAAGCCATGCGGAGGATCAGATACAGGACGTTGACGGAATCTACATGGGAGGCGGGAATTCATTCCTACTGATTCAAGAACTTCACAAACTGGGTATCGTCAAGGCGATTAAGGAGTCTGTCAAGAACGGCATGCCGTACGTAGGCGTGAGCGCAGGTAGCAACGTGGCTTGTCCAACCATGATGACCACGAACGACATGCCGATCGTGCTCCCTGAAACCTTTGACTCACTAGGCATCGTTCCGTTCCAGATCAACCCACACTATTACCCCGGGAAAATTACATTCACTCACCAAGGCGATCAGCACCCCCACTACGGCGAGTCACGGGCACAGAGGATCTCGGAATACCACATGCTCCATGACACGCCTGTCCTAGGCATGTGGGAGGGGTCGTATGTGCACTGGGACGGAGAGCAGGGGAAACTCATTGGAACCGGCGTGGCCTTCTATCCAGACAAAGAGAGTCTCGACCTCCGGGACGGAACTGTATTCGACAAGGGGCTCAACCCCCTGCAATCATCCGCCTGAGGAGACGGTGATCAGCTCCAGTTCAATATCCCCGTCGATCCTCGAGTTATGGGGGACTATGGTGTCCTCATGTACAGCGAGCACGGTCGACGCATGGATGCCTAGTTCAAGGAGTACCTCGGAAATCAACACGGGCTTGGGAAATTCCAACACATGCTCCCCATCGTCATGTTTGACAGTGACCATCATGTGTTGTCGGAGGCTAAACAGGCTTATGTCTAATTCGATGGTCGATGGACCGTTGCCGAGATCGCATAGCCCGGTATTGCGGTGGATTCGAAATCCACTGTCCCTTGGACGCGGGGGTTCAAATCCCTCTCTCGGCGCCAATATTGGGCCTGTACACCCTCCCCTCAGGAAGCCAGATGCGCCTCGTCGTTGATGACCACGACCTTGGTCCCGGGGCCTATCTTGATTTGAGGTCGCCCTGCCCACTCACCCACTTCCCCGTTGAGAATCCCTATCACATCGCCCCTAGAGATGGATGCTGCCTTCGTTGGGATGAACTGCTTGAATGCGACGACCGATGCTGATCCTGAGGTGTCCACCAACGTGACTGACCATCTTTTGACCGAGACTCCGTCCGGATAGGCATCGATCGACCAGACTCTGCCCACGACCGAGATCCTCGTCTCAATTTCCACTATTGGCGATACGTCCCCCTCATTGGCAATCTCGATGGAGGAGCCTGAGTCTAGGTCGAGGTTCAGTTGACCCTTCCAGAGGGAGGGCAGTGCGCCTTCGACTCTAACCATCGCACCCTCGGACAATGATCTCGTCACCCTTCTGGGGCCTCCAAGCCTGTGTGGGCGGATCGTCGCTCGGTCCCAGCCATCGACCAATGTGAACCGTACGACAACGGTCCCATCCTCGTTCAAAGTTGGTTTGGCGAGTTTGGCGACTTCCCCGACCGCGGAGAATCTCGTCTGAATAGCGTCAATGGCGGTGATGGTCCAGTCGTGCCCGAGGCGTTGCAAACTGTCGTACTGTATGGTGGTTGAAGCAGCGCCTGATCCTTCGCAAATCCCGGAATATTCGCAGTTTTTGCATCTGGCCCTGAGGTCGTCCTCGACTGGCTTCATATCGGGTATGCCCCCGGGCCGGAACCTCCTAAGGGGAGAGGGAGATGCGGGGCATTCCTCAATGCTCGGGCTCCCCTTCCTGATCTTGGTGTACAATTGGAACAGGTCCTCCTCCATCTGAATCATTTCTTCTTGGCTCGGTACGGTCACGGATTTCGGCTCTCCGGCTCCGAGGTACCAGATCTCCAAACCATCGATAGGCTCCGTGTCCCCATGGGTCTTATTCCAAAGCCATGCATACATCCTCAACTGATCGATGTATCCGTGAGACCTGTCCCCCTTCCCGATAGACGCTTTGATGTCGACGATTCTGGTTCTTCCACCCCACCTGTAGACCAAGTCATACTCTCCTTGGAACCAGCCATCAGGATGTGCGGATGTCTGTGTGAAGGCTGCAGCATCTGGATCGACGAACCATGGTCTGGCCATCTCCCATGCCTCGACTATGTGCATCTCCTCGCCAGCCCCTCTGGCTGAGGGGTGGGGTTTGTCCCAGATGCGGGGGAAGCCATCTGGTGCTGGCCAGTATGGCCTGCTCCCTCCATCTCTCCAGGCTTCAAGATCGTCCTGACCGGTGTCTAGGCAACCTAGTACCTCGATTAGATGGAGGTCTACCCCCCTGAGCACCATGTTCAGGCACTCCTCTGGATCTGCGTCTTCGATTGTTCCTTTCCGATTGGGATTCGCCATCCAGTCGGAGGTGGCCTCCTCCCAGCACTTCTCGAAGTGCGCCCTTGCACGAGAATGGGCCCACGAAGAGAGTGTCTCGAAGTCGGTTGGCCATAGGGACTGTTCCAGGACCTCCATGGAGGGGGAAGGCCATCCCTCTTCGGAGTCCCACAAGGGGCTTCCCTGTTCGTCCAGTGGGGATTGCATCTGATCCGCCCCCTCCCCGGAGACGAAGACTGGTGAATCCCGCATGACCCGGCAGATGCAGGCCTCAGCAGCGTTGCCCCTGATTATCTGGGGCGGCAAGGGGGTCTTCAGGCGCCTCTCCCAGCCATAGTACCAGAGTCTGGGGCATCTGGAGTATGCGATTGCCTGGGATGCGGAAAGCCTTCGATACGGATCAATATCCGGGTGGTCTTCCGGTCGATTCTTTTGGACGGGCATGTCTGACCTCACTCAGGGCTTTCCCCAGGGGCATCCCGTTGATCCTTGTTTAGGTATACAATGGTCATCTCAAGTCTCTCGTGCGTAGGGTGAACCTCTACGAAAGCAACGGGCGCATCGACATAGTCTGAAATCTCCTCGGCAGTCGAGAGCGGAAGCTCGATCCTCTTCATCTCCTCATCGTGGTAGAGAAATCTCCTAGGTAGGCCAGTCTCCTCCATGATTTCGTTGATGTAGCCCTCCGCGTCAGCCGGTTCGCACTCAATAATGCCGAAAATCAGAGTTCCGTCCTCCGTGAGTATCTCATGGGGGGATATTGTTGCCTCGCCTCGCCTCAGGAACCTGCTTCTGAGCTGTCCTGCGTCTTTGTAGACCGCGGTGCAGAACTTTAGATGGAATCCATATGGTTCCCTGACCTCGCCATCGATCGGGTCGGGAGCCCCGATGGATGCCGCAGCGACCCTGTCTCTGAGCAGAACGGCCAACTCAGACGAGCCAGCGGCTCCAGCGGTGATCTCGTCAGACAGATTGAATCCTCTGGTCTCCATGTTTCCATGATTGCCCACGGTGATTTCAAGCTCGTTTAGATTCAGGAATTCGATGTCCATGTCCCTCATTTTTTCCAAAATGCCGAACAGGTGCTCATCGCGATCAGGTTCGCACGGAATCTCAATCCCAGTGGCCATGCCTGCCTTGCTGCAAGCGGATATCACATCGCTGTACTGTTCGACCTCCAAGTCCAGGAGGTGGAACCTGATTTCATCGAGCCCGGCCTCAGCGAAATCAACAGCATATTCCTGCTTGAATGGTATGCTGGTGTACATGTGCATGTGGAAAGATGGCCCGAACTCCTGCCTCAATCGCCTGATACCCTCCAATGTGTGTTCTCTGTCCATCAAGGGATCGCCGCCCGTGATCCCGGCACCGGTGGCCCTCATTGCATGGGCTTCTTCGATAACCTCGTCAAAGGTGGTACACCGCCTCTCGTTCGCGAACATCACCTCTGCCTCCCTCCTGTTCTCGGAAAGGGGGCAGTAATCACATTTCCAGTGGCACTTTCCAGTGATAAACAGGACGAGTTTTGAGCCCATCTGACATTGTATGCATCCCTCTGACTCCTCAACGACTGGAGCTTCGAAAAGGGTGGGAACCGTCGGTAGGCGGAGTGTCACAGTCATGCCTTCACCCGGTCGCCGTTCGCGGCGGCCGCCTCAAGAAGCATTTCATGGAAAATGGTCGATGTGGATAGTTCGGGGTGGAATGTGAGTGCGATGAGGTTGTTCTCCCTCACCCCAACCGGCTCATCTCCGACTTTGGCGATAGTGCACTCCTTGGAAGCGCTTGTGAATCTCGGGGCCCTGATGAATGCGCACTCAAAATGCTCATCTTGGTCGTTCAATGACACGGTTCCCAGGAATGAGTCGATCTGTCTTCCCCACCCGTTCCTATCCACGGTGGCCTTGATTATGGATGGGCCACCATCCTGTGGATCCGCTAGGAGGATTGCTCCCGCACACGTGGCAAGAACAGGGAAGTTGGGTTTCTCCCTGAGCTCCCGGTATATGTGCTCCAGGACCCCGGTGCCACCTTGTCCGCCCACCTTCCGCATGGTGGTTGACTCCCCACCTGGAAGAATCAAGGCGTGGAGCGTTGATTCCAACAGGTCGTCTGGGGTTCGAATCTCTCGGATGTTTACCTCGAATCCCATCCTCTCGCTTGCTCTGCGAATTGCATCAATATGGGCCTGCCGGGAGCCTTGGAGCATGACCAGTCCGATCTCGAGCACGTGTACTCCAGATGGGTGGGGGAAATGAACCCCACCACTAGGGCGGTCATGCGATGTTCTCAAAGACCGCTCGCCACAGGGGGAGCCATGCCCAGAGCCCACAACTTCGGTGCAGGTCCCGCTGTTCTGCCACTCGAGGTTGTCGAGGAATGCAAGAAACATCTGGCCGACCTCGAGGGCAGTGGGTTGGGGCTCATGGAGACATCACACAGGAGCGAGACATTTCAGTCTGTCATCGACGAGGCCACCTCTCGATTGAGGGATCTTCTGAACATCCCTCAAGACTACTCGGTCCTGCTTCTCCAGGGAGGTGCGTCACTACAATTTCACATGGTTCCGTTGAACCTCCTTGCGAAGGGGGAGCAGGCAGACGTCATTGTGACAGGCAAGTGGTCCCAGAACACTCTAATCGAGATGAACAAGATACGCCGCGGCAATTCGATATGGGATGGGGCGGAAGGTGGCTTCAACAGGATTCCGTCTCCCGCTGAATACAAGGCCTCTGGGGATTCCGTGTACGTCCACTACACATCCAACAACACAATCTACGGCACCCAGTTCAAGCAGGCGCCTGATTCCGATGGCAGGCCATTGGTCGTTGACGCAAGCTCGGACATCTGTGGGGTTCCGCTTGATGTCAGTGCCCACGAAGTGATCTATGCAGGGGCTCAGAAGAATCTAGGGCCCAGCGGAGTCACGGTGTGCATTCTCTCCCCCTGGGCCATAGCCAAGGCTAATTCAAATCTCCCCTCGATGTTGGATTACAAGACTCAGAAGGAGAAGGGGAGCATGTTCAACACACCGAATACCTACGGGATATTCGTGCTTAGGGAGGTGCTAAGATGGATCGACAACAACGGAGGTGTCGAGGCAGCCCACAAGAGGAACAAGGACAAGGCCGAGATGATCTACTCGGCGATCGACTCTAGCTCGTTCTGGACACCGCACGCAGTGCAGGGGTCCAGATCGATCATGAACGCGACTTTCAGGATCGCGGACGAGTCACTCTTGGGGAGATTCATCGCGGAGGCCGAGGAATTGGGCCTGAAAGGGCTGAGGGGGCACCGAATCGTGGGTGGCATCCGAGCAAGCATGTACAACGGACTCGAGCTGGGCAGCGTTGAGAGGCTAGTCGGGTTCATGCGTGACTTCGAGAGCAGGCACTCCTGAGGGGCCATTGATACGCTACGGCCAACCCCAAACGCCGTGAAGCGAACGGACCTGCTGGCCATGCTGGACCTCACTCTATTGGACAGGAAAGCATCGGAACAGGACATTCGTCGGGTTGTTGGTCTCGCAGATGAGCATGGCGTCGCCGCTGTGTGCGTGTTCTCAGAACAAGCGGGCCTAGCAAGTGAACAGGCTTCCTCCCGGACCAGGATCGCGGCTGTGGCGGGCCCCTTCCCAAAGGGCGCCGCTGATCTGGAGCGATACCTCCTACCCATTCAGGAGGCCATCGCCGGTGGGGCGGTCGAGATCGACTTGGTGCTGGAGCCGGGCATAGGACTAGAGGCATCCATGATGGTACTGAATGGTGTTCGAATGGCAACCGAGGGGCTTGCCCTGAAGGTGATCATCGAAACCCCGATTCTAGACGAGAGGGCGGTTAGAGGTGCGGCGCGAATGGCGCTGATGGCTGGTGCGGATTTTGTCAAGACCTGCACAGGAAGGCGCGGAGGGTGCAGCAAAGAGGCAACGAGATGGGTATCCGAGGAGATCAGGAGGCACGAGGTCACGACCGGGGAAAGGGCGGGACTGAAGCTATCTGGAGGCATAAGGGATCTGGATGGGCTCAACGGTCTCCTGGACGTGGTTAGGTCAGTGGACCCAGGCATCTTCGATCAAGGAAGGTTGAGGATAGGCGCCTCGAGCCTGATTGAGTCATTGATATGAAAAGGTAGCGAATCCAATTGGGACGTCAGGATGCGAAGACGGATTGTATGATGTCCGGTCGTCTGAGATAGACTGTCAGGACGACCCCAGCATAGATCATCATCCATGCGCCTACGAGTTTGATTGTGTTGATGTGCTTGTTTATCCGCGTTGCGAATGCCCCTCTGCCGTACCCAACCATTGAAACGATGAATACCATCAATAGCAACAAACCGAGGGTCAATCCCACTAGCCCTGCTAGTACGGAGTTGAACCCCATGCTTCCAAGATAGACCACGAACGGAATCACTGCGATCGCGGTACAGTCGATGCTGGCGGCAGCGTATCCCGCGCCGTAGAGGAACATATCCCTCATCGGCCTAGGTGCGTCGGACGAGCCCGTGACACCCATCCTTCTGTCAAGCCCCCTCTGGAAGGCGTTGAACAACTTGCTTGACCAACCGAGCAGGTTCAGGGCCCCGAGGACTATGAGACTCCCAGCTATGATCAGAGCTATCCATCTGATCAAGCCGCTTGCGGCGAATGCCGCGCCCATCGTCGCTGCAATGGCACCCAGACAGGCAAAGAAAATGACCATGCCCATCCCCGAAGCAAGACCCAGCAGCGGGGGCAACGGTAGCTTGGAGGTCGATCCATAGCTCCCTGACGAAACCTCCAGCGAGGTTGCCATCGACATCTGGAATCCGATGAAGCTTGGAAGTACGGGGAAGGCACAAGGAGAGAAGAAGACAAGGATGGAGAGCATGGCTCCGAGCAGCAAAAGGGATGGGAGTGAGGTGTTGACCTCGGGGACGCCAATGCCCCGCATCGCAACTATTTCCTCACCCGTACCCGTAAGCGCCACCTCGACTGAGGAGTCGAATGATGACCAGCCATCGAGAGGGGTCCCTGTGAACTCCCTTGCGATGATGTACCCCTCGTGATCGACCAGAAGCACGACAGGAATGGCCCCGGTTCCACCTGAAGTGAGGTACCTCACAGGATCCCCGACAGTCCCGTTTTCGAAGATCGCCGCTTCGGTGGATCCGAGTCCAGTGGGGTACTTCGGAACGGTGTAGTCACTGTCGGATTGGTTGAGGTACTTGAGCGACTCATCGTACCATGATCCGTACGCGATGATTGCCAACTCCCTCTCCTCGACGAGGGACTCCCAGTACCCCATTCTTTCCTCGAGGTGGTACTGGATGGCGTGGCAGTTCGCGCAGTCATGAGCCATCATGTCGATTATCATGATCTTGCCTGCAAGCAGGGATGTGTCGATGAAGCCGTTATCATCCATGATTTCTCCCTCGATCCCATCGCGCCCCAATGACTCGAATACCAACGTGGGTATCGGCCTGACCTCCCCTCCCGAACCGATTTGTTCGCCTGCCATATCGAAGGCTGACAGGCCTATCAGGGATATGCCTGAGAAAAGTATCGCAGACAGGACGGCAGCAGACCACGTCGTGCCTTGCCTTAGAACCGACAGGTCGAGATTCACGTGCCATGGGCTGTGAAATCCCTATTTCAGATGAGTGGGTTCTTGATGCAACGCATCAATCTAAATCCATTGGCTTTCCTAGAACCTCCACAGGGCTCGTGGTCTAGGGGTTATGACGTCGCCTTCACATGGCGAAGATCGCAGGTTCAATTCCTGCCGAGCCCACCATGGATCGTTCCGTATGAACGATTTTAGAGATGCTGCCTAGGATTTACTGTTTCCCGATCGAAATCCACTCATTATTGAGAGCGTGATGCCAATAACTCGCGAAACGAATGAAGTTGTATCCTGTGTGTTCAATTCTCGATATCGCCTTGAACAGATTTAATCTGCCCGCCTTGCTACCAATGTCCTTTCCCGGTGTTGACGATGTGACCTCTTGCCAGGACTCCCAGATTTGGGATATGCCATCTAACCTGCCTGATTGATCTAATAATCTTCCTCGATTGATTCACGATGAGTTTGTATATTGATCAACACCTCGGCCATGTCTAAGGTGTAAGCGAGGATTCTCCTCATTGATTCGGACAATTTGTCAAAAAACAATGCATCGGTTGCAGTCATCTCAGAGGTCCAGAGGCCTTCTTCAAATTCATCCAATGACCTTACAGCTTTCTGGATCTCAAGTTTTGATTCTTGGATCTCCTTGATTTTTCTTCTCTTGAGATTGGCTATCAATGATTTAATTGACTTTTGCCAAGTGGGAATCACGCTTGCTGGAACCTTCTTTGGTGTTAGGATCTCGGGAATGTCTTGCTCCAAGCACAAGTTGCTTATGATGTAACAGTGGTCACCGATTCTCTCAAAAATTCTCACAATGTTGGAAAGCTCTGAAGCCTCCCACCTATTTATCCCAAAACTTGTTTCTATTGACGCGGACTCGAGAATTTGCCCGACCTGCCTTTCCAACAATAACCTAAGTGCATCGATCTCTTTCTCCCTCTCATCGCTATCACTGAGTAGTGATTTATCCCCTCCAGAAAGAACTTCTGATACGTCCCTAATCTGACTTGAAACTATAAGGTACATTCGGTTTATACTAGAATGCAAGGGCATTTCAGATGTGTTCAACAAGGCGATCATTTCAACAGTGTAATCAGTTTCATTTGATATTTCAATGCCTCTCGTGGCTTGAATAAAACGTCTAATTATACTCCTATCCGAACGTGTGATCGCTTTCCTGCTAGAGAGTCTAATGCGATCGGCGCCGCAGAGATAAGCCCCAATGAGATGGTCAAACAGGAACTCTGATCCGATCTCGTCCAACTCAATATCGGCCCTTCTTCTCTTTCGCACAGAAGTAGTCTCTGCGCTTAGCCTAAGGCTGCCAGAAGGGCGCCATTCGATCCTAACTTCATCCCTAGCATTAAGCCCATGTTGTGTCACCCATTTTTTCGGAAGGCTCACTATGTATGTGGAGCCCCCGGTGATTTGTATTCTACGGACTTCGGACTTATCGCCTTCCTCTAGCCTCATCTTATCCACTCCAAATAGAGGAAGTATATAATTGAAACAGGCTCTCTATGCATTGATTCTATGTTTGACTATATATATTATATATTATCAAAACTATAACCCATATCCATTTAGAGCGTATAGATGGCTATTACTGGAATCATGCTTGTTGTTCTAATTTTGTCTTTGTTGGTATGTGCCTACATGGCATGGAACATCGGAGCGAACGACGTTGCGAACGCGATGGGCACGTCCGTCGGATCAAGAGCTCTGACATTGAAGCAGGCGGTAATCGTGGCAGCGATTTTCGAATTCGCTGGGGCCTTCTTTGCGGGTGATGCAGTAACGGATACGGTCAGGAAAGGGATCCTTGTCGTCGATTTCGATACTGTCACTGAGGTCTTCGCCAACGACCTGATGTACGGATTCATCTCTGCCATGATGGCTGCTGCCGTATGGCTAACCGTTGCCACGAGACTCGGTCTCCCCGTATCCACGACACACAGCATCATAGGGGGCATCATCGGGGTTGGTCTCGTCTTGGAGGTCCAGCACCAAACAGATCTCATCGACTGGGAGGTCGTGAGGAAAGTGGTGATGTCATGGGTCGCTAGCCCATTGCTGGGTGCGACCATCGCCTTCTTGTCTTTCTGGATCGTGCGTGAAACGATTTTGGAGTCCAAGAACCCCGAGGAACGGTCCATGTGGCTGGCGCCGATCCTCGCCTTCCCAACCTTCTTCGTCCTTGGACTAGCGCTACAGTTCAAGGCCCTTAAGGGGCTTTTCAGCAGGTTGGACGATGCAGGCACGCTCAACAAGGGAGAGTGGTTGGGAGTCAAGGAGTCAGGATCGTTCAACCCATTCACACCCTTTTGCCCCGATGAAGTCAATCTTGTGGATTACCCTGATTGCGCCGGTGCGATCTACGAGGGGGCATGGTTTCCAATCAATTCCATTCTTCTCGCATGTGTCATTGGGGCAATCGCATCAATCACACTCTTCCTGGTCCTCAGGAGGATCGATATCAACGAAGAGCGAAATGGATTCATGGGCGTCGAGAGAATCTTCGTCTGGCTACAAATTATCACCGCCGCCTATGTCGCCTTCGCACATGGAGCCAACGACCGGTCCAATGCAATAGGTCCCATGGCAGCTGTCTATCAGGTGTTGGAGTCTGGCGGCGAGTTGAGTGCAGAGGCGGCTGTCCCAATATGGCTGGTCCTCCTTGGAAGCGCTGGCATAGCAATAGGCGTAATGACTTGGGGTTGGAGAGTAATGGACACAATTGGAAAGAAAATCACGGACGTCACTCCCACAAGGGGTTTCGCTGCGGAATTCGGGGCTGCGACAACCATCCTGATCTTCTCGATGCCATTCCTGGCCGTCCCAGTATCAACGACACACACCTTGGTCGGAGCGGTCGTAGGAGTCGGATTGGCAGGTGGTGCTAAGGCAGTCGACTTCAGAGTATTCGGGAAGATCTTCGCCTCATGGGTGGCGAGCATCCCTGCGGCTGGATTTGGTTCAGTTGTGATTTTCGTCGCCGTCGCGTCCGATCCTGTGCACCTCATAGTAGTGTTGCCGATCGCTTTTGCGTCGGTGGTATATGTTATGTGGGTAACAAGGGAAGGGGAGATTTACGTTGAAGATGCCTTGTCTGATGCTGGGGGTTCGGGAGGAAAGGCCCCGACCCACTTCGAGCTCCTTCACACTCACGCCATCGCAGTTGAGGAGACAGTTGGTCACATGCTTGAAGCAGTGAATTCAGCAGCGGATGGAGATGATCCTGAGACAGCGATCAAATCGACTGTCGAAGCAGAGCTTCGGGCTGATGAGATCAAGAATGAGATAAGAAAGAGGCTCGGGTCCGGTCAAATGTCAGTACTACAAGGCCGAGAAGCAATGCTGGAGATCGTCTCGAAACAAGATAGGATCGCTGACTACGCCCAGAACGTGGCGGAACAGCTGTCCTTCAGAGAATTATACAATGACAAGAAGGCGCGGTCCATGCTTAAGGAAATGGCTGAGGCCGTCTCAAAGACAGCTTCACTTTATGAGAATACGATTTCTCACCTCAAGACAGTTGCCCTGTCGGGTTACACCAAGGCGGGTAGAGAGCGTCTTGGGGACTTGATAGATGCCGTTAATTTGGCGGAGCACGACGCTGATGTTGTCGAGAGTAGGGCTGCTACGTATGTATTCAGCAACGGCGAGGAGGACTCACTTGCTGCAGTTCATATGTACAGGGTGCTTCAGCGACTGGATGATGTCGCCAATGCATGCGAGAAGGCTGCGAATGCCCTGATACCCATAGTCTACGACTGATCTGTCCAACCAGATTCCTCGGTAAATCGGATCGGGCCGAGATCACGTGCACTCGACATGGCCCTCTCGAGGGCCAGCCATGCGAGATGTGCAACGATGATACCCGTGACGAGGTCAAACATGTAGTGTTGCTTCGTGGTCAGGATGCTGATTGCGAGAAGTGTCCACTCAAGCCAGAGGACGAATATCGCAAGGTTCCAAGGGACTGGGGAAAATGCCCTCCTCCCAATCATCCAGAGGGTCATGACCCTGGCCAGAATGTAGGAGTGTACTATGTGCAGACTCGGCCATGCGTTCCATGGGTTGTCCGAGGAGTGAATGAAGGTGAAGAGCGCATCCTCCCATGCACTCATCGTGCCCCAGTCAATCTGGTCCCGCATGTCGATCTCAGCCGGCAGCAGGAGGAATATCACGCAGCAGAAGGCTGTCACCATGATCATCATCTGAATCGTCAGAATCATCTCGATACGTCCGCTATCGCCCTTTGGGGCCAGAAGCAATGTCGCGGGGTAGAAGGCATAGAGCAATGCATATGGCAGGATCGTCCAGTTCCAGACGGGTATCTGCCTGTCCAAAGCTATCTCGGGATCGAACACTGTGGACAGATAGGCCTCAGCGATGTTGTTGGTCGAGAAGTAGGGCACTGCCACGAATACGACGCCAATGAGGAACACCTCCAGGGTCAGCCTGTGCCCGTTCAGGCCTCCTCTCCTTCGCCATGTGCCAGACCAGAATCTCCCCCATGGCCTCATTCCGGTCATATCCGCCCACTCGAGGTACCGGCCTATCAATCCAGCACCTTGGTATGATGCGCTTCAGGGGCCTAGTGCAGGTCTGGCATATGCATGACCATGTCAGCGAACGTCGAGGCCTCTCCCTGATTGTGCGTGACGAGGATCGCGGGGCACATCCTCTCCTTCAGTATCCGACGAACGTCCTCTACGAGCCTCATGGAGAGCTCGGCGTCCAGCGCACTGAACGGCTCGTCCAGCAATAGCACGCTTGGTTCCGCCAGCAAGGCCCTTGCAAGGGCCACACGCTGACCCTCTCCTCCCGAAAGGGTCTCGACGGACCTATCAGCGAATCCCCCCAGCCCGACCTCCTCCAGTGCCGCTTGGTGGCCTGACTCCGAGGCGAGGGACAGGTTTCCGGACACCGATAGGTGAGGATAGAGGACTGGCTCCTGGAAAATCATGCCGATCCCCCTGTCCTCAGGTGGCGTTGCGGTCACGTCGGCCCCTTTCAGGAGTATTGACCCCTGATCGAGGTCTTCCAAGCCGCAGATGCACCTCAAAAGGGTGGTCTTGCCGCACCCCGACGGCCCGAGTATCGCCATTATCTGACCGGGACCCAGGTTGATCGCGAGGTCTTGGAAGAGGGGCTTGTCGAAGCTCTTTGTGAGTCCCTTGCAGGTCAGCATCAGAACATGCCCCCCTGCCTGTCACTTCTAAATCGCTCTGCGAGTAGGAACAGACCCATCGTGATGAGCATGAGGACGGTGGCGATGGAGTTGGAGGCTGGCGCGGACAATGGGTCCTTCATCGGCTTGGCCCTCCATGCGTCGATGAGGAGCGGCATGGTGACCCAATCCGAGTTCCGCGCGATGATGAAGGAGGCGCCAAACTCGCCCAACGACATGGCGATCACGAAGACGGAGGACACCACGAGTGGACCCCTCATCAGGGGCAGCTTGATCTTGAGGAATCTCGCATACGCCCCCATGCCCAGCACCATGGCGTTCTCCTCGTATCTCTTTTCGTAAGAGCGCAACGCGGGGAGAATGATTCTCACCACGAAGGGGGTGGTGAGCATCACGTGAGCCAACGAGGGCAACGGCCAGAACTGATACAGGGATTGAGGGTTTAGCCTGATGACTCCGATAAGGACCCCGAGTCCCACCATTGCGGCGCTGAGGGCGAATGGCAACATTGTGGAGATGTCAAGAGCCCGGGAGAGCAGTGGTCTTGTCCTCTCCAGCCGGTGTATGGTCGCGGCCAGGAGGTAGCCGAGGGGGAGTGCTACCAAGAGTGCGACCAGCGCGTAGCCCAGGCTGTTCGAGATCGCGTTTGACATGGGTGGGAACGAGAACGACCCATGTATGGCGGCCTCCCAACCATCCAAGCCCCACCTGAAGGCTGAGTTCCCGATGGTCGGGTCCCTTATCCTGAATGAGCCCACGACCACGGAGGCCAATGGCGAGATTGCGAAGACCATCGCCGGGACGAGGACCAACCATGCAGGCCAGCTTGGGCTATCCAGTCGGCGAGGGCTGGAGAGTCGCAATCTCGCCTGCCGATTCCTCTGTATCGCCGAGGTCAGCCAGAGGCACACGAGCAGGATGGTGAATTGGATCATCGAGGCCCCCATGACTATCTGCGAGCTCGTCTCCATGTAACCAGATATACCCGCCGAGGATGAGACCTCAGCCATCATGCTCTCCAGCGTGTCATCGCGTATCGTGATCCACCTCACCAATGCGAAGGACGTGAAGGAGAAGACGAACGTCATGCAGGCTGCTGCCGCAATCGATGGCATCAGCAAGGGGGCCCACAGGTTCCTTATCCTGGAGAGTCGGCTCCGGCCGTTCGGGAGGAGCCTCAGCTGCTCCTCAAGACGTGGGTCCATGGTGGAGAGCAATGGCTCGCAGAATCGGATGTAGAGGGCCATGTTGAACCATGCATGCGATGCAATGAGCGTCCACCACCATGTTGCCTCATTGGCCCTTATGTTCGCCCCATGGACCCCCACCAGCGTGAGTACCCCCATGGCCGCTATGATGGATGGGATGACGAATGGGAGCGTGAGCACGGCGCGTATCCAGGGCTCGAACGGCCATCTGTAGCGCCCGAGCACCCATGCGACAGGCAGTGCGACCATTGAGGTGAGGATTGTGGAGCACGCTGCCTGTACGATCGTGAACTCCAACACCCCAGCAGAGATGTAGTTCTCGGACAGAGATTGGATCCATTCCCTGGGCGTGAAGCCTGTGACCGAGATTATCCTGTGAAGGGCCAGGGCGACGGGGGCCATCACCAGCGACAGGTACGTCAGGACGGCGATCGATCCGAGTGTTCCCCTCAACCTACCCACCCGAGGTCACAGCGGAGTTCCACTGATCCAGCCAGGCCTCCATGTGGTCGTCGATGTCCTCCATGGGGATGGAGGCGGGGGCAGCGGGTATCTGGGAGTTGGACCTATACCCGTCTTCCTCGGGGAGGTCCAGCCCATCGAGCACGGAGTACATCAGATTCTCGTACGGCATCATTGAGTTGACCTCGGGCGATATGAGGTACTCGATGAATTTCTTGGCATAAAGCGCGTTACCGCCACTCACAGCCGAAGCATACTCCACTTGGAAGAGTGATGTCTTCGGGATGTCCAGAGTGGCAGACTTCGTCCAGTTTCCGTTGTAGTATGACTCCACCCCCGGGGAGTGGCAGTAGGAAACGGTGATGTGGGCGTCGCCGATGTAGCCCTCCGTCCACTCCCCATAGCCGCCGGTGTAATGCGTCTCGTAAGCCTCCGTCCAACCAGATGTAATCACGACGTCGTTCGCCACCATGTCGGACCACCAATTACTGAATTGTAGGCCCTCATCCGACTGCCAGTCGAAGTAGTCAAGGGAAGCGAGCATGAAGCCTCTTCCTGGACTGCTCGACACAGGCGAGGGCAGGGCGACCTTCCCGCGCCACTCGGGCTCAGTTAAGTCCTCGAGGGACGTCGGCACCGAGAGGTTTTCTCCATCGACAGCTTCGGTGTCGTAATTCAAGCAGATATAGCCCATGTCATATGGCACTGCAAGTGGCCCGTCGTACGGCTCGAGGGGGTCCATGGAGCTGCGGCCCGGGAAGGATCCCGGGGCGGACATGCCGGATTTGTCCAGATCCAACTCCTCCAGCAAGTCAAACTCGATGGCCGTTTGGAGGTACGTGTTGTCGAGGCCGATCGCCAAGTCTACGTTGGTGTTACCCCTGTTCTGTATTAGGTAGTCCAAGATCGAGCCAGCATCGTCTAGTTTCAGCATGGTCACGTTCAGCCCCGAGGACTCCTCGAACCCCGAGATCATGTCCTCGCTCAGAGCCAAGACATCGTAGGTCACGATCACGAGTTCGCCGTCCATGGGGTCCTCTGATGACGCTTCATCGAGCATCACGCAGCCCGATAATGGGGCCGTCACTAGAAGTGTCGCGATCAATATTAGATTAGGCTTAGTCAGTGTTTTGTGTTTGTTTCTTGTGGCCATGTATTCTCCCTCCGCTGGCATTACCCAGATCAGGTCAAAGGGTCGTCGCCTCTCGGCGACCTCTCAGCTCTAGGCTCCCCTACGGAGGATGCTCGACTAGGTGCATTTTGAACATTTTGAGGGATTCGATTCGAATTCAGTCCCTGTCAGGACCATTCGTCCGGGTCGTCCTTGCGCGCCTTCTTCCATTCCTTGTAGTGTTGCTTGCAGACCGATAGCCTCCTTGAGTCCGAGGAGAGTAGGTCCTCTCCCCAAACGTCGACGGCGCGATCGTAGGCGATCCGTCTACCGCCCATGGTCTTGTCGGCCCAGTTCTTGCAGCCTCTGATCTCGCATCGCACCACTCCCGACTTCTCCTTCCCGCTGTCGCTGTCCTTTGGTTTCCCTGCTTGGGCGGCATCCTTCAATTTCTTTGCACGTGACTTGAATCCCATTTCCTTTCACCCGATACTATCTCAAAAGTTGGCCATCTCAAACTCGAGGTCGAAGATCCCGCCAGGCCTGCTGAGGGTCGCCCTTCTGTCAGCGCCGATCCCAATGCACTCCACGGGTATGCCTGACAGTTCCTCTATCCGCTTGACGAATGACGCGGCCGTTGCCGGTAGTGAGTCGATCCATTTTTTCTCATCGTTCGACTTCTGAGCCATGTCCAGCCACTCCTCCTCGGAGATGCTCTTGAATCCCTCGTGCGTCTCGTATACGGGCATGCACCTCGCTACGTCCTCGGCTCTCGCCGGGAGGATAGTCATTGGCCTTCCATCCATTTCGTAGCCTATGCAGATCTTGATTTCCTCGAGGCCCGCCAGAACGTCGAGCTTGGTCAGGACCAAGCCAGTGAACCCGTTCACCCTCTGGGCCTCCATCAATGCCGGGATGTCCAGCCATCCGGTCCTCCTGGGCCTTCCAGTGGTCGTTCCGAACTCGTGTCCGATGGTAGCCATGTGGCTCCCTGAGGGATCGGAGGATGGAATCTCGGTTGGGAAAGGGCCGTTGCCCACCCTGGTGGTGTATGCCTTGGTGACGCCGAGGCAGGCATCGATGTGACCGGGGTGTATGCCGGCACCGTGGCTGGCATTAGCCCTCGATGTCACGGAAGACGTCACGAATGGGTAGGTCCCTTGATCGATGTCGAGCATGGCGCCCTGAGCCCCCTCAAGGAGGACGTTCTCACCGTTCCTCAGCGCTATGTCCAGCATGGGGCCGGTGGGTGCGATGGATTTCGAGAACCTATCGAGGATCCACCTCAGGTCGCCCTCCAGGTTTGCGACGGTGATCTCCTCGCTCATCCCAACCGAGAGTAGCTGGGAGGTCATTCGCTTCGAGATCTCCAACATCGCTCCCGGGTTCCCGAGTATGCCCTCAATGTCAGCGAAGCGGATTCCGACCCGCTCGATCCTGTCCCTATAGGCTGGGCCGATCCCCCTTCCAGTGGTGCCGACGACCTTGTCTGTGGAGTCGTACATTCGATGGAAGGGGAGGATGACAGATGCACGTTCGGAGATGAAGAGTCGCGACTCCTCGGGACGCTCTCCCGTCAGTTCCCTCCAGGAGTCCAGTTCCCTCTCTAGTACCCACGGATCTATAACCATGCCGTCACCGAGGACCAGGTTGCAGTGTGGCGTTGGCAGACCTGATGGAATTTGGTGTAGCTTCAGGGTGGTGTCTCCGATGACGATTGTGTGGCCTGCATTGTTGCCCCCCTGGAATCGTACGGTCCAGCCAAACCTCGGTGCCAGTTGGTCTATCGCCTTCCCCTTTCCTTCGTCGCCCCATTGGGCACCAAGTACAACGGTAGCAGGCACCGTATCGAACTGTTCGGCACTTGGTGTATGAACCTATAGGTCGCACAAGGGACTGGTTGAGGGAGGGCCCTGTTTGGGAATGGGTTATGAAGGGGAGGTAGGTGGGACGGCCTGATGGCACAGCGCTTCCCCGTGGCTGAAAAGAGACTTCTGAGGAAGTTGGTATGTATGCGTTGTTCCGCTACTCACCGAGGCTACAGAGTCAAGGTTTGCAGAAAATGCGGTTACACCGGACTCAGACAAAAGGCCATGGAGAGAAGGGCGAGCTGAGTTGACTCTCACAAACGGCATCACTGGATTCGCACTTTCCTTCTCGCTGATCCTCGCCATTGGAGCGCAGAATGCATTCGTCCTGAGGCAGGGCCTGAGGAAGGAGCACGTGTTTCTGGTATGCTCCGTCTGTGCCGTATCTGACGCCGTCCTGATTCTATTCGGCGTTTTCGTCGTCGGGGATACGGTGATTCAAACCGGCTTCGATGGTATCCTGAAGGTATCCGCTGTTTTGTTCCTGGTCGGATATGCGGGTTTGAGATTCAGATCCTCCTTGGTAGGCAACCAGGGATTGAGCACAGAGTCAGATGGCGATCCTAGGTCGATCGGGAAGACCACAGCTCTGACGCTCGGTTTTACTTGGTTGAACCCACACGTGTACCTGGACACTGTCCTCTTGATCGGGGGAGGAGCGGTGGGGTTGGGTGGGCTCGGCAGGGTTTACTTTGCAGTAGGGGCGATTGCTGCATCATTCGTGTTTTTCTTCTCCCTCGGCTACGGGGCAAGGAGCGTTTCTAGCTTGGTGGCCCGACCTTCCGCATGGAGAATCATAGATTTCGGGATAGGGGCGACTATGCTCCTTGTCGCGGCTGGAGTCTGGGTCGGATAGTCACGATTTCCTGACGCCGTTCAATAGGGTCTCGAGTGCGGTCTGTATCTGGAGGCAAAGTGGGCCGTAGTGAATCGGCAGGTTGGCATCGTTGAACACCTCATCCAACATCGAGGCCGTCATCCCAAGCCTGACGTCCATGTCCTTGTCCTCATTGAGCAGCCACTTGTCGACTGCCTCCTTCACTGAGTTCCTGATGTTCCTCGGGACTTGGCTGTCCTCCAGTTGCCCAAGTACCGTTGCTATTTGTTGGATCTGGGCTTGTATGTCGGTCATCCACTCCACCTACGGCCCGGCCAAGGGAACCTTCGGCTTAATCTCATCCCTTGCTTCAGTCTGAGGACCATGCCGCCCAAGGCATGTTGGTGTTGGCATGTGCGTAGGTCTCTCCATGCTGGTTGATTCCAATAAGGCCGACATCCGTTTTTTCGTCGAATCTCTCTGAAACCACCTCCTCAAACGCCTCGGGCATCGATGCCCCCATCTGCAATATCTGGACATGAACCCTGAAGCAGAGCATTTCCCTTGTTATGGCCTCGCCTATCCCGGTCGCGGCTATCCCCATGCCGGACTCGGCCCAGAAACCACATCCAGGCAATGGAACATCGCCGACGCGCCCTGGTGGTCGGTCGCTGCATCCGCCAGTACTTGTTGCCACAGCGATCCTGCCTTGCATATCCAGGGCTATTGCACCGACCGTATCACTCGATTTCTTTTCCCTCGACTGTCGGGGGGTCACCTTAGATCTTGGGAAGCCCCTTTCATCTGCCCAATCACGGGCGCCGACTCCAGCGAGGCCATTCACCTCCTCGTCTATCAGCGCTGCAGCCACCCTGACTGGATTTGGGGTCTCTGGCATCGAGGCGACAAACCCCATCCTACCATCCCCGGTCTGGACGGATGCGTCCACAAGGACAGATCCATCGACTCGGGTCACGCTTCCTGTGCCGGCATTGAATGAGGGGTCATCCTCAAGGGCTGCGCAAACCATCACTGCCACCTCCAAAGCAGAGGCTCCTTGAGTGAGTTTGGACCCCCCGACATCGACTGCTGATTGAATGTTGGTTGCCTTCTTGGGATCCGCACCTGCGCCCCCGTGTGCAATTACCGCCATCCTAGTCATGGTGCTGCCCCTCCTTCTCACCATCCGAGTTTGATGGGTAATTTAATGCGAGCGCAAAGATGGCTACCAGACCGGCTACTCTGAACACCGTGTGGTATGTCCATAGACCAAAGCCATCAACAGTCTCTGACCAAATCAGGGCTGCGAGAACCGGACCTATAATTCGAAAGAGGCCCCCAAACCCCTCCTGTACCCCCATGACACCCCCTAGATCGAGGCCATGAACCCTCGATTCATGGGTCAACAAGGTGGATTGAGATGGTTGGAATAGGCCATTTCCAGCCGCTATGAGTGTCATCACGACCAGGATGATCAACGGCGTGGGGCTGGGGTACGGTATCGAGCCGAGCCCGAGGGCCGTGAGAGCGATTCCGACCAACATCAATGACGCGACTTCGAATTTCTCGGATAGTTTCCTGATCAGGCCACCTTGAACGATGACGCCCACCAAACCCACGTAGGCGAATATGTAGCCATTTGTCCGCTCGTCGTATCCCAGCCCTCCGTCCACGATTGGCATCGCAGTATACAGGATGAAAGTAGCATGCATCATGGTGAAAGCCAGGATAAAAACGGAGTTGGTGTATATGAGCTTCCTTATCGACGGCGGCATGGTGGTTATTGATGATAGGTTGGAGAGCTGTTTCCAGAAGTTCTTGAGATCCCTTTTCTCCCCCTCCCTCGCCTCCGGCGATAGGCTCTCAGGGAGTAGCCATATCGCAAGGATCATAGAAGAGAGCGACAACAGCGCAGCGAATAGGCATGGCAAGAAGTATGGGTGATCGGACCACCACTGTGTATCGAAGGGGCCTCCGAAGCTCGTTGCAGGGTCTGTGAGGATGCCTCCGATCATGGGGCCGACCATGAAGCCCAGCCCGAACGAAGCTCCGATCATGCCCATTCGACCCGGCAGCTCTGCCCTCGTACTGATGTCTCCGATGTAAGCCTTGGCGACGGCAATATTTCCATTCCCAGCACCTGCTAGGAATCTAGCTATTAGGGCCATCCAGAGGGACGTGGCCAGCCCGAATGCGACTAGGAAAACCGTGTTCGATACCAGCCCCAAGATAAGAACTGGCCGTCGGCCATAGGCGTCAGAGATAGCTCCGAGGAATGGAGTGAGAAGAAATTGGCCGAGTGTGTAGGATGCGAGTACTATTCCCACCCATCGGTCTCTTGCCCCCACATCGGTGAACCCATCCCCTGCCGCTAGATCCTGGATGAAATACGTGAGGAATGGTATGACCAATGTGAAACCGATCATGTCGATCAGAACCACCATGAACAAAACTGTCAATGGGGCTCTGCTCCGGTGCTCGGACATATATGGTCGAAGAAAGCGAGGGGGTCTTCAATGTGATTGTGGAGGGTTCAAGCGAGGGTTGAGTCCGAGGTGGCCGAGAAGGTGTCGATGACCTTTGCGAGCCTCTCGACGAGCGAAACTTTCTCTTGCTCGCCAACGAGTGCGTGTTCGAGGACCTCGTCTAGGCTGTCGACGGCGATTATCTCCACCATCGACTCGTACTTCTCGTCTATGAGAACGTCCTGTAGGTTTGAGCGGGGGATGACCACTCGCTCGATCCCTGATTTGACGGCGGCCTCGATCTTTGCCGAGACCCCTCCTATTGGCAGTACCTCGCCTCGGACGGAGAGGGATCCTGTCATGGCGAGGTTCTGATCGATGGGCACGCCCTCGAAAGCGGATATGATGGCCGTGGCCATTGTGATGGACGCTGAGTCGCCATCTACGTTGTGTGTGCCGGGGAATTGAACGTGGAGATCATAGTCCTTGATGTCCTTGCCTGTCAGCTTCTTGACCACCGCGCTTATGTTCGTGACCGATTCCTTGGCGAGATCTGAGAGGCCGCCAGTTGCTATGACCTGCCCGCTCCTTCCTTGGGATGGGGTGACCATGGCCTCGACTGGGAGAACTACTCCCGAAAAGTCAGACAGTCCGGAGTCCGCTCCGAGAACGGCAAGCCCGTTGATCCTACCGACCCGATGCCCTCGGTTTACCAGCATGGCGTATTCTGATTGTCGCTCTAGGAAGCGATCCGCAATTTGCTGCTCCAACGGCTTGGCGATCGCCCGTGCTCGCGTGACGTGCGTGGTTGTTGTCAAGGGGCTTCCATCCTCAGAGGCCAAGTCTCCGGCTATCCGTATCAGACCGCCGAGTTCGCGAAGCCTTAGGGAGAGCTTGCCCCTTCTCCCGCTTCTGCGTTGTGCCTCCTTGAGTATCATGCCGATGGCGGCCCTGTCAAAGTGGGGTATTGACCTGCCTGTGTCTCTCTTGGCCTCGTTCCTGACCTCCTGAGCCACAAAGCGAACAAGTTTCCTTCTGTTCCTCTCGGTATCCTTCATGTCAGTGTTGACATAGACCTCGTAGCCGTATCCGCGGATCCTACTCCTGAGTGCGGGGTGCATCTGCTGTATGCTGTCTAGGTTCCCCGCGGCGACCAGGATGAAGTCACTGGGAACTGGCTCGGACTTTGTGAGAGCACCGGATGATCGCTCGGACCTCCCGCTGATGGCAAGGGCCTTTTCCTGCATTGCAACGAGGAGGGCTTGTTGCTCCTCCATCCTGAGCATCCTTATTTCGTCGATGTACAGGACCCCCTTGTTCGCCCTGTGGACTGCTCCGGGCTCGACACGCTCGTGGGCTGGTGTGGCAAGGTCGGCACCAGACTGGAATGGGTCGTGCCTGACATCACCGAGTAGGGCTCCCGATAGGGTCCCCGTGGCATCGATGAAAGGGGCCTCCTCGCTCCGCTCGTGTTTGATCAGGAGCTTGGGGATGTTCGACTCATCGCCTGAAGTCAACCTTGTCCTAAGGAAGAAGTATCCGAAAATGAGCAGGAATGAGCCGAAGATGAAAGTAAGCATGTCCCCAGTCTGAATCGTTGCGAGGAGTAGTGCTGCGCCAACGACCAGGGCGATGAGTAGCAACATCTGGTTTGTCTTCTTCCTCTGGGCCCTTATCGCTGACTTCCTCTCGGAGATTATCTTGTGTCCACGACCTGCCGGCACGGTCCTGACCTTGGGCTCGTTCTCGTCCTCCACGTTCCTGTAGACAAGCACATCTTCCAGCTGTTCGGGTGGAAGAAACTCCGTCATGGACCTCGCCAGCATGGATTTGCCAGTACCGGGCTCTCCAACCATGATGACGTGACGTCTTTGCTCGGCCGCCTTGCGGATAACGATGGAAGCGGCATCTTGTCCGATCACCTGGTCGACGAGCCTGTCGGGTATGGGTACGTCGATGGTCGATTCGATTGGGAGTTCTAGCACCCATTCCTCGACTGGGACGGTGCATACGGGGTCTTTGTCTTCGGACACGCCGAATGCAGAGCCTTCCTCCCAGTCCTCTAGGGGGTCATGATTAGCAGCGTCTTCTACCATGTTGAGTCGTCCTCCGCTCTATTCCCTCTGTGTGCTCCTTCTTGAAGGTGCGTTATTACCTGATTCAACGCTCACCACGCAAGTACTCCTCTCCATAGTAATACCACTGCTCTAGGGTCCAACCATCAGGCAATCCGCCAGGAGGAAGGGGGAGGTCCGGGTTTCTGTATGGTTCATTGTGCATTTCCCTTTTGCTTTGCCTGGATTTGTTCCGCAACACAATGGTGCCAAAAATCAAGAACGTGGTGAGTGCGAGCAGGGACAAAGAGAGTATGAGGTAAGGAGTTCTAGTTCCGTTTGTGGCCTCTTGGCCCTCTTCCTCAGTTCCAGAGGCGTCGTTAACTGGCTCGACTGCGTATGACCTGAGCATCTCAGATTTTCTGTCGAAACCGAGCGAGTCGACCGCAGTGACAGTGAGGCCGACGTAATCCCCTACCCTGAGCCCCACTCCCTCGTTCGCCTGTATCGAGAAAGGGCTGAAGCCGAAGGATGATCCGGCATCCGTGCAGACACCGGTTAGGCTGTTGCACACCTGCCACCTGATCTTTATGTCCGCTAGGCCGTGATCGGTGATCTGGTTGATGATAATGACGGGATTAGTGTTGTAATCCAAAGTGTCGAAAGTCACGGAAAGGTCTGGTTGGTCATCAAGACCCTCCCATGCTAGAGGGAGGGAATCGACAACCTCAATCTCCATGACGTGGGACACAGAATCTCCAATTGGGTCGATTACGTTGATGGTTATCAATTCAAGTCCCGGCTCATCCCATGTCATCGTGAGTACTCCTGTCGGGAAGTCGTAGCTTATCGAACCCACATCGAAGCTTTCGATATCCACCCAGAGGTCTTCGAATTCGTGGTCGACGTCGTATACGTGCTCGGATAGGTCCACAGAGGTTGCCAGTTGGGTTTTTGTCACGATTCGTTGGATACCATCGAGATTGATCCTAGGAGCATCGTTGACGTCATTGACAAAGAAGGTCACCATTGTTTCTGTGGTTTGATCGCCATCCGAGGCACTCACAGTCACCGAAGCCGTCCCCACATAGTCCTCATCGACGGCACTCACGGACAGTGTATGCCCGACAAGGATTGTCTCAAATGCCTCTTCTGGATGGACGTCAACAATTTCCAAACCTAGTTGGCTGGGATTCGTTGGCTGCCCCTCTTCATTGGTGTCGGAAACAAACGAAGTGAGTATTATGCTACCCGACTCCCCCTCGTCGAACGATTGGGGGGGAATTGATGACCATCTGGGGGCTCCATTCTCTATCACGTTAAATAACAAAGTCCCGGTGTTCGTATCTTCTCCATCTCCGATGCTGATGAATAGCCCCTGCGGTATTGGTGATCCCCCAGAGTCGTAAACGATTCTATCGAATTCGACAGAGATGGACTCTGAATCTGGTTCCCAGGCGATGAATTGGGGTGCACTGCTCCAGATTTCCAACTCACCCAATTCTGTCTCTGCATCCCAGATCAGCCCCGCTATCGGGATTGACTCAATCGTCTCTACCTTCACGGTTGGCATCCCCGCATGATTAGGATCGGTCGGTGATACGACTGAAGGGATCGCATTTTGAAGGGTAAACGCAGATTCGGTCACAAGCCAATCGCTCGCTTGGCCCCGTGAGTCGACCCACTTCACTCTGGTGTCATAGTTGCCGGTCTGAGCACTGAGGGGTGTGGACACCTCATGTGCAACACGAAGGTTGCCACCTGCGCCGATCAACCCCTCTGAGGTCGTCCAATCCGATGACCATGATTGCTCCGCATGCAGACTATACTCCAGCATAGCGACCATCGTGGTTAAGTCATCCACACTGTCATCAGGGATGGCTGAGAGTTCGAAGGTGAGTGATTCACCGCGATATATGGCCGATCCATCCACTGTGACGGGCCTGGTCGCGATTGGCGGCATGTCGTATGGGATGAATAAGTCTTGATTGTTATTCGAACTTACCCGATCCGAGTCGACATTTTCCAATGATGCTCGGATGGAGACAGCTCCAGAAGCAACGGAGTATAGTGCTGTAGTGTCAAAATTTGTGTTGAACTGTATCGATTGGCCTGAGGAAAGTGATGGTATGTCCTCCCGGTATATCTCTATGTGATCTAGGCCGTCCACATACGAAAAGACTAGTTCAGCCCCCGCGGGATGCTGCTCAGCTCCGTTGTTCATAATGCTTGCAGAGAGTGCAATTTGATCTCCAGGAATTAGGCCGATGTGGCCGCCCGATATTTCTGATTCAAATTCTGATACCCCCAGATCTACCAGGGGGCCCATATCCAGATCGATTGCAGCATAGAATTGGTTGTAGCTGGAGTGTGGGCCATCCATCAGTGCCAAAACTGGCCAGAAATTCTCCCATTGTGTATATCCGGATGAGGCCCTGACAAGACTCAATGGTTTGGTCCACGTGCGTTGAACTGGGTCGTTCCTTTCCAACGTGATCTCGAGAAATCCGGAGTTGTCTGGATTGAGTAGCCAGCCTCTCCAATTGTGATGTGGCTTTACCCCATTGTCATAGGCGTCAGCACCGACCTTCTCGGTTACGGCTCCGTAGACGTATACCGATACCGAGGGTTGTGGGCCGACATAGTTCGCCTCGAAGGTTATGGTCACTTGGCTGTTGGCTGAATCTAATGTTGTGGTTAGATCTAGCTGGAAGTCGTTGGATGTCGGGTCCATACAACCCCCAGAGCTGTATTCAGGGTCGTAGTAGTTGCCGCCACCTGCGCCGACTTTGAGGCATGGCGAAGTTTGTTCGTCCGCGAATGAGAATGTGGGGTAGCCAGAGGAGCCCGCCATTATGTGGCTTCGACGATTGATCGGTGAGTCGTTCGGCCAGCCTCCTGATGACGACTCATAGAATGAGACGTAGGTGAAGTCCTCGGGGTTGGAAGTCTTGAGATTGTCCAGGGAGGGGGAGGCGCTGGACATACAAGGTCCGCACCAGTGAGCGCCGACGTATTCTCCAAACACGGAGTGTCCGGGACTAGTTGCTTCCATCTTGACAACAGGTTCCTCAAGATCGTCTACATTCTCCCAATTTCCAGAATATGCGAACGAGGCGGACATGAATGACATCAGTATAACCACGCCCATCGTGGCAGAAACACGCGGGTTTGTTGTTTGCATTCTACCCTACGGAGCCGTGATATGTTATCAATGGATCCTGTATTCGGGCAATCTTCGATACACGACATGACCGGAAGTGCTTGAACAAATGACCCCTGCCGACAACCATGAACGAGGAGTGGTTGGCTCTGGTAGAAGAGGATGGTAGGGCCTATTTGTTGCAGAGAGGGTCTGGAGAGGTCAGAGTTCGTGGCCTTGGCAGGTTCAACGTCGACGAGGCTATCGGCAAGGTTGAGGTGGGCGACAGCATAAAGATCGGGCAAAAAATCCTCAGAGTTCTGAAACCAGGACTCCCTGAAGCTCGTAGGGCGATGAAGCGAAGGGCTCAGATAATTCTGGCCAAGGATTCTGGCTATCTGATTTCAAGAATGGGGATCTCAGTTGGTTCGAGAGTCCTTGAGGGAGGCCATGGATCTGCTGGATTGGCGATGCACCTGGCTTCAGTAATGGGGTCAAGGGGGACACTGATCTCAGTCGAGAATCGGCCTGAGCATGCGTTGGTCGGCCAAGAAAACATGAACGTGCTCAGAGATGTTCTCCCAGAATTCCCTGAATGGCACCTTCTGCATTCAGATCTATCGGAATGCAAGGAAGAAGTATTGGGCATCGTGCCTGAGCTCGATGCCGCAATTTTGGATATGGCAGAGCCATGGGGTGCAGTCGGGTCGATTTCCGAAATTCTTCGCCCGGGTGGGAGGTTGGGTTGTTACTGCCCAACTAGCATTCAACTCGAGAAGTCGTGGATGGCTTGTGAAAAGGCGGGATTGAGCGTTGAGTGGGCCGGCGAGGTTATCGAAAGGCGCTGGTCAAAGGCAAGCAGGGGGGGAGTGCGGCCTGGAAACCAGCCAGTCGGCCATACTGCATTTTTGCTAATTGGATCCAAGCTCGGAATCCCTATCGAGCATTAGCGCCAGGTGACCCAAATGCAAGATCAACCCCAACATCATTGAAAACTAACTCCTCACCCGTAGAAGCATGAGAGACAGCACGGACTGGTTGCCCACCACATATCGGTCACACACGATTGGTCAAATTATCGCTGGGGGCGAAGATATGGTGGGCGAAGAGGTCACTATAGCGGGCTTCGCGGAGTCAGTAAGAGGGCGAGGCGGCATATGCTTCGTGACCCTGAGAGATGGCACTGGGAAGATCCAAGCCTTTCTGAAGAGGGGGTCACTGGATGACGAATCCTTCGAGACGGTACAGAACTCGTCCAGGGAGTCCACCATGATGTTCAGGGGGAGTGTCGCCAGAAAGAGGCCTCCTAAGACACCAGAAGGGGCTCCTCCTCCCCCAAAAGAATACGAAGTTACCGTCTCAGCAGCCGAACTCCTTGCGACTGCACAAACGCCCCTGCCTGTAGGAGTGGTAGACGATGTCAACGTAGGTTTAGACACTAGGCTAGACAATCGACATTTAGATGTCCGCCGGTCGCACGTGAATGCCATGTTCATCCTTAGGTCGAAGGTCTTGCAATATGGGAGAGAACATTTGATCGAGGAGGGCTTCAATGAGATGAACAGCCCCAAGATCATCGCAAGCGCAAGCGAAGGCGGGACCAATCTATTTCCAATGATGTATTTCGATACCCCAGCTTTCCTGTCTCAATCGCCACAATTGTACAAACAATTGGCCGTTCTTGGAGGGCTGGAAAGAGTGTTCGAAATAGGACCAGCGTTTCGTGCCGAGAAACACGATACATACCGGCACCTCAACGAATTTGTGTCATTCGATATTGAAGCGGCATGGTGCGACGACGAGGACGTCATGGGCGTCTTGGAGAGGATGATTCACTCCATCTGGAAGTCAGTTTCAGAGAAGGATGGCCACTTAATCGAAACCATCAATCATTACAGGACTACCCAAGGTCTGGAGCCAGTTAAGGTTGAGATTCCCGAGGTCCCATTTCCTAGGATCTCCTATGATGAGGCAATTGACATCGTGAAATCCGGCGGTGGCCAGATCGAGTGGGGAGATGATATTGAGAGCCACCATTGCGATTTGATAGCCGAAAAATACCCCGGGTTCCACTTCATACCAAGGTGGCCGATGTCCATGAAGCCATTCTACATACACCACAAGGAGGGTGAATTGGGGACCACGGGCCAACAACTTAGCAGGGGCTTCGATCTGAATTATGGAAGGGACGAGATGACGAGCGGTGGTCAGAGGGAGCATAGGGTAGAGGTTCTGGAACAGAATCTCTTGAATATGGATCTCGATCCGAAGGACTTCACCTTTTACACGGATGGTTTTCGATACGGAGCTCCCCCTCATGCTGGCTGGGGCCTTGGCGTAGCTAGGCTGCTAATGGTCCTGACAGGCGCTGGAAACGTCAGAGAGGTTGTTCTGTTTCCCAGAGATAGATCTAGAGTGACGCCCTGAGTCAGAGGGCGTGCATCTCCAAAACAGAGAGTTCTACGATTTCCAAGGTTCTCCTGTGAGTAGCCTCCAGATCGACGGGTGGCGCGCATCCTTCCTCCAATGCCTGCTTCCAGCGGCTAGCACAAAGACACCACCTGTCACCGGCCTTGAGTCCAGGAAAGTTATACTCCAATCTCGGAGTAGTCAAGTCGTTGCCAGCGCTAGAACTGAATGTTAGGAAGGCATCATCAACAACGACGCAGACAGTATGGACTCCCCTATCGGTGTTGTCCGTGTTGCAGCATCCATCTCTGAACCAACCGGTTTTTGGATCGTCACTGCACGTTTTCAGGGCTGTTCCGAGTACGTTGATCGAGGGCTCCATGTTCACAAATTCCTACTGGATAGATATCAAATGTTGTAGATCATCCTATTTATTCGTGGTCTTTGGGACTTTTTCCTTGATTCCATAGAGAAATCTGGTTACTCTTGTTCGTTTGACTGCCTCGAAGAAAAGCCAACAGAAAACTCCAGTCACGATGGTTGCAACGATAACCGCAGACATATCCCGGAGTCCAAGCTCAGAGGCCGTGCGCAGGCCTAGGTAGACCAATGGCATGTGAACTATGTAGAAAGGATAGACTCCCTGATTGAGGTATGCCAACCATTTGCTCGGACGGTTCAGGAAGTAGGACCCCCATGAGAATACTACGAGGCACCAATACCAGGCGTGGAAACTGTGTACTGCACAGGCCAGCAAGGTCAGGCGATTGTGGAGAATGTGGGGTTCCTCCAGCAGCCAACCTCCATCGACCAGGGGAATGCCGCTTGAGTGCTGTTCAAGGCGAATCCATACGAAGGCGATCGTGCTTGTCAGTGCTAGGATAGTTATAGGCACCCTGTGTGTCTCGATAAGGGAATACCATCCCTTCTGAGCGACTATGCATGCAAACCCCACAGCGAAGAATATCAAGAACCAAAACCACTCATAAGCAACACCAATGTAGCCTGGGAAGAATGGCTTGAGAGTTATTTCAGAGAGGGTGAGTACCAAAGGCACGACCAGAAGCGGGCCGATCTGGTGTCTCATAGAGAACAGATATTTAATGCACTTTGCTGGTAATCCGTCCTGTCTATTTCTTATGGAGTGGAACATGGGCGTTAATATCAGAGAATAAAGAAATAGGTTCCAGAGAAACCACAGATGGCCCAAGGCGATCAGCTTGCCAAAGACAGGGATCCAGAAGGTCAGTGAACGCCATATCACACCTCCCAGAAATGTGATGGTGATTCCAGCGAGGTCTGTTTCGACCTCTCCCATAATCAATTGGCCCGCGAAACCCATGGTCCATGCGCCGAAGAACATCGGAATCAACAGGCGACCGGCTCTCTCCCTGAGAAAGACCTTCCAGACCCTCCTCCGGAAGGCGAATGCAGTCCCCATGCCTGAAATCATGAACAGTGCTGCTAGTCTCCATTGATGCATCCAATGGAGGAACATGCTTTCAGGCGTGACTGAATCCGCGCTGTAGTCGTTGTTCTCTTCGACGAATTCAAGCCGGTCTTGTTCCGCCAAGTCATCGATGTTTGGATTTATCTCCAGCCCGTATGTGGACCAATAGACACCTATTGCGACATGAAATGGCACTAGCAAGCCGAACAAAATGACTCTGAGCCAATCGATATCATGGCGGCGGACGGTTTGCTCCATGGTTGCCTGTTACACCATTCCGTCAAACCAATATAGTAAGTTATCCGATAGTTTTTCTACATGAGATCGTTAGTTATCCTCGTCCCAGTTGCAATGGCCATAGGTTTCATTCCCTTCGGGATACTGCTAGAAGAAACGGTGGGCTCAGGCCCCCTATTTCTTGTGGCGATGATTTTGTACGTTGTTCTATTCCCCCTTTCACCGATGATAATCGGGTTGTTTCTGGATCATTGGTCGGGAGTCAATGAGCCGATCTCCCAAGTGGAAAGCCCCTATGACGGCGATCACAGGACGATTGAGGATCTCGATAATGAGTCTCCAAATTCAGAAGTTAGAGAGTGGTGGAAGCCTGATTCACCCGAAAATCATGGGTACCAATGACCCCTCGGAGGTTATTGCATGCCACAGGGTTCAATGCCGAATTTTGCCTTTCTTCTGTTGAAGGAGCATCCATACGGAAGAGAGATGTTCAGGCAGTTAGTCTCGTCAGGATTCGTCCCAAAAGTGATTATATCAGAGGACTCTGATATTGGAGACGAGGAGCGTGATAAGTTCCTAAAGCGAATAGCGGGTCGGCCCGTCGCACCGGAAATCGAAGTCCAACTGGCTGGGCTAAAGTCCGCGGGATACGAGATACCTCACCACACTGTCGACAAGCACGATAGCAAGAGGATCATGCCTATAATCGGCGATCTCGAACTGGACCTGATTGTTTTTGGTGGAACAAGGATAATCCGGGGAGAGGTCTTGGATCACCCGAGTGATGGCGTTCTGAACTCCCATCCAGGGCTCTTACCCGAGTGCAGGGGGTCTGCCTCACCCGCTTGGTCGGTGTATCACGACATCCCGATTGGTTCTTCGACCCATTTCTGTGACAATGGTATAGACACAGGCGAGTTGCTCCTCAAACGCGAGGTAAGCGTACGGAGGGGCATGACCTACGAGGACCTGTGCTACCACACGCTGGTTCTCTCAGGAGTCCTGATGAAAGAAGCCCTCGAGGCGTATTTCGAAAGGAGATGGGGCGAGATGAGGCGTCCGCAAGGTAGGAGCGAGCATCCGACTTTCCGGAATGCACCAGATGAAATCCTCGACGTTGTAAGAAAAAAGCTTGCTGACCAAACATACCTGCATTACGTGGACTAGGTGAAACAAATGAAAAACAAGATATTGACCGAGGGATTCCCCTTCTCAGAGGGAATCTTATCTGGAAAAACAGCAGTCGTGTGCGGGGCATCGGAGGGCATCGGAAGAGCGACAGCGCTTCTGCTAGCACGGTCAGGTGCGCGAGTGATAGCACTAGCAAGAAATCAAAGCAGGCTCGAAGAACTCATCACTGAGATGCATGGTACTGGGCACAAGACTTTGTCGATTGACCTGGAGGAAACAAAGGCAGTTGAGGGTGCAGTGGCCGTTTTGAAGGCCGAGAAGGCGTCAATACTCATCAATAATGCAGGCGGACCCCCAGGATCGCCACTGATGGAAAATTCAATCGGGGACTTTGAGGCGCCATTCAAGAGGCATCTGCATGCATCGCATCTGCTTGTTCAGGGCCTCGCCCCAGTCATGGAGCAAATCGAATTCGGGAGAATCGTAAACGTAATTTCAACTTCTGTTAGGGAGCCGATTGAAGGCATAGGGCTCTCAAACACACTACGAGGAGCTATGGCCTCATGGAGCAAGTCCCTGTCCAGGGAGTTGCACCCCTGCATCACGATCAACAATGTCCTACCGGGCTACACGGACACAGAACGCCTTGTATCGCTTTCGAAGGCCAGGAGCCTGAGGACGGGGCAGTCAGTGGATCAAATCTATGAAAACTGGAAGTGTCAGGCCCCAATAAATCGGCTAGTGGATCCTTTCGAGACCGCTTCTGCCATAGTCTGGCTGTGTCTGCCCGTGAGTGGGGCCGTCAGAGGCGTTAGCTTGGCGGTCGATGGTGGTAGAATGCGCTCGATTTGAGGTTGGATGAGATGGAATTCGACATATTCTTCTCAATATCTCAAACACCTGATTCAAGTGGTTACAAGCCGTCTGAGAGGGAGATGTTCTCCAATTTTCTAGAACAGGCGGTCAAGGCAGACGAATTGGGATTTGGCGTTGGGTGGATTGCGCAGGCCCATCTGTCCACGGAGGTTCAGAAGACGAATTCTCGGCCTGTCGTCCCCCATTACCCTGGTGAGGTAGGGCTCTGCACCGATTTTTTCCAAATCGCCTCCATGGTTCTATCCAGAACCTCCAAGATGGAGGTCGGAAGCGCGGTTATGTCCATACTCGCATCTGGCGGGCCCATCGCTCAGGCTGAGCGGGTCGGCTCCCTTCTCGCGCTGCATGGACTCAATAAAGAAGAACGGAGGAGGGTCCACATCGGTTTCTCTGCGGGTCGGTTTGAATTCATGGCTAGGCCATACGGCATCTCCCCACGGAATGCATTGGAGGAGGTTGCATGGCCAGCGCTCAGGGGTCAAATTTTTGCTGAGGCTAGCGAAATTTTCCTCCGACTCCTGTCAGGGGAAGTGATCAATTCGTCGATGATAAGAGAGACAGTGCTTTCGCGCTCAAACTTCCGGAGTGATGAAGACTGGGATAATGTCCAGAAGGCAGCAATGGAGCTATCTGGTGTGAATTCAATTCCAGACTCAATCTCCATCCCGCGACGCTATGATTTTGAGTCGATTGCCACCATACCAAAAGAATGGCGACGAGACCTCCTTAACCTCGTGATTGGCAGTCATGACCCAGCCTTGCAAATAGAGGTGAACAAATGGAGGCCCGTCCAAGTATTCAACCTAAGCATCACACCCCCTGATATAATTGAGGAGACCCATAAGAGGATGATTGCTAACTACCACAAGGACGGAGGAGAATGGAGGAGGTCAATGATGCCAAGGACTGTGATGGTTTTCATCAACGATGAGCCGGGGCTCACAGATGAGCAGAAGTCGGTCATGGCAAAGGAGGAGTCAAAATCCTCCATATCCACTTATTGGTCTGCCCTCGAGGGGACTATAGATCCGGGGAAAGTAGAGAAGGCGGTTAACAACGCTGTGATTGGAAACCCAGAGGAAGTGGCAATACAGCTGAACCAGAGATATCATCCAGATGATAGGATCATGTGTTGGTTTGACTTCTTCAACCATGACAGCGAGAGGGTAATGCGTGACATGGAGGCATTTATGACCAAAGTAGTGCCGATTGTCAATAGAGTGGTGTGAGAGAATATGGATCCCAATGAAAGGCCCTCGTCGGTTTCATCTGGAAGGCCGGGCTCCAAAGTCTATCCGAGGACTCCTATCGGCGAAAAATTCGACAACATCGCAACTGGAAGAGATGTGGAATGGGAGCCGTTGGTCGATTTTCGCAGGATGGATGTATCCGAGAATACAATCCATGGCGCCATCGCATGGGCCCATGGCGGGGAAATAATCCATTCTTTCGGTGGGAACGTGCTCATCTACGGTCGCTCGATGATGAAACCATTCATGATGAAAGTGTTCGCAGAGGTCTTGGACAATGAACTTGATTGGGATCAGAAATCCATCTCCTGCTCGTCTCACAACGGTGACACTGAGCACGTTGCGGCTGCGCAGTCAATCTTGAATGAGTCTGAATGGGGCCTTATGCAGTGCCCCCTTGATGTTCCCCTGGTCCAGTTCGGACGTCAGGTCAGGAGGCCACGTCGATGGTTCCACACCTGTTCTGGAGAGCATGCGGCTGTTCTGAAGGGAATGCGCTTACTAGGAATCCGGCGTGCTGGCTACACTCTGCCGAACTCGGCATGGTTTCCGTTATACATTGACGTACTCAGAGAATACATGGGAGATCCGGAATGGAATCCAGACAGGGTTGCGAAGGATGGGTGTGGGATGCCAACGACGTCCAACACGGTTAACGAGTTGGCTGTCATGTTTGCCAACCTCGCTTCAAGGAGAGATGAGGATTGGATTTGGGAAGCAATGAACAGGAACCCAGATTTGGTCGGAGGGTTCAACAGACTCGATTCCACATGCCTGAAAGCGGGTGAGGGGAAGATCCTCGCGAAGGAGGGCGCAGATGGCTTGTTAGGGCTCTCTGTGATTCACGAGGACTGGCCAGAAGGGCTCGGTATTGTCATCAAAATCGCCCATGGGTGGAATAGTCAAGCAACCTGGTACATTTCCCGGGCAGTTCTCGGCGTGCTTGGAATACATCTTAGGAATCCATATCCACTACATAGGCAAAAGGCATTCATAGTTCCTGGGATCGTCCCAGAATTGTACTCCGAAGCCTTGGAATCCATTGTCACATGGGACGAATGGGATCCTGACAGAGACAGATTTTCGCTGGATTGGAAGAAATATACCGAGGCCACAACCCGGTCAGACCCCTTTAGCAACGAGGGGGACGGTGGGCCCTGATGGAACTCAAGAATTACATTGGAGGAGTGTTTACTAAAAGCTCGTCACGTAGGTGGCTTGAGGTGCAAGAGCCCGCCACTGGCAGGAAATACGCGAAAGTGCCACTTTCCAACTCAGAGGATGTTGGCCATGCTGTTGACTCGGCGAGAAAGGCTCAGCCTGGTTGGGGGGGGCTTACCCTTCATGAGAGAGCAAATTGGCTGGATCGGATTGCAGATGAGCTCGAGGACAGGCGTGAGGACATCGCATCTATTGAAAGCAGGGATACTGGCAAGCCCATCGGGCTTGCCAGAAATGTTGATGCTAATAGGTCAATTGCCAACTTCAGATTCTTCGCTGAGATGATTAAAGGTCATCGTGATGAGACCTTCGAGATGTCGGACGCAATGAACTACGTATCTTCAAAACCTGTGGGCGTGGGCGCACTGATAACGCCATGGAACCTCCCACTGTATCTGTTGTCTTGGAAGGTCGCGCCTGCTATTGGAATGGGGAATACCGTAGTCTGCAAACCAAGTGAGCTCACACCGATGACGGCGAATCTACTAATGGAGGTCATCGACAAGGTCGGTCTCCCCGCGGGAGTTGTGAACTTGATTCATGGAGATGGAGCAGGTGCCGGGAGCAGCTTGGTCGAACACCATGACGTTGATTTGGTTTCATTCACCGGCGGTACAGCCACTGGTGCCAAGGTCGCCAAAATAGCAGCCCCTCAATTCAAGAAATTGAGCCTCGAGCTGGGTGGCAAGAACGCTAGCATCGTTTTCGAGGATTGTGACCTTGAAGCCACAGTCAAGGGAGTGACTAGGTCCGCGTTTCTCAATCAAGGACAAGTATGCCTCTGTGGCTCTAGGGTATTGATCGAGCGATCGATTTACGAAGATTTCAAACATAAATTCGTTCAATCTGTGAATGATTTGAGGATAGGTGATCCATCTAGGGAGGACACCGATTTGGGGGCAATCATATCGAGTGAACACTTGCAAAAGGTGAATGAGTATGTTGCCCTATCGATCGAGGAGGGCGGAGTCTGTCTGACAGGGGGTCCTGATTCACCGGTTCTGGTTGATGATGGCTTGAAGGGAGGTTTTTGGATGAATCCGGTTGTAGTGACGGGACTTTCTCCAGATTCGAGATGCTCAACAGAGGAGATCTTCGGGCCGATGGTCACCTTGCACCCATTTGATAATGAGGAGATGGCAATCGAAATCGCAAACAACACTCGGTATGGCCTAGCTGGGAGTATCTGGACCAAGGATCTAGAAAAGGGCAGGAGGGTAGCAGAACAGATACAGACCGGAATGGTTTGGGTCAATACCTGGCTACACAGAGACCTTAGGACCCCTTTCGGAGGGGTGAAGGACAGCGGTGTTGGAAGAGAGGGGGGGAGGTGGAGCATCAGTTTCTTCTCTGAGCCTCTCAACGTGTGTGTCAAGGACGATCGTGCTAGATGACGCCTCAAGGTCTATACATGGACTAATCAAGACTCCACCATGGAAGATGCAAACCCGGGAAACTCAACGATATCCACAGGTGGTTTTGACGAGGCGAAAGCTGGTTTCTATGCGTCCATTGGTTTGGGTGCTGCCGTCCTCGCATACGCCATATACTTCGTCACATTCGAACTAACTGCAGAGAGTGATCTCTCCTACTTGCTGTTAGGGGGCATGCTGGGTGTTGTGGCTGTATTTTGCATTGGGTTCCACGAATGGAAAATGAGGCAGGAGGGAAGAGGTCGCGAACAGAGTATGATCGAGGACTACGTTGCTGGCACTGCAGTGCTTTGCGGGTCCCTGGCAGCAGTTTGGTTGGCAAGGTATTCAGCATACGCAACCAAGCAATACACTTCCTATGAGGGCCAGATAATCGAAGGCCAATGGGCCCCTACCGTGGAATTAGCATTGGTACAGACGATTGGGATACTGTTGGTGATGGAAATAAGCACCAACCTGATACACAGACACAACCTTGGCACTCTGCCCAGAACCGTGGTTGTTCTAGCCCCAATCTCACTTTCATTGTCAGCCATAACAATATGGGTCGACTATGCAGGTGGTAGTTTTGACCATTGGAACACGGCTTCGCACGTACTCTTGTTGGGTGGGGCCATGGTACACTCATTGAGGTTGGATCGCTCGCTGTTGTACCTCATATCTGCTGGAACAAGCATGGCAGTGCCAGCACTTGTTGCCCTGAATCTTGGTGTTGAATCTGGGGGCTGGATGGTGCTGATGGTGGTGTTGGTCGGTATGACTGCGACTGACAGGGGCTTGAAGCGTGAGATGATTGAACAGAGCTCTGGATTTGTCATCTTCGGGATTTTAGTCATGCAATTCGTAGCTGCCTCGTCCTCGGCGGAATTCCAAATTGGATCATTCAAGATTACCGATCAGCCATTCGGCCTGACATTTTGGCTGTGGGCTGCAATGCTGGTAGGTTGGTTCGCGCCCACGACGATGCAGAGAACCCCTGCTATGCCCATAGGCCTGGCATTGGCATTGGCGCTATTGGAAGCAGAGGCAGCGATGATCGCATGGTCCGTGGGCATTGGAGCATTTGTTTACCTCGAGACGAGGAAACATGCTCGGGACTGGGTTGTTAGGTCCACGTACTGGGCGATGGTGGCTGCTTGGACGGTGTCCGCCTTCATCGCAGATCAGGAGGGCGGGGTATTCATTCAAGTCGGAGGCTCATCGTTCTCCAATGCCTTCGCACTCGGCCTCATACTTCTACCGATTCTGGTCTTGCTCGGAATTTGGAGCGAATCGCGGGGAAGATTTGCGTCCAGGGAGGGTTCTTCATCATCAATTCTCGCAGGAGCAATGATTCCGCTGGCAGATCAATCTGGGTGGAGCCTCGTCATTCTGATTCTACTAGTTGCATTTACCCAGATTCGCAAGGCGGATCAGGATCTGGGAAGGGACAAAGCCTCTGGCTGGGCATTGACCTCTCTAATCGCTCTCCTAGTGGCAGTGTCTGTCTTGTCGATCAGAGACAGAGGGGAGGTTCCATTGGAATTGAGTGGAGCGAACCTGCTACCACTCTTATTCGGGGTGATGGTCTACATTGACGATAGAACCAGGAAATGGGAAGAAAACACACTGCTGGCCTCTCCAATAGGAATATGTTCGCTACTATTGGTGCTGGCCTCCATGATTTGCCTACCGGATGACATCGCAAATCAAAGCCTGATCCTGTACCGCTTGGTCATAGCACACATTGCGATTGCTGGGGTCATTTTGGTCATGGAATGCGGTGGCAAAGGACAAGTCAGCCCTACGACGAGATTGACTGGAGCCACGACCATGACAATTTTCGCTGTGGTCTCATGGAGCATCTTCAACTCCAACCCGGATTCTCAAGTCGTCGGACTTGTTGAGAGAATTGCCCGCGACATATCTGTGGTAGCCCCGTTGATTGTCGTCGACCGGTTGTTGAGGCAGATCGATGACCTATCTGAACAGGCAAGGAGGCTTGGAGCTTGGACCTTGATAGCACTACTAGTCATCGGGGGCACTGACGTCTCGGGAGGTCTCCTCTCATTACCCGTATTCGCGATTGTTGCGTACCGTGCTACCACGCACGTCAACACAGCAATCCTAGCCATACTTCCGATTGCTGGTATCTTCTATGGGAATCTTTTGACTGGATCTGATCTACCGTCTGAGAATTTCGTCCTGTTGTTGGAGGCGGTACCCTATATCAGCAAAACTACCGATTTCGGACCCAGATGGATATCGATTTTCATGATCGCTCAAGTGGCTTTTTCCATCTATGCGATAAGGACAGAGGACCGTCCTGTTGAGGAGACAAGGTGGGGCCCAGAACAGAGGGTGACCATCGGCATCGCCGGAATTCTCGCATTCGCATACATTATTCCAGACTTCAGAGTCGCATGGATATTCATTGCGATGGCTTTAACTGGCTATTCATGGAGAACTGGGGTCATTCAATGGTTCAACGTCGCACCATTAGCTTTCGTCTGGGGCATTGGGAACCTCTTTGATTGGATGGATGAAGGCGGGCATTACATATCACTAACATGGGCAGATCTCTTCGCATGGAGTTGTTTGATTGGAGCGTTGATATCCGGGGCACAGATAATCTTACTCAGAACCGGCCTTCTTACGAGATTCTACTCTGCAGAAGATCATGAGTCACGGGATGACTCTAGTTTCTTCTCCACAGATCTGAGCGATGTCGTTGATCCTCTAACAGTCATAGCCCTGACCAGCAGGGGCTGGATGTACCTCCTGCTTTTCCTATCCGCGGACATTGGCTTCTCAACCTGGGTTGTTTCATCGCTTCTGATGACGATTGACGGACTGGCCTCAGGCCGCAGGGTCCTGCTTTACCTTGGCATAGTGTTCCAGACCGTGGCTTGGCCCACCATGGCATCAGAGGACCTACTATGGACAGAATCTCAGACGAGCACAACCCTCCTGATTCCTATCACACAATGCCTGGCTCTGATTTTCATAGCGTGGAAGGGATCTGATCGTGTTGGCAGAATTTCCTTCTCCGAGCACGGGGAGGAGATCAGTAAGTATGCCAGTGCCATGTCATTCTTGGTGGGCTATGTCTACTCATTCGAAGGATCAGCGCTAGTATTCCCCCTACTAGTGTTAGGGGTCTCTGGCCACCATTCGCTCGTTGGCTTCTCAATGGATAGGGCATGGAGGCGAGGTTTCGGTTTGATCGGCATACCGGCCGGTTTCCTTGTTGCAGTCCCACCAGATGCCGGGCTATTGTTCCCCGTCATGCTTTTTGCAGCAGCGCTATCGCTGATTGGACAAGCTGTTCTCTATGCATCAAGAGGTGGGATGGGGATAGGCACCGCCAAGGAAGGCGGTGGCGCCGTTATTGAAACGATAGGGCTACGAAGGGATTCAGAGGATTTAGAGGATTCAGAGGAGACAGAATTTGAGGCCGATGACCAAGGTGATGATCTCGAGGAGAAGGACCAAGGAACGGACGATTTGGGATCTTCGGAGAATTCACCATCGGAGGAAGAGGTGGAGCAAGATCAACCCAATATCGAAGCCGTTGATGAGTCTGAGGCTTCCATCGTCGAAAAGGAGGATGCGGCGAATGTCCCTCGAGCGGTGAAAATTGGGGAGGGGAAGTACTCATTGGACGGATCCTCGTTGTCTGTTTTGTTGCATCCTGAGGTGATTCGAACCATAAGGAGCTCCATACCGCCAAACACCGATGGAGGCAGGTGGAAGCCTGTGTTGACGGTCGACCCGAATGGTGCAATGAATGTTCACTGGGAGCCTGTTGAGTGACATTCAAACACGTCTAGTGCCATCCTTGGTGGGACAATATCGGCAGCCTCAAACATCTCCTGATGCGTGTGTATCGGATTACCCTTCGATGTTGCCTTCGCTCTGGCGGATATCAATGCCCACGCATTCTTTCTCCCGATGCCGGGTATGGACGCCAGTTGATTCTCCGTGACCCTGGCAGGGTCTAATCCCACCTCTATCGCAGTGACGCTTCGCGATCCATGTCCGGTTATCATCACGTTGGATTTCGTCTCCAATGGAATCTGGTACTGCACCCCGACTAGAATTGGATAGGCCCCTATCTGTCGGCCGAATGTGACGCCGGGAGATCCATGACATGACTTGTCTCTGTACTTTGAGTTCATGACGTGCTTTGGCTTCCTTATGCGGTCTCCGAAGGACTCCCACCACACATCTTTGAGTATCGTCCCGATGGGTAGGATCGACTGCAACATCGGAGTATCTATCTCGGATCTGACTTCGCTCTTAAATCGCCTAAATTCCTCCCTTGGGACTTCCTGAAAACCACTCCCTTCGACTTGTCTGATGTTTATTCTTCTCAGCATCAGGCCCAAGTTCTTGATTTGATTCAGCAACTGCATGTTTAGCCTGTAGGTTTCTTCGGATTCCCCATTGAGGCCAGCGATGAAGTTCAAGCCGGGCAGCAACTTGGGCATACCCCTCTCTCCTCGGTCTCTTCCGGCATCATTGACGTGCTTCACAGCTTGAATGAGTTGTTTCGAATCGCAGTTGAGCCAATTCTCTTGGTGCACCCTAGAATCTGCGGACTCCAAACCGAAAGAAAGCACGGCTCCATCGGAGAGGGTATCTACCATTGTTTCCGTTATGACACTGGCCTCATCGAGGTTCTCTGAAATTATCGAGGGATTGGCGTTGTCAACATGAAGAATCTCGATTCTTTCGTCTTCTCTGATGCCATAGAGAACATCAGAAATGGGCTGGGGGTTGGGCACGGGATACTCTAATTCCACCACTCCTTCGGCCTTGTATGTGTATACGTCGGTTGCACCGCCTATGCGGACATTTCTCACACCAGAATCGGCTGCTAGTCGGATCTCTTCGATAACATCCCTTTCATCCCTCCAAACAGGCACTCCTTTCTTCGGTTCAATGCAGAATTTGCACCCCCTCTTGTATCGAACACATCCTTGGTATAATTCCACCTCGTAGACCAGAGGGCCGGGTTGACCTGCCTCAGTGAAAAGGTCCGGGTGATCAGAAACCGCTTTACTGGAAGCGCCTATTGATGCCCACTTCTTCCATTGATCGGGGGTTCTTCGCTTATGTTTCCAAGTGCCGGTTCTCAGGAAATGGTCCAGTGTGGCGTCGGTGTCTTGGACTGCCATGAACAAATTTCTCTTGAGTGGCATCCATCCTGATTGACGCCATGATCTTACTGCCCATCCCCCTATCAACAGTGGACAGTCATTGGGCATTTCTCGTATTATCTGATTTGTCTCCCTTTGACTGATTGGGGTGCCCCTCACATATTTGCCCGGCACTATTGCTCCAGCCAGGATTACCACTCCTTCTACAGCCTCTTCCCATGATTGCAAGTCTGGCTGGGTTTTCTTCATTGTGCGCCGTTCTATTCTCCACTCATCTATCGTCATGTACGTGTATTCCAAATTTCTGGACTCTAGAACCGCACAGATGTACCTTATGTGAAAACCGACATAGTTCGGAACCCCAAAAGCTGCTGGTTCGTCTTCATAGCCATCAATGACAAGCCAACGCCCTCCCATGGGAATGCCACGAGGGGTATGCGCTTGATGGTTCGCAGTCAACGCCGGTTCCTTCGGCCCTTGTTGCTGTCTCTTTGGCTAGCCTCGACCACGATCTTTCTTCCTTCTAATTCTGAGCCGTTGAGGGCTTTTATTGCAGCTTCTCCGGCTGACTTCGGAGAAATTGTCACGAAGGCGAAGCCCCTAGGATTTCCTGTTTCTCTATCGATTGGCATGTGGAAGTCTACTACTTCGCCGTGCTCAGAGAAGGTCTCTCTCAACAGATCCTCATTAACTTCTCTCGAAAGCCTTCCAACAAACAGTCTCAATGGGGCATTTGCCTCAGCCTCCTTCCTCATGGATATCAGCAATTTCCTCTCTGCTGCTAATTTGTCTTCATCTGCCTCGCCTTGTTTCACCAAGTCCAAGCATGAGCTGCATCTAATCGGCTTGCCTGCTGTTGGTTTGAACGGAACCTTTGTGTCAGTGCCGCACAATGTGCACTTAGCCTCATGCATCTCCCTCCTTGGGCGATCCCTTCCCTGGCTGGGTCTTGATCGAAGCGCTTCTTTCGGGATTTCATGGGACCAACCTCTCCTGTGATCCGCCACGGGGGAAAGATAGGGCCTTGCCCCATCGTGTCCAAGCATATTCTCTGCTTCCTTGGACCATCTTGTTCCTTCTCGGTTTAGCAGAGATGGCTCCAATCCATTCAGGTTGTTGAAATCCGAGGAAAGCACTCTGTACCCAGTATAATCACATCGGCTACAGCTGACATTGAAATCTGGAACAGCGTCATCGGCCAGAAGTGGGGCTCCACAGGCAGTGCAAAGAGCGTGAAGCACACCAAGTGAAGCATCTTCCTTGGTGGTGGCACGAACCATGGGTTCCGTCGAAGTCACCCTAGCCCTGATAATGTCCCTTCTCCTCATTGCGTCGCCTGCCGAGGGCATGAACCGATCACAAAGCTCCGTCACAGTAATATCTGCAAACAACTGCAGGGCGGATAGCGATTTTTCCTGCATTCCCTCCTTTTCAACGCTGATAATTCTAATTATAGCCACCTTTGGTTGAAGATTGTGGACTTCACCGATTATATCATCGCCGATCTGAAGGGTATTGACCCCAGGGGTGTGATCAGCGATGTCCCAAAGTCCATCGTTCTCAACTAGAACGCCTGACTTCAGTGCGATGATTCCATCTTTGGTGACGGAAAGCCCATTTCCGATCTCGGATGACGGGTCTAAGTTCGTCAGTGTCCCAGGTGTCACGAACAAACCACTCACGGCCATGCTGGTTCCACTATACTCCGGGCTATGAACGGTGCGGCGCCAATAACTAGGGTGGCGTGAGTCTCCAAAGGGTTGCATCAGTACTCATTCTCCTTTTTTTGTGATGAGGGTAAATAGCACCCAAATCAAAAGGCGAGGATAGTAATTTCTGAACATGCCAGCTTGACCTTAGGAACTCCGCCTCCAGATGCTTTGCACTGCTGGAATGCAAAATATAGGTGGGAAGGCACAGACTCTTGATCGATTCAATGAAATTTGAGTCAGCACCTTGTTTTTGTTTCCCCCAAGGCGGGTTGCACAGCACAAGGTCTGCATCTATGTTCCCTACATCTCTGATTTTCTTGCACATCGGCACGACTTTCTCCTCAAGGCCGAGCGACTTTGCGTTCTCAAGCATAATGTCGATTGCATCAATATCGACATCCACCATAGTCGCACTTGAGGCACCAAAAATCAGAGCGCCTAAACCTAGCACACCTGTTCCACAACCCAAATCCAACACCTTGGATCCTTGCTCTAGGTCGCCCAGCTGGGCTGTCATGAGAATCCATCTTGCCGCAAGATCGCCCGGGGTAGTATACTGTTCTAGCTCAATTTTAGGGTTATTGAAGCCATTGAGTTTGGAAATCTCGATTGCGAGATGCTTGAGCTTCATGTCGACCGCCGTGCCTGCCCTAAATTCATACCTTTGCAATAAATTCCATCAGTCTACTTCTTTATTTACCTAGAATCCAAGGGTGAGGCGTGGAATTGGTTAGTATTGTACTTCTCGTCGCGGGGTTGCTGACAGGTGGGGCCATAGGTTGGCTACTCGCCAGCCAAAAAATGGGTAAAGAGATTATCCGCTCAGAAGAACGCATGAAGGCTCAAGCCGAATCGGAATCAAAGTTGAAGGCTGAAATAGAGGCCATGGCAGTGGACATCGGCAGGAAGAATTCAGATGATTTTCTCAGACTTGCTACCGAGAGATTAGGGAATGTGCAGACATCGGCGGAGAAGGATATTGAAGCAAGAACCAAGGCTGTCGAAGATCTAATTTCCCCGATAAGGAAGCAACTTGAAGATTTAGAGAGGGCTACGAGTGAAATGGAAAAAAATCGCGAGGGGGCCTACCAGGGCTTGAAGAGAACGGTTGAGGGTTTGCATAGAGAGACTGTCGGACTCAGGGACACGAGCGTCCAACTCTCCACGGCATTGAGGGGTTCAAATCAAGCACGGGGTAAATGGGGGCAGATGGCCCTGAAAAACATCGCGGAGTCGGCAGGGATGGTGGAACACTGCGACTTCGATGTCGAGGACACTTTGGTTTCGGGGAGAGGGGGGTCTAGGGTTGACATGATCGCTAGGATACCCGGGGGAGGCAAGATTCCTGTGGATGCGAAAGTCCCTCTGGCCTCCTATTGGGATGCATTGGAGGCCCAGGATTTTGATCTTAGGTCTGGATTGATGAAGGAACATGCCAAGGCAGTGAAGAAGCACATCGATGAGCTATGCAACAGGAATTATTCTGATCTTGTTGATGGCGCAGACTTCACTGTTATGTTCATTCCTGCCGAGCCAATACTATCAGCAGCATTCGAGATAAATCCGAGTCTGCAAGAGTACGCTTTCAAGAACCACATCCTCATTGCCACGCCTGTCACCTTGATCGCCTTGTTGAGGACTGTGGGGATTTACTGGCAACAACAATCATCTGTAGACAACTCCAGAGAGATTCTGGAAAGTGCGAAGGAGTTCTACGATCGCGCGGCGAAATTTGGGCAGGACCTCGGAAGGGTGGGCAATGGTTTGACTACTGCTCTGAATGCTTACAACGAGGCGGTTGGCTCCTACGGTAATGTGATTCCATCCGGAAAGAGGTTGGAAGCATTGAGGGTCGCAGATGGTTCATCCCGGAAGCTCCCTGATATTCGTGAAATAGAAAAATCTGTCCGTAATGATGTAAAAAAGGCATGAGTGATCATATGTTACCAATAGAATGGGAGGCAGGGAGATTCCACAATGTCATCGACCTTCCTGAGGAGTACGAAGTACGAGATCTCACGACGGGAGTCTATCAGCCCTCAGAATTTGAATACGATATTGGCAAGTATGATGAGAATAGGCCTGGGGTTTACAATACCGACTTATTTCAGGGAACTAGGACGCTGCACGTCGGCTTAGATATCGGTGCGCCAGTCAATACCCCATGCATGTCATTCGATCATGGTGAGATTGCTTACTTTGGTTACAATCCATCAGAAGGTGATTACGGACATGTTGTCGTCACAAAACACGAACTTCAGGGAAAGCCCCTGTGGGCGCTGTATGGCCATTTGAGTTCCAGGTCGATACTTGGGAAGCGAAAGGGCCAGAAGGTCGATCGTGGAGAGATTGTTGGCTGGATAGGGGGAAAAGAGGAAAACGGAGGATGGGAGCCCCACTTGCATTTTCAATTGTCATGGTCCGACCCCATGACCCACGACATGCCGGGTGTCGTGGACCCAAAAGACAGGTCTGAAGCACTGGCCAGATATCCAGATCCAAGGATAGTTCTTGGGCCGATATACTAGATTTTCTCGAGATGATCTTTCAACGCGGGGATGGCTGTCATTTCAGAGGGGTCAACCCCAATCGATACCGCAAGCACAATCGTGATCCAATCAGTGATATGAGAAAGATATAGCATCTGTTCGACAAGAGATACGCCCTCGCCCTTCAAGACCAAGCGGTCAGAGAAGTTGGCCTCGTTCTGAAACCAATCAATCCTTGCACTGGTTCTCGCCTCTTCGTAGTCTGACCTGATTAGTACCAAAGCTTGAGATTTACCAGAATCCTCTGTCCATGGGATAATCTCATTGTGGTTCATCTCGGGAACCTCAGAACACCTTGCAAACAAGTTAGAGTTCTCATTTAGTTGACAAGAGAACCTGCTAGCAACACATCCCATGATGCTTGGGGCCACGATTCCAATCTCAGATTTTGAGATGTGTCGAGCAGCATCCACAGCCTTGGTGCCGACCAATGGGTCCCACTCCTCTGCCGAAGATCTCAATCTGGCAATCATCTCCTCCAATTCTTGATTGCTTGGTGCAGGCAAAAGACCCATGCACCAGAACAGAGAAAGTTGTGTGCCGAACAGATGTCCAAATGCAGATCTAGGCATCTGCCCACCCGGGACTCCTATGTGCACTGAATTTTCCGATTCCTTCAGAAGATCCTCCAATCTTCCTCCTGATGAGATTCCGACAACGCTTCCTCCCTCCCTCAAGGCCATTTCTACGCTGGATATCGTCTCCTCAGTGTTGCCTGAGTATGAAGTCGCGATCACAAGCCACTCGGGCCCCCACCATGATGGGAGCCCATAGTCCCTCCAATAGTGGACGGGGAGGCCTGCAGCCTTGCTTGAGATGGTCGACAAGTAAGTTCCGCCGGCCCCAGAGCCGCCCATGCCTACGCATAGTACGCCGTGCCAATCATTTTCTTCGATCATGCCGAAGTCTCTTTGAAAGGCAGATTCGAGGTCATCGAAGAATCTTCTAGTCCAGCCAGCCATGTCGCTCTTGTCGAATTTATCAAGTAATTCTTCGTATTCACTCATTTGAAATCACCTTTGTTCAATGCGTAGGGTATTGCTGTCCATGTATGATCAATTAGGCCAATCGTCAATGTTTCTTCTCCACCATAGTCAAAGGGCAACGCCACGGTATTCAATTTCCACTCATCTGGAATCATTACCTCGGCTGCTGATCCATCCTTGTCTAGGATTTGAACCTCGATCTGATCATTCGCGGAACAAATAACCGAGGATTTTTGCATATCTCTCCACGTTCTCCCTGTGCGTTGATTATTCTTCATGGATCCAAGGATTGGGCCATCTTTTTGCCAACCCACGACCACCCAATTCTCCTCGCGATGCCTCATTACATCCCCGATTGAAAAGGCAGGCTTCCTGTAAGATAATGTCAGCCTGGTAACCTCTGCGCCGTCCTTCACCCCTATGACCGTGGACGTTTCTTTTGATGTTCCACCAAAGCGGTTTATCAGTTTCCTGGACCACATTCTGGCCATTGATTTTGAGCCCAACTGAAGATCCCATCCTCCCTGTACCGGGCCTTCCTTGGTGACAAAAAACATTGGATCGTCAACAGTATCCAGTATCATTTCATCTAAGGTTGCTCTGATTGATGACAGCTCCTGACTATCTAGTCTCCTTCCCGTAGAGCGAATTTGAAATTCTGCCTCGAAATAAGCCCCATCTTTTCTGGAGCATGTCTGACACACAACATCGCTTGTCTGCAATAGGGTTTCATGGGAGTCCTGGAATGCCAGTCCGTGCAAATTTGCAGTCACTTGGATTTGGATCCTAGAGGACCTGTCATCTATTATTTCGACTGATAGTCCCACGTCAACGTCTTCTGCATCCTCGATGACAACTAGATTTTCTTTCACCCTCTGTTCTGCTATCGAAAGTTCATCTCCATCGCTCCAACCCTTCCCCATTTGATACAGCCTGCATTTGGAGCAACGAGATTGTTGTAGCCTATCAGGGATCATGGAAAGCTCTGTCCTGCTTCTCAAGCAAGCCTCGCAAATGCGGCCCTTGAAGATTGGAGGGGGGGCGGCGCAGACTATGCAGAATTCCTGTGTCATCACAACCCACCGTCAGTTGGGAGGGGGTGTTTGGACTTCAATGGTGCTGGCCACTGCCTTTTCGAGAGAGCGGTGTCTGGAAATTAACCATCTGCCATAAACAAAGAGTGATCCGATCATGATAGAGTAGGCCAAAGCCAAATGATAAATGCCTGACATCAACCAACCTCCTCGGCCAGATCTAACTTTTTGAGTTCCCTCTCTAGGTCGGCCTCTTTGGCGTACAAATGATTGGAGAGCATGACGAAGCCGACGAACAGAAACGTCATAGATATGAACCCAGATAGTAGGATAGTTCGAATTACTGGGTCCAAGCCGGAACTTTCCGATTCGACTATCACGATCCCTGGGTGCCTCTTCTGATAGAGGGTAGTAGCTACAGCGGTAATTGGGACCAACATGAATCCAAAGAGTCCTACTGAAGCGATCGTATCTCTTGTTGCGTCGTCATCAAACTGAGACCTCCTTGCCATCACAATGAATAGGGCGACGGCCGTAAGCATGGCGAATGTGTTCAATCTGAGATCGGCCCAATCCCACGGAACCCCCCATTCCGCCATGCCCCAAATTGGGCCGGACGTTATCACTCCAAAACCAAAAAGAAGGCCTAGATCTGAGCCTGTCTGTACCAGCCTCCATGAGGGCTCAGACCGGCGCAGGTACCACCCCAAAGATCCGATAAACAACACGATGAAAGCAAGGAAGGAAGTCCATGCAAAGGGAACATGGAGGAATATGATTCGATATGCTTCGGGGGCCCTCCACTGACTGGGGTTAACGTCTGGAGCCAAAAAAATGCCTAAAACAGCTGATATGATTACCCCGATCGAGCCCATCACTATACAGGCGATTGCCATGGATCTCGGATGCCTCATGAGTGGCTCCAAGAGATCATCATGCATGAATCAATGCATTTAGTCTGAGGGGATCAAAACAGATGATGCCCATATGCATGCCGAAATTATGCTTGAGGTAATGATTAGGCCCAATGGTGTGTCGAATCCCAATTTGACGCTCATACCATCTTGCAGAATCAATGATGTCGCATCTACCAACATTAAGAAAGGCCATACCATTATCGCCATCATCAACGAAGCGGCAACTGCCCCTCTTCTTCTCAGACTTGCGACCAATAGATGTATTCCAGTTGCTGCAACACTGATGTCAACGATCGCTAGAGCCGGTAGCCATATCCAGAACTTGGCATCAGGGTCTACGTCCAGGGTGCCGATTGAAATGATGACGAATGTGAGATACGTCAAAGGCAGGGGCAGGAGCCATGAAGACCCCACTACAGAGGCCGCCGGTCGCATAGACCTTCCCATGTGAGCTCTCCACCAGTCCCCTGAACGTCCTTCATTTAGCCTGTCTATCAGGGCAGGCCGGACCATCGCTGAGATAAATGCTGGCAGCAAGAGGCAGAACGAGACGGAAAACAGCCCATCTGAAGCTACGAAATCCGCCCCTACTGATCCAATCAAAAGAATGGCAATTATGGAGGGTACCAGCCTATGAATTGTGTCAATCGGATTTTTCCACTCAAGCGATATTCCCCAGCGACAAAATTCTGAGACGCGATCGTTGTTGTGTCTTCGAATTAAGATCCCTCCAGAATCAGATTCTGGAGGTTCTCCAGTGACAAATATTGTTTGATCTTGGATTCTAATTAGGCGGTCTGCAACATTCATGAGGCTCTGGTCATGGGTGGCGATGACCACTGTATGTCCAAGTGATCGGAGGTTCTCGATTGCGTATCTCAGAAGTTTTTGTGATGTCTCATCCATTCCCTCGCTGGGTTCATCTAACATCACCAAGCCTTGTTTTTCTGATTTCAGAGCAGGGATCAGAGCGGATAACACCGAAACTCTTCTTCTCAGTCCGTTTGAGAGAGTCGCCAGCCTGTCCCCAGACCTATGGAGAATGGACCATTCCGCCATAATTTGTTTGATTTCCTCGTCATTTGCTTCTGTTCCAGCAACCAAAGTTGCCATTTTCAACCGTCCTATGACTGTCTCGTCAAGACATGCACCATCTGATTGCAGGGCGATTGAGAGGCCCGGCAAGGGCGTCCTTCTTCCTTTCGAGTCAGCCACAACGATATCCTTGCCATCGAGAGCTGGCCCCATGATTTCCCCCTCCCTGAGGGGATGCAGCCCAGCCAGTGTTTCTAAGAGAGTAGACTTGCCAGACCCATTGTCTCCAACTATGCAAACAACTTCAGATTCATTGATTCTGAGGTCCAATTCTCGCAAGACAGTTTTAGAGCCCCTCCGCACAGTGCATCCGACCATCCGGATCAATGCTCGGGCCACGTGCATACGACAGGGCAGTATCCTTTCAGTTCACCGCACACAGCCGGAGGGGCTATTCGCAGGGGCTATCTCCCCAGCACAAGGGATTGTCGTGGAGATCCTATGGTCGGACTTATCTGGCGGTGACTATCTAGTCCTAATATTCCTGCTTTCATGCTCGTTGGGGCCGTATATTTACGCTATCCTGTCTGATGTTAGCATATCATTAGCGACAGTCCTTTCCTTGCTCTTGGTCACATTTGCCCAAGAGGCGATTCGCGTTTTCGGAATTGCCTTCCAGCCGTTTGCCTTCCTATCATTGATCCCCCTGATTTCTGATGACCCCACGCTCGCTCACAGGTGGATAACCGCTGCTTGGTTGCATTCAGGTTGGATACATGTCCTGGGAAACATACTCGTGATTGCCCTTGTGGGAGTCCCTCTAGAGCAGAAACTAGGCCCAAGAAGATGGATGATTATCTACGTTCTTGGACTACTTGCAGGGAATTTGACATGGGTGCTCACCCATGCAGACGATCCAAGGCCCACAGTTGGTGCCAGTGGGGCCGCATTTGGATTGTTAGGGGCTTACATGGCATGCTGGCCTAGGGACGAGATAGAATTCCCGTTGTTGTTTCTGATACGGGCTTGGCCCGTTTGGGTAATCTGCCTAGTAAGAATCGGTCTAGAGGTTTACATGGTTTTCGACCTATCTATGCAGGATCGCCCTTCCAACGTAGCACATCTAGCACACCTGGGAGGCTTCTTCGGGGCATACATTGTGTCAAGGCCAATTGCCAGAACAGGCGATGTCCCCTTGGAGGATGAAATCGGAGATGAAGTAGCAGTGGGCATGAAAGAAATTGGGGCAGACCCATGGATGCTGGCGGGAGTCGAGGCTCCACCTCCGGTAAAGAGGATCCTGCATCGATTGAGGGAAGAGGGGGATGAAGAAGAAACTCGACGTGCTTGGATTGAGGAGCTCGCAGACAACGCAATCTGCCCGATCTGCGGAGGAGGATTAACAGCCCTCTCGAATCGTTCAGGGGACTATTACGTGACTTGCTCATCAGACCATAAGCATATTTCATGGCCTTGAGGGAGTGATGACACATGGCGCAGGCTGCTGACAGGGGGATGTCCTCATTTGACGTGGCGAGGATGAGGGTTGATCTATCTGAAATGATAGGAGCAAGGGCCCAGAAAGCGTATCAGCCGCATTATGAGCAAGTCGTAGTCAGGATAAAGAATACAGGCACCTCACCGATAGATCTTGTGATTGTTCGTGGAAAGAGAGCCTACCTCTCGAGTCGTGAAAGGCCGATGCCACAAAACCCGTCCTCCTTTGCTATGACTCTGAGAAAACATATCGGAAACGCCAGATTGGTAGGTGTCACGCAAGAGGGTTTCGACCGAGTTTTGTATCTCAAGTTCGAGCACGGGAGGGGCTCAGTCACACTGGTGATCGAGATGTTTAGGGATGGTAATGTGATATTAGTTGATGATGATGGTCAAATAATACAACCACTTACAAGTGCCTCATACCGATCGAGGACGTTGAAAAGAGGAGAGAAATACTTCCCTCCTCCCTCATCAATGGACCCGAGAGAAATTGGGGCGAGTGGGTTTTTCGCGATGTTCGGAGAGTCTGATCAGGACCTTGAGCGAACTCTGGCTGGAAGAGCGAACCTAGGAAGGTCGTATGCAAGCTTGGTCTGCAAAATGTGTGGTCTTGATCCCCGATCAAGAATTGATGATCTCGACGAGGCGGCACGGGAAGCAGTGTCAGAGACGATAAGAGGTCTGATCGAGAAAGCAGACCACCCTGGAAGGGCCTATGTGAGCGGTAATCCCGAGGATCCTAGTGATTCGTCATTCTCACCCTTTGATAACGGGCCCGACCATGAGGGAGAGCGGGCCGCACTCCCCTCACTGAGTGACGCAATCGACTTGATTTTCGGAGAACACGATGCCAACGCATTAGCGAGGAGGATGATTGAGAAGGTTGAAGAGGAATCTGGCGGGGGAGAGGAGGACAGGCTAACAAGGAGGGCTGCCCAACAGAGAAGTGGAATAGAGACTTTTTCAACGCAGGCCTCGGATCTTCAGAAAATAGGATCCGAAATGTTGGCCTCTTGGGCGCACTTGGAAGAAATCCGGAAAAAAATAGAGTCCCGTGTCAAGAACATCGGTTGGTCTGAAACAATAGATGAGGCACACAATGCTGAATGGATAGAGGAGATTGATCCTGCGAACAAAACCGCGATAGTCTACATGCGAGATGAGAACGGAGATCCGGGAACGGGCGTCCTAATCGATGTGGAGGGAACAATACATCAGAGCGCTCAGAAATATTTTGACAAGTCTAGATCGCTAAAACTGAAGGCTAGGGGTGCGGAGAAAGCGCTTGAGGAAACTGAAATACGTCAGAAAAAGATCAATATCAAGGCGGAGAAAGACAAGTCTAAGGGTCGTGTCGACGGCAAAAAGAGAACGAGGAGATATTGGTTCGAGAGGCATCGATGGGGGATAGTCGGACAAGGTAGGATGATCATAGGCGGTAGAGACTCGAAGGGGAACGACCTTGTTGTGAAGAAATATCTCTCAAACGGTGACCTCTATTTTCACGCCGACTTGCATGGGGCCCCGTCTTGCTCCCTGAAGAGGCTTGATGGGCTAGTAATCGATGACTCTTACGCAGTTTCTGAAGAGGGTGTTGCAAGACTTTTGCTTGTCCAATCAATTGACGGCGCTCCTGAGGATCTGCAATCCCTTGAAGATTCGGAAAAAGAGGAGGCAGCCACAATGGCTGCATCCTGGTCGAGGGCATGGGGAGCAGGTTCCGCTGCAGCGACAGCATTTCACGTGCGGCCCTCCCAGGTCAGTAAATCCACTGAAAGCGGTGAATCGCTCGGAAGAGGATCATTCGTGGTCAGAGGATCCAGAGGTTGGCATCGAGACCTGACTCTGAGATTGGCCATCGGGCTAGGGACTGTCAACGGAGTCCCGCTTCCGATACCAGGTTCTCCTCAGGCAATCAGTGCCCTTTGCGAGAGGTGGGTCGAAGTTCGACCCGGGAACGTGAAGAAGGAGAAGGCTGCCGCAATGATTTCCAAATCAACTGGATTGAATCATGACGATGTCCTCTCTGTACTGCCTCCCGGGAATTGCGAGTTGATCGATAATGGACTACTCAAATGGAATTAGGCGTTCGCACGCCACTCACTGGTCGTAATGGCGTATTGAAAGCTATCAACCCACCTATCATACATCCACTGCCTCTGAACACTCCTACCCTCTTGCCTGAATCCCAATCTCAAGGGGATTGCGGACGAGGCCGAATTATCAACACCCGTTTCGATAACGACTCGATTAAATCCACAACTGACTAACAGAACGTCTACCAGTGCCCCTACTGCTCTCGTCATAATTCCCCTTCCTGTGTGGCTTTGATCGAGCCAATATCCAATCCAGGCTGTTAGATTGCCGTGATCGACCTGATTCACACTCAGAGTGCCGATTATTCCAACATCGAGTGATTCGATAATAAAGAGTGACCCGTCTGCAGTTTGGTGTTTCGCTGTCTGCTCTTGGATGAAATTCACTTCATCTTGCACAGATGTTGTCTCATCCAACCATGGCAGCCATTCCCGTAGGTATGTTCGATTCTCTTCCACCAAATTGAACAGTGTTGCTGCATCGGATTCCATGGGGACTCTCAACTGTAAATCAGTGTCGACTGAGATGACATCTGGGATGTATACCACGTTATGATGGCCTGACCTTGTGAATATCAATGCTGGCCATGTTACAAACCAACTGATAAGTCTGACACGTAACTGGATCAGCATGGTTGACAACGGGGTGCGTGCCGATTGGACCTATGGAACATATCTTCGGTTGGACGAACTTCTGGCCCTGCAAGGTGACGATAGAGGGGTCTCGAATGACGAATTGCACTTCATAGTCGTTCACCAGACCTTTGAATTGTGGTTCAAGCAGGTGGTGAGGGAACTTTGCGAGATCAGGGGCTCTTTGGGAAATTCAGAAGTTCCTGAAGAGGCGATCCCCTCATGTGTTCACGGCATGCGGAGAGTCACAGAGATCTTCAGGTTAATGGAAAGTCAATGGAGCGTAATGGAGACGTTGACACCACAAGGATTCCTTGCTTTCAGGGATGACCTTGGTACAGCATCTGGCTTTGAATCATATCAGATGAGGGAGTTGGAAATCATTCTTGGTTTGACTAAATCTATGAGAGGCACCAATTTTGATCCATTGGAGCAATTCAGAAAGATCGCGGAGCGAGACCCAACACAGACACATGCTTTGGATCGTTTGACTGAAGCCTCGCAGAAACCATCGCTCCTCGATGCAGTCATGTCTTGGGTTCGTAGGACTCCAATAATGGGTTCCAGACAAGAGGATCCTGGAGATGATGAGAGGATAACCAAATACGTGGAAGCGCACTTATTTGCATATTCTGAGCACTCTTTGAACCAACAGAGATCTATATCGGAGTCGGGGAATATGAACCCTGAGATGTTAGATGCAAGGATGGAATCTGCAAGATCCCAAGCCAGAGACTTCCTGTTGCCAAACGGCAAGGTGGACAGGGCCAGAGCCGGGCTGCTTTTCATAGAATCATACAGAGAGCTTCCCCTGCTAACATGGCCCAGAGCATTGGTTGATGCAGTTGTCGAACTTGAAGAGTCCATGGTAAAATGGAGGCATGCTCACGCAAGGATGGTAGAGAGGATTATTGGGCGAAGAGTTGGGACGGGTGGTTCATCGGGCGTTGACTATCTCGATGGAACGGCAAAATATCGCATCTTCACAGACCTATGGGCAGTAAGAACCGTTCTAGTCAGGCCTGATTTGAGGCCGGAATTAGAGAACCCTGAATTCTACGGCTTCAGTCAAGGGTCCTGAAGACCCCTCAACGAATTCATTTTCATCATCAACCGAGCCATTGAAATCTCCATGTTCAGTAGACATCATGTGCCTGAAGCAGTGATCGCAGGTTTTTGCCGGACCCCTTTTGGAAAGTATAGAGGCAGTCTATCCGATATCGAGGCCACGAAGCTGGGCTCAATTGCAATCAACGGCCTATTGGATTCACTCAGTGTCAATCCGAGGAGTGGAGTGATAGACGGGGTCTACATGGGCATGGTCTTGCAAGCTGGGGCTGGTCAAGCCCCAGCACGTCAGGCCTCAATAGGTGCTGGACTCCCATTCGACACACCTGCAACTACCCTCAACAAGGTCTGTGGGTCATCATTGAAGGCTGTAATGATCGCTGCCATGGAGATTGAGTCTGGCCGATCTGATGTGATCATAGCAGGCGGCATGGAGTCGATGTCGAGGGCTCCAATGATAGCCCAGAATGTCTCCAAGGGCGAACCAGTGGAGTATTCCAGCCTTGTTTCTATTCTCCACAAAGACGGTTTGATTGATGCATTCTCAGGGGATGCGATGGGCATCTCGGGAGAGACGATCGCGAGAGAAGAGGGAGTCACCAGAAAAGACGCTGATTCCTATTCGCTGAAATCGCATGCTAGGGCCTCTGAGTCATGGTCTAACGGATGGACCAGCAGGGAAATAACGCCCGTTGGGGGGTTGTCCAGAGATGAAGGTGTCAGGGACAATTCCTCGTTGGAAGCCCTCTCTAAGCTCAAGCCTGTCTTCATGCAGGATGGTATTGTGACTGCAGGGAACTCTAGCCAGGTGAGCGACGGTGCCGCCGCCCTGTTAATTTGCTCGAAAGAAGCTGCGGAAGATAACGGGTGGCCTACCCTTGCGAGGATTGTCGACTTTGAGACCTCCGGTGTCGAGCCCTCGAGGGTCATGTCTGCCCCAATTCCCTGCATTGAGGCTCTCTTGTCTCGGGCTGAATTGTCGGCAGAAGATATTGACCTGTACGAGCACAATGAAGCTTTTGCAACCGCCTCGTGCGGGATAAAGAGTCACTTCGATATTCCTGAAAGAAAGTTCAACATCCAAGGAGGAGCAATTGCAATCGGCCACCCATTGGGCGCCTCCGGCGCAAGATGCTTGATGAGCCTAGTGAGCTCATTGCAGAGAACCGATGGTGCGTTGGGCATTGTCACACTCTGCCTCGGCGGGGGGAATGCCGTGGGAATGTTGGTGTCAAGATAGATCGCCTTACCCGTCGGTGGCCTTATGAGCGGTGTACAATCGGGCAAGTCTATGCCTCGAGTCCACACTAGGTTCGAAAAGGCCAGAATATTGGGGGCTAGAGCCCTTCAGATCAGCATGGGCGCTCCTCTGTACGTAACAGAGGAAGAGCTTCGCGAGAAGTTTATGCACGAGCTTGTCCAGCTCTACGGCACACAGGAAGCAAAAATGAGGTTCGTCTTGGACCCTCTAAAAATAGCCACGCTAGAATACGAAACTGACAGGATTCCCATCGACGTGGATGCCGGTAGCGACGACTGATTCAAGGAGGTCGATTCGCTCGAAGGGGCATGATCGTGTCCCGGGTGGCAGAGCGCATACCTCTCTCTGCACTGGCAATTGCCATCCTTGCCGTCACTGGGTCTGTGATTGCTATGGGGGGCATGATCCGAATTTATGATGCTGGTGAATCTTGTCCTGACTGGCCGACTTGCTTCGGAACATGGGGTTTCGATGTATCTGAGGAAGATCAAGAATCTTGGTGGGAAGCAAACCCAGATGAAATTGACTCAAGGGGGGCTAATCATCGATACACAACCTTTGAGATTTTCACAGAATGGTTTCACAGGCTATTGGCAGGCGCGGTCCTAGGCCCGATGATGATTTTTCTTTGGTTGGCCACCCGTGTTCAGAGTGAGGACAAGGATGTAAAATTCGCATCAAGCCTTGGAATGGGCCTGATATTATGGCAGGGGTTTCTGGGTTATATCACAGTGAGAATGGATAACGAGCATTGGTCTGTTGCAATTCACCTAGTTAGCGCTTTGGCGTTCACCCTTTCGATGATCTGGTATCTTTTACTGAGGTGGAAAGAGACCGATAGTACCCCCACTCAAATGAGAATAGTTGCTAGCAATCGTCAAAGAAGGTCGGTCGCATACTCCTCTATTGGGGCCCTTGCAGCAGTTTTTGTTGGGGTGTATGTCTCTACTACAGATGGAGCCAATTATGGGTGTGGAGTGGCCGGATTTTCTGAAAGTTGGCCTCTTTGCCAGGGTCAAATACTGATACCGGTGGATGATGTTGCTACCGACTCACAAATTATTCACAGGGTGCTGGTGGCATTGGAAGGATTGGCTCTGTGCTTTGTCAGCTACTCAGTCCGAAAGCAGGCGAAATTGGATATGAGTTATACAATGGTATCAAATTGGATCAATGTTGCTACTGGACTTTTCATCTTCAACGTGATATTGGGCGGTCTTTATGTCATCTCCTACGACCCTTTCACAAACTCATTCTATGAGATTCTGTCATTGATCCATCTCCTCCTAGGATCACTGGCATTCCTCACCTTGGCGACGATTTGGATAGCAAGCAAATACAACTCCATGTCAGATTTATCCCCATCTGGTGGAATCTCTTCATAGGCAGAATAGGATGTGAGCCGGCATGAACAGATGGTTCCGGTTGACAAAACCGGGTGTTGTCATACTGCTTCAGATAACTGCGATTTCGGCAGTTGTGGTTCACGATCTAATGTCCGAAACAAGGCCAGCCTTGAGCCACACACTTGAGGCGTCGCTCATCACTCTGGTCGGGGGATACCTGACAGCAGGTGGCTCCAATGCAATCAACATGTGGTATGATAAAGACATAGATCCTATGATGGAACGAACATGCACTAGGCCTGTACCACTAGGAGAGATTAAGTCTGGCCATGCCCTCTTATTCGGTATATCGATATCAATTCTGGGAATCATCTGGTTTACTCTCATGGCAGGGCAGGTAGCAGCCTTTTGGGCTACCTTCAGTATACTGTTCTATGTGTTCGTCTACACAATCTGGCTGAAGAGAAGAACCGTACAAAATATCGTTATTGGCGGTTTGGCCGGTTCTACTCCTCCGTTGATTGGTTGGTTTGTCGCCATGGGCCCAAGTGACCTTGATTTGCACAGCATGAATGGATTCCTGGTTTCCATCACCGATACGGGCAGCCTCGTTCCGTTCTACATGTTGGGCGTGATTTTTCTATGGACTCCTCCACATTTTTGGGCCCTAGCGCTATACAAATCAGATGAATACAGAGAAGTCGGGGTACCAATGCTTCCATGGGTGAAAGGAAGCGCAAGGACATTGGCTGAAATGCGTCTTTACGGCATATTGTTGTTAGTTATATCATTGTGGGGCCCGTATTTGATCCACTCAGGGGATTTCAGCATGGAATACTTAGTGCTTCAGGTCGGTTCCGCTCTAATCGCTCTCTGGTACATCAGGACCCTGTTCTTGATACCCGCAGATGAGGTCAAGGATGAAAATGGTCGGCTACCTTCGGCTGCACGTTCCTTTTGGGTTTCACAGCTGTTTCTCGGACTAGTTTTTCTGATGGCTCTGGCCGCAGTTTCCAACTTTGCAGGGATGGTAGTCGGTCTAACTTTGTCTATGGCCGTCATCCTAAGGAGCGAGAAAAAATACAGATCGTCTGGTTTCCCTTATTCCTGATAACTTCCGAATGCTTCAAACGCAGCCAGCACGGTAGGTCACTCAGAGGGCTACCTCATGGACGAACGAGATTTGATCTACGACTGGAACAACATCGAACCTGAGTCTCCGCGTGACCCCGCGTCCCACCCTCATCCTGTATGGTTTGACGATGAAACTCTTCGTGATGGTCTCCAAAGCCCCAGTGCTAGAAACCCCCCAATAGAGCAAAAGATAGAATTGTTGGACCTAATGGAAAATCTCGGTATCCAGAAGGTCGATCTAGGATTGCCCGGGGCAGGCCCATTCCACATAGAGCACATAGATTCGATGCTGGGGCATATCAATGACAATGGATACAAAATACGCCCAGGGTGTGCCGTGAGGACGGTTGTCTCAGACATAGAGCCTCTCATTGAACTTCAATCGAAGCATGAGATGAAGATTCAAGCAAGTGCATTTCTTGGAACGTCCCCCATTCGGCAATACACAGAGGGTTGGACGATGGATAAGATCATGAAGACTGCCGAGGGAGCCGTCGAGTTCGCGGTTGACAATGATATCCCGGTAATGTTTGTCACAGAAGACACCACAAGAAGTCGGCCCGATGACATTAAGGCCGTCTACACGAGAGCAATCGAGCTGGGTGCAGACAGGATCTGCGTCTGCGATACATGTGGCCATTCGACCCCAAGGGGTGTTCGGAGCCTGATGTCATTTATTCAAAATGAGGTGATACCCGACGCCGGCGTCAAACGTAGGGATATCGAAGTAAACTGGCATGGTCATCAAGACAGGGGCTTAGGTGTCGCGAACAATTTAGCGGCGGTTGAGTCTGGTGCTGATGTCATTCATGGAACTGCTCTGGGAGTGGGGGAACGCTCGGGTAATGCGCCATTGGATCAAACACTGGTGAATCTGAGTTTGATGGGCGTGATATCAAATGATTTGACAAATCTAAGCAAATACGTACAGAAGGCGAATCAATACATTGAGGTCCCCTTACCAAACAATTACCCGGTATTTGGAAAGGATGCTTTCGAAACCGGAACTGGGGTGCACGCGTCAGCGGTTGTGAAAGCACTGCGAAAGGGTGACTCTTGGTTAGCAGACAGGGTATATTCTGGTGTACCAGCTGGAGATTTCGGACTTGAGCAGGTCATAAGGGTGGGACACATGAGTGGAAAATCGAATATCGTCCACTGGTTGGATGCCAATGGAATCGAGGTCAGAGACTCTCTCGTGGAGTACCTGTTTAATGTTGCGAAATCAAAAAATAGGCTCATGACTGATGACGAACTCCGCTCATCTGTGGGCTTGCACAACAAAGGGGTCTGATTTTTACTCTGTTGTGCATCGAGAACGCTGTGCGGACACCGATCGTACTGGCCCTCATCATTATTCTCGCACCGTACGGGAGTTCGACAGAGGGCACCAAGATTATGGATCATTCTGGGGATTCGATCTTGGAGGATCTCTCACCAGTTGTTCAATCTGCTTTCAACAGAGCAATGTCCGATGATTCCGATTTTGAAGCTCATCGAGGGGCTTGGATCCTACTATCGAATAGTGGTTTTGAGGTCCTTGCACAAATGCTTCCAGCCGGTCAATTGATTGAATTAGATTGGATAAAAGGAGCGTATTTATGGAGTCCAAATCAGAAAACAAGTCAACTGAAGGCACTTGAACTATTGAAGGAATCAAGTGTGGTTGAGATCTTCATCCCTGATAGCGTAGAGCGTCAAACCCCTCGCTTTGTCCCGAATGATCCCGACTACCCAGATCAATGGCATTTGGATAATTCGGGCCAATCCGGAGGAACCATCGGGGAGGACGTGAACATAACCAGTGCATGGAATAACTTGAACGGGTCAGGAGTAACAATATCGATTGTCGATGATGGCTTAGATCACAACCATCCTGACATCAGTCCGAATTATGTCCCATCCCTATCGTATGATTTTTGCTCCTCGGATACCGATCCACAGCCAGTCGGGAACGACGCACATGGTACTGCTGCTGGAGGAGTCGCCGGAGCATTGGGTAACAATGGCATCGACGTAGTTGGAGCAGGATTTGGAGCGAGTTTAGCCGGAAGTAGGCTCATTGCATGCTCATCACCTGACTCATTGGAGGCTCAGGCACTTTCTTTCATGTCCCAATCAATAGACATCTACTCGAACTCATGGGGGCCATCGGACGATGGTGCTACGCTAATTGGCCCAGGTCCTCTAACACTTGCTGCGATGGAAGACGGGGTCTACAACGGTCGAGGAGGTCTAGGAAACATCTACACATGGGCTGCTGGTAATGGCCTGCAATCTGATGATGATTCAAACGCAGATGGATACACCAACAGTAGATTCACAATAGCTGTCACCGCCGTAGATCACAACGGGGAGCAGTCCTACTATGCAGAACCAGGGGCCAACATCTTGGTGTCTGCTCCTTCGAATGGGGCTGGAGTGGGGATTACAACTACGGATATTGTTGGATCTCCCGGGTACACTAATGGCGACACGACGAGTGACTTCGGGGGCACCTCAAGCGCAACGCCTCTTGTTTCAGGGGTTATATCCCTGATTCTGGAAGCTAACCCTAACCTTACATGGAGGGATGTGCAGGAGGTACTCGTTCAATCATCCCGAAAGAATGACTTCAACGATCCCTCGTGGATATTAAACCAAGGTGGGCATTGGTTTTCGCACAAGTATGGATTCGGGGTAATAGATGCAGGATCAGCGACTGGTCTTGCAGTCAACTGGACGATGCTTGCACCTGAGACAAACTTGACTTACGGGCCATCCAGTTCACCAATCGCGATTCCAGATACCAATGATTGGGTTGTCTCTGATTTTACAGTTACAGAACATCTGAACGTCGAAACAATAGACATTATTGTAGATATCACACATCCAAATCGCGGTGATTTGGAGATTGAAATTGTATCACCTCATGGAACGGTTTCAACGTTGAGGTCCCCCAACGGAGATAACGGCGAGGATATACAAGACTGGAGTTTTGGTTCCGTTGCTCATTGGGGGGAGTCCTCGAATGGCACGTGGAGCCTGAGAATAAGAGACGCTGCCTCTGGTAACGCAGGGGTTCTGAACACATGGAGTCTGATCTTACATGGCATAGACACTCAGAGCGACCATGACAGCGATGGTCTGCTCACAATTGATGAAGTTGGTACTTATGGGACAGATCCATATGTTTGGGACACCGATAGCGATAGTCTGAGCGATTCATCGGAGTTGGAGAACGGTACCGATCCATTGTCGTCCGACACTGACTTGGATGGGCTCTTGGATGGTATTGAGATATTGATACACTCTACTGACCCACTGAGCCCAGATACTGATGGGGATGGGTTATTGGACGGTCAAGAAATCATGATTTACCTGAGTGATCCACTGAGCCCGGACCAGGATTCCGATGGCGATTTCTACTATGAGTTCGACGATTGTGATGACACTAATGCGCTCATAAACCCTGGAAGGCCTGAGGTGTTGAATGGTCTAGATGACGATTGTGATATCAATGTCGATGAGGGATTCAATTTCACTGACAGGGATTTTGATGGTTTGAAAGATTGGAACGAGTTCCATGTCCATCAGACTGATTATCTTAACTCTGATACTGATGGAGATGGCTTATCGGACGGAGATGAGATCTTGATTTTCTCCACGGATCCACTCGTTGTCGACCTTGACTCAGATCAAGACGGGAGGTATTGGTTTGAGGACTGCAACGATGATGACCCACTAATATCCCCAGATGGTACAGAATTTTTAGACGGGATAGACAATGATTGTGACAACGAAGTGGACGAGGACTTCGTGAGTACGGATCTAGATCTTGACGGGGTCTTTGATTTCGAGGAATTCAATATCTATCTAACGAACCCGGTAAATCCTGATTCGGACGGAGACGGGCTTTCCGACGGGCATGAGATCTTGAATAGCCTGACAGACCCTCTTTCCTTTGATTCAGACTCAGATTCAGATGGCTTCTATTGGTTCGAGGACTGTGATGATAGCGATCCTAACAGTTCTCCCATCAGCCCGGAGCTACTCGACAAGAAAGACAACGATTGTGATGGATTTGAGGACGAAGATTACATTGACATGGATCGGGATGGCGACGGCCTCTCGGATTATGATGAGGTTCACATTCATGATACAATGCCCCTAGATGGAGATACAGATGGCGATATGTTGTCCGATGGGGATGAGATCAACGAGTTTGGAAGTGATCCAAGGAAGTTTGATCAAGATTCAGATGGCGACGGATTCTATTGGTTCGAAGACTGTGATGACGATGATTCACTCACCAAACCCAGCGGCATCGAGACTTGGGACGGTAAAGATCAGGATTGTGACGGAAGTATAGACGAAGGCATAGATAGACTATCAGAGTTGGATCATACAGTTACACTCCTACCTTGGGAGGCATCCAACGTCACATTCAGACTGGAACCACCGGATTTTCCAGATGGGGTCGTCACAGTTTCTCAATGGAGAGTCAATGGCGCCACGGTGAACAAAACTCAGGAAGGGGGCTTGGAATTGGATGTACTGGATTGTGGCAATGCAAATCCAAGTACAACCGTTCTGCAACTTTGTGACTCTTCGAGTTCCAGTTACATTCAGTTGGTCTTTGTCGACTCTGGTGTTGAGACTGTTTTGGAATGGCAGGTTGAGGTGAGGGTTTGGTCTCCCCCTACGACCATCTTAGAGGATTTCTTGGCCTTGATTGGAGAGGTTTCCCTGCCTGCACTGGGCGCAGTAGTCCTAATTTTCGTTTCAATGGCCTCATCAGCAGTCCTTTTCACAAAGAGGAGGAGTGCCATTCTGAACGAGGCCATTCTCTCTTACGGATTACCAGAGAAGGGAGGCGGCATACAAGATTCCGTCAACAGGAACGTACCAGCAGCACCCGACTTCAATAATCAGAAATGACCTCAATCATCCTCTTCCTCCAGCATCGAGTCGTCAACGCTGGCCCAACCATCTGGAGATTTAACATCGATCGTTTGAACGTCTATGTCCTCGGTTTCCTCCTCTCTCCAGATTGGATCCTCCAAGATTCCGCTGAGCATCAATACATCGTCTTCATCAAGCCTGCTTTTTATAGTTGAAAGGCCCTTTTTCAATGGCAACAAATGTCCAATCGGTGTACCTGCAGTGACAAAGGGGTGCGTGGCCATTCCAATGAGTAGACCTCGGCTAGGGGCCCTTATCTCGACAGACTCCCGGGCATGTTCCGGATCGGTGACCGTCGCGACGACCTCATCAGACTCAATCAGAGAGCCCACGGGCGCGAGAACATCCAACAAGCCCCCATGGTCGGATCTTATCCAAACGGATCCGGAAGCAAGTAGGCGGAATCTTGGGCTACTTGGGTAGCCTGGAATCATTCGCAATGACCTCAAGACGTTAAGTATGCCGTAAGTTGCGATTTGCACGGCATCTGAGTCTATGGAGTTGGCACCACCGCCTTCGAAGGTGATACAGCCTATCTCAAACTCATTTGACACCCTTCTGAGTGAACCTCGCGGCCCCAAGCCGTCGAGCAAGACCTCGGTGCCAAACGCCCTTGCTAGCATGCTACTCTTGGGATGTGCCAGATTTGCCCGGATGTGAGGAAGATTTGTCCTACCGCTTGCTGCAGAGTGAAGATCGATGACATAATCACTTGATTTTATGATCTTATTCCATATTCTACGAGCGATTCTCTGAGTAGTATTTCCTCCGGATTTACCAGGGAAATATCTATTCAGGTCTCTGCCATCAGGACTGTAGCGAGTTCTGGTTCTGTATCCTGGCAGGTTGACTATTGGCACTATTCTCAAAGTTCCAGACATGGTGTTCACATCAATCGCCTTTTCACTACCAAGTATCTGATTTGATTGCATGAAAGTCAGAGCTTGGGGGCCAACGAGCTCGTTTCCATGAATGGCGCCGAGTAATGTGACTGTCGGGCCAGGTCTGACCCCGTGAATCACCGTGATTGGTATGGGCCATGACTCGCCAATCTCCGAGTCGATGAGGTTGAAAGGGACAGTCCTAACCTCTCCTGGCTTCACACTCCTCCTCTCGATCTTGTGTTTTCCTTGACCGGATTGCCTTGACCACTTCTCGGGCGTTGAAGTTTCTTCTTGTCCGGAGTCTTCTATCTCCCGGCGCCTGCGCTTTGGGATTTGATTGACAACCTTCAGGGGAGACCTACGTCTCTTTGAAGGTCTCCTGACTCCATTTCTAGAGCCATTGGTTTCAGCAGGGTCGGCCAACGAACCTACGAACTAGGGGTATCAGATAAGTGACACTGATGATGTGATACTTCCAAAATGATTGAATCCGGAGTTTTACGTGTATTGGCATGGACAGGGACTTAGAGGAGTCAATTCAAGAAAAATACGCCAAAAAGAGTATCTGTTTTGGTTGCGGGCCATCGAACGATGAAGGATTAAAAATCCGTTCTTTCAAGTCGGGAAATGGACTGATTATGGAATTCAACCCAATGGAGAAACATCAGGCATTTCCAGGGATGATCAATGGCGGAATCATTGGTACGCTATTAGACTGCCATGGCAATTGGGCTGCAGCCATCTCTATCATGGAAAGAGATGGGCTAAAGGAACCGCCCTGCACAGTAACGGCCAGTTATTCTGTGGCCCTCAAAAGACCCACGCCGTTTGGGCCCAAGATGATAGTTCATGCATGGGCGGAGAATCCATCAGAGTGGAATGATAGAGTGAGGATTAAAATGAGGATGGAATGTGGTGGAAAAACTTGTGCTGAAGGAGAGGGCTTGTTTGTTGCAGTCAAGGATGGCCACCCTGCATACCATCGATGGTCTTGACGCTGCACGTAAACGTCATCCTTTAGCGCCCTGACTTCGAGAGTGTCACAATGGCGAGCGACGGGAAAGTCGGCCCCGGGTCCCTTGGGCTGCAAGCTGGCTTGGAAAATGCCATCAGGGATGTTCTGAATATAACTGAATTTTACCCGCCTCAAGCTGAGGGGATCGAAAATGGTTTGACAGGTGGGAATCTGATGCTTTCTATTCCAACGGCAAGTGGAAAGTCAGCTGTTGCATATGTCTGCATGTTACAAAAAATCCTGAATAATGAGGGGTCAAAGGGGATATACGTCGTTCCATTGAAGGCTCTGGCAAAAGAAAAGTTCGTTGAAATAAGCGCGCTATGTGAAGAGTTGGATTTGAAATCAAGCCTTGCGGTGGGCGATAGAGGCAGCGAGGTCGGGTCTCTACAGGATTGGGACATACTTGTATGCACCAGCGAGCGGCTAGACTCACTGATCAGATCCAAGCAAGACTTCCTTGATACAGTTGGCTGCTTAGTAATTGACGAATTCCACTTGATCGATGATCACGGGAGAGGTCCGACGTTGGAAATAATCATTTCTCGTGCGAGACATGAGAATCCGAATTGTCAGATAATTGCCCTATCCGCCACGGTTGGAAATGCAAACAAGGTTGCAGAGTGGCTTGATGCCAAATTAGTCACATCTGAATGGAGGCCGGTGGAGCTTAGGTCGGGAACCTTTTCTGATCTGATCCTAAAGATACACCGGGTTGACAGCAAAAACCTCGTTAAACTGCCGAACCCAAGGGCAGTAGCAGGCAATCCAAATCATGGGCTTCGCGCACTGATTTCTGATACTCTGAGTGAGAATGGCCAAGCATTAGTTTTCGTCAACTCGAGGGCATCCGCTCAAAAAGAGGCCCGAGAGCTTTCCAAGCATCTGATTCGTGAAACAAAAAAGGAAGAAGGAGTTAGTACTGGAAAAATTTCCCTTTGGCAAGGGGTGTCCACCAAACTTGTGGCTGCTGATGAAAACACAAGTATGGGGAAGGCGTTGTCTGACTGTGTCGCTGGAGGGGTGGGGTTCCACCATGCAGGGCTCTCTCCCAGACAGAGGGACATTGTCGAGGAGGCTTTCAAAGAAGGGGTTTTGGTGGCTCTAGTTGCAACTCCCACGCTAGCCCAAGGGGTAAATCTCCCCTCGAGAAGGGTCATTGTTCGTGATCACAGAAGATGGAACTCAACAGCCGGAGGGTCCCTGCCAATCCGAACCATGGAGATTAGACAGATGATGGGTAGGGCAGGAAGGCCCGGTTATGACCCTCATGGCGAGGGTATCGTCATTGCGAAGAACCCTAAGGAAGAGCAATTCATCGTCGACCGATACATCCTTGGAACCGTGGAGCCGGTGACCTCTAGATTAGCCACAGTTCAATCAGCGGGTGCAAGAGATGACCCCGCGTTGTTAACGCATATGTTGGCCTTGATAGCCACTGGTGGGATAGACAATAGATACTCATTGAGTAAGTTTTTGTCGAAGACCTTCCTAGCCAGCACCATACCCAAAGAAGGCCTGGAGGAAAGGATTGACAGGTCAATAGGCTGGCTTGTCGAAAACGAAATGATCTCACGAATAGGGGAAGATGAAAATCTTGCTGAAAGAATCTCTGAGTCAGTTGAAGATGAAGACGTGGTTGACCTCTGGGACGACGATGTGCCCAATTGGGCCATGGCAGCAAAGGGGATTGTGGACCTTGAGAAGGTATCAGATCCAATGGAATACAGAAAGGGCTTGTCGAACAGAAAGGGACCTGCGATCTTTGGTTTCAGCCGTGCTAGCTCCATAGAAAAAAGCCAGTTAGAATCTGTCGAGGCGTTGACAATGACATATTCTGCGACGATGCTAGGGAGGTCCGTGGCGAGGCTCTACCTGAGTCCATTGTCTGGCAGAGCATTGTACGATGGTCTGATCCGTGCGAGTCAGATATTGAATGGGATTGATGCTGTTGGGCAGATATCTCCATTTTCCCTAGTTCACCTTGTGACCTCAACACCAGACTTTCAGAAATTCTGGGTCAAAGGTAGCGAAATAGATCAGATGGAGGCGTCATCAATCGCACATGAGAGGGAGAAGCTGTTGCCACCGGATCCCTTGGATGAGTTAGAGTGTGTTAAATCAACACTGATATTGATGGAATGGATGGAGGAGGCAAAAATGGCAGATTTAGAAAGAAGGTGGGGTGTTCAGCCCGGCGATCTACGATCAAGGGTGGAGGCTGCTGAATGGCTCCTGAGGGCCTCTATTAGGATACTGTCCGATTCGGAACACGAGTCTCTCAGCGATCTGACATTGGCACCCCCGCTGTTAGAAATCCTCAAGGAGACAAGGACAAGGCTACAACACGGTTGCAAACCGGACATAATCCCATTGGTCGGGATCAGGGGAGTAGGCCGCAGCAGAGCCAGAGATTTAGTCAATAGATTGTCTGTAGAGTCAGTAAGGGATGTTGCTTCGATGACCGACAACGACCTCGAGAAGTTGGGTGGATTACAAGGGTGGAGCACTACACTAGCCTCGAACATCAGAAAAGAAGCCAGTAGAATTGTGAAGTAAATGGCTGGAAAGGGTTGATTATCACTTCATTTGTCATAACACCATGGAAGAACCAGTGCCGTGGTTCCCAATCTGGGGTTTTGAACACGATCCAACAGAATCTATTGAAGAGAACCTGGCTACATTCATACAAACTCGGCCGAGTGATCGTTGGGGGCTCATACGAGACGGAGTAATCGCAAGTGACCGTCATGCATGGGCAGCATGGAGTATGTTGAGGAGACTGGAATCTCGAGGGGATTGCATTGCCCGTAATCCAGACACCGAATTTCTCAGGATAATATCGGGTACTGGACAAATTGCCGAGGCCATCAGAAGATCGGGTTTGTCGGAGGGTGAGGGAAAAACCTGGCTTTTCTTTCTACCCGTGGACGGAACTGGGTCTCCACTCAATGAGGAGGGGGTCTCTACGGAAATTTACAATGAGCATTCGGATAGAGCCATTCACATGATTAGAAGCATCGGAGGGGAGCTGTTACCCATCAGGCCCGTACCGTCACAATCAGGTCTGGATAAAATTCGGATGACAGAATATGATGGGAGTAATTTGAGTCTCGAGGAGGCCTTTCTGCTTCATCTTTCAAACTCGATAATTAATTGAATCAGACAATCTGATAGGGGAGCTCCCCTTGCGATGATCAATGTCGAGATTCTACGGGTACGGTGTCTGCTCTGTCTGCGAGATAGGTTGCACTAAAGGCAATTACATTGATCACTCTGGTAAAAGGTACTGCTCGGCTTGTTGGATTGAGAAAGAGAACCCTAATCACCCAGACCTACAGAAAATAAAGAGTGAGGTCAAGGAAGCTGCGGATAAATGGAAGCGGCAAAAATACGTGAAGGAGGATGGGCCATTACCGATAGGTCCCTACTCACACAGAAACTAGAGGGATCATATGTTTCCATTAAATGACGACTTTGATGGCACATCTTTAGATTCGCTTGAGCCAGTTTTCAATGAACTCCTGTCGAGAGATGTCAAATCTGTTGGTGAACTCGAGACATTCTTTTCTGACATCTCAGATATGGCCGAACATATCTCAGAGGCTGGAGCACGACTCTACATAGGAATGACCTGTGACACGGAGAATGAACTAAAACAAACTAATTTTCTCAATTTTGTTGAGAATATCAGACCAAGGATGTCAGAAGTCTCGAATAAATTAGACCTAAAAATACTGAGCCTTGATTTTCTTGATCGGTTATCAGATCGATACACTCTAATTTTGAGAAGTATGCGAAACTCAATTGAGATATTCCGTGAAGAGAACATCCCATTGTCAGTTGAATGCACAAAACTCTCAACTGAATATCAGAAGATTATCGGTGCGATGACAGTCAATTTCGAGGGAATGGAATACACGCTTCCTCAGATGAGGCGCTTCTTGGAATCTAACGACAGGGAGACCAGACGTCTTGCTTGGACTTCTGTCCGAGAGAGGAGGATGAAGGACTCGTCCAGAATATCAGAAATACTCGATGAACTGATTGACAAAAGAAACAAAATAGCACAGAACGCTGGCTTCAACAACTATGTTGAGTACGCGTTCAGATCCATGGAGAGATTCGATTATACTCCAGAGGATTGCAGAGAATTTCACAAATCTGTCGAGATTCACTGCATGCCTTTGATACACCAGATAAATCAGGATCGATTGAATGGATTTGGATTTGACAAACTCATGCCTTGGGACGTCAATGAGAAATCAGGAGATTCTCCCGATGTTCAAGGTAGGCCCGCTCTTGCTCCGTTTGAAGATGTCTCAGAGTTAGTCTCGCTCACATCTGAGGTTTTCCACAAGATGTCTGATGAATTAGGTAAAATGTTCGATAGGCTAGTAGATGGCGAAGTGCTAGATCTGGATAGCAGGAAAGGAAAAGCACCCGGTGGTTATCAATACAACCTAGAGAAGACAGGATTACCGTTCATTTTCATGAATGCATCAGGTCAACAAGGAGATGTCGAAACCATGATCCATGAGGCTGGACATGCTTTCCACAGCATGTATTGCAGCCACTTAGGGCTGATACAAGAACGAAATTATCCGATTGAATTTGCTGAAGTAGCCTCTATGTCCATGGAATTGCTCACACAACCACATTGGGATGTATTCTACAGCGATGGAGAGGATGTCCAAAGGGCGAGAAAAATGCATCTGGAGTCAGTTATTGGGTTGTTGGCTTGGATTTGCAGAGTGGATGCCTTCCAACATTGGATGTATGAAAATCCGAAACATTCGCATAATGAGCGGTCCGAGTATTGGTTAGAGTTGCGAAGCCGGTTTGGACCCAGAACCGAATGGACTGGTTTCGAAGAGGATGAGGCGCTATTCTGGCAGACTCAGGGCCATCTGTTTGGTGCTCCGTTTTATTATATCGAGTATGGCATTGCACAACTTGGTGCATTACAGATCTGGGCCAAACAACTAGATGATCCACAAACAGCGCTCTCAGATTACAAAAATGCAATGATACTCGGAAACACACGAAATCTGCCCGATCTTTTCGAGGCAGCCGACATAAAATTGAGCTTTGATGAGGAACACATCGGGAGCCTGGTTAATCACGTAAATTCAGCCCTTGAGGCTAGTGTGTGATTTGGGCTTCATTCCCTTATTCCTTCTGCGGTCACGGAAAAGACAGCTTCTCCTTCTGGTAGGTTAGGGCTATCAATCAATCTAGCGATCCTTCGACCTCCCTTGGACTTTCTCAGATACAATCTAAATGTGCTTGCGTGGCCTACTATGTGGCCTCCTATTGGCTTGGTGGGATCCCCCCACATTGCATCTGGTCTAGCGTGGACCTGGTTTGTGACCAATACGAGTGCATTATTTACGTCAGATAGTTGCTTGAGTTCCTTGAGGTGTTTGTTGAGTTTTTGTTGTCTGTCTGCAAGCATCCCGCGACCTACATATTCAGCCCTAAAGTGGCTGGTGAGAGAGTCTACGATTACCAACTTCACATCTATGTTCTTGGACATACGCTTGATCTCGTCCACAAGTAGCATTTGGTGTGCAGAATTGTAAGCTCTTGCCACGTGAATCCGGTCTAAAACAGCATTGGGGTCTAGTCCTACTCCCTCTGCCATTTGAGCTATCCTCTCAGGTCTGAAAGTGTCTTCTGTATCGATGTAGAACACCTCTCCATCGAATCCACCTTGAGAAAGGGGAAGTATCGTGTTTACCGCTAGTTGGTGCCCAACCTGTGTCTTTCCGCTGCCGAACTCTCCGAATACCTCGACAATGGCCTGAGTCTCGAATCCACCCCCGAGCAACTCATCCAGTGCTGATGAACCCGAGGTTAATTTCTGGACCTCTGATCTTCTCTCCAACAGCGAAACCCCACTTACGAAACCTCCAACGTTAGCCATTTTCTTTGCACCTGCTATTATCTTGGAAGCCACTGCCTCTCCAAGTTCAGCTTGGTCCCCGAGTTCCTTGGGACTCATCACAGCAATAGTCATCAACTCGTCAAATCCAGCTTCCCTCAACTTTTCAGCGGTCGCTGGCCCTACTCCGGGAAGGTCCTCGATTTTGGGTTCTTCTTCCTCTGCATCTATCACTATCTCTTTTTCACTGATTTCTTGGGTGGTCTTCTTGGCAGGCATGAACCAAATCAAATGTCGAAGGTATATCAAGTAAGCATTGACCCCATTACTTACTGTAAAAGGAATTTCTCCAACATCAAGGCCTCAGTCCCCTTTTTTTTCACTTTCATTTTAGGTTCAGTAAAAATTGTAAGTGGTAGCGGATGGTGGATTTGAACCACCGGTCTCCGGGTTATGAGCCCGACGAGATAACCTGACTACTCCAACCCGCTAGCCCAATCCCGGTAGGATCGATTATTTGAAGCGAGCGGGAAGCATTAATTCCCAATTCTACATAAAGTGCATTGTGAGGCTTCTACCCTGACTAGGATTTGATGTATCATGAAAGGAAATATGCTAATCCAAAATGGAACGATCTACCTTCAGAAAAAGAAGGAAGTCGGAGACCTCAGAATAAAATCTGGCGTCATTAGCACCATAGCAACAGGGGGAGGATTAGAGCCCAATGGGGAAGAAGTTGTTATTGACGCAACCGGTCTTCATCTTCTGCCTGGTGCGATTGATCCACATGTCCATTTCCGGGACCCTGGTCAACCCGAGAAAGAAGATCTGGAGTCTGGTAGTAGGGCAGCTGCCTCAGGTGGCATTACTTCATTTCTAGACATGCCAAACAATATCCCAAATGCAATAGACAGAAAAACCATTCAAAACAAACTCGATATTGCAGCCAAGAAATGTGTCACTCATCATGGGTTCTTCGTCGGGGCTACAAAAGGAAACTTGTCTGATATCCAAAGCGTTGAGGGAATGACTGGGGTTTGTGGCATCAAGATTTTCATGGGGAGCAGCACAGGAGATCTGCTGGTTCACGAACAGAGGGATCTAGAGAAAATTTTCTCGAATACTGGTGGAATAATCGCTGTTCATGCAGAGGACGAGAACAGGTTGCAGGAGCGCCATAGGCATTTCAAAGATAGAACAGATATTGCTGCACATGCAGAGTACAGGGATACCGAGTGTGCTATGATTGCTACCAAGAGGGCTGTATCCCTTGCAGAGGAGCATGAACACCGCCTTCACATCGTACATCTTACCAGCGCAGAGGAGGCAAACTGGCTCCCTTCTCGAAAGGGGGATTTAGTCACCACAGAAGTTTGTGTTCAACACCTCACATTCGATGATCGAGATATGGAGGAACTCGGTACGAGGGGTTTGGTGAATCCTCCGATTCGATACGAGGAGGATAAGGAGGCCCTGTGGAGGCGCCTTCATGACGGCACGATTGATTGTGTGGTCACGGATCATGCCCCTCACAGCCTTGAATCAAAATCTGTCGGTTATCCGGGTTCTCCAGCGGGCATGCCTGGGGTTGAGACATCCCTTCCTCTAATGTTGACCCATGCAATGAATGGAAGATGCAAGGTCAGAGACGTTGTAAGGTGGATGTCTGAAGGGCCCGCTAAGGTCTACGGTATGAAAAATAAGGGTTCGCTGGCGGAAGGCAATGATGGAGACCTAGCGATAGTTGATCTTGATAATTGGAGAATCGCCAGGGACTCAGAGACATGGACCCGAGTTGGCTGGACGCCATATGACGGAATGGAGTTGACTGGTTGGCCCTCGTACACGGTTGTTGACGGCGAAGTTATTCATCTGAGGGGTTCAGATGATAGCCTGAAAGGCCGATCCATCGGCTTGTCCGGGGCATCTGGAAGGGCACTTACGTTTTCTTGAGCCTCAGTCCACACAATCTGTGGCGGCCTCATCATTGCAATTTTGCCCTTCGGATTCCATATCCTCAGACTCTGTTGAGTCCTGACTGAAGGGTTGTTCTTGTCCGGGTATCTCGAGAATCTCAGTGACTACAAGGTCCTCGGTGTTATGCACGGAAATTCCCAAGGCCGAGAATGCATAAACAAAATCTCCCATGAAAATGGATCTGCGTATACTAGTCGAATAGCTATGCCACCAGTTTGTATCTCCATCCTCTTGATTGTAAAATGATGAGTGATCGATCTCGCCATGCCCGCCCAGAGTCTGGTTCTCTACATCCACGTCGACTAGCATCAACTTAGAGACGTACTCATAGCCAGAGTACCCAGATTCGTCGTATAAGTATCGGTAAGTAGATAGTGGAACTGCGAGAATAGAATCAGGTGACCAGTAGGTGAATGCCTTGTGCTCGTAGGTAGCCTCAGACCAAGACCATGACCACCCGCAGTGCCTCACGTCCTCGCAGCGGCTGTCAGTATAAGCCGGAGTTAGCTTCATTGAATCTGCCAAATTTGGAGCGGATGGATCACTCACATCGAACAGAGAGACTTGCGTCGTGGACCAATCTAGTCCTAAGCCCCCGACTCCCGGTCCGATACCAATGGTCAACAGCGTGTTTTCGTTGACCGGGTGAATGTACGTTGAGACGCCTGGGACCTCCAATTCACCGAGAATGACCGGGTTAAATGGGTCTGAGAGGTCAAGTACCCAGAGTGGATCAATCATCTCAAAGGTGACTAGATACCCCCTATCTCCGATGAACCTCGCACTCCAAATCCTTTCACCGTCCGCTATGTTATCAACCAAGCCGGCCTGGATTAGATTTCCAGATTCATCTGGTATGAGTATTGTGACCCGATTGGAGGGTCCTGTAAAGGAGCTTGAGCCAGTTTCTTGATCGATTTGATCGGTCATCCACCATCTCCCCCATGCATCCGTGGTGGATGCGACTCTAATCGCCCCATCATGCTCAGAGATAGAGAACTGATCCTGGACGGTTCCAAGAACCCTACCGGATGCTAGGTACGAGGTTGATCCAGGATCGGAAATATCGAACACATGGATGTTTGTGGCGTCTTCGTAATCATCATTGCCCCAGAACCACCACCAATCATTCGCAGGTTCTGCGAAAACCAGAGCGTTCTGAGAAGAATAGACATTAGCCCATGATGACCCGATGTGATCCACTTCCATGATCAGGTTATGATTCGTCAGATCCATCGTTGCGATTGTCAGAAATCCTCTTGCGACACTGTCAGAGGATGCTGAGTACTCGGCACATTCCTCCTCAGAATATGGCAGTGTGACGACTGATCCCTCATCAGTCATTACATATCTCATCGGAACGAAGTCTTCCAGAGTTAAGGACAATATTCGGTCTCGATTGCTTGAGAGGGTCTCCAATAGGGATCTGTTCCAAATTTCCATCTTCTGGTTCTTGTCAGCAAGTTCCCAGTATTCATCTGGCAGGTCAGGATAATAATTCAATCCCTCGATGTTGCTATTGTAGTGAGTCACGCTTCTGACTGTGCTTTCTACCAGTCGAGCGGTGTTAAAATATCCCTCAAAGTAGATGTCATGTTCGATCAGAGGGTTTAGTCTGTCCTGGATATCTATTACAGAATATTTGACCATCCCTGTTTTGAAGTACTCATATGTGTAAATCTCCCCATAGCTTTCGTAGCTTACCTCCGTGACCAATAACTCTCTGAGTGGATGGTCTTGATCCAAATCTGTTGCATAAACCGAGGAGGCCACCACGATTGTGTCCCCCTCGAGCATCATAGATAGGGGAGATCCCTCTATCTCCAAGGTACTGATTAATTCTATCTGACCAAACTCTGGTATGCTCATGACCAACAGAAGATTACCGTTGAGCATGTACGTGTGGGTACCGTCTGTCTTGAGGAAATCAGCTTCGTCTACACCCGTTTCTTGATTGTTGGTACCCGAAAATTCGTCACCATTGGAAGTATCCGCTTGTGGTGTTGTAGTGGCGCCAACATCGGCCTCGGCGAATGCCACGTCATCGATGAATCGGAACCAGGGCTCGATCCAATGGTTGTATGATTGTTGGTCGAGCGTTGTGATCATCTCGTCCATGAGATTCTGTTGGAGTGTCATTAGTAGACGGTCGCAGTCATCAAAATTCTCCAATACGGCACTTGTCCTGGTCCTTTCCGGCAATTCCAATCTGGGATAGTCTTCAGAGCTTGAATCATTGGCCCCATTCAAGTCCACCGTGGATATGCAGCCCTGTAGAACTAGTGCGAATGTTATGAGGAGGGTGACATGCTTGTTCATCGATGACTCCTAACAAGTTAGAAGATATGAACACCGTGGTACACTGATTTGACATTAGATTGTACTTTCTCCCATGTCAAACGATCTCACCAACTAAGTCAAAGGTACGAGGCGTATGCACGTTATGATGAGAGAAGTACGTCTGATGCAGGTGTCATTAATAATCGCATTTTCAATGGTTTTAGCTGGATCGGAAATTATCGATTTTTCTGAATCAGATGCGAATGAAGAAAATGAGTTTGAGTCCGAGGCACTCACCTTTGCTGAAGCCGACGAAGCAGGGCAAGACGAGGCTGTAGGCCGTGATAATACGGGGGGTGATGATGGAGGGAGGATCAATTTCGGCCTGTTTACGGGCGGCACAGCGATGTTATTGTCTATTTTTACGGGCTCCTTGGTATTTGAAGTCATGAAAGTAGCACTACTGGGAGCGATAGTCACACCCTTCCTTTCCACGATGATCTCAGTCCGAGATGACCTCCTAACCCGAGGAAGGATCCTTGGGTACCTTGAAGGAAATGCTGGAATCCACTTTTCTGCACTTAGGGATGCATTAGGTTTGGCAAACGGGGTCACTGCGTACCACCTGCAGATACTGGAGTCGAAGGGAGAGGTGTTGTCATGGAGAAATGGAAAATTGAGAAGGTACGCAGTATCTGGACTATCATCAGAGGATATCGCCAGAATCAGAAACCCAATATCTGGTACAAGGCTGGCTATACTACAGGTGCTATCCGAAAGTGGCTTAGTTGGGGCTACAGGCAAAAATATTCGGATAAAACTGAAGATTTCTCGCCAATTACTCAGCCATCATATGAGGGAATTACGCATCAATGATCTGATCGAGCCAGCTGAAGAGAAAAAGAGACCTAGGTGGAGGATTTCCGGCAAAGGCATCGCTGCATTGGCTAATTCCCTAGAGTTCAGCCAATCTCAATAAGGGAACCTTCCCAAGCAAATGGCACACATTGATTTACGGACGTTTTACCAACCTTGGACCCCTCAGAGGAGGTAGGAGGACGGTTGGGTGACGGGTGAGGATAAGCTGGAGTTCACTGATGAAGAGCTTCTCATTTCAGCAAGAACCGTCGTTAGATCTTGCTTGGAGGTCAGAGAACATGAGAATGTGCTTATTGTGACTGACACAGAAACAACCAAAATCGCCAGAGCGATATACGAGGCCTCCTCAGAGGCTACGACTCGGGTTTTGTTGATGATGATGCCGGAGTTAGATGAAAAGGGGATGGAGCCCCCCACTCCAGTTGCAGACCTTATGAGAAGGCAGGATGTTATTTTCCTACTTACGACCAAGTCAATGACGCATACAAGGGCTAGGGCGAATGCCTCCAAGGAAGGCGCTAGGATAGCGTCAATACCCGGTGTTTCACAGGAGTCCTTCGCAATCGGCGGCTTCACAGCAGACCACAATGCCATGGCAACAGAGATTTCCAGCCTGGGTTCTAAACTACGTAGGGTTCGAGAAGTAAGGATATCCACGGGCCTGGGTACGGATCTTCGTTTCCAACCCGGGAGTCGGTGGATTCTAGAGGACACGGGGATATGCACTCGTCCCGGCCAAGTGACAAACCTACCCGCTGGGAGAGTTTTCGTGATGCCTAAGGAAGGAACAGCACAAGGGAAAATAGTCCTTGATGGCTCATGGGAGGGACATACTCTTGGTGATCCCGTCCAACTAACCATCAAAGATGGTTTGTTGGTTTCTGCATCAGGGGACAAAATGTCCGCAGATATTGAGTCTTTTTTCGACCAATCTGGAGAGGCCATGCGCAGTGGAAAAGGGCACCTGGTCCGAACCCTCTCTGAATTTAGTTTTGGAATGAATCCAAGGGCGAAGAAAGGTATGGGGCTTTTGGAAGACCAATGTTGGCGAGGGGGTGCAATGTTCGCATTTGGGAACAACACAGTGCTAGGTGGAACGGCCAGTGTTCACACGAATGTCAGGGGGCTGATGACAAAGCCTACCGTCGAAATTGATGGCAAGCCATTGATGATGGAAGGGAAATACACTCCGAGGTCAATATGATGAGGGCTCTTCTGTGGCTCAACGCTGACGGTCCCTCGGATGAGTTGATCGCTCAACTCATCGAGGGGGCGGACATTGTCGCGGGCGTGGATGGAGGTTCGGACAGAGCAATCGGTTCTGGATTTGAAATAGATTTAATTATCGGAGACATGGATTCACTGAAGCAGCAAGACTCAACGGCTCCGAGGGTAACATTGGAGGATCAGCAGTCGAGCGATCTTGTAAAAGCGATAGAATACTTGTATGGCAAGGGGTACAAGGAATTCGATGTGGTCGGTATTGAAGGCGGGCTGGAGTCACACCAACTGGGAATCTGGGGGGCCCTGGCCGAAGCACCGGGTGATGTAGGCATCACACTCCACTCGGTTAGGTCGGAGATCCACAGAATAAGTCCTAATGCTGGCCAGACTCTTGTCGAAGTTCCGATTGGCTCCGAGTTCTCAGTCTTCGCTTTGGAGAACTGCAATTTAGTGACCGTTATCGGGGGAAAATGGAGCCTAAACGGAGAGAGTCTAAGGCTCTCGACAAGGGGACTTCATAATATCGCAGAGGCGTCGACGTTATCATTCTCCAGCGATGGTATCCTCGTTGCCATCATCAACAGGTGATGGTGGGTTCCTGGATAGCATGATTGCAATGGGCATTGTCCTCTCATCGGATTCCAGAAGGATCTTCATGATCACAGCCAGTGGAACGCCAAGAATCATTCCCGTTAATCCCCATGCCCAGTACCAGAATGCTACGAGAAACAGGAGTACAATGGGGGACATATCCAGCCTCTGCCCAGCGAGTTGGGGTTCCACAAAGCTACCCCAAAGTTGTTGATTTCCAACCAAAATCGCCACTACTGCGATGAAGCCAGTTAACGGCAATTGGATAAAGGCCAGGATTATGGGTGGTACAAATGAAAGGAAAGCCCCCAGATATGGTATGAAATCAAGTATGAACACCAGGAATGCCCAAATGAATGCCCCCGGAATGTCAAACGCGTACAACGCAACCCCTGCGATAACAGCTTGGCCGAACGCCACTGTCGCCTTGGTTTTGATGTAGACGTTGATATTTTTCTCAGCCTTGGTGGCTATGTTGTCAAATCGATTGGATTCTTCGGGGAAGGCAGCCATGACCCTTCCTGGCAGAGACTCTGCCTCTAGTATGATAAAGGCCAGAAATATCATCACAGTGAGCATGTTTGCGGTGAATGAGGCCAGTGATCCTATGAACTCGGTGACTAGTCTGTTAATCTCCTCTATGGAGATAATGGTCTGGAGTCCTTCAAGATCGATGCTGTAGCCGAAGATCTCTAGACCCTCCAGCCAATCTATCTTGTCGTTCAGCTTTGGAGATAGGCTAGGGACCTCGGACGTGAATCCAGAAAGGCTGGAAAAAAGGATCTGGCTTACTAATATGATCACGCCTAGGAACGCGACTAAAACTCCGGTGTAGGAAAGCAGGGGATGGCCGAACTTTTCCTCTAGCCATGCTGCTGGGGGCCTTATTGCGAAAAACAAGAACACTGCAACCACCATAGGCTGTATGATGTCTGAAAGTTGTTTGATCGCTAAAACGCTGACAAAAAGTAGGACTGCAAGGTAAGTGGCTGTTCGTAGTCTCAGGCCACTGGTCCCGAGCCGCACGGCATCGCTCATAACACAAGACGGCAAGCACATTGAAATGAACTGTTCGCCGTCTTCCCATACTACCAGTGGTTAAGTGGGAGTGCCTACTAGCAATACCATGGCACTTACACCCCTTGATGTGAGTGTGACTGTAGTCATTCCGACACGCAACGAAGAAGAGGCTATCGTCGAGACAATACAGTCCGTCCCCAATGACGGATGGTGCAAGGAATTGGACTTTCTGATCATCGATGGGAACTCAACAGACAAAACTCGTGATTTGGCTGAGTCCTCGGGTGCCAAGGTCTACATCGAGCCCAGGAGGGGGTATGGAAGGGCTTACAAAACTGGGTTTGTGATGGCTAAAGGGGATGTGATTGTGACAATGGACGCGGATTGTACATATCCTGGAGAAGAGGTTCCAACACTTGTCCGAACTCTTTTGGAAGAGGGTCTTGATTGGATTACCTGTGATCGTCTGAAAAAGGCAGAAGAGGGCTCTATGCCGGGGCTACACGGATTCGGTAACTGGGTACTATCAACTACTGCTAGGCTATTGTATTGGTATGGAATTCATGACTCTCAAAGTGGAATGTGGATCTTCCGGAAATCCATATTCGAAGACGAGCGGATGAGACCGAAGCATGACGGCATGCCCTTGTCTCAGGAGTTCAAGATTAGGGCCAGAAGGTACCTAGGAAAGGAAAAGACCGCTGAGGTTAGCGTTCCCTATAGGAAGCGCGTGGGAGAGGCTGAGATCAATACTTGGGGAGATGGACTTTTGAATCTGAGATTCCTGTTTACCCATCGATTGGGGTTAACCAAACAGATTACCGATTGGGGTCCCGAGAACTAGGTGGATCGTAGTCTTCCTCTCTGAACGCCCCCCACGATTCAATCTCAGCGAGGTCTGCCTTCACCGATGATCGCCTTCTGAATACAGCATGCACCCCAATGAGTAGTAGGGCGAGTAAACCTATGCCACCCAGTCGAAGGGCTTGGGCTAAAAGCCCAGAGTTACCTTCTTGCTCGTCTACGGGTATGGTCTCGGTAAGCGTCTGACTGACCACGTCCCCATCTCTAGCCCAGACATCTACCCTGACCCAGTCCCCTCCCTCTGGTGAGAATGGTACGCTGACGGACCAGACCCCGTCATCGGCCACCTCGTCCCCGAAGTTGCCATTATCGTTCAATTCGACTAGAATTGGGACTCCCCCGATCGTTAGGATCGCTGAGACTTCATTTGTAGTACCGTCCAAATCAACCATAACGGTGGAGATGTAAACCTCCTGGGCGGTCCCGGCTATCAGCACCGACGGGGATATCTGAAGTGAAGAAATCGTAGGAGCACTTGACCCGACCATGATCGAAACCGCGGTCATGTTGGAGAGTCCTCTTGAGTCAATGGCCCTCAACCTAATGATATGCGGGCCTGGAGGCAGATCGACTTCGACGAAATTATGGTTACCGATTATAGTTCCATCAGAAAGCGACCACTCGATCATTGCAAGGTCTCCATCATGATCGATAGTTCCGAATGAATCCAGGATTATGGTTTGACCCGGAGGGATGAACGAACCATCAGAGGGGCTAGCGATAGCAGGGACCGGAGGTGTTGAAGTGATGAAGATGGTCAGATTTACCGACCTCACCATCCCTGAGGTATCAACGGCCATGAATGTCAAATTGTGCTCGCCAGAGGGGAGGTTTCGGCTGTATAAACCTTCGATCCTGATTCCATTGGCTATTGGGGAGGGCAGTCTATCAGAGGTTATTGTGACCAAGAATTCGTCGCCATCGGCATCGAATGAGTCTCTTAGGTCGAAGTTCACTGGTTTGTCTGATTGGAAGATCTGACCTTCAATGGGGTCATCTATGATGAGAATGGGCGCGGAGGGATTGATTGTGACGTTTATTGTGGACTCGGATGCTTGTCCTATGCCGTCATCCACGGTTAGTCTCACAGTGTGGGAGCCCGGTGGAAGCCTAGTTTGGAAAGTCCACTCTGTTGAGAGGGTTTCCGAAGAATCACTCAATTTCCATTTAACCGTGACGAGTTCATTTAACCCACTCCCTTGCGAGCATAGGAAACCCACTCCACCGCCCGGGAATGACGAGCAGGGCATGTCTCTATCTCCAGACCCGAGGGCGCTGAAGGCAATTATTTCGGAGGAGTCTGTGACAAGTCCCTCCTCAGGGGATGCGATGACTGACCTAGAGTTGGAGTTAGTCACCACAACATCTAGGTTGATGGAAGTCGATTGGCCTGTATTGTCCGGGTTATCGTCCCACGCTTCGAGAGTTATCGAATGGTCGCCCTTTGCCAACCGACCCTCCCAACCAAATCTTCCATTCTCTGCATCCCCTGTCCAAATCATGCCCTGTATGTCCGAGTATATTGAGAAGTATAGTCCGTCTCCTTCCGGATCCTCGGTTCCAAGGAAGCTGATGAGCATGATGTCGTCTGAGGAAGGTCCGGACCGAATGATTTCATAATTTATTACTGGGAGTTGATTGTAGTGATCAATCGTGAATGCCCATGATACTGGTTGGTTCGTGCCATCACTCACCTCTATGGTGACAGTAAAGGTATCTTCTTGAGGTGCAAAAACGACTTGATGTGGTCTATTACAAGGGGGTTCGAGAGATATATTGTCGCCATAGCTGGTTAAGACCCAACACTCAAGTGAATCATTCTCAGGATCCAATGTACCTGATAGATCTACTGTCGCATTGGCAGTCATACCAAGACTCATGACACCAAATGGCGATATTTCTGGGAGGGTAGCGACTGACATCAAAGGAGGCAGGTTCAGGAGTGTCACGATTCGCTCCATAGTGCTGCATCTCCCGGTGGAGTCGCACACTGTCAACTCGATCGTATGTTCCCCATCACTCAGAAAAAATGATGAATTCAATGGGTCGTTTGCGATGAAAAATGGCGTTCCTCCTGATGGACCTGAAAGCGTCCCGTCAATGGAACTGACCCAACTGAATGAGAGTGAGTCATAATCCATGTCCCACGAATCAGTTGCATTGAAGACGATTCTCTCCGAACTCCCGTAAACTGAGTTTGGGAAGGGTGTTTCCCAAACGATGAATGGTGCTTGATTAGGTAGATCAATCGAGCAAGTTATGTCCAGGTCATCATTAAGTTGAACTTGGCCCATAGAAACCTCATATCCTATGTATGAACAGTTGGCTAGTACATTCGCAGTCTGTGACCAGCCATCCGAAGGCGTCCAGACCTTTCCTGTGAATGGGCCTAGTCTGGAGGTCCCGGAATAAGGTAGAGTAGTGGTTGAATTTTCTTGAAGTCTGTCGAAACTGAGGTCCACAGTGGCAAAAGGTATGCCAAATCCGTTTTGGTTGGTCACCTCTACGTCAATGAACCAAGAGATCATCAATTTGTCATCAGGATCATCTGAGAGGGGAGACGATAGGTTCGTTGATGAAACCCAATTCACGTTGCTCCCCGATGACAGTGAGAGTGTCGATCCACCAACAATGGAGGCGTCGACCATCGTTATGTTGGAGGAAGTAAATTCGATAGGATTTCCATTCTGGCATCCGAAAGAGACGTTAGTCCCCCTCAGGTCAAGGAAGTTGGAAAATACAGTGCAATTTGTTGATAAATCCAAGGTGCTGTCTTGGATGGTTGATGGGACGAGTCCGTTTGCAGACCACTCAAATGAGGTCCCTGAAAAGTCCACGTCGCGTAGACGGCCGTCGATTGACTGTAGCGAGATTCCTGGGTCGGTGTGATTCGAACTTATTTCCGCTCCTGAAATCTCAACATAACCGGGCCTCTGTAGGCCAGTTCCGTCAGCAAGTATGGCTTTACCCGAGGAAGGGTCGAATACACTGATGTTCTTGAGTTGAAGATCGATGGAGTCGATTATGGAAAACCCAGACATATCTTCGGTGGAACTACATTCCAGACACATTACGTCCTTGCCAGAGCTCACCACGTCATTCGACCTTAGGAAAAGGAAACCTGCTCCAGATTGGTCAGAGGAAGCTCCTTGCCCGTTGAAACTTGTGTTTGCATGTTCAATCCTCACGTTCGAGGAATCGATGACCTGAATTCCAACGAGTTGATTCATGACCGACTTGACCCCGATAACCTCCGGGTGGAACTCTCGGATGTCTATTCCTGCACCGCCAGAGTTTTCCGCCGTCCAATTGGTCCCGGTAGCTCCGCCCTTCCACAACAAAATTCCTGATCCTATGGAGTCATATACGCTTATGTCATGAAGTTTGACAGGCCAATTTGCACTCCTGAGATAAATTCCAGAGGCATCCGCGAGGTTACTCGAGATGCTTCGCGAGCCATCACTGCGAGATGTCACATTCTGGAATTTTGAAGAGCCGCCAATCATGTACGCCTTCAGTCCGGGGGCATGATTACCCTGTAGGTCCAGTCCATTGATTACGGCGCCGCTTGTGTTTAGTTCCAATCCTGCCAATCCGAGTCCGGATGTCTGGGCAAGTGGCCCACCAGTCCCGGAAACAGTAGTATTGCGAATGATAGCATTTACACTGAGTTCGTTCCACTTTGATCGATTGTATTGTTCGACCATGATTCCACGGTACTTCGAGTTAGAAATGGTGATATTTTCGAGTGTGGGCCTGGTAGTGAATCCCTCTGAAATATGTCGAACGTAAACTCCATTATCCGAGTAATTCAATCTCGAGTCCTTGACCAAAATCACAGAGTCCTCAATCCAGATGCCAGTTGATACAGCGATGGTGGCACCTGATATGTTCGTTATTGACATGTTTGAAAATAAGCCGCCAGACCCGCCCCAGACGTTGACTGCTCTCGTTATCAGCCCACTGGCGGATAAGCCGTCAAGAATCGGTGAGCTACCGCTCCCTACAGAAAGGCCAATTCCATATCTCCATGTGTTTGAGATTCCATGGACGTCTTGGCCACCTCCTTCAATAGTCAGATTATATATCGCAGGGTTAGAGTCGGAAAACAAGTCTACGCCGACGAAATCAGGATTGGAAATGGTGATGTTTCGAAGAGTAGGGTCTGAATTCCACATCGAGATCCCGTAGGAGTTATCTTGAATCTCCAGGTTTGAGACGTAAGACCCCAACCCCCTGCTGTCCTCCAAGAATCTGATGCCATTGTGTTTCCCATCTATTGAGTCGAGGATGACTGGGTCATCCGAATGGCCGAGTATCGTGAACCTACCTTTCACATCTACAGACTTTCCGTCCCCTAATCTTATCTCTGTTCCAGGGCTCACCTGTACAACCTCATTGCTTTCGATGGTTACCCCTTCAGGGAAACTGACTACGCCTGACCAAACCGATGTCGAAGCTTGCGGAGACCCCAGCGGGGAGAGAACAGACAGCACCAAGATCGTCACAATGAGAGATATACCCCTCCCTGACCCATCCCGACTCTGTACTGCCACGGATCCAAAACTCGGGGTTTACGTTGTATGCTTTACCGTTGGATGTTTCTTTTGAATGTCAACGGGAGGCATGATAAGGATGTCATCTTCCGCGGGGTTGGGGGAATTGGTATGGAAACCGCCTTCGTCCTGATTAAGGCACTGCCAATGAAAGAAAAAGACGTCTATGCAAGCCTCCTACGCATGGATGCAGTTGTCGAGACCCACTCGGTTTACGGCGAGTATGATCTTGTGGCGAGGCTCGATTTCAATGACTCCAAGGAAATGACGAGGTTCTTGATCGAACAGATGCGCACCATCCCGGGTGTTGTGAAGACTGAAACGCTGATTTCTGCAGAGGTGTGAATGTGGCAGTCGGATTTGTTCTAATCACCACCGAACCAGGTGAAGAGGTAAGTGTCAGAAATAGCCTAGATTCTGTTGAGGGGGTAGTAGGTAGGTGGGTTGTTTTTGGGAGTCATGATCTCCTTGTCAAAGTCGAAGGCCTCAACGAATCAGAGATCACAAGGATCGTGATTGGAGAAATCCGATCATTGACAGGCATAACCAACACAAGGACTCTCATTGGCGCTGAGATCTGACCTCATGATAGATCCTCTCAATCAACTTCACTGATGCATTGCTGCAGCCAATGAGTCTGAGCCGCGCTGCAGCCTCTGACCAATATCGCAACCTCTGGTCCCGGTCATACAATCCCCTCCAGTACCAAGAAAATGCTTCAATTCTCGCATGTTCTCTCCTAATGGGAGGATTGTCCTGAAGAAAGATTGACTTGTGAGTATCGATGGCCCATGTAGGTGATAATTCTCCTGCAGCAGCAAAAACCCAATGGATAATTCTCAATTTTTCGTGTTTCCCCTCAGTTCTACGTAGTTTCTTTTCGAGGTCTTCGGAGTTTACATCACTCAAGGATTTCAATTTCAATCGAAGGTCTATCTCCTCCAACCTCCTGTGCCCTTCACCAATCAAACCCACTATCTCTGACCTTAGAGCGGCTGCTTTGACCGCATCCCCCAAATTGGATGCAACAAGGTACCTCAATATCAAATCAGAGGCAAGTAATGATGCGTCCAATTGAGCCACTTGAACCTCAATTCTATCTAACCTCTGAACAATCTTATCCCCAAGATCCCTGTTGATGGGCCCAGGTAGACGATCATCATGCAATCTAACCGCACCACGGATTAGAACTTGCGACCTTTCTGGTTCACCCAATTTACCCAATAGTTCCTCCTCTGCAGCAAGGAATCTCGATTCCTTACCTAGTAGCCGGAAGCTTTCCATTTCGATCTTCAAACGATCAGCTTGTTCCGTTAGTCCCTCAGAAATCCTCAATGCCATTTTTGCTTCACCGAGGGCGATTGCTGCTCGAGCAGACAATATCCTGAGGTCTCCCCTTTCCTCGTTATCCAGAGCGTCACTCAGCAACGTGGATGCGACGACTGGGCCTAGGTTGTCGAAGACGTCCTCCGCTAGCCCCTTCGACACACTCTGGCCAGAGAGTATTCTATGGTGCATTTCATGGCCCCTGGCCTCAAATCCCTCGATCTTAGACCACCTATCGACCAATCGCTCGTGTATCGATCTGACTTTGTCCTCATCCAACGAAGCAAGTTTCACATGCTTGATGAGGTGTTGGGATTCGAAGAAGGAGCCGCTCCATTTCAAGATTGTCGCATCGTCTAAATTATCTATTGAAAGATCTGTAAGGGAGTCTCCTCTAGATATTGGAAAGGGCTCCAAAGTAAGGTCCTCTAGTTCTTGGGCGGTATTGATATCCAATCTGTCTAAAACGGTGGATGATATGAAATCAGCAACAGGGGTTCCCGGGATGGGTACATCGTCACCATCTCTCCACATCTGGATCGCGAGAGGATGGCCGTCTAATGCGATGGCGACCTGCGTTGCCTGTTCCTCAGTCAGATGGTCCGCGATACGAGCTGCGACCTCGATTTCTAGCCCTTCCAATGTGATCTTCAATGTCTCAGTTAAGGAAGAAAAGGTGCTCGGGCTTCTCGTCACGACCAGTATTTTGGCATGGCGGGCATTTTCAAGCACTCTTCTGATGTTATCGGCATGCCTTCTGTGAATTTCCTGTGCTTCATCAAGAATGTAAACCATATTGGGGTCGAACCCGTCTCCCAACTCATCAAAATTTTCTGATACAGGAATATCCGTCCATGAGTCAATAAGAGAGGACGTGCTGGTCATCCGGCTTCCTGTGTGCCAACAAACCTTCTTTTTTTCTTGTTCAAGTTTAGAGTAAACTGCCTTTGCGACGGAAGACTTTCCTATCCCCGGAAGGCCTGTCAGGACCACGATCCCGGGGCTTTCAAATGCTCGACATATGGCCTCTATTTCTTTATCCCTACCCAAGATTTGATTCAATTTTGTAGTCTGCTTTTCGATTAATCCAAAATTACTTGCCACTTCAAGCCCTTTTTTTGTAATCAACAAAACGGTTTTTTTCCTCGGTGCGCCGATTACATTGCTCTTGATGGAATCAAGCAAGCCCTTGGACTCTAAACTAGAAATTGGTTTGTGGAGGGCTGACCTCACGACCCCAAGCCTCCTAGCAACGCTGGGCATGGAGAGCTCCTCTGGGAAGTCTCTACGCAAGTTCCTGTCTACTTCGATGCCAGCGAGCGCGGTTAACAACCTCTCTTCGGGCCCGGTCAACACGGCTGTGGGGCAAGCCATCAGTTCATTGCCCTTGGCCTTCGAGGTCTAACAAGGATGACAGTCGACCCGAGTAGTCTGGACCTCCCTAAATCATCGGGGGTCTACATCTTCAAGACGGAAGAGGGGGAGGTCCTATACGTCGGTAAGGCCACAAATATTCGTCAGCGTGTTAGATCCTATTTCTCCTCAAATCCCGATCGAGCAATGATCCCGACCCTCGTTTCTAGATCCAATGATGTCGATTTCATCATCACTAGCGGCCCTAGAGAGGCATTGGTCCTCGAGAAGCAACTCATAAGAAAGCACAAGCCGAGGTACAATTCTGCCTTCAAAGACGACAAGTCATACCCCTACATTGCTATAACAGGGCATGAAGAGCCTAGAATTTTGTACACAAGGAGGCCCCCGACTGGCTCGAAGGTCTGGGGTCCGTTCCCTGACGCTGGCGCTGCGAAAGGGGTCATCAAACTACTCAGAAGGCAGTTTGGGATACGGGATAACAAAGGGGCCTTACCGTTCGGTTACAATGAATCTGATGAGATGCATGACTACGGTAACAGAATTAGAATGGCAATAGGCGTGCTTGACGGGGATGCCCGACTCGTCATAGAGGATTTACAGAAGCATATGGACTCAGCAGCGGATAGTCTTCAATATGAATTGGCAGCTCATTATAGGGATAAGATTGGGATCGTCCAGAAGACAGTATCTAATCAGGTGATCAAAAGCAGGTTTTACACAGAAGTACATGCAGTGGGGTTCGCCTCCAGACAGGATTTTGGCCAGGCGGCGATAATCCAAGCAGAGGATGGTGTTATTCAAGGGCAAGTAAACTATCCTATGATACATCGAGGAAGCATTTCAGAATCTATCTCACTATTGTTATCAGAACACTATTCTAATCAAAAACCACCTCGTATCCTGTTAGTTCCGACTGAGTTGGAGGAGGGCATAATGCAGTGGTTGTCCGATAGACGGGGTTCAAAAGTGGAGATACGGGTCCCAAAAAGAGGAAAGTTGTCCAAGTTGAGGGCTCTAGCGGACAGGAATGCAGAGATTCAATTGGAGAGGTCGCTAACCAGATCCTCCGGGAATGTTGAGTATCGCGCTGCCTCTGATTCTGCCAAACTGCTTGGCCTCGACAAACTGGAGTATGTTGTTTGTTTTGACATGGCTCAACTTCTCGGGGGTGATCGGGTCGGTGCTTCAGTTGTGTTCAGAAACGGTAAGCCTGAGAAATCTGAGTATCGGACTTATCGCGTCAAAGGTGGCTCTATGGATGATTTGGGAATGATGAGTGAAGTGGTCCAGAGATGGGTTATGAGACTCGAGGACTACCCAGACCTAGTTATTCTCGATGGAGGGAAGACCCACTTGACAACCATAGTAGGGATGCTTGAGGACTTAGGTTATGGAGGAAAATTTCCCATCATTGCATTGGCTAAGAAGGAAGAGACGGTGTATACAACCGATGGTCGAGAGTTGCTGATGGACAGACGTGGAAGAATGATAATCCATGCCCGAGACGAGGCTCACAGATTCGTCAATAGTTACCATAGAAAACGACGGTCGAAGGGGACTTTGAAGAACCCACTGGAGCACGTGGATGGACTCGGGGCTAAGAAAATTCAGACTCTCTTGAGATACTTTGGAGGAATGCAACAAATAAGGCATGCAAGTCAAGATGAGTTATCGGCTATCCCCGGGATAGGTCCCGAACTTGCCAGAAGGATTGTCGAGTCATTCAGGAGGAACTAGGGTCAATTCAATGACTCAACCCACTCCATCGTTGCATCCTCTAATTTATCGGCATGGACCCTGCGATTGATGATTCTCTTTCTCAATCTTCTCCAGACCACCAATCCGATCATAGATATGATCCCGAGGATGTAAGGACTTGCCTCCCGGAGTATAATCTGCCATCCGATCTCGACTGAGAGCGTAATGGTGTCCGACCCAACCTGACATGGATCCTGATTGTCAACGTCGGAACAGTCGTATACTGGGGTGAGGTAGATCAGAGTCTCCTGACCACCATCCTCGATGACCCTGCCTCGTGAGAGCTCGCTCTCGAATTCTAGGAT
>DAZE01000010.1 GCA_002507175.1 Euryarchaeota archaeon UBA558
GAGAGCGAGAGCAAGAGCAAGAGCAAGAGCCAGAGCCAGAGCCAGAGCCAGAGCCAGAGCCAGAGCCAGAGCCAGAGCCAGAGCCAGATCCTGAGCAAATAAGCGGCGACTCCAGTACACGGGATGGGGGATCACCAGAGAATCCGATGTTGGATGGGGTCACCAGGTTCATGGGCCACTTGGGCGAGGCAGTCACCCTCACTGCAAGAAAAAAGGCCATAGATTCCCTCATAGGCCAAGTCTTCCCGCTGGCCATGAAGGTTAGCGGCCTTGATCGGACCATAGGCTACGGGGTATCCAAGGAATTGATGTTCGGAACCACGGTGATCGCCACATCGGCTCTGCTTGGTCAAGTCGAGCTTAGGCTATCGAAGGACCATGAGAGTCCGAAGTTAGGGCAATCAATTGACATGCCTGTTCGAGTTTCAGGATGGAATTTTGCTCAAAACAGGCCAATATTGGAGATTTCAAACGAATGACTAGTATCCAGACGCCTCGAATGACTCCCTGATCATCTCCTCCAAGCTTATAGTGGGCCTGAAACCCAGTCTCATCTCCACCTCGGAGGCGTCCACAATCCCGAAGACCTCCTGATCCTGGTTCTGGCCATATTCGGCCTCGCATCCGGTCATTTGGTTGTACATTGCTGCCAAATCCCTCAGTTGTATCCCCTTTCCGGAGCCGATAGCGATGCTCTCCCTCGTCGGAGGAGGGTCGGCCATCACCCTCATGATGCACTCCACAAGGTCCTGCACATGCACGAAATCCTTGAAATCCGAGCCGTCGCCAGGGACATTCACCCATCCGATTGGCGCTTCTGATGCCCACTTGTGGAGCAGTCCATTGCCTGGGGGGCCCGTGATCGGGACGCCTTGTACGTTGGATGCGCGAATGACGCTGACAGGCCTCTCAGTCGTTGCCTGCTCCAGAGCAATCTCCTCCATCCACAATTGTGCCTCTGCAGCAATGTCTCTAGGCGCTATGGTCGAGTCTGACCCATAGTACGGCTCGCCTTCCTCCCATTGAGGATGCACCCGGAGCGTGCCGACAAGGATGAGGTGGAGGCCACCATGGCGCCCGACTGCATCGAGCACCGGCCTAGATCTGTCCCTCATCCTGAGCATCGTATCCCTATCATCACGTCCGGACAGACCGTCAGGAGCCGCCGAGTTGATGTGAATGAGGGATTTGCATGGCGTGAGCATGGCATCGAGGGACAATGGCTCTTTCAGGGCCTCGTCGGGTATGACAATCGCGTCCTCTCCAAGCATCTCAGATATCCATGGCCCAACGAATCCGTCAGATGCGGTAATCGCCACACTCATGTTGCTCATTGTGAAGGTGGGTTTTCACGCCTATGAGCGTGTCGGTTCATTGCCCTCTTATGCGTAGGCTTCAAGCACCTCGGCCTACTGACATCATTGCAGGCGATTCAATGGACCAACTACCAAATCTAGGAAGGGAGCTGGAAATGCTCTCGGAAATGGGCCTGAAATCGATGGATGAGTTGTTTGAGGACATACCCGAGGACGTCAGGAGGGCTGACCCCCTCCCACTCCGGGACCCACAGTCCGAGGAGGGCATCCTAGCCGATGCACATCGCTTGCTGGGTGCAAACATACACCTCGATTCACGTCCATCATTCCTGTCCGCTGGATTGGCCAGGAACTTCGTACCATCCATGGTTCCAATGCTTGCGACCAGAGGGGAATTTCTGACTTCCTACACCCCCTATCAACCAGAGGTCAGCCAAGGAATGCTTCAGGCGATGTGGGAGTTCCAAACTATGATCTCTGAATTGGTCGGTTTGCCGGTCGCGAATGTCTCGATGTATGACGCGAGCACGGCCGCTGCCGAGGCAATCACATGCGCCGTGAGGGTCCGATCGAAGCGGGCCGAACAACCAAACACAGTCTACGTTTCTGAGAAGGTCCCTCCCCACAGGATATCTGTGATACGGAATTACACACAAGGGGTAGGCATCAAGTTGGTAGAAATGCCCCACACAAGCTCAGGACTTCTCGACCTCGAGGTAGCAAGCAAGGCCAAAGGCTCCTGCGCAGTGTATGTAGAGCAGCCTAATGCTTTCGGAATCATCGATGAAGGGCTGATGAGGCTCAGGGGCATCATTGGGGATTCCACCTCACTGATCGTTGGTGTCGACGCAGTTTCCTTGGGGGTATTGGAGGCGCCGGGGAACTGGGGGGCTGACATCGTCGTTGGCGAGGGCCAACCCTTTGGAATAGGCCCTACGGGGGGCGGTCCCATCTACGGGATCTTCGCATGTACCAAGGACTACCTCAGGTTGATGCCTGGACGGATAGTGGGGCAGAGTAAGGACTCCGATGGGGAAATCGCGTACACGCTCACACTCTCCACGCGTGAGCAGCATATACGCAGACACAGAGCGACATCAAACATATGCTCGAACGAGACGCTGATCGCCCTGATGGGGGCAATGCACATGGCCTTGCTCGGCCCAGAGGGCTTGGAGCGACTGGCCATGAGGACCGCAGCCGCAGCCCAAGAAACCATGGAGACAGTCTTGGGAATCGATGGCGTCGAGTTGCTCTTCCCATCAACACCGATCTTCAGGGAGTTCGCAATTCGACTTCCCATATCCTCCGAGGCGGCATTGGAAAGGATGGATCGCCACGGTGTAACGGGCGGCTTCGACCTCTCGAGGTGGTGGGGGCCGATGAAAAACGTACTACTGATTGGATGCGATGAGCGTACCTCGATGGATGACATACGAAAATTGAGTGAGAGCTTGGAAAAGGCGATCAAGGAGGGATCTCATTGACCACACTCTTCGATTTCAACGGAGCGCCATCATCTGGATGGTCACAACCCGCGCCAATCAGGGAAGATCCGCTGTCTGGAATCCCAGTATCAGCCAGACGGGCTTCGCTCCCGAGGTGGCCCAGGGCCAGCGAGCCGGAACTGGTGAGACATTACACGTTGCTCTCCCAGAGGAACTTCGGGATCGACACTGGATTCTATCCCCTCGGATCGTGTACAATGAAACACAACCCGAGGTTGAATGAGAGGATTGTACAGATGCCCGGCATCGATCGAATCCACCCGCTTCAACCCGACCACCAGGTACAGGGACTGTTATCGATCTACTACGAAATGCAGGAAATGCTCGCCATTTGCGCTGGCATGGACGCAGTCACCCTCCAACCAGTCGCTGGGGCACAGGGGGAGTTCACTGCCATCAGGTGCATCCAAGAGTACCACAGATCCAACGACCAGGCACATCGTAACAAGGTGATAGTCCCAGACTCGGCCCATGGTACGAATCCCGCCTCTGCGTCCATGTGCGGCTATGACATAATCGAGATCCCGAGCGGTCAAGACGGTAGGATTGACCTCGAGGCCCTCAAGTCCGCTGTCGGGGATGACACTGCTGCCATGATGATCACCAATCCAAGTACACTTGGCGTTTTCGAGAAGGACATCGCAGAAGCAGCGAGCATTGTCCACGAAGCTGGTGGACAGATGTACTACGACGGTGCGAACTTCAACGCCATCCTCGGAAAGACCGATCCAGGCAGAATGGGGTTCGACGCCGTTCACTACAACCTTCACAAGACCTTCAGCCAACCTCACGGGGGAGGAGGCCCGGGAAGCGGTCCGATCGGCGTCAAGTCCCACCTCTCAGAATTCCTGCCCTCCCCACTCGCCGCGAGGAGGGAAAGGGACGAGAACGACCCCTTGGGTGTGGATGACGGATACTGGTACTTCTGGGAGGAACCTGGTTCCACTATCGGAAAGGTCCAGCAGTGGAACGGGAACGCTGGAGCAGTCGTGAGGGCGTGGGCCTTCTACAGGAGGTACGGCCACGAACTCGAGAGGATGAGCGAGCACGCAGTCCTGAACGCAAACTACCTAAGGCACAAGATAACCAAACCTACACCAAGCGGGAACCACACAGGAGCCTTCACCGAGGGTGCCCCGGCGAGCGTGGTGAAGCACGAGTTCACATTGAACATGACCCCCTTGAAGGAACAGAGTGGCGTCACCGCGAAGGACGTGGCGAAGAGGCTCTTGGATTATGGCTACATGGCCCCGACGCTCTACTTCCCGCAAATAGTGCCGGAGTGCCTGATGTTCGAGCCAACCGAGACGGAATCCAAGGAGGTCTTGGATAAGTTCGCAATCGACTTCCTAGAGATACTATCGGAGGATGCGGACACACTCAAGACCGCTCCACACACGACCTTCGTGAAGAGGGTGGATGAGGTCCTAGCCGCCAGGCAACTGATACTGAAGTACCCCTTCGAATGAGCCAACTCATTACCGAAAACTCTGTCCGACCTGGCATGGGGGTCGACGGAGGGGGGATCTTGGACGAGGAATCCGAGGAAGAACCCCCGTCTAAATTTCAATCCGAAAATGACCGCACCCCTCCTGACACTTGGGGCGATTGGGAGAGGGAGCGTCTGAAGCCCCCGGGGACGACCCTGTTGCGTCCCATGGCATGGTCGGCTTTCTTTCTAGCGGCGACCCCACTTCCGCTTGCCTTCCCGGGCAATACCCCAGACGACGCAATCATCTCGTCTGTACTTTTTGCCGTGGCATGGTCACTCGTGCTCCTTTCATTGTTGTCTGTTGGCTCGCTATCGAGGCACCCATCCCAGTCCCATGCCTATGACATATTCCCCCTCGACATGCCCTCTTTGTTGATCGCAGTCGCCCTATTTCTGGCACACGTCTTCGTAAACCCAGTCCTTGGATGGATTTCATACGCCACCTTCTGGTACTCATGGACCAAACTTACCAAATCACTTACTGACTCAACCTACCCCTCAAATGGGAGGTGGGTCAAGGAGATAGATCCCCTCCAATTCAATCACATTGGCCTAGTAGATGGATGGGCTTTCACGACTGGCCATTTCAAGACAGGGATAATCGGGGTCGGCCCACCCGTGACGCCGCAATCAAGGCTGGTAATCGAGGGAGTCAGGGCCAGCAACGTGGCCCACATCGCAATCTCCATCTTACATAGGTCCGGATTCAGACACGATCCGTTCCAACACAGGGTGGACGTGCGAGATATCGATTTTCTATTGGAGAAACCACCCTTGATCTTCAGAACAGATGGCCCCACTAGCAGCGATTGAAGGGCGACTCCCATCCGTCACGCTTTAGCACCGTCTCCACCGCAGTGGGGCATGGACGTATGCATCGTAATGGGCTCGAAGTCTGATCTGCCAGTTGGACAAAAGTGCACAAAAATACTAGAACGCTTCAATGTTGAGCATGAATTGAGGGTAGCATCAGCCCACCGGGCCCCAAAGTACCTCGAGGGGATAATCGAGGCCGCCGAGGAGGCAGGTTGCTCGGTCTTCGTGGGCATAGCTGGGGTTGCAGCCGCCCTTCCCGGAGTCATTGCATCCATGACCTCAAGGCCCGTGATAGGGGTGCCAGTAGGCGGGAAGGTCCCATATGACTCCCTTCTTTCCATCGTTCAAATGCCTCCTGGTATGCCGGTGGCCACGGTAGGCGTCGATCGTGGCGACAACGCGGGCGCCTTGGCAGTGCAGATACTAGCCACCAAGAATCACGAACTAGCAGAGGCATACGCGGCATACAGGAAGGAGATGACCGAGAAGGTCGTCTCCGACGACTCTTCCATTCAAGGGTGATAGCATGAAGACTGAGGCCCTCGTCGACGAGGCTCTGCAACTGCTTTCTGACGGGATCGATGGCACCGCTATCATCGCCTGCAGTGGGGGTATCGACTCAACGGTCGCAGCCGTACTAGCACACCGCGCAGTCGGGGACCTCCTTCATTGCGTGTACGTAGATACCGGCCTGATGAGGCTAGGAGAGTCCGACGAGGTCAGGGAGATGTTCGATGAAATGGGCATAGAGATCAAGGTAGTTGACGCATCCAAGAGATTCTTCGACTGCCTCGATGGCGTCACAGACCCTGAGGAGAAGAGGAAGGCAATCGGCGAGACCTTCATCAGGGTTTTCGAGCAAGAGCAGAAGGAGGTGGGTGCGAAGTACCTCGTTCAGGGGACAATAGCACCGGATTGGATAGAATCCGGAGGTGGCGAGCGGGACGTCATTAAGAGCCACCACAACGTAGGGGGCATCCCAGAGGACATAGATCTGGAAATTGTCGAGCCCCTACGAGACTTCTACAAGGATGAGGTCAGGGACATTGCAAGGATGTTGAAAATCACATCCTCCGAGCGACAACCATTCCCTGGTCCCGGCCTAGCAGTTAGGGTGCTTGGAGACGTCACTCCAGACAGGGTAGAGACATGCAGAGTGGCTTGTGACATCGTCGAGAGGGGAATAAGAGCGGCTGCAAAGGAGGGCCAATGCGATCTGCCATGGCAGTACTTTGCCGCCCTACTCCCAGTTCGTTCGGTTGGTGTGCACGGCGATGCCCGGGTCCATGGTGAGACCATCGTGATCAGGGCTGTGACGAGCCTCGATGGCATGTCCGCAAGATACTCCCCAATCCCGCACGAGGTACTCTCAAAGATCAGCACGGAGATCACCAATACCCTGAAGGGTCAAGTGAATAGGGTTGTATACGACATCACCCACAAGCCCCCCGGGACGATTGAGTGGGAGTAGGACAAGCTTTCTGGGGAAAGCCCATACAGACACCATCAGGCCATGTCCAGGGTGGAAATGACCCAAGATCCCCACAATTCGCCAATCGATTGGTTGATTTATGATCGTGCAGGCCCGGGGCTGGGCCGACATAGCTTAGTTGGTG
>DAZE01000017.1:0-54716 GCA_002507175.1 Euryarchaeota archaeon UBA558
GGACAGGGCCAGGGCCAGGGCCAGGGCCAACAAGGACAGGAAGGCGGCCAAGGCTCTCAAAGCGGACAGGATGGCCAACAAGGCAACAACGGCCAAGACGGCTCACAATCCAACCAACAGGACAATGGTCAGGGCCAGCAACAGAGCGGAGGTCAACAGGGTGGCCAGCAAGGCGATCAACAAAGCCAAGATCAGAATGGCAACAACCAGAATGGCCAGAACCAACAACAACAAGGTGGGACCCAATCTGAACAGGGCCAGCAAGGCACACAATCAGATCAACAACAGGGACAACAGCTTGACAACCAGGACAATAACGGCGACAACGACAATGATGGAGATGGGATTCCAGACGATGTCGACACCGATGATGACAACGATTGCATACCTGACGTGATAGACACGGACCCCCAGGATCATGACAACGATGGAATAGATGACTCAGAGGATGACGACGATGATGGAGACGGTTTGGACGACCGCACAGAAGTCGAAGATGGCAACCCAATCACGGACATCTATGATCACGACAACGATGGAATATACGACTGCGTCGACATCGACATTGACAACGACGGTCTGATGAACTATGCTGATGACATGCCCAGAGACCACGATAACGACGGTATCGACGATGCACTCGATGATGATGATGACAACGATGGCATTCTGGACGTGGACGAACAAGGCGGGGCCTGGAGCTTCTACAGGTACGATCACGACAACGACGGCCTGTCAGACCTAATCGACACCGATGATGACAACGACGGACTATCCGATTGGTTCGAGATGTACGATGGATCCGACCTGACAGGTCAGTTCGACCATGACAACGACGGTATAGATGACCATCTGGACGATGATGACGACGGAGACGGAATCCCCGACGAACTCGAAAACAACCCAGACGTAGTCTGAACCGAGACAAAACGCGCTTCTCAGGACCTCTTTCGAGAGGTCCTGGGAAGTTGCTTCCAAACCTAGGAGAACGTGAGTTCAACCATCCGAATATTCCGTAGGCTTCAGATGGAAGCGCCTTGTCCGGAAAACAATGGCGAAGCGAACCCTCACCGGATCTGTAATGGTGATGCTTGTCGTCTTCAGCTTCTCTGGATGTATGTTCTGGGAGGGAACCGATCCCGAGGAAGATGTAGAGGATACTTTGTACCCCTCGATCTGGGAAAGGCACACTCTTGATTGGAAAACAGATGGTTCCTACAGCATGAGCTTGGAAGTGGGACCATACTCAGCCTTGGGAGTTCAAGAAGCCAGAATTACTGTTGACACCTCAGGGGTTTGGGAATCAGGGCCGGAGTCCTCCGAGGTACATCTTTCATATTGGTTGCCCAACAACACCATTGAGGGGGACAAGGTACCTGTCATAGCCGTGATCTCGCCCTACTTCTCTTACGGACCCCAAGGGTCTGAGTCCACTCCGACTAACGTGATAGGTGCAGCACGGGGTGAGTTCATTTTCGATAACTTTCTCCCCCACGGATATGCATTTGCTCAAGTAGCGGTCTTTGGCACTGAGGAAAGCAGTGGATGTTTTGATTACCGGGGCGCTGGGGAGGGGCTAGGTATCCATGCAGCCGTCGAGTGGTTGGGGACCCAGAATTGGAGTAATGGAAATGTTGGGTTGTATGGAAAATCCTACGAGGGGGCTACACAATGGGAGGCTGCGGCGATGGGGAGCGAGTACCTGAAAACAATCGTTCCAATGTCGGGAACCACCGCCCTACACCCGCTTTTGTACAAGAACGGGAGTGCCGAAGCACGGTCCCAAATCATGCACATGAACTACTTCTCTAGCACAGTGGATTATGACCAAGATGACTTCGACAACATTTGTCCGGACATAGTAGAGGGACTGTTTGCGGGACCGGTCACATACATAGGAGGCGAAATGGACCCATATATGCAGAATTATTACGATGAGAGGAGCCATATAGACAAAGCCTTCCACAACTGGAATGGCAGCATATACTGGGTTCAGGGCATGCAGGATTGGAATGTTGACCCACATCAAGTGTTCGGAGGACCACCGGGCACGAATTGGTATCAGGCATACGTCGACGCTGGCTTTGATGTAAGAGGGATCTTAGGCCAATGGGGACACCACTATCCAGATCAAGTAAACAGCCACCAGACTGTTGATCCCGGATACGGATTCGAGGCACTGGAGAACATGACAAGGTGGGATTGGGGCCAGGACCTGTTTGAGTGGTTCGAGTATTATCTACAAGAAAGGGGGCCGAAGCCCTCCCTTGATGCACAGATACAGAGAAATGACGGCCAATGGCGAATCGAGGATACCTGGCCTCCCAATGACAGACAGCCTTTCACTTTGAATTTAGACGATTGTGAAAATGATGGCGTATTCGTTGGAGGTGGGCTTCCAGTAGTTGGAGGGGGTCAGACTGTCATTGTTGATTGCTCGCACATAAACCCGGAAAGGAGCATCCATATCTCTGGATTGCCCACCCTCCATCTATCTGCTGTTCCTACTTTCGACGGGGGACAGGTGTTCATTGAGATGCAAGACGCTGAAACTGGAATGCGTATTGGCCATGCGACGATGGATGTTAGGTACCATGCCGGAGGCTATGATCCTCAGACCGTTATTCCTGGCCAAGAGATCACCATGATGATGGAATTTCAAGCGATAGATGCCATCTTACCTGCGGGGCATGGGCTTAGATTCATCTTCAGCGAACAAGGAGAAGATTACCTCGCTCCTGCTTGTGGTAATGCATGCACAGTTCACATTCTACCCTCTCTTTCGGTGTTTGAGGCTCCCATCATCGAAAGAGGTCCTGATACGATACTTACAGTTCCCATGGCTTAGTTCTCATTGACTGAGGCATTGAATCTCACTGAAAGAATAACAAACAGGAGGAGAAGTGAGGATGCGATGACGCTTTGCTCTTCCTTGAGCGTCGTTATTAGGTATCCGAAAGACAATGATGCTATGCATGCAATCATTAAACCAAAGAAGATGAATGGGGATAATTTGGGTCTCGGATCCAGGAACTCATACACGTAGTAACCATGATCTCTTCGTGACGAAAGCTCTGCAAAGGCGACATAAAATGATCCCAAAATCAAGGTGAGGGATAAAGAAGGCCAACTTATCCAAGTCCCACCGTATAGTAGATCTAGGGAAAAAAGAATCAGAACTAAATTGTGCATTACTTGCTCATGTGGCTTGAACAGATGATGTAAGTCGTGCCCGTTTCTTATCTTCATTGGGATTATCAGGTGTCGCACCACCACTGATGTGATACATGCGGCACCAAAACCAGCTGTAAAAAGCGATACACCAATCAGCAAGAGAAAATTGGGGATTTCATATCCAAGTGCAACAGAGAGGGATAAGGCCCCATTCAACAACATACACGACCCAAAGACAATCAATGTCCACGAGCTAAATGTACCAATTTTTTCAATTCCAATTGCATCATGTTCCCTGACTTCCAACTCTTTCCTGAAAAGTACCACCATGGTTGCCGGCTCAGGGTTGAAAACCATCCAAAATAGTACAGTATGGAATGCAAGGTAGGCACTACAAAGTCTAAACGTCGATTTCAGCCAAGATTCCATCCCCCCATTCCCGTGGATATCTTGCAAAGACGGAGAGTTGAATTGTACGTTCAGGACATAGAACAGAGTGGAACCCAAAAGTACCAAGAAGACGAGAGATAGCGATATATGTGATCTATCATGTCCGTCAAGATCTATTTTCCTAACCATATGATCCCCTAGAAATCGAATAGGGTGGGCTTGCTTGAAGAACGTAGTCTGTTGGCTGAAGCCAATCTCTCAATAGCGATTTTTACCCTGTTCTCGCCAAAACCAAGTTCGCCTCGTAGCATGGCGACGATCCCCTCCTCTTGGCCCCGAGTGTGGTCAGGGATCATACCCTCTACGCTTGGGTGATTGTGAAACAACTCCCTGATCAGGTCGATGTCGGGGGGAACTTCAATTTCCTTGTGTTCCGCAACTTTTTCGAGAGTCTGGAAATTTCGAATCAATTTGAGACCTGTCTTTGGACCCACACCCCTGAATCCAGGGTGAAAATCAGTTCCGATCATTATTCCCAAGTCGACGAATTGATGCATGTCTATGCCCAATGTCTCCAGTGTTTCATCCAACTCAATGCGTTCGGCACTCAGTACCCTCCCAAACTTACGTGTCCCATGGGCTGTGAGATTCCTAATCATCGTAGGAGAACCATACAATAGTGTGTCCCAGTCTTGACTAGCGACTGCTGAGACCTCACCTCGACCACATAATACCGCTGCCGCACCTTCAGCTTCCATCGGTGCATCCACCCACGTCACGCCCATCAAGTCAAACAAGCGCTTTGTATCCTCAACCATGTTGGGCGTATATTCTGCAATCTGTGGTCCTAATTTCTTAGCACTAGCCATGTCATTTACCTCTACTGCCGCCTCCCACTTTCTCCTTGCTACGTTCTTCCTGTCCCTTCTATCTTTCAGAGTCTCCCGCTTCAGATCATGGGGCCTCCCGTCGAAAATGAAAACTGGGTCAATTCCATGTGCAATCAGGGAAGAAGCACGATCCAGGAAACCATAGAGATGAGCCGTCACTCGGCCATCGTGTGATAGGGGCCTTCCGTCAGGGCCGGTTAGGCTGGTAAGAAATTGGTAGGCATTCAGGAAAACATCGACAGCAACGCGTTCTCCCCTCAAATCAGACAGATCTATTGGATGGGGAACCACAAGATCTCTCAAATTGCATCCCATGTGCGAAAACCGTTTCTACCGAATGCACACTCGCCTTTAGGGTTGAAGGCCAGAATGCCTCCCGGGCGTTATGACTTGGATGATTACAGGCACCGGCTGGCATCCAAGGATGTTCAGAGAGGAAGTGAGTAGAATACACGGTCCATTCACACCCCTGCATCCCAGGATACTAGAACTGGAGGACTGGGATAAGAATCAATCATGGTGCTCTGAATCCACATTTTTACTCCGAGACGCGGCCATCCTACCCATGGATGAGGCAGAGATTCCGGCCTTTCTCGACGAATGGGGCTCAGGATTGAATATCCAAGGACCGTTTGCTGTCCGAGCGTCAAAACTTGGTGTTGGTTTACCTGCTCTATCAAAAAGAAATGTCGAACATCTGGTCGGAGATCATTTTTTCCGACTTGGCCATTCTGTGGACTTGGTAAATCCAGAGACAACAATCAGGGTGATCATGGCAGGTGCTCCAGACAGACCACAACACGTGGATTCCATGGATTCACATCCCTTGTTGGTCATTGGAATTGATGAGACCTATGAAAGACCATACTTGAAGAGGGCGATGACCTCTATGCCCTTCTTCAAACCAGTTACTTTGGACCCGAAGCTTGCAAGTTTGTTGATATCATTGGCATATCAAGATAGGAACCCGCCAGATCAGATAATCGATCCATTCTGTGGAACAGGGTGCATATCCCTCCAAGCCAGATTTCGAGGGATAACCGCATTATCCAGCGATATAGACCCAATTATGGTAGAGGGAGCAAAGAAAAATTTTGGGTATGCCTACGGGCAGGAATCTCCAAACCATCCATTCGAGACCTCCGATGCGTCGAAATTATTCGAGACGTGGGGATCTCAGTCGAACACGGCATTCATCTTCGATCCACCATATGCTAGAAACTCGAGGACGTCTGATAGTGCGTTTGATGTACTTAGATCGGCGTGTGAGTCAGCCAAAGAAATCGATCCCGAGGGGGTCATCGTCACGATTTTACCCTCTTCGGATCTTGATATCCTGGACGATTTGGAAATCAAAAGCAATGCTGAGGTGATGGGAAGGTCTTGGGGTGACGTGCACGAAATGCTCTTTGATCTGGGTTGGGAAATCGAGGTGGCCATTCCAACCCGAGTTCATTCATCCTTGGTGAGAATTGTCATCAGAACGAGGGGGAAAATTGATGAAAATTAGCGAGGCATTCATAGGGCAAACCTCGAGAGAACATTGCCTAGGGCTGTTAGGGTAGTCTGGATATCCTTCCGGCCTTCGGAGCCGGAGACGTGGGTTCGAATCCTGCACGGCCCGCCATAATTCATACACTTGTAATCAAACAGGCAGGCTTCAGTAGTCTTGAATAAAGACCTCTGGGACGATATGACATGCAACGAGTCTCTTTATCGCTCGTGGTACTATTGACCCTTACAGTACTCTCCACCTCCGTGACCGCGAATCAATCCTCTGCAGACGAGACAAAGATGTCGAAAGAACTCATTGAGGAACTATCAGAAACCGGAGACATCGAGGTCATTGTCCAATTCAATGGACCGTCATCTTCCAGACTATGGCAGGCCTTGGAATCTAAGGGAGCAGAGGTATTAGGCAAGCTCTCAGTATTGGATGGTGGACTAATTTCCGCCTCTCCAACTTCGGTTGCAAAGATATCAAAATTCAGTTTTGTTGAACATATGGAGTTGAACATACCCCTTGAATACTTTTTCTTACCAGGTGATCAAAATGATGTAGAGTCAATGATGCATGAAACAATTCACGTCGTTAATGCGAGCATGGCATGGCACAGGGTGATCATCGGAACAGATGGTGTCATTGAGACAGAATCTGACTTGTCGTTCACAGAATACGACGGAAAAGGTGCAACTGCCGTAGACTTGGATACTGGAATCGATGGGGAACACCCAGACTTTGATTGCGGCGAGCCATGGTCCGGAGAGAAATTGATTTGGTCGGCTAAATGGACGGGACTAGCATGGGTCGACGCACCAAATTGCAACTCCGATACATCCTCGGGCCATGGGACTCATGTCGGGGGAACCATTGCAGGGAATGGCGACGCCTCCGCCGGAAGGCACTTGGGTACGGCCAAAGGTGCATCTATAGTCGCATTAGGAACGGGTGACGGAGCGTCTATTTTTGCTGCAGTCGAAGGATTAGAGTGGACTTATCAGCACAGTAGACCGGGCTTGAACGAATACAATATCAGAGTAGTATCAAATTCATGGGGTACCAATGGCGACTACAATCCAAACAACGCTGTGACCCTACTTACCGACATGCTCACTTATGATAATGGAGTTGCAGTCATTTTCGCAGCCTCAAACTCAGGGGGCAGTGGAGAAGAGGGTGAGGATGATCTCAGAACCAACGTATATGCTAATACCCCGAGTGCAATTTCAATCGCCGCCTTGACACACGATGGGGGAGCCGTGACCTCCTTCTCAAGTAGAGGCTGGTCGACTCAGCAACATACGTGGCCTGATCTCGGGGCCCCGGGCAGGAACATTTGGGCCACTGCTCCCAGAGGAACTGCAATCGATGCATCAACTACCGCACAAGGGGACTTGTACTACATGGCAATCTCTGGAACAAGCATGGCAACCCCCCACATAGGCGGGATCGCGACTTTACTCATCGCTGCCGCACCATCACTCGGAGTAGCAGACTATCAGATCGAGGATCATGATGAAGGTCAGAGTCAGTACTTCGATGCCAGTCCAAAAGGCCTTCAATTTGAGGATTGGAACCAGAGGAACGAATCACGGGTACATGAGGTGGAGTTGATACTCGAACTAACTTCCAACTATGAAATTGTGAGGAACTCGTGCGAGGATGGGAATGAAGATGATCCATGCGACAACATACCAGAAGAGTGCTACCTTTCGTCAAATACTGGGATGTGTCACGACTGGAGGGTTGGGCACGGATTGGTGGACACAGACAAGGCCCTGGCCCTCGCACGAACATTGCAGATTATGAGGGATCCTGACGAGGATGGTTTCGTGGACAATCCAGGAGCAACTGTTTGGGATGCCTTTGCGCATTATGAGGATATAATGGATACCAGGGAGATACCCCTGAGGACCGATCAACTAAGACATGCTTGGAAAGGAGAGTGGAGTCATTTCAACAACGGCCCAACTAGTACCTTCGGGACCTATTCCACGGATGACAGGCATTACGTCTGGATCCCTAATGGAACATTTGAGATGCAGATATCATTCAGCTCGCTTGGATGGGATTCTAATACAGCCCAGGTCGCACAAATCAGGCCTAATGTGGACCTTGGTTCAGATGGTAATGACGATGCTCAAGGCCAGGGAACAGTAGTGGGGGACACGATTTTCATACAACTGGACGTCAGTCAGGAGCATTGGGGTAAATGGACGGAGTTCGACGTCACGGGAACAGCGATATCTCTGCCATTCAATTCGATATTGTCAGGATCAGAGTTCTTGGAGCCTAGGGTCCCGTATACCGTAGATGTTCTGCTCACCTTGGATGTAACCTTGGATATTCTCGTAGAAGTCCCCCTACGGAATGATGGATACTCCGATCTGGATCCAGCACCGCCTTCCGATCTCTATGATCCCTCCTCTGCCAATGATCTCGTAATGCTGAGACCAGTCTATGACGAGAGCCTCGTGCCGGAATACAACAAAGAAAGCGCATTCCTTTCTGAATCAGGTATCGGAATTTTGACATTAATGGTCGCTGTAGTGATTATCCTATTGATCGTGGGCGGAGCCGGCTCATTTCTGGCCCTCAGGCGAGGACCCAAGTCATATGAGGCTGAGTTGGTCACAGAGTCCGAGACCAATATGTGATTTTATCAGGGCCACTCATTTCATACGAGGACATTACTAGGTTCGCATTGAGTAAATCACCCTCTCCAAAGATATTGACATCCCCACTCTGTAGATCCTTCGGACTTTGAATCAGAATGGCGGCATCAACGGCGTCATGTTGTATGAATTTCTTCCAAGTCGTTGGGCCCCCCTCGACGATAATCGATTGTATGCCAAGATCTCCAATAAGTTGTAGAATTCTATTCACATCAATATCATCATTCACTGAGGGGATCACATACCTCTCGACATGATCCAGGTCATCCATTTCCACGTTTTTCGAGTGGATTACCATCGTCTTCGTTGCCCCATCATTCAGAAGCTTACAATCCACGGGCATTCTTCCCAACGGGTCAATCACTATTCGAGTTGGCTGAATCTGGGCACCGACATTCCTTGCAGTAAGCACCGGATCATCTCTGATTACAGTGTCAACTCCCACAAGGATCCCCATGTTTTCTGATCTCAACAAATGGGATTTCTCAATGGATGACGGGGAAGTAAAACGCATTGATGGTCTATTTCTATCACAATCAACCCTTCCTCGAGCATCGATTGCGGCCTTTAGAGTGACGAATGGTTTCCTATGTTCACACCAGTGAATAAATTCCCTCATCTGGTCTTTACATTCCTTCTCCAATAGGCCATTTTCAACATGAACGCCAACATTCCTTAGAGCCGACACCCCTCCTCCTCTGACGGTAGGATTTGGGTCAAGTGCACCGACAACCACACGTTCAACTCCAGCCCATAGCAGTGCCTCTGTACAGGGCGGCGTTCTACCATGATGGTTGCAAGGCTCCAGTGTCACATATGCGGTAGATCCACTGGTGGCAATGCCCCGCTCCTCTGCATCTGCTATAGCAGCCTGTTCTGCATGAAATCCCCCGATGTTGTCATGCCATCCTTCTGCGATTATCTTCCCATCACGAACTAGGACGCAACCTACCAAGGGGTTTGGCTGAACTTTCCTCCTCCCCCTCTCGGCGATTTCAATTGCTCTCTGCATGAAATACTCCTCGCCCATGCAATGGCCAATCGGTTCACACACATCACTCCTCGCATCGAGGCCTTGAAGTCTTCATGCTCATGTGGGACCACCGATGAATGTAGCCTGCATAGTGAATCCCCACGCCAGAGACGGGAAATTAGGAAAAAATCTCATGAAGGTTCAGAATGAATTAGAGTCACTGGGAATTGAATATGAAGTAAACCTGACAGAGGGAAGGGGACATGCTATAGAAATCGCATCGAAACTCCGGGAATCCAAACATGATTTGATTGTCGCAGTCGGCGGTGACGGGACTGTACATGAAGTTGCAAACGGATTGAGGGGATCTGGTAAGAGGATGGGCGTAATCCCCATGGGCAACGGTGACGACTTCGCCCGGGCGATAGGCATTCCATTAGATGACCTACCTGGTGCAGCGTCGTTGCTAAAGACTGGCCGTGACTATTCCGTCGGAGCAATCAGAGTCGAAGGCCTTAGAGCTCCGAATCACCCTGACATACCACCTCCCAAGCATTATGATGTGACTGGCCAGCCATTTAGGGCAGGGAATCTTGTCAGATGGGCCTTTTTGGAATGTGATGGGGGTGTCACATCTTCGATAAACAGGATGAAAGATGAAGGCCATTTTTCATGGATTAGCGGACAAAAGAAGTACACCTTCTTGGCGATTAGGGCAATACTTGGATGGAAGAGTCAGATGGCATGGATCAAAGTAAATGATAACCCTGGAAGAAAGGTGGACTTGACCGGCTTATTTGCGATGATGCAAGCAGAGACCTTCGGCGGAGGGTACAAGGTCGCACCGGGGATGCACCCATTTCGAGATACTGCAAGCATCGTACTCGGCTTCGGCCTTTCAAAAGGTCAGATGCTCAGGGTTATGGGGCCTTTAGAGAAGGGGAAGCACGTCGGTAGGTGGAACAAGATAACAATGGAGCCTTGCAGAACATTCGAGATCAAGGCTCTTGATAAGCATGGAGATCCAACAGACGAACATGGCCATGACCCCCCTTTGTTCATCAGTTTGGATGGAGAGATCTCTATGACGACTCCCGTCAAATTTGAGTTCAAGAAAAATCAACTCCTAGTACGAGGAGGCCCCACCGCCCCTAATTTGTAATGGCGCAGACGGAGAGATTCGAACTCCCGAGTCCAAGGGACACCGGATTTCAAATCCGGCGCAATACCAGGCTATGCGACGTCTGCAGCACTCCCTCGGAAGCACACTCGACGAATGAACCTTACAGGTCTCAGAGGCCCCATGTCCCTGGTCTACACCAAGCTGGTAGACCTGTAGCTGCGTCTGGATGAGTAAGACCAATGAAGAGTATCATGATGATTATGAAGAAGGCTGGAAACAACGCGGTCATCGTCAAAATACCTGAATCGGGATCGCCATACAAATGCATGAAAATTGCGGCTATCATGAAGAACTTCGGTATTGCAATGATTGTCAGGATCCAGAGGGTTATCCCATCTTCTGACATATTGAGGGACTCAGCGGTTGAACTCATGTCAGCGCCAACAGCACCCACTTCGATAGCAGTAAGTATCATCAGACCATAGAAATTCATCCAGTATGGATCTCTTCCAAGAATTTTGTAATGCGCCATTAATTTCACCTTAGTACAGATAGAAGAACGGGAAGACAATGACCCATACCAGATCAACGAAGTGCCAGTAAAGGCCGAAGTACTCTATAGAGACGGCATTTGTTGGGGTATAGCCCCCCCTCCAAGCCTTGTAAGTCATGTAGGTAAGCCCGATTATCCCTCCTGCCACGTGCGCACCATGTGTACCTGTCGTGACATAGAATGTCGATGCAGACACCCTGATGTTTGCAGTCATGTGAGCGCCTGTTGCCTCATCTACGTAGGAATGGTGTTGATAGTGGTCCGCTCCGATGGTATAACCTTCCGCCACCAGAGATTTGATCTCATGCTCGTGTATGAAACCGAGATCTGGAATGTAGAAGCCGACAAACCATTCTACCATCTTCAAAGTTAGGAAGAGTATGGCAAGTACCCAGGTAGTTCCAAGGAACATGGTTACTCGCCTTCTTCTCAACTCCTCGTCTATGTCTGTTTTCTTCGCGTATCTTAGCGCTTGAACAATTGTAAATGATGATATGATCAGGGCGAAAGTATTCACAGCACCGGGTGCGAGATGCCACCAGCTTGACGCAATCAGGTGGCTCGCTGGCTCAAAGCAGGTCACTGGAACAGCCTCCTGCCAACCAGTTGGATTCGTGACGGGGTCGAAGAGACCGTCTGCAAAAACATCGTCGCATCTTCTGAGGCCAAGCCGATACCTCATGTAAGTGCTGAACAACGATGTGAAAACCATCATTTCAGACATTAGGAATATGAACATCCCAACCTTTCGTATCTGGATATTCCTGAACGGGGAACCAGTGGCAAGTGGTTCGTATGTTCCATCGAATGAAAGATCCTGCCGCCAGAAGACGAACATCCCTATGCTGGTTATGATGATCGCAACGAACATCCATATCAGCCCTTCACCGGTGTAAACATGCTTCGATAGCTCCAGGTCATAGTCAAACATGCCTGCGAATACGAATAGGAACAATCCTATTCCGATGCTCATCACAATCGGCGCGTATGAGTTGTGAGGAGCCCCGTGACTCCAATCATGGGGTCCCCATGGGCTAGGATGGTGGTCATGGTGCTCGTCGCTCAGTGACTCACCTCCTCATTGCTGTCATCTGGTACCATTAGGCGGCTAAACCAGCGCGTGAATATTCCTGGCTCGGTCGTCACATGTTCATTAGCGTCCCTCAACACAGGAAGGTCATACCACTCTCCATCCACATATCTCCCAAAAGAGGGAGTTGGGGGCGGGGACGCTGTCATCCACTCGAAGGACCATCCACCCCACGGGTCGGCAGGGGCCTTGGCACCCCGGAGGTATGATATCACCATGTTAGCAACCATGATGAAATTAGACAAGAAGAACAAAAACGCGGACACTGAAATGAACAGATTCCAATCTGCGGCCTCCGGTGGTAGGTTTGCGAAATCATCCGTGCTGATGAAATATGTATGATGCCTTCTTGCCATGCCCCATACCCCGAGTCTGTGCATTGGCCAGAAAACCCCGTTGTAGGAAATGAATGCAGTGAGGAAGTGTAGTGTGCCAAGGCGCTCATCCATCATTTTTCCAGTCATCTTGGGGTACCAGTAGTATATGGCTGCGAAGAAACCGAAGACAGTACCCCCAACCAATACGTAATGGAAGTGAGCTACCACGAAATAACTCTCATGCAGGTGCGTGTCCATGGCAATAGACGGGAAGAACATCCCTGAGATGCCACCTAGAGTGAAAGTGACCAGGAATCCCAAGGCCCAAAGTGTATGAGTCCTGTAGACGAGGGAACCTCCATGCATAGTTTTCAGCCAATTGAATATCTTGATGCCGGTGGGGACGGCTACCAGCATTGTGGTTACCATGGTGACGAACCTCAGAACTGGCGACATGCCGGAGGTAAACATATGGTGCCCGTAAACAATGAATGCCACCACGCCAATGCCTGCCAGAGCGAAGACCATCGATTTGTATCCAAAGATGGATCTCCTTGATGAAGTGGCCAGAACCTCAGAGATTACTCCGAATGCAGGTACAATGACCACATAGACCTCGGGGTGGCCGAAATACCAGAATAGATGGCTCCACAATAACGGATCTCCCCCTGCACCGACATCGTAGAAAGCAGTGCCAATGACTCGGTCTAGGTAGACTTGGATCAGCCCCACTCCGAATGCTGGTATTGATAGGAAGAGCATCAGGTTTGCAATTAGTATGGACCAAGTGAACAACGGCATTTGCATCCAACCCATTCCTTCTGCCCTCATCACGGCTATGGTCGTTAGGAAGTTGATTCCAGTTAGGGTAGAGGAAGCAACGAGCATTATCTGACCTGCTGCCCAGAATGTGTTGCCGTCATGGCCATTGACCATGTCAACCACGTAAGGGGCATATCCAGTCCAACCTGTGTCCGCACCTTGGCCCGAAAATACTCCTGTGAAGATCAATAGGGCCCCCACTGGTTGTAGCCAGAATGACATTGCGTTCAATCTCGGCATTGCTAGGTCCGGAGCTCCAATCTGCAGTGGGACCATCCAGTTCGCAAAGCCGTTGATCAGGGGCATGGCTGCGAGGAATATCATCGTGGTTCCATGCAGAGTGAAAAACTGGTTGTACTGATCTTGAGTTAGGAAATCGTTTCCTGGAGTCGCCAGCTGCACTCTGATGAATAACGCCATGATTCCACCTATCCCTAGGAAGAACAGGCCTGCTAGGAAGTACAGCGTCCCGACTTTCTTGTGGTCTGTTGTTGTTAGCCAATCTGAGATCCAAGGGGAGAACGTGTCCCAACTGAAGCCATCCGGGTCTGAGCGATAGAACCCATAGAGGATTGTGACGGCGATTAGGGCCAATGAGATAAGAATCAGCGTCGCCAGGACCACAAAGGGCTCAGGAGCCTCGGGGATCACCTCACCCACCAATCCGAATGACGACTGTATGACGAATGTAGCCCGATTCCATTGGTCAAGTTGTCCAGTCTGAAGGCCGTCTCCGTTGACCGAGTTTACATGCAGAATGAAGTCGACTTCCTTCCCACTCTCGGGAGCGGTCCAATCCACGACCCAAGATGTGTAGTCATTCCCGGCCTCGGTGTGGACGACTTCATTAACGGAGCCTGCCCAGAGAGAAGTTAAGCCGTCTGTAGGTGTGAAAACGCCCTCAGATGCCCAAAGGTTGAACCCTCCTAGGTTGATGTTTCCTGGTTGTGAGGGCCCGCCATCGAATGAAATTGTGAGCTCATAGGTCTCGGATGCGTTATACTTCTCTGGAAACCCTTGGATATTAGCAGCGACTGATGAATCCGCCACAGAATTGTGGCAATTACATCCAGCCGTTTGAATTGATGCTCCTCCAATGCCAGTTGGAAGCGATGAGGCCAAGGGTGCCAATAGCAAGACTCCAATTACCAAAGAGAGGGCCATCACCGCCCTGCTCAAATTTCCTTTTCTCATTTTGAAAACCTCAACTGTGTACGTTGATCAAAGCCACCATGTATGCGTGGTTATCCCCACAATATTCGGTGCAAAGTAGAAGAAAGTCCTCGACGTTATCTGCTGGTAGCCAGACTGAGGTGAGACCCAATTCCCCCAATGGGGCAGATAGGTCATACTCTCCATTCTCAGTCAACATGAGATTGTCGCTCAGGCCATCCCCGTTGCGGTCCACGGCACCCTGCGAATACAGTACGTCTTCTTTGACACCCCATGAGACAAACCATGGAGCATGAGTCACGTCTGCTGATCCCATCACGGCAAGATACACTTCTCCTTGTTTCAACGATAGGCTCGCCGCAGGCGTGCCATCCACGATTGCAGTTCCAACCTCGCACAGATCAGGGACTGATAGGGTTAGGCAATCGAAATTCCAGCCCCATTGATATGCTTCGATGTATATTACATGATAACATTCTGCTATGTATCTCCCATCATTCTGGGACCATGTTAGATTCGAGTACTCTCCATCTGCACACTCATCTCCATAGCCCCCTGCTTCAGTTGAGTCCCACACTGCATCGAGTGGCCCCCATGATATCAGGGCCAGGTATACTATGAGCAGGAATGGGATTACTGTCCAAGTGACTTCAAGTTTGAAATTGTCGTACTCTTTTGGAAAAACCCCTACCTCAATGGCATCCTTGTTATCCCATTCTTCGTCTTCGTCGCTTCTATACCACAGTGAGTGATGGTAAAGCCAGATGAAAGTAAAACCTCCAACCAAGAATGACCAAAGAATATACTCATTCCATAGGTTATCAAACAGTGGGGTAATGCCTGCCATCCGATCCCTGATGGTGGGAACAAACGACCCCTAATAAGGGCAAGGACCATAGGTGTATGGTACTGTTCTGGATGTGAAGGGCCTGCGTGGGCCGATGAGTCAGATATTGATCTCCAATTTGGCCATAAAACCTTAATTTTTCGGATTTAGCGGAGGAAATTTAGGATGAATTTTGAAAATTCAGATCAACTACCTCCAACCCGTCCTCCAGCCATCCGAGCCGATAGTATGGAACGATTCTCCAGAGTTTCGAAGGATTTCGCTGAGGCTATTGCAAGGAATCGACCCGTTGAACTCAAAGGCTCGGGATGCCCTGTTCTCGTAGAGGGCAAAAGAGATTACTCAGCATTAAGAGAATTTGGTTTCTCCGGAGAGATAGAGATTCTGAACCGAGGTTGGGATCAATCTAAGATCGTAGCATATCTGTATGAGAGTTATGGTACAAGAAACACCGTTGATCAAGGTCCAAGTGTGATTCTGCTTATGGATTGGGATCGAACAGGAGGTAGATTACAATCTAGATTGAGAAAGAGGCTGAATGCATTGGATATGAAAGTAGACGAGAGTCTTTGGCACAGTCTGGTGAAGAACATGAAGCCAGAGGGTAGGACCGTGGAATCTTTGCATTCTCATGCAGGTGCGCTCAACCCAATGATCAGGGACCACCTCTTTCCTTTGGGCAATCGAACAGATATCTAGGGCACTGATGTCGGCCTTTCTTTCACGGTGTTGAGTACGAAGTGAGTGACTGACCGCATGATCCCATCCATGGATAACACAGTTTTTGAAAGATCGTCCAAATCTGATCTATCTTTGGCTCTTGCAAGTATCATTGAATCAAATTCGCCGGTGACGTCATACACACCCAAGACACGCGAATCCTTGGCTATCAGTCTCTGCAGCTCCAACAACCTGCCCTTCTCTATCCTCAAACCCACTACGACGGTCAAGCCCCATCCGACTTTATCAGGGTCAATCTCAACCCTGTAGCCCTTTATCACTCCTGTATCCTCAAGCCTCTTCAATCGATTGCTAACTGTGCCAAGGGATACACCAATCTCCTCCGCGACAGATCTGAGAGACATTCGCGCGTCTCGTTCAAGACTTCTGATAATATCCCTGTCTGTTCGATCTAATTCCATAAATAACCTAGGAGGGTTCGGAAAATGAACCTATTCCTGGATCATTGTTAGTTTGATGCACGCCTCATCAGTTCCAATCTGCTTGTTCTTTCGTGATCTGAGGCCATCACGGTAATTTTTCCACCTATCCAAATTGGCAATGGGTCGAAATTCTTGTCATAATGTGCGAGCCAACCCCCAGATACAGGATTGTCACCCATCACAACAGAATCTAGGTCGATGGCCCCACCGTTTAGCAATTCTGTTATTTTTGAGTCGCTCATTTCGAGTATTCTGTCTGGTGCAATTTCTCTCGAGAACCCCACACCACTCTCCACGATTCTTGATGGACGATTGGACCTGTACTCTGAAACATCGCATCCCACTTGTACAACCTTGAGAGGTCTCCATCTCTTGCCGGCGACTCTCGCTTTACCACCAGAGACGAGTGTCGGCTCAGTCCAAGCCTTCAGCATCCTCGTAGTGCCGATCGAGATCCTTTTACCGCGCCTCCACAGGCTTGGACTAGAGCCCCCGAATTCCCTCGTGAACCAGTCAGCCTCCTGTGCGTCAACCGGCCGACTCGCCTGAAGACCATCTTCCGGACTCCTCGACTCGAGATTAATGCTCATCTTTTTGGAATCCAGATCTCCATTCTTTCGAAGTAATGCCAAGAAGAAACCGCCAGCATCCATCTTATGTCCACTTACTCGTTTACACCTTTTCAAAACCGAGACATCCATGTCCTCGAGCCACGTATTTGAGTCTGATTTGGGATTCAGTTGATCATCGGTGCTAGACCATGAGACAAGTCCATCCTGAGTTTCTACTCCACGCAGTGAGCCCCCTATTTCTTCCAATTCGACATCGTCTCTCGTTCGTAGTATTCGACAGATTACCTCCTCATTCTCAACCGGGTCCAACGAACAAGTAGAATATACGATCCTCCCCCCTGGCCGAAGTAAGTCGACAGCTCTATTCAGCAAGCCGACTTGCATTCCTTGTAGACCCAATCCCCCACTTGGTCGCCATTGCCTCCACACTTCTGGATTCTTCCTAGTGGTCCCTGACCCTGTGCACGGCGCATCTACCAGTATTGCATCGTAACCAAAATCTCCAGACATCCTTGGGATATGACGACCATCATGATTTACAACGATCACGCAATTTGAGCGGTGTCTCTGGAGGTTTGCGGTCAAGAGATTGCACCTCTTTCTCGACCTTTCGTTTGCGACGACCAAACCATCAGTAGCGAGGAACTCCGCAATCTGGGTGGTTTTTGATCCGGGACTCGCACAAAGGTCCAAGATCACCTCACCCGGACTAGGCTTCAAAACATTCACTGGCATCATTGAGACAGATTCCTGACGGGTGATTCGTCCTGTTTCATGCAGTGCGATCAACATCCTTCTCACATCACCGGAAGCTCCACCACGATCGAAGGGCAGCGTCCACGAGGATCCTGGCCCAGAGTACCACTTGTTGTGAATACCCCCGATTGATTTAGTCCAATCCTCGACAATCTCAGAGTCTATTCTTAGAGGGTTGACTCTGATTGTCTCTGGTAATCTTGCAAATGCATTATCAAACCAATGAGATGCGTCAGGTATCCAATTCTCCACAGCCCGTCTCAACAAACTATTGTCAGCCTGGGTTCGCCATTCCGCATCATAATTTTCTGCGTTGGGGCCGGAAGTCCCATGAGCCACAACGCCAGCACTCGACTTGCACTTACAAAATCAACGCCTTGTGCTGCTATTTCCCAATAACGGTTAAGTGTGAAAAAATTGACTTTCCATCGCGACTGCGGTCGCAGGATGGGATGCGTGCACAATCGGAGCGAAAGCAGGAGAATACTCAGAAACAGTCGAAGACGGGTCCGTACGACCCCAGTCAAAGGGAGAAAAAAACTCGCAGAGCTAGTTCAAAGGGCAAAGAAAGCATCCCATCTCCAAGCTGATTTACTACCAGTCGAGGCCATAATAACTGTCACTGAACATGAGTGGATATGGCAAGTCGTGGATAAATCCATGCTGAGCACACTGTCTCATCGAATCATACTCGATAACCCCACTCTCGGACGACGAGAGTTGGTCATGACGTCCGGTATCGACGCTGCTGTTGGGGTCGCAAGAACCGTCACAGAGATGGAGGGTGGCTGTGTTCTGATCGAGACCCTAGACCCATAGAACATTACAATTAGCTTTGGGCTTCATTCAAATATGCCCCCATGGTCCCAGAAGCGTGGCCAAGAAGGAGAAAAACAGCGGGATCCAGCAGGCCGCCGGTCTCATTCGATATTTCGATGAAGAATCTGAGGATGCTATTCAGATCCCAAAAAGCGCTGTTTACGGAGCCTGCATCGTATTTTCAATTATAATTTATCTGGCCCAACACGGGGTCATTCAGTGGATGTTCAGCTAAGGACTCAGTCTTTTGTGAGATCAACTACTTCTGACCCGTCATTACCATTCAAATCTCCCCACGGATCATCGGCCCTGATATTCAGAAGCCCTGATACTCTTGATATTGCCCTTTCGAAAGCATGGCTGTTCCGATCATCAAGAGCAACTCTCGCCATTTCCAAATCGACTGCGCATTCATGGAAGTCCGGTCCTCCCGTTCCCTCAGAGATTGAGATAACCTCTCTCAGGATTTCTCTCATTACCATCTCAGCCCTGAGTTGACTGTTTTTCCAGATCTCTGCTTGCTCCTTGACCCCCATCCCTATGTTGCGCTCGAACCTGCCAGTCCAAACAGGCTCCCACGGATTCCTCCCAAGGAAGGAAAGAGTGTCATATACAGTTCTATCAATGATCTCCCTCTTTCCAATCAATCTGATTTCATTGAGGAAGCATTTTGTGAAAACGCCAAATCCCCAGTATGGCCTGGAAATTATGGATAATTCCGTCTCGAATGCAAACGCGGTGATTTCCCATTTCTGTTCATCAAACCCTAAATCCCCCACTAATTTTGGGGGGTTTGAGGGCCCAAAGGCTCTTAGAAATGCCTGAGCAACGTCACCTAGTATGATTTTCCTTTTTGCGTTTGGACGAACGGTTGTTCTTACGATGTTGTCATCGTCAACACCCATCATCGGTCTCGGGGCCCAAACTTGGGCAAAAAGACGGATGGCAACCTTCTCGTTAGATGCCATGTACAACCTGAGCACACTATTGGGATTGAGGTTTTTTATTCCAACAAGGCTATCAGCCGCCATGACTACCTCATACTGTGCCAAGGAGGAAGTACGGCCGCTTGACAAAGAAGGTCGACAAACCACCCAAGGACAACTGCAGTAGATGTAGAAGTGGGAAGTACTGTCCTTTGGAGGGGCATGCCGGTCAGAAGGTCAAGGCAGACAGGTCCTGGCAAGGCATTGACAAACTGGAAAAGAGGAAATCTAAGAAAAATCCATCAAGAAGATGAAGGAAATACACCGTGTAATGTTCCCTGAAGATCAGAATCGGGTGATGGGTTACTGATCTTTGGCATTGGCATCTGGGCTCTCTTGTAGATTTCCCTCAGCGTCTGGTCACTTATCTCAAGGTAGACCCTGGTAGTTGCTATGCTAGCGTGACCGAGCAATCTCTGGATTGTCACCAGATCAGCGCCCCTTTCGAGTAATCCGGAGGCAAAAGTGTGCCTCAGTGTATGCGGTGTCAATCGAGATCGCTTAATTTCGGCCCTGTCGGCAATTCTATCCATCAGTTTCTGGACCCAACGCGGTGTTATTCTATGTCCATTTTTTGTTAAAAATAGCGATTGCCGCTCCTCTTTGACTTGTTTCTCAGCGCGCATCCTCCTTTCGGTCATCCATTCTTGGATCCCCTTTGCAGTCAAATCCGTGAATAATACTGTTCGGTCCTTCTCGCCTTTGCCGCCCAGGATCAACGCAGAGAGGTCATCCAGATCAACGTCATCAACATCCATGTTACAAATTTCTGAGACTCTCACACCAGTTTCCAACATCATTGTGGTCAGGGGCTTCACAATCGGATCCTTAAATTCTGAGACAGTCAATTTAAACCTTGAAATTTCTCTTTTGTTGAGGGTTTTTGGAAGGGGTCTTCGCCTGTTTGGCCTCCTGATCCACTCTGGCATTGTGTGGCCAAACCATCTCAACAAGTGAGTGGCGGCTGCCATTCTTGCGTTCACACTTGAAGGGCTGAGGGTATCAAGTGTCGATATCCAAGAGTCAATTCTCCCTGTGTCAGGATCCAGTAAGTTATGAGCCTCTTCGACGCTTAATTTCGGAAAATTGCTTCGCAAAGACGACTCTTCTCCCGGCAAAACAATTTCTGAAATTCCCTTAGCTGCCCGCTCGTAAGCTCTGATTGTGTGAGAACTCTTCTTCTCCGATCTTAATTGCGAGAGCCAACATTCAAACCAGGGTAGTTTCCTAAGCCTGTGTAGGCGATTCGGCAGAGCTTTGTTTCGGACATCAAGTCTAATCTGTTTGGGATTGATGGAGCCGTCGGCTTCGAAAATTTCCATATCAGTGACCTCATCGGCACCAGCGGTGCGTGCATCCCTGTCCCTCACGAGACAGTTGGGATAGTGACTACTACATCTTGAATACTTGCCTGATTTCCCAATTGATCAAACTGATTGATGTTGATATAAAGCTAGCCCGACGCCTCATTGGAATCCAAATGGTTCTCAATCGAGGAGCCATGAGGAACATCCTGATTTTGAGGCATATCGCCTTCCTCGATCCTTTCTCTGACTCTCGCTCTGAGGCTGGATACTATCCTTGCTGCGACGTTAATTCCGGTCGCGCGCTCAATTCCCTCAAGTCCGGGACTTGAATTCGCTTCAAGCACGAGAGGTCCAGAAGCAGAGTCCAACATATCGACACCAGCCACATCCAGTCCAAGCTCATTTGCAGCCCTAATAGCGACGCTTTCTTGATCCGGAGTCAACTTGATTGCCTCGACGGATCCCCCAAGGTGAAAGTTGGATCTGAATTCAGTACCACGAGCCTTTCTTTCCATACTCGCCACAACCCTCCCCCTTACGACTATGACTCTGATATCTCTCCCATGGGATTCTTTGATGTATTCCTGTATCAAAGGGCGCATACCCCTCTGAAACATCTGGGCGAGCAGGGAAATCGCTCTTGCCTCGTCATCTAGCAAAAAAACGCTAGCTCCCTGTGTGCCCTCGCTTGCTTTGATAACAAGCGGGTAACTTCCTATTGTTCGCAGGGCTTGCATACAGTCATCCATGGAGGCTACACTGATGGTTTTTGGAACAGGCAACCCACATTCTGCCATGACCTGCGTCGCTGCAATTTTATCCCTACTGAGGAGAATCGCATCCGCAGTATTGTGAACTATTGCCCCCATCCTTTCAAACTGTCTAACAATGCCTGAACCAGGCCTCGTTATTGAGAATCCAATACGAGGTATCACCGCATCAGTCTGAATTGGCCAGCCCTGGTGGTATATCCTGGCACCATCGTCGTCCACAGCCGTGCTTATGCTCATTGGATCTATCACTCGTGTAATGAAACCGTATCGCTGACTCTCCTCAGTCAGACGCATGGTTGAATACAGGCCTGGCCCACGAGAAAGAATCACTAAACGCGGGTCCACATACACCCTACGATGCTCCACATTTGATACTGTTGTGTCTGCCTGTCAACCCTCCCAAGTAATTGTTTGAGACAATCAATTCAGGGAGGCATTCAAAACATCCTGACACCAGTTGCAGCCATCAGAGGTGTTGCGCGTATGGATCATGAGGCACTCAATGACATGAAAGCCTCTGAATTGAAAATCATGTGCAAAGGAATGGGTCTACGTGTCTCAGGAAGCAAGTCAGAGCTTATCAATAGAATCATCGAGGCCTCGGAGCCAGCCAGAAAAGAAGAATCAGTACCCAGCATGGATCAGGCCATAGACGCACTTCTCGATCGCCATGATAAATCAACTAAAGAGAAGAAGACTGAAAAAAAACCACATGAGATTATGGAGGCTGAAATAGTAGAAGATACTGAGATAAAATCCGATGAATCGGAATTCGAAATCCTACTGTTAGATGACGATGTTGAGGAAGAGAAACCCCTCCGTGAATTAGTTGAAAACAAAACACAAGAATTCAGTGAGAAACTAGAAGAAGAGAAGATCAGGACCAGTGCGTCCAGAAAACCCAGTGAATCATCCGAAACCAAGAACAAAATTGGGAATAAGCTGACCATAACACGAATGCAATTGGCTGCAGGGTTAACAGTGGCATTGTTATTGAGCGCAAGTTTGTGGATTGTTCTTCAAAGAGACTCGTCCTTCACCGTCCAGCCAGTAAGATATGGAGATTCTATACAATTCTCAATCCAACAATCTACCATCAGTGTTGAAGGGGACGACATGGTTAGCATCGTGCGTGACTCCCTGTCACCCAGCTCGTTCGATCAAGTATGTTCAGAAGTCGATGTGGAGATTTCTGGGACGGGCTCTATGAGCGTCGAAGAGGGTTCCGATCAGGACACAATTTTTCCCAGTGATTTAGACCACAGGGGCGCCTTTAGTGTGAATGATGCCTATGGACGGGCCAGCTTAGCAGTAAAACAAGTGGTGAATCACGATATCAAAGTCGATCTCCAGGGTAAAACATGGAGAGACAACGGAGTAGAATGTAGTAATGCAGGTTGGTCTTACCCCGATAATCAGCTTTTGATGCAGACAGATTCGTACCGGCACATCTCAGATAAGTCTGTAATTAGAACTGAAACCACAGCCTCTTTTTCAGATTCAGACGGTGAATCAACGGAATTGGAAGCCACCACGTTTGGATCGAGCCTACTCCCTGGGCTCGGCGCTATAGCACCGCTATTATCCGTGCCCCTTCTGCCCATGGATCTACAGGATTTCTTTGAAAATGAGGTGCTTGAGGAGGGGGCTGTATCAGATGAAGGCTCAACTTGGGAATGGAGCGTCAAACAAGAAAGAAACGATCCAATCCATGGGTATGTCTATCCAATATCAATTTCTCACAAAGAAATAGAGCATTGTCTAGGATATATCACACTGGATATCCTTGTCAACCCCCAAATTCCTTGGCCCGTGCAACAAACTGCCAACATACGGCTTGACAAGTCACTCTCGAAATCAGACTGCAATGTATTTGCAAGTGCGATCAGCGACGCCACTCTACCTGAGGGTAGATTGGACATAAGGATGGACATGACTGTCACTAGTGCGGAAAAGGGCAATACCGCTGTGAATTGGTATGATGAATACGATTCAAAACCATCCCCGGGGGATGATAGGCCGACTAGTGCGGGGAAAAGGGATTGGGCTTCGCACATGCCGGACGAATCCGACTCCAGATTGAACATTGAGGAAACTGTGGCCTGCATGACAGCAACCTACCCCACAAGTGACGCCTCTGTCGCTGTGGATTCAGGGGGTTATTTCTGGAAGGCAAACCATCTACTGGGGGATATGAAGTGGAATCTCTCGTGGGTCGATACCCAGGATAGCTCTGGTTGGATCCATCTTTCAATGGACGGGCAAGAATGCTCGATCATAGAATCTGGGCAATATCAAGATGGAGAAGTTTCATGGGACAAAACTTCTGTTCCTTCAACCTTGACACTAGATTACCTTGGAAGTAGGCTGTTGGCTCAAGGACGTTATTCGCAGGTAGAGCAAGTCATGTTCGAAGAGAACGCTGCCAAGACAAATATCCTGGGCTACAGGGTACTCTCAGGAGAGGCAGATGATCTCTCAGATCTTCTGTCAAGCGACTTATCCACCGGGATTGTCACAGTCTTGGCCTCTAGTGAATGGAGCCAATCGAATAGAGACTACAGCTTCAACGCAGTCATGGACGCCACGACGGCGAGAGTCGGTGGGTGGATACAAATCTCAACAGCCTCGGATTGATGATCACCGCAGCCAATCATGGATTGGTCGCATGTGAATAGCGGTATCTTGAATTGCAACTAGTCACCCAAATATTCGTGAGTGAAGAGCGAGCCACAGTCGATGACGAACTGATCATCGATGTTGACTTCGTCGAACAGGAAAAGCAAGATCATCCAGTGGACCGGAAGGGACAATCCAGCCCCAATCCACTATCACTGCCCCGTGGAACCCCATCAGACAATGGCCGTGCAAGGATCGTGACCGTTACCAACCAAAAGGGGGGCGTTGGAAAAACGACTACCGTCATCAATATCGCAGCCCAACTAGGATTGAGAGGACATCGCGTCCTGGTCATAGATGCTGATGCTCAGGGGAACTGCGCCACGGGTCTGGGCGTGGATAAGAGGCTAGTGAAGGCCACGACCAGAGATCTGATCCTCGCGCCAGAGAGAGCCGTCGAGTCAAGACATCAGACAGCAGTTGAGGGAGTACACATGATTGTGGGTGACAGATCATTGGTCGGTTTGGACAATGAATTGCTGAGACAGTTGGGGAGGGAAAGGCGCCTTACCGAGGCAATAGAGCCACTTTTGCCTCACTACGATTTGATCCTGATTGATACGCCACCGTCACTCGGAATTGTGACAATAAATGCACTTGTGGCGAGTCATGGTTTGATTGTTCCAGTCCAAACAGAATATTTCGCCCTCGAAGGTCTTGCCATGCTAGCAGGAACCATTCGAGAGGTCAGGAATTTGTTTTCCGCCAATCTCGGGGTCGACGGGATACTCCTAACCATGCACAACAGTCGAATACAACTGAACGTACAAGTTGCAAACGAATTGAGGGAAGCCTACGGAAACCTCATCGTCGATCCACCTATCAGGAGAAATGTCAGACTGGCCGAGGCACCAGCTCATGGAGTTCCTATACACCTCCATGACCCGGAGAGCCATGGCGGAAGGGATTATCTCTCCGTAGTATTGGAACTAGAGAAAAGGTGGGGGATAGACTCCCGATGAGTGACGACTCTCCCAAAACAGCAGTAGCATGGATGCTATTTGCGAGTTTCTCGTTCGGTTCCATGAATGCCCTAGTAAAATGGACATCTCCTGATGCAGACGTCTGGTCCATGGTCTTCGTGAGATCCATCGTAATTGGTGTGGTCATTTACTCAATATGCAAACAGAGGGGCGTTAACCTAACGGTTATTGACCAGAGGTCAATGTTCCTCAGATGTTTAACTGGGCTAATCGCGATGATACTCTATTTTTCTGCATTAGGGTTGATCCCCATCGGGCAGGCAGTGACGCTGCAATATACGAACCCACTTTTCGTAGCACTGCTATCTGGCGCGTTTCTCTCTGAAAAAGTGCAACCGATAGTCCTAGCCATGGCGGTATTGTCATTCATCGGTATAGCAATGATTGTTTCTCCAGATCTCAAGAGCGTAGAATTCAATGCAATTCTGGCCCTAGGTTCAGGATTCTTCGCTGCAATTGCATACCTATACGTTAGGAAACTCAGAGCCACAGAACATGCATTGAGCATCGTCTTTTGGTTTGCAGCTTTCTCAGTGGCGTTTACTCTCATTCCCGCGGCACCGAAACTCCCTTCATTGCTATCAGACCCAGTCTTGACGATGTCATTGATTGGCATCGGAGTCGGCGCGGGGGCAGGCCAGGTGGGTCTTACATTTGCTTTTCACAAGGCAAATGCCGCTTGGATAAGCGCTTTTTCCTATCTGACTGTTATTATCGCTACAATGTATGGCTACGTTGTCTTTGGGGAAAATCTTGATTCCAGAGATCTTATTGGTTGCATTCTCATCATATTTTCTGGCATAATCCTAACAATTTCACAAACCCGAAAACTACCTCCGAAGGAGACAAAAATTTTCAAAGGATCAGTGTGAGTGAAAGTATGATATTTCTTCCAATTTTTTTCGCAGGACATCAGGTACCCTGGCGTCTTTCGCTGGGTAACCGACCGGCATCACAATCATGGGATGTTCATATTCGGGCCTATCGAGCAACTCACGTAAAAAGCCCATCGGAGATGGAGTATGGGTGAGAGTAGTGAGACCCATGTTGTGAATCGCCGAAATGAACATACCCGCGGCGATCCCACAAGATTCCTGCGAATAGTAGGTAGGTGCAAACTCACCATTCTTTTTGAGTCTCTTGCTATGTCTGAACAGCACAACGATCCATGGCGCATCAGTTAGATGTTCCTTTACGTGATCAGTCCCCAAGGGCCTAAGCACTTCGGCCCAATCATCGGGCACTCTCTCCTCGTAGAATTTCCTCTCCTCTTCCTCGGCGGCTTTCCTAATTCTACTTTTGAGCTCGAAATCTGATATCGCAACAAATGTCCATGGCTGAAGATGAGCTCCAGAAGGAGCCGTTCCGGCTGTTTTGATAGCAAGCTCGATAAGGTCCCGACTCACCTCTTTCCTTGAAAAATGGCGAGTAGTCCTCCTGTTGCTCATGAGATCGAAGTATTCATTCGCCCTTTCCAGCATCTCCACAGCAGGAATTTCTTCGAAGATCATCTCTATGAAGCCCTCTTGATCGCTTTCGGTCTCAGACATGCATCAATTCCTTCTGTATGATAACGCTGCTACTGAAAGCGCAGCAAAAACAAGGACAGGACTCGGGAAACTCAGAGGGGTGTTTGAGGATGAGACATCTGTCGATGAATTACCGAGGTCAGGCGATAAACACCCTTCCCCAATGGCTCCGAAGTCCTCTCCTCCCCAATTTTCCCCATCAAACCAACATGTAGACCAAACTTTCCAACCAAAGCCCATCTCTGGGACCCTGACAACCTCCGTGTCGTTTTCGTGGGACAGATCGAATCTCCAGTTAACATATGAAGCCTGATTCTGTACTTCGATTGAACCGCTCCAACTTTCGTTGTATTCGGTAAGCTGATTGTAAACAGGAGGATAGCAAACACCGCTGTTTATGCAAATCTGCGTCACCCAGCTTACATTACTCACATTCTTAGAGGGGTCGATTTGGACTTGTATTCCCATTCCCCCACCATCAATTCTCGTCACATTGACCTCATTTGGATAATCCAATGCCACAATGGAGGTCCCGGAGAGGTCAGTTTGCTGGTTAATTCCCCCCTGTTCAGCCGAAACCGGCGAAACAATGCAAACCAAAACGAAGAGAACTACACCGCGCATGCCTGGATGAGTCCATTCAATGCTTTGAATTGAACGTTTCATTGATCGAAAGTTCACTGAGAGTCAAGACTCCATAGCTCATCTCCCACCCAATGTACAGTTAGAGCAGCCTTACCCTTACTCGATTGACGCATTGAATCCCCGTCCATGAGGGACCATCCAATCGCTAGGGGTCTACCATGAACCTCATCCCTGATCCACATCGGTGCCCCAACCCCTATTTTGCTGTCTGACTCCTGAATGCCCGCAGCCATGCAATCCGCACCGTTCATGAGAAAAGGGATCGCACCGTGATCAACCTCAGCCCAATGGCACTTTACCTCCCAATCAAGGAGACCCCTCAATGTTGGGAACCATATCTTAGTGCTGTCGTTAGACAAGCACATGAGTTTTGGCACCCTATCGACTAGTATCAGATCAGTCCCCTCAAAGTGGGCCTCCTCAAGAAAAGAGCTGGATAGGCCCAACGATACCCCAATACGGCTCTCAACCTGGTCTGAAATTTCTCTTATTTGTTTGAATCTGAGTGGGGTTCTTCTTCTCAGGCGCTTGACACTCATGCACTCGCGAAAGCAAGTCAGAGAATGAATATCTCGGCGATTTATCAAGGCTGTTTCATCCAATCCATTGAAATAAGGAGGGTTGGTCGGCCAGACCCATGGCCAAGTGGCACGGGATGTCAAGGAGGAAGCCCACAGGAGGACGCCTCAAGCGCCCCATTCGATATCGCGGCAAGCGGAAGAAGGAAATCTCCAGTGAGAAACAATTCGCTTTCGTAGCTGATTCCAATCAAAACAAGTTGTACAGGAAACATGCTGGACATCAAACAGTCCGAGTCATGAACGCATCCCACATCAATGTGAACATCCCATCCGAAGGCATTACCAAGAGAGTAGTGATATCAAACATAGTAGAGAATTCAGCAGATCCTAACTACGTCCGGCGAAATATAATCACCAAAGGTGCAATCGCAGAGACTGAATTGGGACTTGTCAGGATAACTAGTCGACCCGGTATGGACGGTGTCGTGAGTGGTATACTTGTTGACTAGCCATTCACGAAGAACTCAATACAACAGCCTCAGTGGGGTTGATCACTATGACCGGCGACCCATCACGAATGACACTCTGGACCGGATACTTTGACCAGAGAGCTACTCGCAAGTCTGGCAGAAGAGTCCCAAGGAGCGCTAGTGTTGCCCGACCAAACTTGGATCAGATCGCATTGGCAGCCAGAGCATCAGGTATAACCAAAATGAGGAGGGATCAAGATGCTAGCCACCCGATGAGACCCTACTCAAAGGAAGGCAGATTGATTATTTCGACAAAAGACGCACTGGAATCTACAAAATCGGAGACAAAGGAACAGGTTCTGCGCGTGATTGGAGAATCCTTGAAGAATCTGGAAACTGAAGACAAGGACATCAAAATAAAACAGTCAAAAAGATCGTCCGGTAGAGATGGAGCAAGGAAGGCCAAACAAAGGAAATCCCCATCACGAAGGCCATCAAGCCAAAGGAAGAAGAAGTTTGGTCGAAAATAAAAATCAGACTTCAACGGTCCAATTAAATGAGTCTTCTAGGCCTCCGCCCATTATTCCGGTGAGTCGTTCATAAAGCGCGAGCGTAATGTCACCTACCCCTCCAAAATCTTCCTCGATTTCCCCGTGTTGTATCGATCCAATGGGGGAAATAACGGCTGCAGTACCAGCGCAGAAGGCCTCATCACAGCCCAGAGCGAAATCGATGCTAACCTTTTCTTCCACGACAGTCAACCCCATTGATCTGGCAAGCTCGATGATCGATAGCCGAGTAATTCCAGGAAGAATCGTCCCGGTAAGTTCAGGAGTGTAAATAGTACCATCCTTCACACAGAAGAAATTAGCCGCTCCAACTTCCTCAACGTAATTATGTTCGACTGCATCAAGGTAAATTATCTCGCTATAGCCTTCCGATTTCGCCCTTTTGGAGGGCATCATCCCGGGGGCATAATTCCCTATTGCCTTGACACCACCCGACCCTCCGGGCGCAGCACGATGATGATTTTGAGATACTCTGAGTGAAATTGGGGTCATTCCACCCTTGAAGTAAGGTCCCACGGGTACTGCAAAGACAACGAACATGTACTCTTCTGCTGGAGATACCCCGAGTCGTGCACTGCTACCAAACAGAATTGGCCTCAGGTACAACTCCCCTTTTCCATGTGGGGGAACCCATCTTTTGTTCTCTTCTGCAACTTTCTTGACAGCCTCAATGAACATTGATTCCGAGATCTCGGGCATAACTAGTCTTTTTGCCCCCTCAGCAGCCCTTCTGGCATTCATCTCGGGCCTGAAAAGTGTTATTCTCCCATCAGGCGTCCTTCTGGCTTTCATCCCCTCGAACAATCCCTGTCCATAGTTCAGCACACATGCTGCCGGAGACAGAGAAAGAGGCTGAAAATCAACCATGCACCCTTCTGACCATCCATCTTCCCATGAACCATTGGCCACAAACATACGATCAGTTTCCGTAAAAGAGAACGTCAATGAGTCCCAATCGATGGGAGGATGCCCCCTCCCCGCCGCTGCCATATTAGTACTCCAAGCAAGGAGGCATTCAACGCTTCCGGCCAATCATGAGAAAAACTCACACGACAAGAATTGAATCAATAGCCCCTCTTCAATGGGGCATGGTCGCAGGCCTTTGGGAGGATGAGTTGTGCATTATTTCCGCCGACAATCGATCATGGGGAGACTCCAACACTGTTGTTGAGCTGTGGTGCCGATCGAAAAACGGACACTCAGCACTCGTTCTCGTCAATGGGATGCGGCCTTACATTGAGATATCCCCCAAGGAGGGAGGCAGAGAAGGCTCTCAGACTGACATTCAAGATGTCCTGAATCTCTCCAGCGTCACGGAAATCCTCCCTCCTGTCATCAAATGGACCTCCCGGGGAGAGAAACCACATTGGAGAGTGATGGTTAGGGATACGATTGTAGTAGCGAGACTCCGTGACCAACTGAGAGCTGAGTGGACGGTGACAAGCGCCGATATACAATTCCACAAACGCCTGATGTATGACTTGGATCTTGGCCCTCATATATGTGTAAAAGGCAAAGTAATGTTCTGCGGAGACAGAGCGCCTAAGGGCGCTACTTCCCCGTACAAAGATGATCGAGATGCAGAGGAAGCCATCCTTTCAGTTGGTGGTCGAGGCCTCTATCCAGTGGATATGATAATCGAGGTAGAAATCGATGATCTAAGCTCATGTGAGCCTTTCCAAGCACCAATGGTCACCCTATCCATAGACTTGGAAACAAGCATCTCCACAAACAGGATTCTGTGCGCTGCAGTGGTCGTGGAAAGAGATGGAGCCCGTGAAGAGCACACTTTTCATGGAGATGAGATCGAAGACATCCTGAAACCAATCTGTAGATTGGTGAGAGAGCAAGATCCCGATGTGATCACCGGATACAACATAGATAACTTCGACCTCCCAAGAATTCTCGAGAGAACCGAACACCTTGTTGGAAAGGGGGAAAGACCGGAACTGTTTGGTTGGGGTCGAGTCCCATTAGATGAGAACTCAAGAAGAACTATTCCCAATCGTGGCCAAAACCGAACATGGAGTATCGCGGGAAGAGTTCCAATGGATGCATGGTGGCAAGCCCGCCAGACACTCAGGCCCGAACGGGAATCGCTACGGTTCGTGACGGCTCTAATCTGGCCAGAAAACGAAGAAATGAAGAAATTGGATGTGGATGCAAGCAGAATGGACGAGGAGTGGGCAAAAAGACCCATGGAGGTCATCCGATATTGTTTGAGAGACACTTACTTGCCTCTTGACATACTCGGTCACCTTCAATCGGTCCAAGAAAAAGAGGCACTTGCTTCGGTTGCCAAAACCAGTTTCTCAACGGCTGCCACCGAGACGACCAGTCAGTGGATAGACTCACTTGTGATCAGATTAGCAGATAGAGAAAATGTGGCAGTGCCGACTACTCGTCAGATCCGCAGGGGGGAGCAAATCGCAGGAGGTTATGTTCATGAGGTGGAGCCAGGACTGAGATCATGGATCGCTGTCCTGGATTTCAAATCAATGTACCCATCCATAATGATAGCCAACAACATCTGTTCAACCACACTCGTCGAGGATGGTAAGTCATTGGACGATGACATGGTCTCACCTTCAACAGGGACAAGATATCGATCAGTCGGCGTTAGAAGGGGGTTGGTCCCAAGACTACTGTCAGACCTGATGAAACAGAGGGATGATTACAAGAATTTATCGAAACAGGCAAGATCCAATGGGGATGAACAATCTGCCTTCCTGAATGACAAGCTACAATTTGCAGTCAAGATCCTCATGAACTCGTTTTATGGGGTGTTTGCAAGCTCTTTCTATCGATTCACGCACAAAGACATCGGAGCAAGCATAACAGAGTGGGCAAGATACAACATCAAGTCAATCATCGCTGACTTGGGGGACGACGGATACGATGTGGTTTACTCAGATACCGACTCTATTTTCGTCAAAACAATGGACGTGGAGGATTCGCCGATAAGTAAGCCGATGGAAAACGACCCTGATCTGAAAAATTGGGAAAGGGCACGGAATGATACCATAAGTTTCGGCAGAAGACTCGCATCGAAATATTCCAAAGAGGGGGCGGAGTTGGAGTTTGAGACTGCTATGTCAGCATTCTTTTCGCATGGCGCTAAGAAAAGGTATGTTGGGAGAGTTGTATGGCCAAGGGAAGAGATGTTAATCCGCGGCTATGAGGTTCGGAGGACGGATTCTTTCAAACTTCTAACCTCAACCATGACCATGTTATTTGAGAAAATACTTGAGGGGAAGGAGGAATTCGCAGTCGATCGAACCAGGAAGACAATAGAAGACGTGAGAATGGGCAGAGTCGATGTCGCAGACCTCGTAATCAGCCGTTCTTGCAAGGGCAAGATAAGGAAAGACGGCTCGGTCGATTTTTCGGTTTACTCAAATCCTGATGGTTTACCCTATGTGAGGGCCGCAAAACAAAGGATTGAGCGTGGTCTGGGCTTTACTCCCGGGATGAAGGTCGGGTATGTGGTCACGAATGCGAAGTCGTCCCCCATGCAGGTCAAAGCGTGGCTCACTGAAGAACTTGGGGACGATCCTCCAGATTACGACCCAGAGTACTACGCTAGAAGGTTGGCAACAGCCCTTGGCAGGATCACCGAGGCATTCAAGTGGAGCGAACGCGACCTAATCCAGGGTTCTCGGCAACAATCCCTCTTTGATTTCTAGGAACATAGAATCGCAGGATTCATTTCCAACCACTTCTGGAGACAGAGCATGGTCGCAGCGCTGAGGGCCACAATTGTGGCGCTGATTATGACAGTCTCCGCTACTGGGGGCTGCCTAGCCACCCTAGGGTTGAATGATGCGCCAACAGCCCAAATGAACATTGAGCCCTCAGGGACAGTGCGAGAAGGGGACACCGTGACACTCAGTGCGGCTGGAAGCTCAGATCCAGACGGGGACTCCTTGACATTTAGTTGGAGCTTTGGGGATGGAAATGTAGGCACGGGACTCACCACAAGCCACGCCTACACATCGACGGGCACCTTCAGCATCGCCCTAACCGTAGCCGATGGGAACTACGAAACTACACTGACAAAGAACATTACAGTAATTGAATCCACTGCAAAGAAGCCAACCGCCCTGATATCCGGGGATAAAATGGATGATTGTGACGGGGAGGAGCCCCCGAATGGAGACTTTGTCCTGATCTGGGTCTGTGACGAAGACAAGGACGAGGGAGATAGGTCAGTCGACTTTACCACCACCGTAGAAGTCGACGGCTCCTCATCTGATGCGGGCGGGATTGATTACATCGACAAATGGGAGTGGGATCTGGACACCACGGACGACTCAGATGGCGACGGTATAACGGACAACGACAACGACGCGACAGGCCAGTCAATTTCATTCGAAAAAACAGGTGGCGCTTTCGAGGTGAAATTGACAGTGACCTCAAGCAACGGCCTTACCGACAGTGACGAGATGATGATCTATGTCAACTACAGAGGTGAGTGGAAGGACTTCATCATCGACGCTAGCATCAATGATCCCGTAGAAATGGCATGGGAATTCCCAGTCACTTACGAGGCAGATGGGAAAGACAGAATTCGATACCTCAGGGTGAAATTGGAATATCCACAAGAAGACGATGACCAGCCAATCTTCACTGGCGGTGCAACCACAGCCAACAAACTCGATCTGTTCCTATACAACACCACTACCCAAGAAGAAGAAGTATCCAACACCACCCAGATCGAGAACGAAAATCGCGATGCAGGAGACTGCCAGTCCGACGAATACTGCGTTTGGCAGGTCGTCAGTGGCTCAACAATACGGGCATTTCAAGCTGATACATGGTCCGTTGATTTGACCAATGATGAAAGTCACAATACCAAGATAAACTCGTTGATAGTTGAACTCCAATATAGGTAGGTTCGGCTACTATCAGGTCCCAAATTGGCGTTGTTTTGTTTTTGCTTTGGGGGGTGAGGTTCAAATACACACCTCAAGTCGCCGGCTCACCTAGAGGTGTACAACATGGGTTCACAGTGGGAAGATAAAAGCAAGCCGCATCTAAATATCGTATTCATTGGTCACGTCGACCACGGAAAGTCAACGACCGTCGGAAGACTGCTATTAGACAGCGGTCACATTGAACAACACGTGATCGACAAGAATGAGAAGCTCGCGAGCGAGTCAGGGAAAGCTGGCTTCGGATTGGCATATGTCATGGATGGCCTGAAAGAAGAGCGAGAGCGCGGAATCACTATCGACGTAGCACACAAGGAGTTCTACACCCCTAACTACTACTTCACCGTCATAGATGCACCCGGGCACAGAGACTTCGTGAAGAACATGATCACAGGCACAAGCCAGGCAGATGCCGCAGTTCTAGTCGTGGCGGCCAACGATGGTGTGAACGCACAGACCAAGGAACACGCTTTCCTAGCGAGAGTCCTTGGAGTCACACAACTGATAGTGAACATCAACAAGATGGACATCAGTGGTGTCGATTACCAGGAATCAAAGTACAACGAAGTGAAGACCGAGGTCTCCAATCTGCTCAAGATGGCAGGCTTCAAGCCCAACGATGTAAACTTCATCGCAGGCTCATCACAGAATGGCGAGAACATATACAACAAGAGCGACAACATGTCGTGGTACAAAGGCCCAACACTCTTCGAGGCCATCGACGCGATCACAATGCCACCCAAGCCAACAGACCGCCCACTGAGGCTGCCAATCCAAGACGTCTACAAGATCGGCGGAATAGGAACAGTCCCAGTTGGAAAGATAGAGACCGGGGTGTTGAACCCAGGAAAGACGGTAGTATTCAACCCAAGTCAGAAATCTGCTGAGGTGAAGAGCATTGAGATGCACCACACACAAGTTGACAGAGCTGAGCCTGGAGACAACGTAGGGTTCAACGTCAGGGGTCTAGCAGTCACAGACATCCGAAGAGGGGACATCGCAGGATACCAAGATAATCCTCCTACCTTCGTCAGACACGACGAGACCTTCTTGGGCAACATACAGATAATGGACATACCAAAGGCTGTTGGTGTGGGGTACACGCCCGTCTTCCACGCACACACCGCGCAAGTAGCGGTCAGGTTCGTCGAACTCGTAAAGAATCTGAAGACGGGGGAGACCCCTGCGTTCCTGAAGTCTGGCGATGCCGCCTTAGTAAGGTTCCAACCCACAAAGCCAATGGCGATAGAGCAACAAGATGCGTTCCCAGAACTCTCAAGATTCGCCATACGCGACATGGGTAAGACCGTAGCGGCTGGCGTATGCGCCAAGATTGAGAAGAAGGCTTGAAACTGGGAACTGAGGTGATTACTGGATGCCAGTTGTCACCACTATCAAGTTGACCGGGGAAAATCACGAGGACGTGGACACGGTCTGCACACAAATAAAGAGGATATCCGATGAATCCGGCGTCAAGCTCAGAGGACCCATCCCACTGCCAACACGAAAGTTGGTCGTTCCCTGCAGGAAAGCCCCCTCAGGAGAAGGCTCTGAGACCTACGACCATTGGGAGATGCGGATACACAAGAGACTATTGGAACTAGTCACGAATACCGCGAAAGATGAAACTGCTCTTAGGCAGGTCCTAAGAATCCCCATACCAGACTCTGTCACGATAGAACTCTCACTGAGAAATCTCGCTTGATTGCCCGAATAAGCCACCTCTCCTGGCTAGTGATCCCATGGGGTCCCACGCTGGTAGCACAGTTGCACTTGTTTCGAGCCCTTTTCTCATCTCCTCAGATAGTTTTGAAGTGGGTGAGGCAATCTCAAACATGTAATCGTCGAACCAGTTGTCATTCATCGTGAAGAATCCCTTGTCCCCGCTTTCCTTTGTCCCCCATGAGTTCTCTACTCTCCACCTTCGTGGGGACCCATCGACCACGTCAACCCCAGTAAACAGCATTGCATGCGTCATCACAGTCTGACCATGAATTAGTCGATCACGCTTACTCATACCATACTCGAATCCATACAATCCTTGCAGGTCATACAAATTTGAATCCCATAAGCCTCGTTTCCTGTGCATTTGTTTCCCAACATCACAACCCATCCAAACAGGAACCCCCTCCTCGATTATCTCCATCGTGATCCTCTTCATTTCCTCAATTGGGACATTCAGGTACACCACAGGTGGCCCGCCGGCTACATTTTGCAATCTGTCCACGGTATAGGTCTTGTACATGTCATTTCTAGGGTCGTGAACAAGACATACATAGTCATCCCAATCAACGCTGACGAACTGCGAGGAAAACTCCAATGGAGTCATTTCTCCTTTTCTGTGGAAAACGTCATCCTTGTCTCTCCACTGCCAGCTAAATCTCTCAGGTGGCGTCCCGAGGTGCATACACAATAATCTCCAAACATTCCCAATCATCTCTGTTTTCCTAGCTCGGACCTCCTCAAGGCCGACATCCCTAGAGATCATATTTCTTAGCTCGCAGGCGGAGGATCGCAGAAGATCCTTCAGGCTCGCATTCATCCACCTGGTGGCGCTACTAGATTTGGATTCAGGGAATGCTGACTTTGGAACTAGTCCATGCTTACGAATCAAATTCATGGCCATATTCCACTGACCTCCATCTCCGATAGGATCGCTCAAAAGAAAGTGGACGGTACGATCCCCAATGTCCCTATTCCCCATTTCAATCATAGATTCAAGAAAGCAATTGGACCGCTCGAACTTATCCCAGAAATGTATGTGTGCTTGGCTGAATTCAAAGTCCTTCATGTTCATCATTTCCATCGCTCCGGGTCTGAAGAGGTTCAAAGCAGCAAAAAGCCAACATCTTCCACTTGATTTTTGATTTGTTGCAGTCCAATTATCCAATTTCGTGCTGAAAGAGGAGTCTGTGCTCTGGACGATATCCCTGTCCAATGCGACGTCGATCAAGTGTCCGTTGCTCAGTGCGTTCTGTAGGAGCTTATTTGTTGGGTCTTGGGAAAAGCTTTCTCTCAGGCGTTGAATCATTTCCATACTTACGGAACCATCACTCGACATGGCCACCTATCCGACTCAGAGGCATTTGGTCATTCCTCGTTCAAGCGTCAACAGGTTCTGCCAAGCCTATTGAGATCAGAGTCTCGCTCATCTTCTGCGAGCACTCGCAGAACTCACCCTTGATTATACTAATTTCTCGTCCATCTTCATCGATGATAGGGTCCTCACTGCTCTCAATTATTCTAACTCGTATCAAATGCGGTTCGTTTGCAACAGGCGTGGGTGGAGCAGGAGCCTCAAAATATCCTGCATCTATCGCCCTAATCCTATCCTCCTCGTCCATGTCAGGATCATCCCAACTATCGAAACTTTTTGCTATGGGATTGGGCAACGGTGCTAATTCCCCCGATTCAACGTCGTCAAAAACAGCCAATTCAGGAACACCAACGGGATTATTCCCGATCTTTTCCTCTATGCCCATGAGTAAATTCCATGAAGCGACCCTTCGAAATTTGTCGACGGCGATTGTGACCTCAGAGTGAAAAATCCTCTCTTTTACATCCATTTTCGACCAATCTATTGATTTGCCTGTTCTGCTAATCCCATCCTTACTCTGACCCAACAACGAATCCACCACTGCATTGCTGGTGAGTGCGTTCAATCTTAAATTGGCCAAGTTTCGCAACTGCGTCCTGATGTTTGACAGTCTTCTTGTAGCGGTTGACAGACGGGCGCTCCCTGCACCTTCTCGACGCATATCGTCTATCTCCTGCTCGAGATGAATTATCAATTGTCCAACACGACTCCAAAAATCGGATAATGGCAATGTGACGGGGACTAATTTTCCCCTCTGTTGGCGTGCTATCTCAAAGATCGCCTTCTCAATCCTATCGAGTTCACCCGGAGTCAAGTTGTGTTCCTCGCCCTTCTCCAACTTGCTCATCGTGTCGCGCTTGGGTAAGCGATCCTTGAATGATTCCTTGAATGCCCCGTTGTAATTTCCCTCTTCCGTCGAACTCAATAACGCAACAGCCCTCGTAGAGACGCAGGTGTACCCGAGTGGTCAAAGGGGGCGGGCTCAAGATCCGCTGCATAGTGCTTCGCAGGTTCGAATCCTGCCGCCTGCACCACATCGGTGTTATTTCCGGTCACTAATCGCCCGACTGGCCATCAAATAAGAACACCAATTAAATCATTGAAGTCAGTCATTGGAACTATGAAGACCCGAAGTGCTTTGTCCAGCCTCCTTGTCTTATTGATGATTTCGAGTATAATCGCACCGGCTGCACAAGCTCAGATTAGCCCAAACGAAGAAACTGAAGAAAAAAAATCACTTTTCGACCACCCTACACCGATTATCGATGCTCTTTCCACTGAATTGCAATGGTCCTTTGCGCGCGAGAAGACCTCCCTCGAACATATGGGTCCGGAGGTTGAACATATTGGATGGACCATCGTGACGACAAATCCCAAATCGTTGTCGAAAACCATCCCCTCCGAGTCCGTGATCCCTGATGCATTCCTCGAGGACGTTTACGTAATTCCTGAGGTATTTGTTGATGAAAGAGAGCTTGAAACACTACAAAGGAATGGTGAAATCGAGTTATATTCACCGCTGTACGATTTCCTCCAGCCCGTTCCTATGGGGGTCCCAAATGATCCAATGATACCCGATCAATGGCACCTGATCAACACTGGACAACACAACTCCGTGCCCGGCGTTGACTTGAACATAACAGGGGCTTGGGATAGGTACAATGGGTCTGGGGTTCTGATTAGGGTTGTCGACGATGGAATGGATACCACACATGAGGATCTTCAAGCGAATTATGACTCAACTACATCATATGACTATTGTGATAACGACCCAGATCCGAATCCGGTGGAGGCGAGTGACAACCATGGCACCGCTGTTTCTGGTGTAGCAGCAGGAGTAGGAAATAATGGCATAGGAATAGCCGGTGTAGCATGGGGCGCTAGCCATAATCATGCTAGGTTCCTTTGTGGTGGCAATTCAATCCCGGCATTGTCAGATTTCAATCAGGACATCGACATCTATCATAATTCCTGGGGCTACAGCGGTGCTGGTTTTGTAGGTCTAGGCCCCAGTCAAACAGCCATGTTGGAATCGGGGGTATACGAAGGGAGATCCTCCCTAGGAAATATTTTCACATTCTCAGCGGGGAATGAGTACACAACGGATGAAAACGTGAATCAGAAAGGATATCAGAATTCAAGGTATACAATCGCAATTGGGGCTATAACATACAACGGAGAACAATCCTGGTATTCAAGCATAGGCGCACCGGTATTGGTAGTGGGCCCATCAGATGGTGGTCCGTTGGGTATAACCACTGCCGATAGGACTGGAAGTGTGGGGTACAGTACAACAAACTACACTGACGACTTTGGAGGCACATCATCATCAGGACCGAAGGTTGCCGGTCTGACCGCTTTGATCTTGGAGGCAGACCCAACGTTAACTTGGCGAGATATGCAAGCGATATTGGTACACTCCTCGACACCAAACGACATTAATCATGAAAACTGGTCTGTAAACGGGGCCGGACTACCAGTCAGCCATTATTACGGATTCGGAATGGTAGACGCCACGGCCGCAGTGAATCTAGCCGAGAACTGGACTCACTTAGGATCCGAGGTCAATGTGTCCTCTCCTCTATACACCCCTTCCGTCAATATACCTCCAACCGGATCTCCCTTGTCCTTCTCGCACACAGTCACCGATATGGTCAGCATAGAAAGTGTTGAGTTGTACATGGACATTGACCACGAAGATCCTGGGGACCTGATAATTACTCTGACCTCCCCAGGTGGATACACATCGATACTTGCAGACACCAACCCTGCTGACTATGGGAACATGAGATATCACAAAATGGTAAGCATGCACCATTTTGATGAAATAAGTTCTGGGACGTGGACTGTCGAAGTCATCGATGTCAATCCAACCTCCTCAAACGGCACTGTGAATGATTGGCAACTGGTAATCCACGGAACAGACGCGGACGCCGATGGGGATGGTTGGTCTGATGAAGAGGAGAACCTTTGTGGCTCACTACTCAACGATCCTAATTCGACGCCGCTTGACTCTGACAACGATGGGACCTGCGATGCTATGGATGACGACATAGACGGTGACACTTGGTCGAATGTGTCCGAATTGATTTGTGGGACTGATCCGTATAATCCACTCAGCACACCCACTGCAGATACTGACTCGGACGGTATGTGCGATGACATAGACATGGATGATGACGGCGATGGAGTAGAGGACAATATGGACGCCTTCCCACTAGACGACCAAGCATGGCAGGATACCGATGAAGATGGAAAGGCAGACGAAACATACAAGCCAGTGTGTTGCAACTTTCAGACGGATGATTTCGAAGATCCGAATCTGAATTCGACATTCCAGTGGGATCTTGGCACCGACACTCCATGGTATAATCAAAACACGACTTCCAACTCGGGAAGTTATTCCTTGAGGTCTGGATCAATCAGTGATAGCTCAATCTCATCGATTTCCTTGGTAATAGCCACGGAAGGTGCGGCAGGCAGTTTTGCATACAAAGTAGACTCTGAATCCAACTATGACTTCTTGGAATTCTACATCGACGGAACCCAAGTTGAATCCTGGTCCGGGGATATCGATTGGACGAATTACTCTTTCATGCTCACACAAGGTACCCACACCCTCAGGTGGACATACAACAAGGACGTCACCGTTTCAAACGGGTTGGATGCAGCATGGATAGATGATATCGTACTGCCAACGAGTCTATACATGACGAATCCCGAAATAACTGATTTTGGGACGCATCGAGATCATGACGATGATAATGACGGAGTTTTGGATGACTCCGACCACTTCCCACTCGATGATACAGAGTCCTCCGATTGGGATGGGGATGGAATCGGGGACAATTCGGACTACGACGATGATAACGATGGGTGGATCGACATCATTGAGTCACAGTGTGGAACTGACCCAATGAACAACACATCAATTCCATCGGATTTCGACCAGGACTCGGTATGTGACGTTATAGATCCAGATGATGATAATGATGGCTATCCAGACACAGAAGATTCATTCCCATTCAATAGTACAGAATGGGTCGATGCAGACTCGGATGGAATTGGCAATAATCTGGATCTGGATGACGACAATGACGGATTCAATGATACCGCCGATGCCTTCCCTCTCAATCCAGCTGAATGGGACGATCTTGATGAAGACGGGATCGGTTCAAATGAAGACTCCGATGATGACGGTGATGGCGTACTCGATCTGAATGACGCATTCCCAGACAATCCACTTGAAACCAAAGACACGGACTCGGATGGAATAGGCGACAACGCGGACTCTGACGATGACGATGACGGCGTTCTTGATGAGGAGGATGCCTTCCCTCTGGACTCCTCTGAAACACTCGACACGGACTCGGACGGGCTTGGCAACAACGCGGACTCGGACGATGATGGAGATGGTGTGAACGACTCCCTCGATCTGTTCCCGCTGAACTCTTCAGAGTGGGCTGACTACGATTCGGACGGAATAGGCGACAACGCGGACTCTGACGATGACGATGACGGCGTTCTTGATGAGGAGGATGCCTTCCCTCTAGACTCCTCTGAAACACTCGACACGGACTCGGACGGGCTTGGCAACAACGCGGACTCGGACGATGATGGAGATGGTGTACAAGACCTACAGGACGCGTTCCCCTTGGATTCTCTCGAGACCATAGACACCGATTCGGATGGGGTCGGTGATAACACAGATTCAGACGATGACGGGGACGGAGTACCAGATCAACAAGACGCTTTCCCGAAAAGCCCGGCAGAGTCAATTGACACTGATGGAGATGGTCTGGGGAACAACGCAGACACGGATGACGACGGAGACGGAACCTTGGACGATGATGACGCTTTCCCGTTGAACTCAAATGAATCATCTGACTTTGATCTCGATGGAATTGGGGACAACGCAGACACGGATGACGACGACGACGGGGTCACAGACTCAAATGATGCATGTCCAACAACCACTTCTTTGATGGGGCCCGTTGACTCATCAGGGTGCGCTGCTCAACAAAGAGACACAGATTCCGATGGAGTAAGCGACGATCTGGATACAGACGATGACGGGGATGGTTGGCTCGACCAAGAGGAGATCGCTTGTGGCACGTCCTCCACAGATGCCTCCAGCATTCCCTTGGACACGGATTCAGATCAGATCTGCAATGTAATTGACGACGATGATGATGGTGATGGTGTATCTGACTCGGGAGATGCATTCCCTCTCGACCCCTCAGAGACATATGATTTTGACATGGATGGTATAGGTGACAATAAGGATTCAGATGACGACAATGACGGGGTGTTGGATTCAAGCGATGCGTACCCCTTCGACTCAACCAGGACATTTGATGAGGGTGTTTTGATGGCCACAGTCTCGATGGGGTCAATTCTAATCACCGGATTGTTGGCCTCTTCGGTGATGAGCTCAAGAAAAGACAGAAACAAGCCTCAGAACCAGGATATTCAAAGCATGCTCGAAGCACTAGAGCGTTAACTATGGAGCCAGATAATGGTAAAGATCCGCACTACACCAGAAGAATTTCAGGTGGAAGAACAACCACCACCCCCTGGACTAATCACCGAGGATGACACGAAGCTCCCTTTCGCAGTCTTTGAATTAACTAAAACTGGATGGGAAACACAGGCGCTACTGTCTGTGATATCGAAAAAAATCGGTATACCCGTATCCTCGTGGGGCATTTCTGGTTTGAAAGACAAAAGGTCTGTGACATCTCAGTTGATCACAATCCCGAGGAATTACGCACCAAAAAATAAGGTCCATGGAAGTGGATGGACTATGACACCTTTCGGAGGTGCAGAACGCCCATTGAAATCCGGAGATCACAGAGGAAATCGATTTACAATCACGGTAAGGGACATCATTCACCGCGATGTACAATTACTGCCCAGCAGAATCGCGCAGGTAAAATCGGTGGGGATACCCAATTGGTTCGACTCCCAGAGATTTGGATCGGCATCCGGGGGTTTTCTACCTGGTCAAATGCTAATTTCTGGAGATCTTGAAGGGGCCATGAGATTACACCTCACCAGTCCACAGCCCTCGGACAGATCTAGTAGGAGAAGAGACAAAAAAAGGTTAAGACTTCTTTGGTCGAACCTAGATGAGTTGGAATTGGAATCAATTCAATACAAGCCATTCAAAGAAATATTGAGAGCCTGGAAAGACAAATCAAACACTCCTCATGAAGCAATGATGGCAGCGTACTCTGCAATCCCGAGAAGCCTCAGAGGACTTTGGATTTCTGCTTGGCAGTCGGAAATTTGGAATGGCGTTCTACGTGACATCATACTCAGGTTATACCCAGATCATCTACTCAGATGTATCGAAATTGGTGTTGGAGGCCCACTTTTGTACCCAAGGGCCCCTGTCGGAAGGAGAGGTAGAGCAAAGCGGTCCCTCATCAAAAACATAGCCCAGACACTGAATACCATACCCCAAGTTCTGGAAATGCCAACGTTGGATGAGACAAGGATGGGACATATGCACCCCTTAATGCAAGAGCGAATCACCAGTATAAGCCGAGAAGGATACCAGATGGTAAAATCCCTTGGCATAAAGATGTCAAACCATGAAAGAAATACTGTCGTCTTCCCAACAGATCTTGAAGCCTCAGAACCCATCCTCGATGACCTAAACGGCTCAAGCAAGCATAAAAGATGGAAATGTACTCTGTCATTCGATCTGCCATCCGGCTCTTACGCAACTAACGTAGTCAAAAGGTTGTTTCAATGAAAAATTGACTACTTTGCATTCAACCTCGTCAGTATCTCAATCACTCCTCTTGGCCCCATCCTAGTCGTGCGGGAAATGGCCGCTGAGCGAACCCTGTCGTACTTGTCATCAACTGCGATTGAGTGCCCCGTCAACTCAAACATAGGAACATCGTTTAGGCCATCCCCACACGAAAGGACCCTGTTCGGGTTGACATTTCTCCGTGGGAGCATGATCTCAAGCGCTGTTTTTTTGTTTATTCCCTTTTCAGTCACATGGATCGCAAAACCTGTCCCAACCACTCTAAGATCGGACCATTTGGAGGATTCCAACAATTCTCGGATTGCATTGGTGTCATGAGGTCCTGATATACACCATTCAGTTTCCCTCCACCTATTGGACTCTATCCCTGATGGGTCAATCTCTGGCATCTGAGTTGCAATCCATTCGATGGACTCCCTGCAGCGATCTCCGTTGGCCCTTAACTCAATTTTCTGGCCCTTTGGCCCATCCCATAAGACACCACCATTTTCAGCGATAATAAACCCGGAGAGTCCTAGCGCTTGATGTATTGGAGTTAAATTTGGCAATGTCCTTCCTGACGCCAGCGAGATAGTAACCCCACGACTCTCCGTTTCCTTCATCAACCCGACCATTCCCGGCGGCATTCCATCCCTGTCCATCAGGGTACCATCAACATCAAACACTATCATGTCTATATCTTCGATACTCGGGATGAGCAGATCATTCCCATTTTGTTTCGTCATGACACCCCCTGTAATCCGCAGTTTGAAGTTCTACGGGCAAACTTGGGCTATCATGGGCACCGAGGACGAAGGCGGGGGTCGGGTCGGCCCCCCCAAGTTCCCCTTCATGCCAGCCGATTTTCCGATTTCAAATGTCGAGGCCATCAAGTTCCCATCAAACTCGGAGGATGTTGATGAAGACCCTGAACTTTCACCTCATGGCGTAATCGAATTTGAGTGGGGTTTGCGAGGCTTAGACTGTCCTGACTGCGCTATGAAGGCCACGACCGTGGTTCGTCGGGTTCCAGGAGTGAAAGAGGCTATTGTATCGGCCACTGAGGGAAGGGTCAGAGTCAAATTAGATGTTTCACTGGGGAGAACCTCTAGGGTAAACTCAGTCCTGTCAGGTCTGGGCCACCCCCCCGATATTGAGTGGGAGGAGGCAATTGGCGTCGTTCCTACCATAGCAGCGGCTGAATTGGGCATAGATAGACACAAGCTAGAGAGTCGGATACTTGAGCTGCCTGGGGTACTTGGTGTGAGGACAGAGAATGCCGTGCTTGAATTACAAAGATCTCCTATCAAGGAGACAAGGGTGAGGAATTATTCAGGATCCAGGCTCAACTCCCTGCTCGGTGGACATGTAAAAACTAGGCCATCTCAAAAAATCAGACTCCGAGATGATCAGAAGCAACTAATCTCTGCTGTAATGACGATACCTGCATTGGCAATTCTGCTGGCAATGGATGCAGCTGAAGTGAATAACATAATTCCTGCTATCTTTACTACAATTGTGGTATTGTTCACAGGTCAACAGATGTTCAAATCAGCAATCTCCAGCTTTTTCAACTTAGTTTTTGGCTTCCAACTGTTAACTTCCCTCGCAGTGCTCGGGGCTTTTTTGTTAGGAGAATGGTTTGAGTCGGTAATCGTCACGGGGCTAGTCGCTCTGGCATCCTACATCGAGGAGAGAACCCTTTCAGAAGCAAGAAATGCGATGCAGGGAGGGCTTGACAGGTTGCCAACATCAGCGAGAGTCGTCTCAGATAATAAAGGAAAAGTCATTGAGAAGATTGAGTTTGGGGATGGAATGACACCCATTGACGGGGTCATCCAAGGGGACCACGTTGAGATCCGATCAGGAGAGGTGATTCCAGTTGACGGAATAATTCTCGAAGGCAATGGCCTAATCAACAGGGCCCCACTGACCGGAGAACCAATACCTATTCCAGTGAAATTAGGAGACCGAGTTGAGGCAGGTCTGACTCTGGTTCGTGGACCTGTAATAATCAGGGCAGATGACATTGGGAAGAATACCAGACTGTATTCATTGATTGAGTTAGTCAGAAGATATAAGGAGACACCATCTAAGACTCAATCAATAATAGAACAGTTCACCGCTGTTTGGGTCCCGTTCGTGCTAATTTCTTCAATCGCATATGGGCTTTACACCGAAAACATGGTTGCGACATTGATCCTGTGGGTCGTCTCCTGTCCATGCGCTTTGTTGTTGGCAGCCCCTGTTCCGCATGCGACTGCGCTATCAGCCTCATCGGCAGCAGGGGTCGTAGCCAGAGGAGGGGACATAATCGAGAACATCGCCAGTGCCGACTTGGTAATTTTGGACAAAACAGGAACGCTCACTTCTGGTAGGCCAACTATACACTCCATAGATACCATCCGGGGCATAGAACATGATTATGCTCTGTCTGTTGCTTCTGGCCTAGAGAAAAAAAGCAATCACCCGTATGCAGAAACCATAATCTCAGAAGCTGGGAGATTATCTGTGCAGAGCGCGCATGTTAGATCGATCACAGATGGTGAAGCTGGGGTGAGTGGCACAACCCAAGGGAAGAACGTCGTGTTGGGATCCCATTCTTGGGTCAAATCGAAGGGTTTCAGACAGAACAAGAGACTCAAAACGCTCTCAGAGGAACACGTCGCAAACGGACTGGGTTCTTGCTTTCTCGGAATCGACGGCCGGGTAGTCGCACTCTTTACTTTCAAAAATGATGATATCAGACAGGGAGCCTCGGACCTTATTCGGTCTTTGAGGGAAAATGAAATGGAGATACAAATACTGTCAGGTGATCAACAATCCGCAGTTGAAAAGTTCGGAGACTCTATCGGAATCCCGCCTTCTAAGTGTAGGGGCGACGTCACTCCGGAAGGTAAAGCGCAGATAGTGCGGGATCTTACTGTGGCCAGAGCTACCATTATGGCTGGAGATGGATTCAACGATTCCGGTGCCTTAGCGGTAGCGACGGTTGGAATTGCCATGGGTTCTGGTGAGCAAATAAATCTGGAAGCTGCGGATGTGCTGATCCCAGGCCAAGATCCCAACACGATTGCAAAACTGATCCAGATCTCAAAGAGGACTAGGCTCCGAGTCTCAGTGAACATCGCTATCTCTATGAGTGTCACGGCAATTCTAGTACTTACTACGATTTTCGAGGTAAATTCGAGCATCGCTATCGGAATAGCCTTACATGAGGCCTCAGTCTTCATAGTGATTCTGAATGGGATGCTCGTGAAGGACTCGGGTGAATCTCCCCTCGAAGTGGTGAAGATTGTCTATGCTCACCTCCGGTCTGACATCGCAGAATCGTTCAAGATAATGCTCTCAAATAATAACAAACCTGCGACCACTTCATGAATGAGGACATTGGTGGATTCACGTGGAAGGGTTAGTTGAGATTGAGTCCAAGGTTGCGCCACCAATCGCAAGGTGCGCTCATTGTGAAGGCATGCTTCCATTGGGATTGGGTGAAATAACCTGCTTGTTATGTGGTGCAATATGCAGAGTCACTCATGAAAGGACAATCACAGACTTGAGAGAAGAGAGGCTCCCCTGCCCCTCTTGCAAGACACTTGTAGTCGCAGGCTCAGAGGAGAGACCAATTGAGTTAATTTGTGGCTCTTGCAGAGCACCTTTTCGCATAACACCGAAGGTAGTCAAAGTTGAGATTGGATGCCCTTCCTGCGACCGGATGCTGAGGTTGAAGCCAAGGCCAGGATCTAGGACTATATCCTGTCCAGCTTGTGAGAGCGAGTTTTCTGTCACCTTCTAAAACCTCAGGGAAATTGAAGACCAATAACCCACACGGTAGGCTCCCGGACGTGTCGGTATGGAAGATGTCGGATCTATCGAAGATGACCTAGAAGAGCTCTCTTCGCTCAGAAGGCACAGGATAGATTTGTTGAATGAAAAGAAATATCGTTCAATTGGTAGGAACCTAGTCAACCCCGTAAGTCCACCTGTAGAGCAGGAGACCGACTATGCCCTTTCAGATGCAGCAGCGAGGATTAATGATGCCCGTAAAGTAATAGAAAATGCACATAACGAAAGACTGGAGGATAATCTTCGCAGGCTCAGCGACAAAATGCTCGATCTCAATGAAATTGAAATTTCTGGACTTGAGAACAGAGTCAGATCGGCGGAAGAGAGACATCAGAAACTCGAAATGGAGTCAAGACTCGCTATCGAGGAGAGAAGAATTCGTGACCGGATTGATCTGGAGAGAAGGAAAAGTTTTGACATTCTCTCCTCCGAGGTCAAAAAGAGGGTTTCTGCGGAAATAGAGGAGGAGTTCAAGAACCGCTTATCATCTCTGGAAATGCGTGTCAAACTCGAATATCAATCTGAGATCGAAAGATTGGATAGAAGACTAGAGCTTGAATTGTCAGATGCCTATTCAAAAGCATCGAACATGAAGCTTGAGGCTAGGAAAGCCGAACTTCAGACTGAAATGAGGGAACGCCTAAGCTTGTACCGAAGAAGAAAAGAAATTGAGATTAGCGATCGCATCGAGGAGGAGAGACGTAGAGCTACCTTGGAAATCGAGACAAAAATCAAACAAGAGATGAACGAAATCGAAACAATGGCCATTTTAGAGATTGATCAAGATCTGTTGGCATGGTACTCTGCTGAGAAGGAATCAATGGAGAGAATAGCGGAAATGAGGAAGAGGGAGACTACACTCGCTCAATGGGCGGAAGTCGAAAGAAAAATCCAGGCGAGCCGATCCGCTCAGATCCTAGATCTGAAAAACAAATTAAATCGTATAAAGAACAGTGAAAATCAAGATCTTGACGTCGATGAATTGGTAAGTATTGCCTTGTCAAAGTGGGATATAATCGTGGATGATACCATTTCAAGGTTCATTCGATGATGTGTCTGGCATTAATTGTAAGCTAACTCAAACCTTGAGTTCACATCTGAAGCAAGATCCCAGTAGGCAAGGCTTCCAGGGTGGCGTTCAATTGGACTCGTAGTCAAGGCAATTGGCCCCCCCGATAATGGGGCCTCGGCAATAGAGACACTTCTTGGGATGGAGGTCCTCAATATCCTCTCGCCAAAATGGCGTAATGCAGAATCACCAACCATTTTTCCTAGATTGGAACCCGTCTGAACCATCGTCATCGAAATACCGAGCAACTTCAATGAGGGGTTGACTCTCGACTGAACTTTCCGAAGGGTGTCAAGTAACTGCCCCATACTTTCCAATGCATAGAATTCAGCTTGGATCGGGATCAAGAGCCAATCTGCAGCAGTCAGGGCATTCACTGTCAAAAGCCCCAATGACGCTGGAGTGTCGATAATTATCAAGTCAAACTGTTCCATTGCACCCTCCAAGGCTATTCTCAATCTATGCTCTCTTCCGATCCTCATGGCAAGCTCTATCTCAATGCCAGAAAGATCAAGATCAGCGGGAAGCAACGACAATGAGTCCACCTTGTGACTTACAGGAGGCCCTCTGGACCGGTCTGGAAATTGCCTCTTCCATGCCTTCCTCATCCATCTTGTTAATTGTTCAGGGGGAATGACGAATGGATTGATGTCAATTCTTGAGCCGTCGATGACGGCTTGAAAGAGGCCATTCATTGTCGGCCCCAATGCATTCTTGTCCACTCCGAAGGTAGTGGCGACATTCCCTCTAGGGTCGAGGTCAACGATCAGGACTTTCCTCGGTTTAATGCCCCTATCTTCCGATCCGAGGGATAACGCTGCACCTAGATTTGTCACAGTCGTGGTTTTGCCACAACCACCCTTGTGATTGACTACTGCCAGCACAATCGCACGACTCACGCTGCTTCGCAATTGCCGCAGGTGAATTGTATTTGCTCATTGAACAACTGGTACCGGGACTTCTGAGATTACCTTTCTGACAATGTGTTCTCCTGTGATCCCTCTGATTTTCGACTCGGGCTTCAAAACTATTCTGTGACTGACAACATCAAGAGCAACGCGCTTGACATCGTCTGGAATTACGTAATCCCTACCGTCTATGGCCGCACTCGCACGCGCAGTCTTGAACAGCGACTGACTTGCCCTTGGAGAGGCTCCTGTGACTACTCTGTGATCCTCTCTGGTTCGATGGACGAGTTCTACTATGTAGGTCAGTATAGCGGCGTCAACATGAACGGTCTCCAGCGCCTTCTGCATTGCTACTACCTTCTTTGGGCTTGTTATCGTCTCGACATCGTGCCCATCTTTACCCCTCAATTTTCTACGTTGCAAAATTGACTTCTCCTCCTGCCGATCCGGGTATCCCATGGACATCTTCATCAGGAATCGATCCATTTGTGCCTCTGGCAAGGGATACGTCCCTTCTTGCTCTATGGGATTTTGCGTGGCGATTGTTATGAATGGGGCAGGTAGCTTGTGAGTTATACCCTCTATGGTGACTTGTTTCTCTTCCATGGCCTCCAACAATGCAGCCTGGGTTTTTGGGGGTGCGCGGTTGATCTCGTCTGCTAGCAGGACGTTGGTGAACAAAGGACCTGGCCTTAGTTTGAATTCACCTGCTTGTTGATCATACATGTAAGTGCCCATGATGTCAGCTGGAAGCAGATCGGGTGTGAATTGCACTCGCTTAAATTTGCATCCCAGGGCTGTCGCGAAAGTATTCGCCATTAACGTCTTGGCGAGACCTGGGAAATCTTCTAGCAGCATATTTCCATTTGAAAGTACCCCGACGGCAATTTTTCGGAGATTTTCTTCCTTGCCGATTATTACCTTAGAGACCTCCCCCATTAGGTTGTTTGAGATCATCGATACAGTCTGAATGAGTTCCCTGGAATTCGGGTCGCTTGCTGCCATCGCCATGCTATAACCTGCACCAGTCTGGGTCGATGCGCATTAAAGGGTTGGGGGGCCTTGGAAGTGGAACCTATCATCGACCCCAAAAGTGGTCATCACGACGATGGATATGCAACAGCTCCTCCAGAATTTCCTTTTCTGAGGCGGTCAAACTCATTTTTGCAAGTCGTTTGGCGTGTTTCTCGGGAACGTCGACGAGTAACACATCCTGTTCCTCTATCTGCCTTCCAACTGTCACTCCATCTATGGCTATGGCGACCTCATCCCCTTGTATCGCCTCTTTCTTCGTCTCCTCGCCTCTCCGTATCGATTTAATCTGACCAACGACAACTCCATCCTTAAGCAGCCTTTGACCAATGTGGATCCTACCCCCGAGAATCCGAACACCGATAACGGCGGGCTTACTGATCCTGAAGGTGTGATCGGGGAGGAAAAGAAGCCTCCCTGGATATACTATTTGTTCCCTGGATTCGGAATCCAACTCTTCCTTCCTCTTTACCATCCACTCCTCCCGCTCTTCGAGGATATGGTAAATTATCTCGGAGCAAATAACCTTCAGGCCATTCTCACTCTTGTCTATCTCCGCTTGTGCGTCGGGGAGCGCAGATGTAGAGAAACCAAGTATTAGCCTATGGAAAGGGTCTTTTGATGCATCGGCTCCCCTTACATCCTTTCTGTTGACTTTACCGATAGTTGCCGATCTTATTGGGACCCCCACCACACTGAGTTCAGCCGCCAGGGCCTCCAAACCACCCACCGTATCGGCTTTGATGCATATTCCTTCCTCGCTGAGATCTATGCTCAGTCGAGACTCATTTGAGGCCTTGTCCAAGGCTTCTTCTCGTTCAGATGGGGTTCTAACTACCCTCAGGGTCGTTCCAGCTAAAACTCCATCCAAATCTGGTGCTGATAGCTTGAGACCAGATGCAGCTCTTGCAGTTTCTGTGTCGTTCCACCTATCCCCTGCATCTCTCATCTCGGACATTCCCCGTGGTTTGAATAGACCTCTGACGGTGGTGGTTGTACCACCTTCAGACGTAACCAGAACAATCTCATCACCCTTGGAGATGGAGCCACGATGCAAAATGACGTCAAGGGTTTTACCGAGACCCCGTTCCTCCTTCATCTCTAGGACAGTTCCTTCTCCTGCCCCGCTTATGTCTGCTAATTGGTCTGTAAGATATCTTTCTGCTAATCCAATGACTACCGCCAAGAGGTCTTGGATGCCTTCACCCTCCTTTGCCGATACTGGTACAAGAGCGATCTCCTTGGTGAAGTCACGGATACGATCATATCTTTCTAGGTTGAATCCCTGCTCGCCAAAACCACCAACAAGGCCCCAAAAGGCTTGATCCAAGAAACCCATTGCCTCTTTGGTTTGACTCCTTAGTGACATGGCCATTGGACGACCCCCAGTGCACTTCCACCCATGTATCCTGTCTACCTTATTCCCAGCGACGACGAAGGGAGTCTTGCTGTTTTTCAGAATCCTTATGCTCTCAATTGTCTGGGGCCTCAAACCCTCACGTAGGTCCACGACTAGTATGGCAATGTCGGCAAGAGAACCCCCTCGGCTTCTCAGAGTTGAGAAGGAGTGATGGCCCGGGGTGTCAATAAACAACAATCCGGGAGAATCGAAGGATTTTCCCCCCAAGAGAGGCCCACAGAGATCATTGAGTAAAACAGACGGGACTTCGGTAGCCCCGATGTGTTGGGTTATGCCGCCAGCTTCTCTGTCCATCACCGATGCCTGACGCTGTGTCCCAAGCGACCTGATATGATCCAGTAGACTGGTTTTACCATGGTCAACATGACCAAGCACTGCAACTATGGGTTGTCTTTGTTCCATTGCATCGACGCCCCATGATATTTCCTCGTTTATTATGAGCATCACTCATAGATGTGGGTCTCTTCATCACGAACCCAATCGACAAGGCCATCGGGGAACCAAAGGCCCAATTCGAACTGGGCGGATTCCTCCCCATCAGAGCCGTGGATGACGTTGTGTCCTATGTCCATCGCGAAATCCCCACGAATCGTTCCCGGCGCCGCCACACGACCATCGGTAGGTCCAATGATGTTCCTTGCGACGTTTATGGCATCCACACCAGTCCAGGCCATCGCTACAACCGGGCCAGATGTGATGAAATCGATTAGGCCTCCATAGAAGGGACGCTCCTTGTGTACAGCATAATGGCTTTCAGCCAATTCCAAGTTCGGGACGACTTGCCGCAGACCTGCTAGTCTTAGGCCCTTGGTTTCAAACCTTCCAATTATGTCGGCTACAAGGCCTCTTTGGACACCGTCTGGTTTGATCATGATGAAAGTCGTCTGCATGTTTGCCATGCTTTGTGTGACCCCCTACCCCTATTTCAACGCAAAGCAATACTTCTTGGTGGTAGGATGTAGGATTCAGGGACCACTAGTAAACAAGCTGGACATCTGATTCTGAACTTAACTCGATGACGCCCGGAGGGCCGCTCCATTTTATGTCACCGTCTTCCACAATCAAGGCGCCATCCCCCTCGTTGACTCCGAGGGTGGCTTTCACGGATGCAAAGGAGCAATACAACGTGGCGTTGCTAACGATGGATGCCATCATTTGAGAAACGACGTCGGATCCTTTGCCCATCTCCTTATTGAGTTGGCTGATGTAGGAAGGGTCTAGCAGCCTAGTTCCCGCAGCAGCGAAGAAAACTGCCACATCGTGACCATCATCGATCGCTCTGGCGGTACACGCGATCCCAACAATTGTCTTCATTACGTCATTCATTGGCTCTGAGACAAATTTCACAAAGTACTTTCTGTTCATGTTGGCCTTGGAAATAATGCAGTACTTGAATCATTAGTTTCGGCGCAAAGGAGGGATTATCTCCGATGGTGCTATCCTGTTCGCTGCGAAACCATTGATTGAACTCTCGCTGGGGTATCCAACGCATATCCCACACAGAAGCGAGTAGTTCTTGCTTACATCAAACTCTTTTTTCACAGCATCCTCCCAAACAGCTACAGCACCTTGGGCGCAGGTGCCCAGCCCCTTCGAATGCGCTGATAGAATTAGATTCTGCATGAATAAACCTGCATCAGAGGCTGCGAATTTCCCCAGACTTTTGTGAGTAAAAACAAACAACTCAACTGGGGCTCCAAAAAACTCGTAGTTGCGGGACCAGAATTTGTTTCTTGATTCCCTATCCTCCCTGTCGATACCAAGGTGAGAATACAGATCCTTGCCAATTCTCTGGGACCTAGGAAGCAAGTCCTTGTGGTATTTTCTCACGACCAGCCAATTGCTCGTGGGGAAACCGTACCTCCGAAGAACTGAGCCAATTTTTCCCCGGATGCTCGATCCCCTGAAATTTTTGACCGCATCCCATCTTCTCAAGAATTCCTCTGATAGCCGATCTCTAACATCGCCGGTTGCGACCGCCACCATGAACGGCCTTGTGTTGCTCCAACTTGGTGCAGTCAAACCATCTCTGATAATATCATTGATAATTCCATCCGGGACCGGATCAGGGAGATAATCACGCGTCGATCTCCTAGATGCAAGGAAAGCTCCAAACTGATCCACTTGCATCATCCCTGTCCAATCACAAATCATGCTTTCTTTTAACCAAGCGTTCTGGCCAGAGACACTGGCCTTGGAAAATACAGTCCTTCAATAACGACCCTGCGCGGGGAGTGGCCATGACAAATAGAGCCATAGCGATGATTATCACTGGATTCCTACTACTATCCCCGACAGCGTACGGACAAGAAAATCAAGACACTACAGAAGCAGACGGAGAGATCTG
>DAZE01000017.1:55012-166731 GCA_002507175.1 Euryarchaeota archaeon UBA558
GAAGCAGACGGAGAGATCTGCTACAACACGGCCACACACACCATCACCGCTGGCGCATCCTTCGCCGAGTGCATGGCCTACGCCTACTACGTTGACGCCGACATCAACGGGATGACCTTCACGGGATGCTACAACACGGTCAGCCATGTCGCTGACCCCACCGTCAACCAGACGGTATGCGAGGCATACGCATGGGTCCCCGCAGTGAACATCGCCATGACCGCGCAGGCTACTACCATACACAACTCACTGGTCGCCGCCCTGGCCCAAGCAGAGTTGGTCGCCACCCTACAAGGGGCGGGCCCGTTCACCGTCTTCGCGCCCACCGACGCTGCCTTCGCTGAGGCCGGGATAGACTTGGCCTCCCTCGACACCGAGGAAGGCAAGGCGACACTCACCGACATACTGACCTACCACGTCGTTGTTGGATCCGTCGCCTCATCCTCCTTGACTGATGGCATGACAGTGGCCGCCTACAACGGGGACGACCTAACCTTCTCAGTCGGAGAGGGAGCCAAGGTCAACGATGCCAATGTCACACTTGCAGACGTCCCAGCCTCGAACGGGGTCATACACGTCATCGACAAGGTCCTGATGCCTCCAGCGGATGAGCCAGTCATTCCAGAGGGATGCGACTATGTAGTTGGCATAGATGATACTGGATTTGCCTATGACAACGCCGATCTTTCTATTGAGGTTGGGGAAACCGTCTGTTGGATATGGAACGAGGAGTCTATGGGCCACAATGTTGCTGAGATAGATTCAATGGGGGACACAACTAGGAAAATAGGTGGTCATTACAGCGGCCAACCAGAGGTGACGGAAGACTTCAGGATCACATTCGATCAGGACGGCACTTTCCACTACATCTGCGAGCCCCACGTTTCCATGGACATGGTCGGAGTAGTGACTGTGGGCACCGGTGTCGCACCACCAGCACCCTCAGCAGAGCCAGAGGCGGAGAGCGTACCCGGGTTCTTGGGCGCGACAGTCTTAGTGGCAATGATTGGAGCAGCAATGATAGCTTCCAGAAGGAACTATTGATACGATAACCGTGGTATCGATTTTCTCTTAACCTGATGGATAGGCTCCATCCCTAAGAGGGATTATCGATACCACGAGTGCCTCTGGGCTCTCAACTGCGATTACCCCTCGGATGTTTTGAGAATCTACCAGGTCTTTGTTGGCCTCTGCAAGTTTGATTCTAGTCCCGGTGATAGACAGTGCCAACCCAGGGGCTAACTCAGGAGATTCACCCGGCAGCCATAGCCCAAGCCCACCGAGTTCGGGGTGGTGGGTGATTGCTAGAACACCTTCATCAATTTTCACGACCCTTACCACGACCAGCGACTCATGATCGGCGATCAACTCAGATGACTCTCTCCAGTCCCTCCAAGTTTCGCTGATTGGTGATAGTTGTGATTCAACCAACTGATCTATCTCTTTGTTCACGACTTGCATTTCCTTTTTCGACTCGGAATGAATCTTGTTTAATCCATCTAAAAGCTCCCTGGTTTGTTTTCTTTTCTCATCTTCCTCTCCCACGGCTGCTACATTGACCAATGTCAGTAGATTGGTTATCCTCTCGACCTCAGTGTTTGACTCGGATTCCACAGCGCACTCCAGTGCTTCATCAAAGACCTCTAAAGCGAGCCAAGGCCTGTCTATGCCCATCAGGGACCTTGCTAACTCCAATAGGGGCTCAATAGCAGATTCCTTGTCTTCATTTACGATAATAGATGCATTACTGATTAACGATTTTGCGACCTCATCCTCACCCGCCAGATGTCGTGAGATTCCCGCGGCAACGAGATTAGCTAGCCGTGTGTTGTTTGAGAAGGATGACTGTTCGGCCGCATTCTCGAAAAGAAATGATGCGCGTAATGGATCCTCTGACGCGATTGCCATCAAGCCTAAATGGTGCATAATCATCACCTCAGCCTTTGAATCATCGGATAGGGTCGATTGACTGAGGGCCCTTGCCATGTGAAGGCTGGAGGCATGCTCTCTACCCAGTGATCCTGCCAATAGCCCCAATACCGACTCTAACCTAGAAACAGGGCCAGCCATGACTCTGTGAGCGATCATGCAAAGCTCGTCATTCAGGGGCGAAAGGCCTGCCCCAACTCTTTCTAGAACACTTTGTAATACCTCTAGACCTGAGAGATACAGATACGTCGGATCACCTTCAGCCCCTGACAAGGATTCCAAGTGATCGTCAATTTCTCCAATTGGCTCGCAGACTTGTGGAAGGGCCCCCAGCCTCTTGAGATTTGACTTTTTCACACTCTCGCCTGCAACGTGTCTTGTCAGAGTTCTGATTGAGTCTTCAAGCTCATTGTCCATCTGTCCCTCGTTTTGTTGAGGTATCGGAGGTCTTGCTGAAAGTAGACTTTCGACGAGCCAAGTCAATTTCCCTTGGATATCGTATTCTCCCGCCCTACTGATTGCATATCGCATCTCTGCAGCCCTTATTCTCCTCGCCAGACTCCTCAGTTTACTGGCGTGCTTTCCCGTCACATCATTGGATAAGTCTTGAATGAAGGTCGATGGAGGACAGGTCCTGTAGCCTAAGCCAGCCTTTTCTCTCGTAGTGGTCATCTTGTAATCGTCCGAGACCAAGACCACATCCATCCCGGAGTTATGCTTTTTCGCTGCGAGGACCATTAACGACACATCCACGTCTTGGGGTGCCGCCCTTTCTCCAATTGCATTGGCGAGACCACGAATTTCCCCTTCAGATATTGCCGTAGTTTGAAGAATATCACTCAGTTTGTCTAGGACTCTGGGCCTTTCCTTCCAGGATCTGAATCTAACGGTTTTCACCTCGTCATGGACTCCGGATGTGACGTGAATCATCCCTCCGTGATTTGAGAGGGAGGTCTTGAACGATGTGATCGCTTCTTCAGAGGCAATGGCACCAAGATGAATAAACGCATTCGAATCTACAACCCAAACTGTCATGTTTGTCGGAAGATGTTATTCCTTCTACTCTTTTACCCATTCTGCAAAGGTTACGGGCATTATTGATGGGCCCCACCAACATGAGGAAGACATGGAAATCACAATGATTGGTGCTTATGTGGGAATGATTTTGGTGCTTGCAGCGTTTGTTTTCGAGACACGGGGACTACTATCCAGCAGGTCATTGTTGTACCTGTACTCAATGGGAATAGGTGAAACGATGCTCACTATTAGGGCCGGCGTGACTGGGGAATGGCCATTTGCAATACTGGGTGCCATATGGGCATTATTTGCTTTATACTCGGTTCTCAGACCCATCAAGGTCGCAGACGAGAACCCGCTGGGTTGAAGCCTAGTCACTTCAAGAATGCCACATGGACGCGATTAAGGTTGGCCCCCTCGTCCTGACATTTTCATTGCTGTTGTGCTTATCATCAGCTAACTCCCTCGCTTCTGAGTTATCCCAAACTGAGCACATCAACGGTGATGCTACTTTGAGCCTGCATAACATAGGTCAGTCCCAGACCATCTCGGCTACATGGGAATTGAATATCCAAGTCCCGAACATGATTGGAGTGGACTTCCTTCCTGATAAGACCAGAGGACTAAGGTATCAAGTGGATACTCACATTGGCAATAGTGATGGGATTATTTCCGCCTTAGAGTCAGATAGATTCTCGCTAAGTCTTGAGGAAAATAGAAGTTGGACAAACGGAGACGAAGGAGGATGTTGCTCATTTGATCAGGCTCCATTTTTCGCAACGACTCAGATTGAATTCACACCAATCGGAATCGGGATCGGCCCTATCGAGGACACCCTCCCTTGGGGGTGGTCTGAGCGGGTCAACCTGACTGGCTTCAGTGATGAGAGACAAATACGATTATTGGACATTCCGAGGACGGGATCCATCGTCGAGGAGGTGCCTTTGAGGGTCGTATTACCTGGCACATGGGAATATAGATTCAGTGCCCAGTCTGCTGTAATTACTACCAATGATGATGGCTTCACCATCGACAGATCACTCGTCGCAGCCTCTTCTGATATCCGAATTTCGCTGGGAGTTAACGAACCCCCGATAGCATCCGCACTAAGGGCCGGCGGAGGCTCTGCAACGGCGACTTCGATGTCTGAGTTGAGATTCACAGGAGTGTGTACAGACAATGGCCTAGTCGAGCCCATCCCGTCGTGGTCGGTTTCTGGAAGTTTTGAAATGGACGACCTGAACGGGGCAGAGATATCTCTAGCCCTAAGTGAATACGATTTGTATCACGGGGACCTAATACACGTTTCCATGAAATGTACGGATAGGCACAATTCAAGCAGTTCATGGTCTCAATCTCTGATGATAGATGACGAACCACCTGCCTTGTCGATCTCTTTCCAACTCTCAGCTGGAACTGGGATATGGAACGAGGTGGGATTAGAAGCCTTCGACTTCTCTTCTCCTTCTGGAAGTGTAGTCAGGGCAATGGTATCAGCAATCGATGGAAATAACGATCCTGTCACTATAACAATCTCCTCTAATCGAAGCGGAGGCTTATTGAAAACAGGATTCGATACAATGGAGATGACTGAAGCGTTTTACCATGGAGATTCTGCAAATGGGCCACATAGGGAACCGTATGACAGGCTGATAGAAAGGAAACCAACCGAATATTTCCTGTCAATAATTGCCCAGGACTCTGCGGGGAACAGGAACGAATCAAATTACACGATCACTATAATCGATGATAAAGGACCAATCATAGTGCCCTCAATTACCCATGATGGGAACGAACTAGACATGGGGTCTAGTATATTGACAGGCGAAGAGGTAGTCCTCGTATTGAATCAATCGTATGATAGGTTAGACGCCCTTAATGAGACGAAATGGACAGTGGATGTGGACAAACTCCCTGTGATAGACAATATAACTTACAACACGTTCAATGGAATTTTGGAAATTGGGGAATTGACCACGGGAGAGCATATGATTTCGATTCAGGCGATGGACCCTAAGGGCCACATATCCATCATGGAACTTCCGTTGCAAGTATACCCCGGCGAGGGCATTATTTTCCTTCAAGAACCCGGGATCGAGGTTTCTGGACGAACAATTGTGGACAATGCCCTGATCATTTCATCTTCAATGACGAACTATGGTTCTGGTACCGGATTTGTCAAACTCTGCAGTGGAGACATTTGTTCCCCAGAGGCATTCATACCGCCTGCTTCCCTGACTGGACCTGGCCAGACGATTGTCTACTTGGAAGTGACGCCCATTAGCGCCGGCGAACTGCAGCTAGCTATGATATGGAATGACGCTCAAGCCGGTGTTGAGGAGAGTGTTGACCTCAGTGGTAAAGTCATAATCAAACAAAGAGCACCTACATGGCTCCCCCCTCTGTTGGTAGCCATCTTCATAATTTCAGCATCTTCCATGGCGATATGGAGATGGGGAAACCAGACTAGTGAATGAACGAATCACCACGTATTTCTTGGGGGCAAATGGTCTCCGAAGCCCATGCTACCCCTAGATTATGCCGACAAAGGGGTCGCACGACAGCGGAGGAATGTGAACAGGCTGACAACAGTCACCACACTAGTGATAATCTCAATTGGGGCATACAGGATCGCCGAAGGGATATCGAATGAGGGCTGGACATCAGAGAGCCTCATTGAGGTCATATTGATTTTCCTGATGGCCTTTGTTATCTCGGACTTAGCCTCTGAGGAAGACAAGAACCTAACCAGAGTCGCCTCGATATCATCCATAACATGGCCTGTAATGGTCGCCCTCGCTGTTACTTCCGGCACAGGATTCGACCAAATTGCTTCAGCTGGAATCTTCCTAATGGTCGGCGCCCTTCTTCATGAGCACAGTAGAAGGGCATATTCCGACTCTAGCCTAGGCAGGAGATATCGTGGAATATTGGGCGCATTCGGATTATCCTCATCGGTGGCATTAATGATCACCAGGACATCTAGCCTCGAGTTAGTTGCCGTTTCTACAGCAATTATGATCATTATTCTAGGATACGACTTGTTGCGCCAAAATCCAATGGTTCGTGGAAGAAAGGAGTTGATGAGAGAAGTCAACGCAATTGAAATGGAGATTCTGGAGATCAACGAACGAGGTATCAGACTCGATCATGCGTCCTCTCTGTTGAATCTAGCAAGGGAAGAAGGATGGAATAATACTCATTTGGGGTCCAAAAGGCTGGAATCCGTCAGGATGGAAATAGATACGGCTCTCGCCATGGACGAGGATGTGTTAGAACTTCGCAAGGCTGTGGAACCTCTTGTCGAGAGGGCAGTGGAGATTGCACCCGAAGTGCATGAACCTTCCAGACTATTGAAAGACGGGGATAACGAGCGTACATTGGGCTCCTTCAGAAGGGCCGAGTCTCATTACAGGTCTGCCCAGATCTCAGCCACCAGAATATGTGATTACTGGGAATCGGCATCTGACGCCATATCCAAGGCTGAATCCGATGCAAATGCACATGAATCTACCCAAAGTGAGACAATCCAAAGATTGATTCAGATTGCAAAGGAGGCTATGGATAGCCACAGGCCTGACGAGGCACTTAGAGTCCTAAATACCCTGCCAGAGCAGATGCAATCCATAGAAGATGCCACGTCCAGAGTCAAACGCAAGCGGCAGGATATCGCCAGGGAGCTGGAATCCGATCATGTGGACATAGTTCTAGAGTTGGCGGAGAAGCTAGAATCAATAGATGACATGATAATCAGGGGAGAACTTTCTGTCGCCATGGGAGCATTGGACTCCATTGAAAGGAATCTTTCCCTCAGGAGAGAGTCCAAAAGATCCTTCAATCAATCGATGAGGCAGAGGTCCACTATAGAAAAAAGAATCCCGGAATACCACAAAGAAAGACTGTCCCAAAAAGTTGAGCAGGCATTGGCATACTCAAAATCAGGCTCTTGGATTCAGGCGGACTCAATTCTGAAGGAGGTTCTCACGGAACTTGACAAATTGCAAAGCATGAAACAAGATACCGAGGAACTCATATTATTCTTGGAGGAGGAATGGAGAAAGACGAGAAAGGTGCTGGACGCAAACAACTCTGTTGGCCTAGATAATCCAACAAGAATAATGGTGGAAAAGAAAATGCTAGATGCCAGATCGAACTTTGAAAGAGGAGCATATCAACAGTCCAGATCAGAGATGGGGGAAGCCGACGAGGGGATTGAGTCCCTAAGGAGGCTGGTATGACGATAGATGAACTCAAAAAACAAGGACGTGGTGGGTAAGACGTGACCTTCGACTTCCAATCTTTTGCCGAGGCCTATATCGAGGACCTGAGAAGGACCCTCTCAGAGATTCCCATCGAAGAATTGGAAAAATTACACCGAGAGGTGGTTAGTGCGATCAGGAATGACGCCACAATACACTTCATCGGAAATGGAGGCAGTGCTGCAACACCCTCCCACAGTGCGGGAGATTGGTCAAAGGAACTACGAGTGAGAACCCTCTGTCACGTAGACAATGTGGCCTCGCTCACGGCTTTCGCGAATGATGTATCTTATGATGAGGTTTTTGTTGGCCAACTCGGGACATTTCTGAGACCGGGCGACCTTGTGATAGGATTTAGCGGCTCAGGAAGCAGTGAGAATGTATTGAGGGGCCTGCAATTCGCGAAAGACAAAGGATGCAAGACTGCTGCTGTCACTGGTGATTATAATGGGGGCAATGGAGGCAAATTACCACCCATTGTGGATGTATGCTTAATCGCACCTACGACTTCGATGGAAAGGATCGAGGACGTCCAACTAATTGTCAATCACATAATCAAAGAGGCAATTAAGGAATCAATAGCTACGTCGGATGGATGATCCTTGACCCATCGTGGTCTAACTTCAATGGTATCACTCTGTTCTCAGGGGGAAGATCATCAACCAGCCTAGATCGGAGGTCTGGGTCTCCATGTATCAAAAAAAATCCTCCTCCTCCCGCACCGAGAAGTTTTCCACCATTTGCGCCAAGGTCGATTAGACGGTCATAAAGTGAGTCTAAATTATCGTTGGAAACGATCGGGGACAGGCCTCGTTTCACATTCCAAGCCTCATGTAATAGAGCCCCTAGAGATTTCAAATTGCCAGATCTGATTAGTTTCTCGGCCTGAGCGGCTTGATCACGAATCGCTCTCAATCGTGCAATCTTGTCCCCATGATCTAGCGGGGGCTCAGATAGAACTGTGGAAGCACTTCTGGTGTTGTTTGTGTATACTAGGCTGAATTCACGCTCCATCCGTTGCACTACGTCTCGTGACAGGGTGATAGGGCTTACTTTGACACCGTCTGAGTTAAACGAGATTCGATTCATTCCACCGAATGCAGCAGCGTATTGATCTTGTCTACCAATTGGCTCTCCTAACTTATCGATTTCAATCTCACAGGCCCTCTCTGCCAGATGTTCTGGGCTCACATCCCTACCAATGTGTTTGTACAACGCGTTCAATACGCCGACCGTCACAGCTGACGAGGACCCCAATCCAGTTCCCCTTGATGGTATGTCTGCGATTGTGGTTATCTCTATGCCGTTAGATACTCCCGTAGCCTTCAAAGCCTCCCTTACCAAGTCATGTTCAATTTCTTCGACGGTATTGGTGGTTTCTAACTTCGAGTAAGATAGCCTTATCTTGCTATCGAAGCGATCATTCACGGTTACATGGATGTATTTGGCTATCGCGACAGAGATGACCATGCCACCCCCCTCTACATTTTTTGCGAAGCTATCCAAGTCTGTGCCTCCTCCACAGAAAGAGACCCTGACCGGGGTCCTTGAGATGATCATGAACGACCCGACCCTTGATGATAATTTCAACAGAGCGGGTATTTGTCGCAAAAATACGTCTAGATTACAGTAGGCTACCGCAATGTTTGCAGTACTTTGCACCATAGTCGTGATTTCCCAATGAACAAGAGGGGCAGGATTGTGTGCTTATCGGCTCAGGGTGCATAAGGGCAGTTGAGATTATTCCCGTGGGTACGATGATCAAACTGTACCCCATCATCATAATGAACACAGATATGGCCTTCCCGAGTGGAGTAATTGGGACCGTGTCTCCGTATCCTGTGCTCGTGAGCGTCACAATTGCCCAGTAAACCCCCTGAGGTATTGATGTAAATCCATCATTGCTCTCACCCTCTACTAGGTACAGAAGAGCGCCACTGACTATGCATATGATGAACACTGCAAACAGAAATACAACAATCCTCATCCTAGATTGAAGAAGTGCCCTCTTTAGAGCAGATGCCTCGCCAAAGTATCTCGTTAATTTCAGCACTCTGAATGCCCTCAGCAATCTTAACGAGCGGAGGACAAGGAAGGACGATGAGTTCGGGACAATGAAACCTAGGTAGGTGGGCATTATCGCGACGAAATCAATCAGTCCATAAGCCGAGAAGGCATATCGATGGGGTCTTCTAACGGACACGAGTCTGAGGACATACTCAAGCGTGAAAAGGAGGGTAAATCCCCACTCTGCTATTCGCAATTCTCTGCCGTATTTGGAGTTTATAGAGTCGACACTCTCGAGACTTACCGTGATGACTGAGAGAACGATACATACCATCAACACTACGTCGAATACTCTACCTTGACGGGTGTCAGCCTCGAAAATCACTTCATGTATCCTTTCCCTCCATCCTTCTGCAGGACGGGGGTCATTCGCATTGGAACTCATTTAATCCACCGTTATTGATAACTTCGAGATTTCTCATCGACCCCTAGACCAGACTTAGTTTACTACTTCTATTCTTGATTTCCTTTCTCACACCTGCTATGAAGTCCTCCAGAGGCACTCCGTTGCGTTGATCACCGTTCCTAGCCCTTATTGAGACGGTCCCATCGGCTGCTTCACCATCGCCAATGATCAACATGTAGGCTGGCCGCATCTTCCTGTGTGTCCTAATTTTTCGGCCAATTGTACTGTCAGAATCATCGACTTCGACTCTCACTTTGTGCTCTCTCAATTTGCTTGCAACCTCTCCAGCATAATCGGCATGACGCTCTGAAATGGTGATGATTTGCACTTGAGTGGGTGAAATCCAAGTGGGAAAATTACCCATCCAATGTTCTGTCAAAAAGGCAACAAATCTTTCATGGGTAGACAATGGGGCTCGATGGATCACCAGAACCTCATCATTTTGGTTGCCATTTTCATCCATGTATGAGAGCCCAAATCTTTCCTTCGCAGCAAAATCAAGTTGTATGGTCGACATAGACTCCTCGCGTCCCAATGCAGTTTTGAATTGAATATCGACTTTTGGCCCGTAGAACGCCGCCTCACCGACGGACTCGGTGTAAACCACACCGAGATCATCCATTATCTGCCTCAGCCTGTCTTCAGATTTTTTCCAGTTCTCTGGCTGATCAATGTATTTCTCTGTCTTCTCGGGGTCCCATAGCGATAGCCTGAACGAATAGTCCTCGAAGCCGAATGCGGCATAATAATCCTGCACCATCTTCACGTTCGACCCCACCTCTTGTGCGACCTGGTCTATCGTGCAGTAAATGTGGGCATCATTCATCGACAACATTCTAACTCTCAGGAGTCCTGCTAAAGTACCTGACAACTCATTCCTGTAAACAGTCCCGTACTCGGCTATCCTCAAAGGCAGATCTCTGTACGATCTCTTTTTGTTTCTGTAAACTAGATGATGCATCGGACAATTCATCGCCTTGAGATAGTATGTGCCGTCATCCATTTCCATGGGCGGGTACATACCATCTGCATAGTGTGGAAGGTGGCCACTGGCTTCGAAAAGCTGCCTCTTGGCTAGGACAGGAGTAGTCACACGTTGATACCCATAATGTTCCTCTGTCTCTATTGCGAATCGTTCGATCTCAGATTTTAGAATCTCACCATTTGGCAACCAGACTGGGAGCCCTTTCCCGATCATTTCGTCAATCATATAGAGTTCCATCTCTTTACCTATTTTTTTGTGATCCCTCTTTTTCGCCTCCTCAATCTGACGCTCCCTTTCCCTTAGTTCATCCTTTGAGTAGAAACACATCCCATAGATCCTTACCAGCGACTCATTTGAACTGTCACCTTTCCAATATGCCTGACTGGTGCCTGTCAACTTGAACCATCTCAAGTAAGAAGTTGAAGGAACATGGGGGCCGAGACAGAGATCAACAAAGTCGCCTTGACGATAGGCGGATGACCCGACATCCATTCCTATTTTGTCATTCATTATCTCTATCTTGAATGGATTTTTAGCAAACATGTCTCGAAGGGTTTCGTTATCGTGCTCTTCACGAGTCAATGTGTGGTTGGCCCTGACATGTTCATGCATCTTTTTTTCGATTTTCTTGAGATCTTCGTCTCCAACAGGGTCCATCTTGAAGTCATAATAAAATCCATTTTCAATTGGAGGTCCAATTGTGGGTTGGGCCTCGGGGTAAATCTCCACCACTGCTTGAGCCAAGAGATGAGCGCAGGAGTGTCGAAGAATGTACCTTCCAGCCTCAGTTTCCCCTAAAATGGGCTCAATATCGCAATCCTGCTCCAATGCATAGGAAAAATCCCTCTCTTCTCCATTAACCAACGCGGCTACTGCGCCTGATTTCTTCCCGTAGGCATTCCTCACAATTTCTCCTACGGTGATTCCTGAGGCATATTCATGCAGTAAGCCATCGGGAAGACTGATCTCCAACATCCCCATGACAATACCCATTCCCGAACGTGGGGGTTTTGGTTATGAACTCCGTGGATATAAGGATCAGGCCAATTTTCGGACACACTCAGTCATTTTGGTCGATCGATAATACATATCCATAAGAAAACATCAGCCTCGGAGGTAACATGGTTCGGGTCGGCGTAATTGTCAATCCAGACGCAGGATTGGGAGGACGTTTAGGGCTCAAAGGGTCTGACGGTCTTGCGGAGAAAGCTAGGAATGCTGGTGCCGAAGATCGCGCAGGGCCTAGGGCAATGAAGACATTGTCTCTCCTAAGCGAGCATTTGAAAGCTCACGAAGTGCGTTTGTTAATGTCCAGGGGGAGAATGGGAACCGAATGGCTCGACCCTTCCCTCGAAGTTGATTTTTCGGTAGTTCACGAGACCTTAGGTGAGACATCCAGAAAAAATACAACTGACCTTGTCTCGGTTTTGGTGAGAAATGACGTTGACTTAATTCTTTACGCCGGCGGTGATGGAACAACCAGAGACATAGTCAAAGCACTGGATCAGAATTCCGCTGCAAATACACCCGTTGTCGGAATACCATGTGGTGTTAAGATGTACTCTGGCTGTTTTGCAAGCTCGCCTAAAGGTGCTTCGGAGGTGGTCCAAAGTTGGTTGAATGGAGATTTATTGATCGCCTCAACTGAGGTGTTGGACCTTGATGAGGAACTGTATAGAAAAGGGGAGTGGTCTGTTCGCCTGTACGCAGAAGCAATGACTCCCTCAAGCCCAAGATGGATGCAAGGTGCCAAGGAGATGGTCGAATCAGCGTCTGAGGACGAAGTTATCGAAGGACTCGCAGAGCACGTCTCAGAGGTACTGATGACCGATGAAAATCTCATCATCTGGGGTTCAGGAGGAACGTTAACGAGGATTGGGGGAATTTGTGGTTTAGATCCGACTTTATTGGGTATAGACGCATCGATTGGGAAAATCCAAGCCGGCAAAGACCTGGACGAAGGAGGTTTACTGAAACTGTTGGAAGGCCACAATGGAGGAGTTACGGTACTCTTGTCTCCGATGGGCGGCCAAGGGTTTCTGATTGGTAGGGGGAATTTGCAAATATCACCTGCAGTTTTACGATTGGCTGGCCCTGATTCTGTTCTTGGTGTGTGTACACCATCCAAATTGTTGTCAATTAGAATGTTAAGAATTGAAACAGGTGATGATGCCCTAGACTCACGCTACTCATCAATGAAGTATCTCAAAGTTCTACAAGGTTACAGGACTACGAGAATTTTACCAATATCAGTGGATTGATCATAAAACCTCTCCCACTGCCGCTTTCAATAGCCCGAGGAATGGGGGACTTGGGCGACCAGGCCGAGATTTGAATTCGGGGTGGTATTGGGTTCCAACGTAATACGGGTGGTCCTTGAGTTCCATTATTTCACATCTCTGTCCCGTCTCGTCTTTCCCAACGTATATCATGCCCTTTGCTTCAATTTCTTCGATTAATTCTGGGTTCACCTCATACCTGTGTCTGTGCCTCTCGCTAACTTCAGACGGGTTGCCGTACAATCTCTTTATTTTGCAATCCTCCATGACGAATGGTGTCACTTTAGCCCCTAGACGCATGGTTCCACCCATGTGGGTTTTGGAAATCTCAGGCATGAAGACCACCGCCTTGTTCTCAAGACTATCCGGATTATCAACGAACTCTTCCGAGTTTGCACCTTGAAGGCCTAATTCGTTCCGGCAAAATTCAATAGTTGCTATCTGAAGTCCAAGGCATATTCCCAGATAAGGAACCCTCGACTCCCTTGCGTACCTCGCAGCCTCAATTTTACCCTCAACTCCCCTGTTCCCAAATCCGCCTGGAACTAGAATCCCGTCAGCTAGCTTCAGTGTCTCCCATGCTTTTCTGTGTGCATCTCCATCTGTATGCTTGATAGAGGAATCTAGGTCAGTGGACTCAATCCAGTCAATCACCAGCCTCCGATTTACGGCAATGGATGAATGTTGCAAAGCCTTGATCACGCTGAGGTATGAATCTGAGAGTCCAGTGTATTTCCCAACCATGGCAATGCGAACCTCTTCCTGAAACTCGTCTACGCGATCTGCCATCTTTCGCCAATCCTCGAGATATTCATCATCTCCTGACATACCTAGACCGATACAATCGGCGATCATTGCCCTGACGCCTTGTTTCTCGAATGATATTGGTATTTGATACAAATTTGAGAGATCATGAGCGGAAATTACTGCCTTAGGTTCTACATGGCAGAAAGCTGCGAGCTTCTGTTTTATTTCTTGCTGGAGTGGTTCTTTGGACCTGCAGACGATTAGATCAGGGGTTATCCCCAGCCCTCTGAGTTCTTTCACAGTATGTTGGGTTGGCTTAGTCTTTTGTTCTCCAACTGGGCCCATGACAGGCACTAGACTCACATGGACAAAACAGACATTTTGCCTCCCAACTCTGAATTGAAACTGCCTCAGAGCCTCAATAAAAGGTGAACTTTCGATATCACCAACGGTGCCACCCAACTCAATTACACAAGCATCAGGAGACTCATTTCCGCCATCTGTTGGAATTGTACTCACTCTCTCAATCCAATCTTGAATTTCGTCTGTTATGTGGGGTATGACTTGGACTGTTTTTCCCAAATAATCTCCCCTTCTTTCCCTCTCGATAACTGATGAATAGACCTTACCAGTTGTGATGTTGTGATCCTTTGTTAGGGAAACATCGAGGAACCTCTCGTAATTTCCGAGATCAAGATCAACCTCCCCCCCGTCATCAAGTACAAACACCTCTCCGTGTTCGAAGGGCGACATGGTTCCAGCATCGCTGTTGAGGTAGGGATCAATTTTGATAGAGGTGACCCTTAGTCCCACAGATTTCATCAGTACTCCAATACTGCTGGCAGTAATTCCTTTTCCTAATCCGGAGAGGACGCCCCCCGTCACGATCACATATTTCATGACAACAACGGAGTACACATCAATCTCAATTCGCCTATGAACCTTGGCAATGGTTCCACCCTTCTATGATCGGTGTTGAAGTATCGTCTGCGTTTTGGGTAGTGCATGGCGGACTCGCCCGAGGATCGTATATTGGTGACCGGCGCACTCGGCCAGATCGGATCGGACCTAGTCACCAGACTAAGGAAGGTATATGGTCAGAACTCTGTCATTGCAACCGATGTCCAAGATCAGGGGGATTTTCCTGCCCCCTTCTTACATCTGGACGTCCTTGATCCTGATAGTCTGCGTCAAATCATATCGCACTATTCAATCAGAACGATTTACAATCTGGCTGCGATATTGTCTGCGCATGGGGAAAAGGATCCGGATCTGTGCGAGCGAGTCAATCTAGGTGGCCTACAGAATGTATTAGATGCATCAAAAGAATATGGCTGTCGTGTATTTTCGCCTTCATCCATCGCCGTCTTTGGCCCGGATTCAAGGCCAATCGCGAGACAAGCCTCCTCTCTGAACCCAATCACAATCTACGGTGTGACCAAAAAAAAGGGAGAAGAGATGATGCAAAGGTATTGGGAGAACTATGGTGTAAATGCTAGGGGCATAAGATATCCTGGACTCCTCTCTTGGAAGACAGTTCCAACGGGTGGCACTACAGATTATGCCGTAGAGGTGTTCAACGAGATACAAGCCAAGGGGGAATATACGTTCTATGTGAGGGAAGATACAAGACTACCGATGATGATGATGGATGACGCTATTCGTGCCACACTTATGTTGATGGAAGCCCCTAGTCAAGGATTGTCCCAATGGAGAGCAGGGTACAATGTCAGGGGATTGACATTCTCCGCGATCGAGTTGGCTACCATGATTATAGCAAAAAAACCAGGGGTTGAAATGAGGTATGTCCCGGATGAACGGCAGAGAATTGCAGACTCTTGGCCGGAGGATCTAGATGACTCCCCAGCCAAACAGGAATGGGGATGGAAGTCAACCTACGATCTGGAAAAAATGGTAGATGTTATGTTAGCGGGCTTCGCTTAGTCAGTGACTTCTTCCTCATTCCAATCCGGGTGTCCCGGCTCAACCTTGGCCCATAGAAGGTCATCTATTCTGAGCACGGATATGGCGCCCTCAGTGGCACCTGATAATCCACTTTCAATAACCATCCTTAGGTCCACTATTCCTGCATCGTACAAATCAATGAGGCTTCCATTATTGATATCACATCCCATCCATGGGCCCATAGTGGATTGAGCTGCAGACAGCTGAAGTACCCTGTCAACTGGGTCTTGACCGGAATTCTCTGCAAGCACTCGAGGAATTGTTTCCAACGCATCTGCGTAGCCCTCAACAGAAAGTTGTCCTCTGTCACTGAGTTTCGTTGACTTCCTCCTCAGTTGATTGGCCAGATAGCTCCATGTGGACCCTCCTCCGGGTAGCATTGGTGCTGGGCCACTGACTCTCACAGCAACGCCCAATGCATCATCAAAGGTTCGAATGATCTCTTCCCGAAGAGCAGCTGATGAACCTCTTGCGACGAGCGTCTTTCCCCGACCTACATCAGACAGTATTGTTAGGTAATTCACCCCAGAAACCTTCCTTTGACTCCATGAGGTGCAGGACCCTAGTTGATCGACTTCCAGTTCTTGTATGGATCTAGAGATGATTGCTCCTGTCTGTTCAGCCACGCGATTTAGATCATCCATGTCAAATCTCCTGAAACAGGTAATCTCAGCCTCTCTGAGGGCATTTTGGGCCATGTAATCTACTCCGTCGCGGAGGATTACGATTCCTACTCCGAGTGAACTCAATTTGCGCACCATTTTGATGATCTCTTCGCGATTTCTTTGATCAAAGCCGTCCTTGACGCCAATTGAGGAGATCTCCAGTTCTGCATCGAATTCTAGCTCAGGTACCTCGATTCCTCCGTCGATTACGGCAATCGTGCACGATTCACCTCGGCCGGGCATGGACTGATCCAGTCTTTGTTTCCGCGTCACAAAACCGGAAATAAGCTCGGTATCCCCCGCAGCCCCTTCTTCAATGGATATCCTGTTCACGAGCATCCGCTCATCATCCACATGCCCAGCTCCTATTGATTCAGAGGCTTCGATTGCGAGTTTGGACACTAATTTTAGCATTGATGAGTTGATTTTCTTTCCAATGCTGGTACCGATTATCTTGTTCAGGTCCGAGGCTGAGGCTATGGGTTTGGCAAGAGAGGGGAGCTCTTTTCTGCAAATTTCAAGTGATTTTTGATATCCCTTAATTATCGTAGTGGGGTGAAGACCCGATCTGGTCAGCTCTAACGCATTCCTAAGCAATTCAGCGAGGATAATTATGGTAGTTGTTGTGCCATCCCTGGCCAATTTGTCTTGGTTTTTACTTGTCTCAATGACTAATTGAGCGGTTGGGTGTTCTACTTTTGCCGCCTCTAAAACAGTGGCCCCGTCATTCGTGATCATGATTTTCCCATCATCATCGATGAGCATTTTGTCCATGCCTCGAGGGCCCAGAGTTGACCGTACTGCACCAGAAACTGCGAGCGCAGCTTTCACGTTTCCAACTAAGGCTGCGCGCCCGCTGACCCTATCGGTATCTTCCAAAGTAAGGTCATCGTCGGTCGTTGTCACATCCACTGGGAGGGTTGTGGGTGATTTCAATGGATCTCATAGAAGCGAATGTAATGCTCGCCCATTTTGTCCGGGGGATTCATATACCACACCCCTCGACCACTATACAACCTGCGGTTAACTAGTGATCACATGACAGATAAAAACGATGATTGGGAAAGGGACATGATCCGCGAGATGACCAGGGTCTTCGAGCAGATGGGTCTCCCAATTGACATGAGAATGCTCGAAAATATGATGAGTGAACTGGAAAAGCACTTCGAAAGGATGGGCGTAGACGCCAAGTCGATATCCAATACAGACATTTCCTTCAATGGCAACGGAGACCCAGAGGAAATCAGGAAAAACATAGAGGCCATGATGTCAGGTCCCGGCGGTTTTGCGGACATGCTCTCGAAGATGGGCTTCGAAGTTTCAGTCAAGTCATCCAAATCAATGAAAGACGAAGATGAGGAAATAAAAGTCGTCGCCGAGGCGAACGACGATAACAGACTCATGGAAATACCGGAATCAGATTTCGTCCATGAGGACGGTGTAGCCAACGTAACAATAGACATTAGCGCAATTCCAGAAGCGGACGATGGCTCGATTGACCTTGGCCTTGCGGACGGTGGCCGCATTATCGAGTTGCTGAGGCACAATCTGCTCAACCCACTGAGAGGCTTTTCCATCCCATTCGCGGCTTATCGCATAGAGGAATGGAGCCTGAACAATGGCATACTTGACGTGACCCTGAAGATGGAATAAAACTGAGATGATAAAATGAGTACACCAGTTATTGGAATAGATCTAGGCACAACAAACAGCTGTGTAGCCACACTTGAAGGCGGTCAGGCGGTGGTCATCCCCAACTCAGAGGGAGCAAGAACAACCCCTAGCGTTGTCGCATTCAGTAAGGACGGAGAAAGACACATCGGAATCACAGCAAAGAGGCAGGCTGTCACCAATTCTGACAGGACGACGATGTCCGTAAAGAGGGAAATGGGTACTGATTGGTCAACTGATGTCGACGGCACCTCATACACCCCACAGGAAATGTCCGCCTTCATACTCCAGAAATTGAAAGCAGATGCAGAGGCATACTTGGGCAAGGAAATCACAAAAGCAGTGATTACTTGTCCGGCTTACTTCACTGACGCTCAACGGAAAGCAACCAAGGACGCTGGCCGAATAGCCGGTTTGGAAGTTCTAAGGATCATCAACGAGCCAACCGCCGCTGCTTTGGCCTATGGAGTCAACAAAGAGGAAGATCAGACAATACTCGTCTATGACCTTGGCGGAGGTACATTCGACGTTTCCGTGTTGGAAATCTACCAAGTCGACGGCCAACCTCAAATTGAGGTCAAAGCCACGTCAGGCGATAACCGACTGGGAGGAGATGACTTCGATGAGGTCATCATTGATTGGATCGTCGAGGAATACAAGAAAGACACTGGAATCGATCTATCCTCTGACGCACAAGCCATGAGCAGGCTTAGGGAAACTGCAGAAAAGGCGAAAATCGAACTTTCTGGATCCGGATCTTCTCAAATAAACCTGCCATTCATAACCAGCAGGGACGGACAACCAGAACACCTAGACATGAGCCTTTCAAGGTCTAAGTTCGAGGAACTAGTTGAACCACTCATCTCCAAGACCCTCGCTCCTACCAGACGGGCAATGAAAGACGCCGGCCTGTCCAAGGGCGAAGTTGACAAGGTTATTCTTGTTGGTGGATCAACAAGGGTTCCAGCGGTCCAAACAGCAATCGAGAAAGAAGTTGGTAAGGCTCCCTTCAAGGGAGTCAACCCGGATGAGGCAGTCGCAATGGGAGCCGCATTACAAGCAGGGATAATTGTCGGAGACTCAGGCGTTACCGATGTCCTTCTTTTGGATGTCACACCTCTAACCTTGGGAATAGAAACCCTGGGCGGTGTTATGACAACGATGATTGAGAGGAACACCACTATTCCAAGCAAAAGATCCGAGACATTTTCAACAGCAGCCGACAACCAACCAGCGGTAGAAGTCCATGTCCTTCAAGGAGAGAGGCAGTTTGCCAAGGATAACATAACCCTTGGAAAATTCCACCTTACCGGAATCCCTCCCGCACCGAGAGGAATACCTCAAATCGAAGTCACTTTTGACATAGACGCCAACGGAATCGTGAACGTATCAGCCAAGGATCTCGGAACTGGCAAGGAACAGAAAATAACGATTGAAAGCCAGACATCCCTAAGTGAAGATGAGATAAAAGCGAAGATCGCTGAAGCCGAGGAGTTCGCAGAGGAAGATCGAAAGCGGAAAGCGAGGGTGGAGTTGAAGAATCAGGCAGAGAGCATCGTCTATCAGACAAGGAAGACGATAGAAGACGCAGGTGATAAACTCGATGAATCAGATACAGCGCCGGTCCTTGAGAAACTTGATGAGGTTGAAGCACTGATAACTATTGACGGTAATCCCATCGACGCAGACGACATAGATGAGGCGGCAGTTCAATCTAAGATTGGGGAATTGGAGTCATTAATGCAAGCCATGTCAGTGAAGCTCTACGAGGCAGCTGCCAAGGACATGCAAGAAGACCAAGAAAAGGATGACGATGAAGGCGTCTATGAAGCGGATTTTGAGGTTGTAGATGACGATGAGTCCACTAACTAGTGCTGCGGTTTGATCTCCATAATAGGAATGGAATGATCACCAGATACATCACAACCCCATAGACGCCTGAGGGGAGGCTCAGCAATGATAATGATGCTCCTGCCTCGGGGGCCATGATCAATCCACCAATGGTAATTCCAACCGTAGCGTTTTGTATGCCACTCTCTATCGATACTGTGAGAGATTGCTCCTCATTGAGGTCAAAATAATTGGAACTCCCGAGACCAATGGCTAGCATCATCACATTCAAGATAAACACAGCAGGACCCAATGAGGACATGTTGTCGACGAGCGTATCAAACTCACTCGCTATCGCTGCAAAGACAATTACAACAAACAGCAATGAGGCAATATTGTTGCCGATCTTTTCCATCTTGTCTGCAGAGTTCTTCAAAAAGTGCCTTACAATCATCCCCGAGACGACTGGAACTGTGGTCAGTAGAAACATTGTGAGCCCTAGACTCAGTATTCCGATGTTTGGAGCATCAGATCCCATAAAATGAGACATGGACATCCCAACAATGATTGGTAATGTCAGTACTGAAACTAAACTGACCACTGCTGTATACGATATAGACAGTGCGGTATCTCCTCCCGATATTCTAGAAATAATATTCGATGTGACCCCTCCGGGACAGCAGGCGAGAATCATCAATCCCACAGCCATTTCTCCTGTAAGCTCGAGTCCGTGTGAAATGGTGAATGCGACTATCGGAAGCAATACCATCTGATTTGTCAAGCCAACTGCGAATGCTTTCGGATTATCTAATATGGAAGAAAAATCTGAAACTTTTAGCCCGATCCCTAGTGAGAACATGATATACGCAAGGGCTATTGGTAGTACGACATTGATGACAAAATTTCCTTCATCCGAATCATTTGACTCCGTTTGAGCAACTCCGATTGATGCTGATAGTACAAATATGACAGTCATGGCAAGGACCATCACTCCATGTCGCCGCATGTACTTTCGATGAGGCTTTGAGCGTATAGAGCAATCCCAAAAATCTGCCAAATCGGATGAAAGGCACCCATGCATCGCGGTCATTCATGGTTTTGAGTGATAAGATGATACAGGGTTCTAACATGGACTCCCGAGGTTCCGTGTTTGAAGAAGGGGTTCTCACGTTCTGTCCCAGCCTTGGAGCCTGGGCCCCATGCAGTCCCAGCGATGTCCAAGTGAACCCATGGTAATTTCTCAGCACCTTCTTCGTAGTTTCTCGTTGGAACGAAGAACTCGAGGAATGCAGCTGCTCCATTTGAGGAACCTGCCCTTCCGCCGCTCGAACCATTCCTTATGTCGGCAAATGGTGTATCCGTCATATATCTCCTGAACTGGTCATTGAGTGGCATCCTCCACATCGGTTCTCCACATGCCTCTGCTGATCTTTCTAGTCTCCCTGCAAGAAGTTCGTCATTACTCCACATTCCCGTAATTTGATTACCTAGCGCGACAACAATAGCGCCAGTGAGTGTGGCTAGGTCAACTATGTATTCCGGGTCAAATTCGCCTGCTTTCCACAAACCATCAGCTAAAACATTTCTTCCCTCTGCGTCTGTACTGTAGACCTCGACGGTCTTACCAGAGTACGTCTTGAAAACATCACCGGGACGATAAGAACCCGATCCGGGCATGTTTTCAGCCAAACACGCGATTCCATTGACTCTACCATTGTACCCAGTGGCATGAAGAGCCTGCATAAGCCCGAAAACGGTAGCTGCACCACACATGTCATACTTCATGTCCCACATGCCTTGGGTCGGTTTGATGGAGATCCCGCCGGTATCAAACGTGATGCCCTTCCCGACTACACAAGGCCTCCTAACACCCTTGTCCTGGTCCGGATTCAATGTGAAAAGGACCATGCAGGGTTTCCTATCGCTTCCTTTGCCTACGTTTATGAGTCCTCCCATCCCTAATTCTACGAGTTTATCCCAATCGTAAACCTCGACCTTGACATTGGGCTTCGACTCGGCCCAGGACAAGGCTCTGTTTGCGTATTCCATGGGGTAAAGGACATTTGCTGGCTCATTGCCCAAATCTCTGGAGAGATGCACTCCACTAATGACCGCCTGAGACAGTTTCAATTTCTCAGAGACATATTGAATGTGTCTATCTGCAACTTGGAATTCGAATCTCCAGTCGTCTGGTATGTAATCCGACCCCACATCTTGATGCTCTACAAAATCATAATCCCTCAAGAACAACCCCTCAGCAAATGCAGATATTGTGTCGACACTCCACCCAGTCAGCATCCTGATGGTCATGGAGACACCATCTTTCTTGCTTATAGAGGACATAAACCTGGCCCCGAGCGTCCTGGCTGAATTAGGATCGAACTCTTCTTTCGGACCCAACCTGAGAAGATGGATCCTGCACTCTGGAGTCCAGATGTTTAGGCTAGACCCCTTTTTCTGATCAAAACTATCCGAGGATATGGCTTCCTTGATTAGCTTTGATTGACTTCTATTTAGGCCAACGGTGGCTTTGTTTGGGAGCCTAATTTGATTTTCAAAGAGAGTAATTAGTAGCTGATCTCCAATCTCTCCATAGTCTCTGCAGTTGACGCTCATGACCCTTGTAGGTCAGAACTCTTTTTCAATCGATGGTTCCTTTTCCCGATGCTGGCTGGGTGATTCATTCTGTCACTTGAGGTCAAACCCTGTGGATTGCACAATTTCCATAATATCATGCGCAGTCACTGAGTCATCTGCATGAATTATTGCTCGACCATATTCATGATCCACTTCAGCGGAGATAATACCTGCTTTCCCCATAAATACCCTTTCAAGCCTAGCAGAGCAACCGCCACATGTCATCCCGACAACCTCTATTACATGCTCTGTTGCCATGACCCTAGATAGGAATATTCGCTTTTCTAATGTTGCTTGAGTCTAAGTCCACGGGCCTCCATCTTGTCAATAGAAGGGAATTCAGCACCACGCTAACCGATGACAAGGCCATCGCTGCAGCCGCAAAGGCAGGGGGAAGGAGCAAACCTGTCCATGGATAAACAACCCCCATTGCCATCGGAATACCCAGAATGTTGTAGAGAAATGCCCAAACAAGATTACTTCTTATTTTGTTCATAGTGGCCCGACTTAATTGTATAACAGACAAAACATGGGATAAATCATCACCTACCAATACGATATCTGCACAATCCAGAGCGACCTCACTCCCAGCCCCCATGGCAATACCTACGTCTGCGACAGTCAACGCAGCAGCATCGTTGATCCCATCACCGATCATTGTCACCACACCCTCGAGTTGAAGTCGGCGTACAGCCTCAGCCTTCTCCTCGGGCTTGACACCTGATATGACTCTCCTTATTCCGACTTCTGAGGCAACGAAATGAGCCACTTCGTGCCTATCTCCCGTCAACATAATCACATCGATGCCCATGGCTTGCATTTTTGCTATTGCTGATGGCGAATTATTCCGAATTGTATCACGGATTTCTATCAATCCAATCAAATTTCTATCCCTAGAAACAAGAATCACGTTCGAACCCGAGGCACTCTTCTCTGAAATCTCTGCCTCCACTTCAGGAGGAATGCTCATGATCATGCTCCGAATCAGGTCTAGACTCCCTACCGCAACCTCAAGTCCTTCGATTTCGCCAGTCAATCCTGAACCAATCAAAGTCTTCACGTCAATAGCTTTTGGAGCCTCAACACCCATTGATTTCCAAGCATCATTTACAGCACTTGCAAGTGGATGACTGGACTCACTCTCCAGAGCAGCAGCCACGCGCAGGGCCTCCCCAGGATTCCCACCAAGTTCCCGAACTTCGATCACGCAAGGCTTTCCCTCTGTGATGGTCCCTGTTTTGTCCAACACCACGATCTCACTTTTGTAGGACGACTCTAATGCTTTTATTCCCTTGATCAAGAGCCCATTTCGCGCTCCAACCCCCGTGCCAACGACTAGTGCCGTCGGAGTGGCTAGCCCCAATGCACAGGGACATGCAATGACCAACGTACTAACAAGGGCCATCACAGCCATCTCACTCGAGGTCATGTCACCTCCAACGTCTCTCAAAAACGAATCTCCAATCATCAGCCAAAACAGGAACGCCGAGAGAGATAATGCCAATACTGTAGGGACAAAAATCTTAGCGACCCTATCAACGAGCCTCTGAATCGGTGCCTTCCCCATCTGCGCCTCTTCAACCAAACGAATAATATTCGACAACGCGGTATCACCCACCAAAGAAGTAGTCTGAACAACAATTGTTGTGTCTAGAACAGTCGTACCGGCAAAGACCACGTCTCCAGCTTTCTTGTGGCTTGGAAGTGATTCGCCAGTCATCATGGACTCATCAATACTTCCGAACCCTTGTTGAATAAATCCATCCAAGGGTATTATCCCGCCTGCGATAACCTTCACCAATGACCCCTTCTCAACGTTTTCAATAGACATTGGTGCCAGATCGTCCCCAATGACTACCTGCACTTCAGTCGGTTGCAATCTCATTAGGTTATGAACTGCGTCCGTAGCCTTGAGTTTCGCACGACCCTCGAGGAAATTTCCCAGAAGTACGAAAGAGATGATGAAGGCAGCACCATCAAAAAATACATGATCTGATGAGCGTATGAAATCAGGAATTATGGGTATTAGAGGCCCCAAAACGACAGAACAAGACCAAAGCATTGCGACTGAAGTACCAAGGTGAATTAGAACGTTCATGTTTCCAGACGCCCTCAAAATCGATTTCCATGCGTTTTTGTGGAAGGTTGCTCCTGAGACAAAGTAAACCGGCAAAGATGCCAACATAGCCAAGAACAGCCGTAAGTCCAGTGATCCAACTCTACCCATGTCTGGGGCGACCATTGACAAAAAAAACACGGGCAAGGTCAGTGTAAATGAGAGAACTACTTGGTGATATTTTCTTTTCAACTCGAGCTCATTATTTTCCCTGACTCTGGATGCTGGAAGTATCTCGACGGCTCCAAAACCGGCCTTCTCGACCACTTCAATGCAATTTTGGACCGTCTCCGAAGACACCTCCCCTTTAATTGAAATGACAGCCTTTTCCAAGGGCAGATTCACGCTAACGGATTCCACAAAATCAATGCTGCTCAAAACACGCTCCACAGAGGAAACACATGCAGCACACGTCATCCCGGTCACACTCAGCGACAGATCATTCGAGTTCAACTCAATCACCTCCCCTTGCTACAACATTCCATTAATTTCCAAGACCCCTGGTCCAAATTTATGCAACCACACCCACATACGCACATCCAACCAACACTATTCCAACCCTTGCCGCCATCTGCTCGTACGTACAATCTCTTCATCTTGCAATCACAATCGCAAGTCTCTGCGTGGACTCTGGGCATGTATGAGGCTATAATGTAGTCAATAAAAAATTTATTGACTACATAAAATAAAAATCACTTGACTTTGAACGCCATACCTTTGGATCTTGGAGAAGTTCTCTCAAAGCCCCATTTTTCATAAAATCCATCGACATCCGCCATCAGATTCACATAAGAATCAGACGGGGCCTCTCGATCTATGAAATTCATAATTTCAGCCATTATCAGGCTTCCACCGCCCATCCTCTGGTACTCGGGCAAAACCGCCATGTCACACACGTGGAAGACCGTCCCTCCATCTCCCACAATGCGGCCCATTCCGACGACCTCACCAGTCGGAACATGTTCCAATAGTACTGAAAACAACTCCCTACCTAACCCCTTTTCGGCACCTTCGATAGATCTTGGTCCCATTCCTGCTTTCTCCCTCAGGGTAAGGAATACCTCGCTACTGGGAACCTCAAGATTGATTTTAAACAAGAATTATTCGCCTCCACTCCGATAGCTAACACCGGCCAAGATTGTTGCGGCGATGGTCGCAGCCGTGAATTGGGTCACACCATGAGCGTCAGGAACTATCTCAGAGACATCTGCCCCTACCACATTCGCGTTTCCAGAAAATAGATTTTCGATTAAATCATTGACAAACCAGTAATCCAAGCCACCAGGAACAGGGGTTCCAGTTGCAGGCACAATGCTGGGGTCAAGAGCATCTATGTCGATACTCAGCCAGACAGGACCTTGAATTTCAGAGATAAAATCAGTTATTTCCAACTCTAATGCTCTATTCTTTCGGATATCCTTTGCCATCCAAGATCGGATCCTAACATCATTTTCCATCACGATACATTCTTCCTTTGAGAAAGCGCGAACACCAATTTGCAACACTCTTCCTATTCCCTCGTCAAGACATCTCCTGACCACTGTTCCGTGACTGAACCTCTCACCATTCAATTCGTCTCTCAGGTCTGCATGAGCATCGACTTGCACTAAGGTGAGATTCTCCAAAGGGAAGTTCCCAATCTGCTTCAGTGCTCTGATTGCCGGCAACAAAATCCCGTGTTCACCACCCAATAGCAGAGGAAAAGCCCCCCCTGAAATCCCATTGATCACATATGATTCTATCGAATCCAGGTGAGCTTCCAAGGATGGTCCTTCGAAGCTCCATGGATCTAGGGTCCTAATTATCATTCCAGATGGCAGATCCCCTCCAATGAATGTCGAATATGTTTCTACTTGCGAAGAAGCCTCGATTGTGGCGGAAGGCCCCTCAGAAGTACCAGTGCCATAACTGACCGTCATCTCAAGCGGAATCTGCATAACCGCCACATCTGGGCGCACATCCCAGTCTTCTCTAAGCCCCAAGAATCCGAATACATCAATGTCGACCATACCAACCCGTAGGGGAGTAACTATTCGACGCTTGCGCGAACCAATTTGAAATAATCACCCCCCTGTCGGAGGGGTGCGGGGCGATGTGTGAATGGGTCTAAAGCTCCAAGATTTGACACAGGCCATTCGAAATAGAGTTGACGCAGACATGGAGGTCAGTGTTGCAGAATCCATTGCCGAGCATGCCTTGGGCTTTTTCGGCTTTTCAAACCGAATCATAGACAATGCCTTGGAACCCAATGACAGGAACCTTTTCTATCAACTACAAGATTATGATTTACTAACCACAGAGTCTGAAGAGACCACACTATGGGATGGCAGGGAATGGAGAATCCACTATTGGAAATTCAAGCCAAACGCCAGTCAATATGTCGGAAGAGGAGATGAAAACGAGGAGGAAGAGGACCCATATGCTGGGTTGTATGAAGACGTCCCCCAAACAGTATGGCGTGAGAAGGCCGGCGAAGAGGATGACTGGGACGAACCACTCTTCTGAAGCATTTAGCCCACACCCTGTTATACCCACTGGTTCTCCAAAGCTCCATGAAGAGCAAGTCCTTCTTTGCTCTTTTTCTGGCACTCCTGACGTTTTCGATCTCATTGTCTTCGATGTCCGCTTACGGACAAATCAATGAATTTGATGAACAGTGGGCCTGCGAAATAACGGCAGATTGGAACGCTTCGTTAGATGAAGAAGATCAAGTGATAGTAGGCCATTCATACAGAGTTAACTTTCAACCTCCTCTTCCAATATCAGTGGACCCAACGAACGTCGATGTATCGGCCACTCACATTGACAGAAACTCGCAACAAATAGGGACACACACCGTCTTAGTAGCAGGGGGAGCCATTGACATACAAATGTCAAATGCCCCAAAGTTCGGGGATACAATAGTTATTGATGTTCAATCCTCGGAAGCCAGTTGCAACAGATCTTTCGACGTAAGCGTCTGGAATCAACCAACATCAGACCACGAGATAACCAGGGAGACTTCTTGGTCCCTCCAATCCAACGATGAGGCGGCCTATCTGGAGGTGAATGCAAGGGGATGGCAGCAACGCCAGCAATCAATCCTCAATGCGAATGAACTGGGTAATGGAACAATACAGCTCCTCTTCGAAAATGATGGTAGATCCATTGAACTAGGACTTGAAATCACCAATGCATGGATCAATGAATCTTGGAGCGAAAGCGAACTTTTGAGACAGAACTTCCAACTCAGAGGCTCCGGGATTATATCCGTGACTCTAGATGACGGATTGAACGGAATAAGCGTAAATGGAACTGTGAGTGACGCCTCATACACTCGTTCACTTGAAAATGGAGTCGTATCGGAGCATCTAATCCTAGAGGCCAATGGTTCAATTAGCTTGAATTCAGATGAAGATGGAAGATTAGATTTAGATGGTGAAGTTTCATTATTACGATTTGAGGTCATAGACATCGCTGGCCAAAGGGTGAAGCAAGACCTCTGGATAGAGGCCATGGCCTCTGCGTTGATTGAATTCGGATCAGACAATATTGACTTTGAACTTGATGAGTTCATCTTCAGGGAAACATGGGAGAACTCCTCTCGGATTCAACAGCATCTCAGATTCCGAGGAGATGGTAGGTTTGATGTTCTGATCGAAGATGAAAATGGCGTTGAGATAGAGGTCAATGGCACAATAGACAATCTCCACACCGAACAAATTAATGGGGTATTAGTTGAAGACACATTACTTTTGGATGGCATATACACTGGATCTGTATCCGGATCATTCGGCTCAGTAAGGATGATTAGCGATAGTGGGAAACAGCTGAACTCAGAGGGCGTGGAGCATGATGTCCTGGTCATCAGGAATGAGTACTGGTTCAATGTATCTGGATCACAAGTTACCATACCTGGCCAGTCACTGTACTCCGATCACAATTTGACGTTTGAATATATGACACCGAATATTGATTGGGAATCTCCGATAATCAGGTATAGATTCGTTGAAGACGATGGCTCGATCAACAATGAGTTCCCAAGAGACAGCCCAGTCATTCTCGATCCGATTCCCCCTGAGTCTGTTCCTGTTCTTTCTTCCAATGTCAGCAGAGAATCTGGGTTTGTACCTGATATTCTGGTAGAAGGTGATGAAATAGATCTCGTTAACAATGGAAGGGTCTCAATGAGCATAACAGTCACTAACACGTCTTCAACTAACCAGATTGATGGGCACTCTGTAAATTCAGCGGAATGGATTGGTCATTATCCTGGAATCGGGCAATCCTCTGGTAGCACAGTGAACGAGGGGGTACTCGCAGGATTGATAATTAATTGCACCCGAGAAATACAGATTGAGGAGGACTCGAATTCCACTGCAATTTTCACTGAGTCTCAAATTGTTGACAGAGTCCTAAGGCCATCCATCATAACTGCTGCCGAAAACACTCCCCCACAAGTAGTTCAAGTCTCTTACAGGGAGGCCATATGGGAGTCTGAGGGAGGTGAAGCACACATCGAAATCTTGGTGGAGGACCCAAACACCGATGTATCTAATGTAATTCTCGATCTAACTGAAGCAGGACTTGGCTTGGTTGAGTTGTCCGACTCTGGACTAAGTGGAGATCAGGTAATCCACGACGATATTTGGACGACGAAGGTCAAATCAGATGGCCCGTTTTTTGGTGATTTTAATGTGACCATTTACGTCAGTGACATATGGGTCACGATAACTGAGCAATCCCCACTGGAATTGACAAACCCAGGTCCGAGGGTTTCGGATCTACAAAGAAGCGCAAATCGACTGTTTAGGGGGGACCAATTCTTGATTGGAGTATCTGCCTTCGACCAACACGGTATCTCCGAGATTTTCGTCGACCTTCGGAATTATGGGGGGGAGAAAGTAAACTTGCAGCCGGAGGGCGAATCTTGGACTGCGACCACTATGATGCCTTATGGGGTTAGGCCGGGAGAAATAACGTTCAATGTAATTTTGGTTGATAATTTCGGTGCGAGAACAATCCATACAGAATCTCCAAATGGCGAACTATCCTTCGTTATCATGAATGAACCTCCTTCAATGACTCCGATATCACTCTCCAGATATAATGAGAAATCGACTAACTTCATTATGACGGAATCAATCATATTATCCGCGAATGAAAGCCCTGCGGCACATATTATTGAGGTGGGTGTTGACGATCCAGACGGCGTTTCAGTAGTACAGGCAAAAATAGGCAGACTCGCCCCTATTGGATCTTCAGAAAAATGGCTGTCACTTAATGACGATGGAGAGAATGGTGATAGGAATGCCGGAGACGGAATATACACCATAATTTTCGAAGCAAGAACGAGTCTCGGGCCCGGGCTGATAGATATACACATCAGATCCTATGACATATACCAATCAATGACCCCTCTGAGTGAACAATCACACCAGCTTATCATAGAACAGGATAATTCAGTTTCTGGGAATAGTTGGTTTAACGGAAACATGCAAATCATTGCCATAGTTTCAACTGCGTTTGTCGCATTAGCCGGAATGGGCGTGCTGATCAGAGTCTTCATGTCTGACGAATAATCGGAAAAAATGGTGCGAGCGCCGGGATTTGAACCCGGGTTCTAGCGTTGGCAACGCCAGGTGATAACCACTACACTACGCTCGCATCAGGGATGTCTGGCAAGTCCGCCTTTTCTATCCGTCGGTCAGTCAATCCGGTTATATCGCCCGAATTAGTTTCAAAATCTCGTCTCTTGTCTGCCTGAAGATTTCAATGGACCCACCAACCGGATCGTCCAAACCCCAGTCATGGTCAATAGGGACATCGGGGCAGGAGACTCCACATCCCATACTGATAATTAGATCAAAATCTCCTGGGAAAAGATCGTCAATGGATTTTGGAGCCAATCCTTGGGTTGGATACCCTTGCTCTTCAAGAACTAAAATTGCGTTTTTTGAGACCTCAGTTGAGGGTTCCGTTCCGGCCGAAAAGGCATCATGACCGAGTGAATTGGCTATAGACTCAGCCATTTGACTTCTGCAGGAGTTTCCCACACACACGAAAAGCATCCTCATGATGTGAATTCTGTGGTTTACTTATTGAACATCACGTCTATACTCTGTTGATCAATTAGACTCAATTTCAAGTATCTTGAGTTATCCGAAACAACATGGCTAGCGGACCTGTTTCCCATCACTCTGGAAACTCGCCTCCCAAGGATAACGAGAATTCTGCTACATCTGAACAAACCGCACAGATGGAACAAGCATATGCACAGATGCGGAGGAAGATGCGCATGGAACAAATGGACAAGTCCATCAAGCACAAAATCATGGTCCTCTCGGGCAAAGGTGGAGTAGGGAAATCCACAGTCTCAGCAGGACTGGCACTGACTCTGGCCCGGAGAGGAATGTCCGTCGGCATTATGGATATTGACATAACTGGTCCTAACATTCCAAAAATGATGGGATTGGAGGATGCAGAATTGCACGTCGAGGAAGGACAAATATTCCCTGCCATAGGGCCTGAGGGCATCAAGATCATATCCATGGCATTCCTAATTGAGGATCCTGACAAACCTGTGATCTGGAGGGGCCCGATAAAATTGGGAGCTATCCAGCAATTCATCGGAGACGTAGCATGGGGCAGCCTAGATGCCCTGATAATTGATTTCCCACCTGGAACCAGCGACGAACCCCTGACGGTCTCGCAGAACCTTCCTGGGATCGATGGTGTCGTTATAGTGACTACTCCCCAAGAGGTTGCGCTACTGGACAGCAGAAAATCAATCAATTTCGCAAAGACCGTTTCACTTCCAGTAATAGGGGTTGTCGAGAACATGAGTGGATATTCATTGTCTGGAACCGCCCCCCCTGGGTCAGATCTGACCATTGACGGGCCTGGTGGAATGAGCATAGAGGTATCCACTGATGAGAATGGCAAATGGGCTACGGTGTTGGATTTGTTCAAATCAGGAGGCGGACAGAAGGCCGCGGAAGATCTGGAAGTACCTTATCTTGGATCCATACCCTTTGATCCAGGCATAGTAAGAGGAGGCGATGACGGAGTGCATAGGATCGTCGCAGAGCCTGATGGAGTGACGGCTGAATCATTCGTCCAAGTTGTTGACAAGGTTATGGATATCGTAGAATCTGGAAATAGAACTGCTGTAAACATCAGATGATCTCGTAGTATGGGTTTCATTCATGACGTGTATGCGACTCGGACGGATCATAATATGGCACAGACGGGCATATATCTGACATGGGTTACAGCTGCAATTCTCTGTAGCGTGGCTTTGATGCCACTTCTCAGGCCTCGATTCGTCAGACACTCTTGGAGTGCGTACGTCGACATGTTCAGGAGGTACTGGTTCCATATGCTGATTGTCTTCTCTGTTTACCTGTGGAAAGATCCTCTTGATCAGATTGATCGGGCCCTAATGGCCAGTACGAGGATAGAGATAACACCCTACATATACGCCATCGAGGGGGACGTGACACTATGGGTTCAGACCGGATTCAAATCAGAGGTACTAACTGAGGTACTAACCCACTTTTATGTCATGGGATACATGACTGCTATATTCTCAGCCTTCATCTATCCAATATATGCAGATGACAGGTACATGGCTGACAGAATCGCGCTCACCATGTTCTATGTATACATACTAGCATTGCCGTTTTACCTATTCCTGAATGTCAGAGTCACAGGCGATGTCATCCCAGGAATGGAAACCCTCGCCTATGACCTAACTCCAGAGATAAGGAACTGGTTTGTCCAAATCGATCCTTTCACTAATGGGATGCCCAGCTTGCACATCGGCATGCCCTTCGCAATATGGCTAGCCTTCGTGAAGTGGGACGAGGATGGGAGGTGGCAAAGGTTTTCCATGGCACTACTTGCATTCATTTTCCTCACTGCCTTCAGCATAGTGTATCTCGGCATCCATTGGATATCAGACGTGCTGGGAGGCCTCATCATAGCGCATTTCGCGGTTCTTCTAGCTGACAAAACCAGAGAGGGCGTCTGGGGAGTTTTCGATGAAAGATTGATTGGTCGGAGATTCGCTTTGTTAGTCGACAACCCTAGGTTGGCATTGAGAAAAATGAGAAAAATTATTCAAAAAACCGTTGAGCCTTACAGGCAAGCTTCCAGAAAACAAACTTCTGTCGCGATCATCACAGTTCTCTTCCTAACAACCACAATACTGGTTTATGACGCCACACATCAGTCATTCCCATTGGAAGGCGTGGAAGTCCCATCAGAGGCTACCGGCGAGGGAGAATGGATGATCGCCATTAACGAAACGGCTAATGAGGATACAGCAATATTAGCTTGGAACCTCAGTACATCAACCTCATTCAAGGTCGGTGGCGCACCATGGCCTTCACCTCCATCAATAGAAATCTCCGGGGAGAGGATGGTGATCTACGACGGATTCAGGTACGATTGGTTCGAAATTGATCCTTCTTCTGGTGTGATTTCTCCAGAAGTCAGGAACGACCTGTCTTACAGTATCCACGATCTTGGGATAGGGACTACCCTGGATGGGGTCTCATATGTGGCAATACTAAACTCAGATGGCATCGAAGTCAGTAATCCATATGGAGGTGGTCTAACAATCATAGATGACGCACAGAACGTAACTGCTTTGACCGTGGCAGGAGATTCCATCATTTGGGCGACGGATCGCGGTGATGGGCCAGAATTGAGCATCTTTTCCGTATCAACGGAAACACGCCAGAGTTATTTTGTCAATGCATCATCGGACGAGGAAACGGAGGAGGGGCTGAGAGAGGCAGGGATTGATCTAGACCCTAGGAATGGATCAATAACAGAAATTTCGGCAGATGGAGCCTCAATTGCAGTGACTGTGGATGTTGGAGCGATGAGAAGAATTGTTTTGATTGACAGAATAATGGGTAGCTCGGAGATTATCTCAGAGCCTGCTTGGGATGCTTGGAGCCCCCACTTGACCGCTGAGAAATTGGTCTATCTGCAGATAACCGCGTTTGCTCCATCCGAGATTGAGGAATTTGATGTCTACAATGATGTGTATCTTTTTGACCGTTCGACCCCCAACTTACCCCCCGTGAGTCTTACCTCAGGGTCAACTTCAGTCCATCAGGACCCGAGAGTGGTTTCCATCGGAGCCGCCTGGCTAGTTACAACAGGTGACGATGATCCTATACTGGAGATTTATGATATGGAAGACCCATTTGAGCCTTACTCTAGGATCCTGCTGCAAGCTGCTGTGTTGATTCTGGTCCCCCTTCTGATGGTCTGGACAGTCCAAACTGCCACAGAGGGCAGGAATAATCAAGCATCAGAGAGTGCGAACATCTGATCCAACGAAACCCTTGCTCTTCGAATAATTGAGTCCTCGATCTCGACTATTTGATTGCTGGTGGGGGATTCAATAGCTTGTAGTATGTCTTCCAAGTGAGTCCTTTTCATATGTCTGCACATAGAACAGGACCCCATCAGCTCGATTGGAGCCTCTGATTCTGCTATTGCTCGCTCTGCCGTCCCGCATTCCGTAATCATCATGACAGCAACTCCATCTTGGACACCTAGCTTCTTTGCTTCTGTAAGTATCCTTTCTGAACTTCCAACGAAGTCACTGGCCTCCAGTACCTCGGAGTCGCACTCTGGATGGGCGAGCACTTTCAACTGCAACCCCCTCTTTTCAGCCTCCCTCCTCTGGCGGTGTATGGAATCCGAGGAGAATGCGGCGTGAACTTCGCAATCCGCATCATGGAGGTGAACTGTCTTCCTACCCTCAAGGTGCTTTTTCAAATGGAGCCCCATCAACCTATCAGGGACAAAGATGATTTCGTCTCCGGGGAGTTTTTCCGCGATGGCTAGGTAATTGCTACTAGTGACACATACATCACATTCAGCCTTGACCGCTGCCGTGGTGTTGATGTAGCAGGCCACTGGAATCCCGGGATAGGAGGCTTTCAAGGCCTGAACATCTGAGGCGTCAATCCCTTCAGACAACGAGCACCCAGCTTCTGGGGATGGGTGGATAACTCTCTTTTCAGGACTGAGAATTTTGGCGGTCTCTGCCATAAATCGGACGCTTGAAAACAGAATTGTAGATTGGGGCGAATCTCTCGCTATCTTCGACAGGGTGTAGCTGTCTCCAACTGCATCTGCCACGCCATAAACTATGTCTGGGGTTTGATACGTGTGCGCGATTATGATTACGTCTTCCTGTTCTTTGAGTTGGTTGATTCTGAGAGTCAATGGTGCAATTATCCTGCAGGCATCATAGGACCATCTCATTTTCTGACCGATACGCGACATCAACCGATTGGCCTCTGCACTCAGCTCCTCATCATTCATCTCCAACCCTACGCTTTTTTTGGGCCTTAGAGGGATAGGGGGCAACCTCATCGTCATCTCAACGGTTGTACTCCAGAGTGCAATGCCTTTCAAGCCATCTAATCTAGCGTTGGTCATGCCGCACGGGATTTGGTCACCATGGACCTCGGCCGCCGTGATCCATGTCGGGGCAGAAGCCGAGGTGGTTTCTGGATCATGGATCGGTAGGCCAGCTATTCTGAAAAAAAGAGTTTCCAGGAGATACAGGCATCCAAAACTCGATAGAATGCTGTCTAGGCAAAGAATCTTTGCAGAGTCCAGGATTCTCGCTCGCTTGAATGAGAGAGGAATCTTATCTCCAAAACTTCTGTCCATGGATCAAGAAGAGGGCTGGATAATTATGAGTGAGGTAAAAGGTCCGACCTTACTATCCGCTTTGATGGATGGAGCCGAGGGAGATTTGGAGGTTGAGCTTGGAAAATCTTTGAGATCTGTCCATTCACAGGGGATATCCCATGGCGATTTAACAACATTGAACGCGATAGTTTCCTTGAATGGAGTTGTTTTGATCGACTATGGTCTGGGAAGGCTAGTGGCAGAAATGGAGCATTTCGGGCTTGACTTACATTCTCTTCATGAGTGTCTATCAGCACATCATTCCGATCGATCAGAGGCCATGAATAAAGTCATTCAAGGATATCTTCAAGATCCTGATTCAGATGGTTTTGATGGTAAATCGGTTGTAGATCGATTCGAATCAATAAGGGGTAGGGTGAGGTATCATGCTTGATTCAACGTCAAAGCGGATTCTCTTTCACACCGGGAACAAAGGTAAATTTCTAGAAGCAAGCGAATTGATGATGTCAAGAGGGATAAGACTAGAACTACTCAGCGTTCTTAAACCCGGAATTCGTGTTATTGAACCTCAGATGAATGCCTTCAATGAAGTTGCAACGTCAAAACTTAGGCAAGTGTTGGAACAGATTGGAGATGAGTTCGATGATGATTGGATAATGGTTGAAGACTCTGGTCTCTTGATAGATGAACTCGGCGGTTTTCCAGGTCCTTATTCCTCCTATGTCTATTCCAGGATTGGGCCGAATGGAATACTCAGGCTGATGGATGGAGTGGGAACAAGAAATGCTAGATACACAGCCTCCTTATCTGTCTGGAACGGTAGTGAAATCCAGTCCTTTGAAGGATTTTGTGAGGGAATCATAGCACTTGAACCCAAAGGTGATCAAGGTTTTGGGTATGATCCAATTTTCATACCTATCGAGGGGGATGGCCGTACTTTCTCTGAAATGACGAAATTTGAGAAATCGAGGCTCTCGCATAGAGCAAATGCGCTAAATATCCTGTCTGATGCAATGTTAGTTCCGTCAATCTGAATATCTACTGCCAGCGTGGTAGGCACATGGCGTCAATCCCCCGTCTATTGATCTGGGCATTATTCCTCTTGGGATCGCCTGTATTCCTCATTTTACAAGGGTCACTAACGCCCATTACAAGAATAGCAGGCGCCACTACAATTCTTTCATTGATGGCCATCCTTCTATTCACCGGTAAGCCCAAACAACAAATTGTCGCACCGATTTCGCGGTATCAAGCAGATCCGGCCCCTGTATCGTCTCTGGCAGAAAGTTCCTCGATGACATTCAACACAAAGGAGGAGACCATCACCAGCAAGACACCAATCGAAAATAAGTCGAATGAGGTTAACACACCTACTTTGAAAGAGCAATCCAGCCAGGGTGAGTCCAAGGCTAGCGACTCCCCTAGGGTAGCTGAGAAATACGCAGTATCAAGCGATGCTCAGACCGAATTTGAAGACGAAGTGGAGTTGTTTGTTGAAACTAGAAGGGAACGTAGATCCGAAATTAGAGACAAGATCGAGAGAGACAGGAGAAAGGCCCTCGCTCCAATGAGAACTAGGCGACTCAGGGAATGGGCTGATAGAGAGGATGGAGAAGGCCTCAATGAGCTGGTCAACAACAAACATCATGGTCTGAAGATACTGAATTACGACTACTCGAGTGTCTCAAATGGTGTTATAGGATCGACTTTCGTTAGATTGGATGACCAGAGAATCCTCAAGGTCAACAGAGAGATACCTTTCGAGCACAACAAGATGAACAATGAAGATTCAGTTGTGGAAATCTCCGAAGCTTCTGAGGACTCGGATGCGGAGCCAGATCCACCACCACCACCCCCCCCATCTGGTTTGCCTCCTCCTCCGCCTCCCATATCCTGAAACAATGGAGAGGTTGAACTGTGAGGTGGTACACGGAGGGTTATGACAGAGGATCTCGTCAATGTCGAGAGGATCGATGTTTCTACAAATCCAGCAGGTGGTTGCATAGAAATCTGGACACTGAATCGCCCAGATCGGCTGAATGCCCTCAACAGAGCCACTCACAAAGAATTGATACAAGCATGTGACAAAGCAGAATCTGACGATTCAGTTCGAGTTATCGTGATCACCGGAGCACAATCGGATCCGGGAGATGAACGACCAAAGCCCAAGGCTTTTGCAGCTGGAGCAGATATCTCGGAGTTCTCGGGACAGGGCTCAGATGATGTGAGGCCTTTCTTCGAAAATAATGCATGGGAGAAAATCTGGAATCTCACAAAGCCGACGATTGCGATGATTGATGGTTATGCATTAGGTGGCGGAACTGAATTGGCCCTGTCATGCGACATACGAATCGCATCCGAGGACTCAAATTTCGGGCAACCAGAAATTAATCTTGGATTGATACCGGGTGGCGGTGGAACTCAACGATTGACAAACCTAGTAGGATATGGAATCTCCATGGAGATGATTCTTACCGGGGAGATGGTTCCGGCTACCAGAGCATTAGAAATTGGGTTGGTCAATTCGGTTTACCCATCGACAAAATTGAGAGAAGAGGTTATTGCCCTAGCTGGCAGAATTGCACAAAAATCTCCATACACTGTTAAAGTAGCGAAGAGGGCAGTCAGATCGTCCTTGGATCTCCCACTAACGCAGGGGATACTCGCGGAGAGGTCGGAATTCGTCGCGCTTTTTGACACCGAGGACTCTTCAATTGGAGTTGAGGCCTTCCTCTCTAAGAAGAAACCTAAATGGAAGGGAAGATAGAGGCGAGATAATCAATAGCCCTCACTGATACAGTGCAGATATGTCTGACAAACGAGTTTTGGTAATTGCTGGCCCTCCTGGATCTGGAAAGGGCAAGGTCAGCGATATACTTCAGAAGAAGGGATGGCGTGCCCTTACGTTAGGTGATGTCGTTAGAGAGGAAGTAAAATCGAGGGGAATGGAGCCTGAAGCAAAAATCATGAGTTTCGTGGCACAGGACCTCAGGAATGAATTCGGCCCATCGGTGATAATGGAACGGATTTTACCGCAAGTCGATGAATTCATTCAAGTTTCACATGTTGTGATTGACGGAGTACGACAGATTGAGGAAATGGAAAGGTTGCAATCCTCACACCCTAGAATGCTGGTGATCGCAATTGACGCATCCGAGGAAATGAGAAAAAAGAGGGTAATTGAAAGGTCAAGATCAGATGATGGAGGTTTTGAGGAAAGGGAGTCAAGAGAATGGGGCTGGGGCTTGAAGTTAGTGATGGATCTTGCGGACATCAAGATCATGAATGATGGCACCACAGAAGATTTTGAGGAGTCGATCAACAGAGAACTTAGCAACATTGGCGTTTACTGATCATGCCCTTCCTTCAGATTTCACAGCCTCCCAGTCGGACATGAATTTGTCCAAGCCTGAATCTGTGAGCTCGTGTTGAATTAATTTGGTGAAGATGTTGTATGGGATGGTTGCCGCCTGCGCTCCCAACCTCGCTGAAACTTCCACGTGACGTCTAGATCTAATCGAAGCTGCCAAAATCTTGCAATTTTTTATTCCCTGTGCACTCCAAACTTGGCTGATTTCCTCAATCAGTCCGAGTCCGTCTTGGCCGATGTCGTCTAATCTCCCAAGAAATGGGGAGACATACGCTGCTCCAGCCTTTGCAGACAGGAGGGCTTGTGATACGGAGAAAACGAGGGTGACGTTTACAGGAATACCTCTTCCAGAAAGGGTTTTTGTCGCTGCCAAGCCATCTGGAGTGCAGGGGATCTTGATTATGACATTTTTTGGGAGCCTAGATTTCAGATCCATCCCTTCCTCGATCATCTCATTCGCAGTGAGAGACGTGACCTCCGCACTAATCGGTCCGGGACAAATTTCAGCTATCTTTCGAATTGTATCCTCGAAGTCTCTCCCTGATTTCCTAATCAGGGATGGATTCGTAGTAACACCATCGAGAACACCCCACTTCGAAATATCTTCAACTTCTTCGATTATCGCCGAATCCAAGATTAATTCCATGGCAGGTCGTAGTACTACAGTTATCTCATTCTTTCTGTAGGTAACATTGTGGTTGTGACAGGCAGTAAAAATTAGTAAAATTGCAAGATTTGTTATTGATTGAAATTCATTGTCGTGTCAATTGGTTAGGATTTGATCACATACTGTGCACTGAATACAATTTCCATCCAGATCCTGTGATAGAATTAAATCGTATATTTCTCACCAATGTATATGGAAAATAGACCTATGTCAACTAATTTGAAGGATTTGGAGCCCACTTTCAAGGATATAAACGCAAAGGCGATCAACGGATTTCTTGGTCTGATCCTGCATCTGGCGTTAGCAGTCACCAACTTGGTTTTGATGATCCTTATTGCTCCAACCGGGGGCCTATCGGTATTGATCCTAATTCTCACCGTACCTCTATTCCTTGTAATGTTTAACAGCTACGTCATCATTAACCCAAATGAGTCAGTTGTGGTCCAATTCTTTGGAAAATATGCGGCAACATTGAAGGACGAAGGATTTCGATTCTTCCTGAATCCCCTGTATACAAAAACTAGGATATCCCTCAGAATAAATAACTTTGAATCCAACAAACTGAAAGTAAATGACGTCAATGCAAACCCAATAGACATAGCAGCGGTTGTTGTGTGGAGGGTATTTGATTCCGCCGAGGCGCTATTTGAAGTGGAGAACTATGACCACTATGTGCAAATACAAAGTGAAGCTGCACTGAGAGAAATGGCCACAAAATATCCATATGACGCGATAGAGGAGAAGGATATCGGCGGAATAACTCTCTCCAGCCATCAAGATGCAGTCGCTGAGGAGCTCCAGACTTCCGTGGAAGCGAGACTGGCAAGAGCCGGAATAGAAGTTTTGGAGGCTAGGATAAGCTATCTTGCATATTCGACGGAGATAGCACAGGCCATGCTTCGCAGACAACAGGCGGCCGCGGTGGTTGCTGCTCGCAGGGAGATTGTCGATGGAGCAGTCGGAATGGTAGAACTAGCACTGGAACAACTAAGTGCAAAGAAGATCATTGAACTCGATGAGGATAAAAAAGCGACGATGGTAAGTAATCTGCTGGTTGTTCTATGCTCCGAAACTGACACAACTCCTGTTGTCAACACTGGCTCCCTCAGTGATTGATCAGCAGATCTTCCCTTGTGCTGAGAATAAATGAGGCTACTATAAGATGAGACTCTTCCATGATCTAAAACATGAGATGTGCACCAAATCAGTGATACTTTCAGTTTTGATAATGTTACTAATTGCCCCTTTCTCTGGCTGTTTTAGTTCTAATGCCATGACTGATGATCTGAATCACAACATACTAGATCCAGATCTTCGAATAAATCACTTACAGATGAAAGGGACACATAATTCGTACCATGTGGAGCCAATCATTTCTCCGACAAGAGAGTACATGTACACGCACGAAACCCTGGACGTTCAGGCTTCAGAACAGGGAGTGAGACAATTCGAGATAGATGTCTGGTGGGACCCCAGAGGTGGTCTCAGGGTGTACCATAATCAGTATGATTCGGGAACAACATGCCCTACATTTGAAAATTGCTTGGAGGTACTATTGGAATGGTCTGAAAACAACCCATCCCACCATACTACATTCGTGTGGATTGAACCAAAGGACTGGTTGGAACAAAGTCTAGAAATAACTGCGACAATTCAAACCTCTGATCTTTTAGGTCAGATTGAACATGAATTAACTCAATTTTGGCCAGATAACAAAACCATAACCCCAAAACAAATCCAAGGCAATTATTCAGACCCGGGAGAGGCCCTGAGAATTGAGGGTTGGCCGACCATAGAGAGTGGAAAGGGGAAGACGATTTTTATCCTACTAGCCACGGGTGATATGAGACAGATCTACCTGGATGACTTCTATCCAAATGGTGCAATGTTCCCAATGTTCACTTCACTTGCTGATTCTCCGGATCATGCAAGGGGTTTTTTTTCACTCATAGACCCTGTTAACTCACACTCCGACATTGAGGATTTAGTTAGTAGCGGATATATCGTGAGAACACGGGCGGATAGTGGAGGAGAGGAAGCGGACAATAACGATACTACCAGGCTAATCGCAGCACTCACTTCCGGAGCGCACAGTATATCCACTGACTACCCAGCAAAAGTTGACGGTATTGACTATTGGGTCGAAATTCCAGGAGGGAATCCTAGCAGATGCAACCCTGTATCCGCCCCTCCATATTGTACGTCAGCGTTCATATCCTTGGTCGATTAACAAATAACCTGACCCAGATTCGGAGGCATGTAGATCAGTCAATTGATACATTGGGTCGGAAGCATGAACCGAGTTGTTAACATCGCTGGTTACAAATTCGTCGAATTACATGATTTAGATTCACTCAGGGAAAGAATCCTTTCCCAATGCCAAAAAAATGAGTTGAAAGGCTCAGTTTTATTGAGCAAGAATGGAATAAATTTCTTTCTGGCTGGCTCTCAAAAATCGATCGATAAATTTCTTGCTTTGTTAAATGAAGACCCGAGACTAGGCGAAATACCACTTAAGTTCAGCTACACTGAGTACCAGCCTTTTCGTAGAATGTTAGTAAAAAAGAAAAAAGAAATTATCTCACTCGGGATGGATGAAATTCAACCTCTAAAGTTCACAGGTCCTCACATTTCTACTAACGAATTCAAAGATATGTTGGACCATGGTTCAGACGTAGTAATTCTGGATACAAGAAATATCTACGAGACCAGAGTGGGTAAATTCAAAGGAGCATTAGACCTCCAAATTCCCACATTCCGTCATTTTCCTGATGCTGTAAAAAAATTGCCAGATGATTTGAAATCTAAGACCATAGTGATGTACTGCACGGGTGGAATTAGGTGCGAGAAAGCGTCTGCGGTGATGCTAAACTCTGGTTTTCAAGATGTACGCCAGTTGGAGGGAGGCATCCTAGCATACTTGGATGACTTTGGCGACTCACACTGGGAAGGGGATTGTTTTGTGTTCGATCAAAGAGTCGCTCTAGATGCGAACCTGGAGGAATCAAACATTCAGATGTGCTTCAGTTGCAGGGAGCCACTTACAGTCGAAGAGCAAACGTCTGGGAAATACGTCTTGGGAGAAACGTGTCCATACTGCTTCGAGGAATCAAGTTGAATTATTGTATTGGTTTCTGTATAGATTTAATTTCTAGGAACTCTTCAAGCCCATAAACTCCCAATTCACGACCATTACCTGATTTCTTGTATCCTCCAAACGGCGCACTCACATTGAAAGGACCTCCGTTTATGCTAACCTGCCCTGTTCGCATCTTCCGGGCGAATTGTAAGGCCCTATCCGGATCAGATGACCATACACCTCCAGAGAGGCCGTACTCTGTGTCATTTGCGAGTTCCAATGCCTCATCTTCGTCTTTGTAGGAAGCTATGCAGAGAACAGGACCAAAAATCTCCTCTTTCCAAATCCTCATGCTCGGTTTTACGTCCTTGAAAACCGTTGGTCTTACAAAATGTCCTTTCTCAAATTCACCTACGTCTTCCGGTCCGCCAGCGACCAAGGTCGCCCCTTCTGCGATTCCCGCCCGGATAAATTCCAAGACACTCTCTTTCTGGCTCGCAGAAACCATTGGCCCACATCGGGTTGAAGAATCCATCGGATTTCCTATTTTGTATTTTGACACCCTTTCCGCAATTACGTGAATCATCTCTGATATTTTCGACTCTGGGACGATAAGTCGGGTGAGCGCAGAACATGTCTGACCAGAGTTGGCAAAACATGCGGAGATTGAAGACTTTGCAGCTCTAATTACATCAGCATCTTCCAATACAACGTTTGCACTTTTTCCCCCTAACTCCAGAGTCACTCTCTTGACAGTTTTGGCAGCATCCTCAGTTACTGCTATGCCCGCGGATGTAGAACCTGTGAAGGAGACCATATCAACATCGGGATGGGAAGACAACCTGCTCCCTACCGTCGATCCTCGACCACTTATGAGATTGAACACGCCATCTGGAAGCCCTATCTCATGAAGCATATCGGCTAAAACGAATGCATTAATCGGCGCTTCTCTGGAGGGTTTCAATATCATCGTGCATCCTGCCGCTATTGCCGGAGCCACCTTTCCAATGATTTGATGCAATGGGAAATTCCAGGGGGTAATGAAGGCACATACCCCGATCGGCTCTTTGACAATTATTGAATTTCGAACTTCCTCTTCCCAATCGTATGAGTCAAGCAACTTGGCGTAACTTTTCGAAACCACCCTCGGTGTCCCGACCATCGCGATTCTGGAGTATTCTATGGGAGTCCCAACTTCGTGGGTAATGATCTCAGCAAGTTCCTCTGACCTCTCTTTGAATGACTCTGATAATGCATGCAGAATTCTGATTCTTTCTTTTATCGTCGATTTCGACCACGAATCAAATGCATTTTTCGCGGCTTCCACTGCTAAATCAACGTCCTGAATTGTCCCGTCAGGAACTGAACCAATAATTTCCTCACTGGTTGGATTCTCAACGAGCAGGGCAGAATTACCGCTGGATGCGGTCCAAGAACCGTTGATGTACAGCATATCCCTTGTTATCATGACCTTGCGTAGGCGACATTCCCTTATCACGTTCATGGAGTTCATAGCCAAGGGCTCCTGTGGGGCTCCATGGTGCTTTCAGTCAACCACCCCTCTCCGCACGTTGCTTTAGTCACATTCTCCGAGAAAACCTCCCGGGACACCTTTTCCTCGGGGACCATTGAGGACGTCGTAAGTACGATTGACGGATTGATCGAGGATCCCGATACAAATGCCGTTGTGTTGACCGGAACTGGAAATTTCTTTTCCGCGGGAGGCCCTGTTGACAAGTTTGACGAGGCGATAGACGCAGGGGTCATCAGGGAGTTAGTTGAGTCAATGACCGGACACTTACACCCCCTTCTGTTGCGCATGAGAAGAACACCTACGGTGTTTGTCGGTGCGATAAACGGTGCTGCTGCAGGCGGGGGTTTGGGTCTTGCATTGAGTACTGACTACCGTATCTCGAATGGCAAAGCCAAACTTGCCGCCGCGTTCTTCCGGTTAGGCCTTTCACCGGATGGGGGCACAACATGGCTCCTGCCGAGGTTAGTCGGGCTTCAGAAATCAAAGGTTTTCTTCTTCGAGAATCAAGTTTGGAGTTCAGAGAAGGCCCTTGAACACGGGGCCCTGGACGAGATAGTTCCGGAGTCTGAACTAATCTCAAGATCTATTGAGGTCGCAGGGAAATGGGGTTCATGGTCAGAAAGCAGTAGACGAGGTACGAAACAACTTCTAGATGCATCCACAACCACATTTTTTGAAACCCAACTTGAGTTTGAAAGACAACTGATGGTTGCGGCAGCAATGGAAAATGACTTCAAGGAAGGAGTAAGATCTTTCCTGGAAAAAAGGGATCCAAATTTTATGAAATGAGTCATTCATGTCCTCGCAATCGAATTACTCCAAGGATTATCAATGAAATGCATCCCAACGCTGCGAGATTTGCGAGTATGATTGATAGCGATCTGATTAAAACTCCGTAAATCAGCCAAGCAGAGAGTGCGGTTGCAATCAAACCGAAGGTTGGAAGCGAGATACCCTCGTGTTTTCCCGCAAACCAAACCTCCTTTATTTGGGGGATCCATGCAATCACGCCGATCATACCTGCAAACAGGCCAATAGCTTCTATCCATAGTTCGGCCAATTCATTCATCAACCCCTGGAATAATTCTACCCTCCATACCGCCTGATACCTCTAGAACTTGCCCGGAGATGTGTCCACTATATGCGTCATGAAGTAGGAAAGAGACCGCTGAAGCCACATCTTTTGGAATCGCCAATTTTTTGATCGACATAGTCCTTAGCGCTGTTTTTGAAATACTCTCATCGAAGCCATCGTTGATTTTTGACTCGGTAAGTGTCCAGCCCGGTGCCACAGCATTGACTCTGACTCCAGTCCCTGCTACATCATTTTTCAGAGTTTTGAGTAAGCCGCTTGTGATGGCCCCTTTAGCGCATGCATAGTCAACATGACCCCGCTCTCCATGGATGCCAGCTGTTGAACCAACCAGTACTAGAGAACCATTTCCACGCTCCACCGCACGCCTCAAGAACTCTCGAGATGTGTAGAATGAAACTTTGAGATTTAGATCGAGAGTCTCCGACAGCCTGTCACCACTGATCTCCCACGCTGGTAGCGATTCAGTCGGGTACTTACCAGCGTTTGCGACACAACAGTCCAGGCTCCCGTGTAAATCCTCAATTTGTTTGAAAAGGTTGACTGCATCATCTTCGTCCGTCAAATCGGCTTGAATTGCAATACCACCAATCTCCTTTGCAAGATCCTCTGCTCGGAGTTTTGAGTTGTAATAGTGTACTACGACTTCTGCCCCAAAAGCATGCAACTGGCGACATATCTCAGTTCCTATCCCTCCGGCACCACCCGTGACAAGGACTTTCGCCCCAGAAAAATCCAGTATCATCGCCCCCCAAGGTCCTCTCGATCAGCCTTTTGACCGTCCTTCCAATGGTAAATGCCGATCCCAGTCTTTTTTCCGAGGCTTCCCTCCTTGACTAATTTTTCAAGAAGCGGATGGGGGAGATACCTCTGGTCACCAAGTGACTCTGATAAACCGTTGAGGATATCCCTTCTGACGTCCAGTCCAACCATGTCTGACAATTCGAGAGGCCCCATTGGGTGCTTGTACCCAAGCCTCATTGCAGTGTCAATGTCTGATGCAGATGCCACTCCTTCTGCAAGCATACGAATAGCCTCGTTCCCAAGAACAACCCCAAGTCGACTAGTTGCAAAACCTGGCACATCATTCACCAGAATAGTAGTCTTATCGATTATAGCCCCTATCTTTCGGATGGTATCTATCGTGTTTTGATCGTTTTTGTCATGTCGGACGATCTCTAATAGTTTCATTAGTGGCACTGGATTGAAAAAATGCATTCCAATCACTCTCTCAGGTCGCGAAAGGCCGTCAGCCAGCGCCCCGATCGAGAGGCTGGATGTGTTGCTTGCAAGAATCGCTCCCGGCTTTGCAATCTTATCCAGTTCAGAGAATATCCCTTTTTTGAGGTCTAGGTTTTCAGGAGCGGCCTCAATTATCAAGTCTGCATCGCTTGTGGTTTTCTCTAGTTCTCCCCCATAGCTAAGATTTCGGGACCAATTTTCTTTGTCTTCTATGTTGGTTTTCCCTCGTTCTATCCCCTTTTTCCAGAAGTCATTGATTTGATTTATTCCTCGTTCTAGACTCTCAGGATATGGATCGAAAAGTCGGGTTTCAAATCCCTTTTCCGCAAACACTTGTGCAATTCCAGCACCCATCGCTCCCGCGCCAATCACTGCGACAGTCCCTATCCCCTCATCCCTCATGATGCAATCAGGGATAACAAAGGACTTCAGGCTTCGCGACCATACTGAGCAATTGCAGCCTGAAACAACCGTTGTCTTGGGACGTCGTGCTCTAGGAAGCAGGTGAAGGGAGCTAGATCTTTAATCAGCTCAATAGTACCCACGTAGGCGCCATAAATGAATGGGTCTGCTTTTGTGGTGTCAGGAATGTCAAATCCTAGTTTTTTCAGTCCTGATCGCGTGTCCTGGTCCCAAATCGTGTAGGTGTGACTAGTGAAGTGTAGGTACGCTGATATTCTACGGACATCGTTTGTGATGACGTCATCAAGGCTTTCTAGAAGTAGCGTGTCTGGATATCTAATTGCGAGTAAGAAAAGGCGCAGCATCAATTCCTGGTCTTGGTTTAGATTACGATGTTCGAGCCCCATCCAGTCATCGATCATGTCCAGCATCTCGCTAGTGAGAGGTCTGTGGATTTTGTACAACAACTCCTCGTAGACATCTGGTTTCTCTTCTTCACGGTTGTGATATTTGTCGAACAACTCGGGCACCCTATCGAAAAATGGTGCGAGCAATTTCCTATCAACGTTCAATAGCGCGTGAGTTTGCATCAGATCATCTCCAGTTATTGCTTAGGGATCAGCCCTTCCACTCACGATATTGAATCCACTCTACGCCGGGGGCCATGTACTCCTCCACAAGCTTACGCTCATCTTCATCTGATGGCAGGACTTCGGAGAGGTAGGCTCGGTATTCCTCCGGACTCCCCTCAAATTCATCTCCTTTGACGGTATACATCTCTGACGAATATTTTCCTATCCCCCGGTTGAACTTGTCAGATGGTATGTATAGTTCCGGTTCGCCTTCTTTTCGACCCTTGCTTATTCTTACCATTTCTGCTTTTAACTCATCGAAGTACAACCCCCTACTGGCTTCATTCAGGTGTTCTCGGTCAGCCTCTTGCTCGGATTCCCTCTCGTCGTATCTACCCTTAACGCCATACACATATGCCCATTGGGCTGATGTGGATTCGTCCGTGCCAAATAGGTCGAGTCCCGTGCTCACCCACTTGTTGATGTATTTCTGTAGAAATGAGACTGGGATAACTCCCGCTTTAACAATCCTTCTTAGCCCATTTGCCCCGGTTCCTAGGTGGAAAGACTCCTCTTTCAACATGGGCCCCATGGATGCAGATAGAGGCTGAAATGAACTAGTGGAGAGCATTTTCAATTGATACTTCCCATCTCTGTCTATGAAGTGAGTAAAGCAAAAGAAATCTAGCCAGTGATCTATAGGGGCGTTGAAAGAACCAAGGAGCCTAGTTCCATCTTGCGCATTCCTCTCAAGCAATTTTGCAGCTTCTCTTACGCCTTGTTCTCCGAAGTATGTGCACAATAGGTACGCCATCTGCCATCCATGTCGCTGCTCTTCACACATTATCCTCAATGCGGATTTTCTGTCGTATTCTGTTGGGGCGGTGGCAAGTAAGTGATTCTGCTGTTCGACAGATGCAAACTCTGTGTCTCCTTGGACGCTAATCATGTTAATTATAGCATCACGAATGTTTTGCTGAGGGATTTGCATCCTCCTGCTCCATTTTGGCATTCCTTCGAAATCTCCGAATTCGATGGTCTTCCCCGCGGAATCCCAGTCGAATCTGATCTCAAATCGATAGTCACCTAACCATGCTGGGTCGAATCCTATCCTAGTTTGCCATTCATGGAATTCTCTGACCCAGCCCTCAAAATTGGGGGTATATGCCTCAACTACATCCGTCTTGCTCATGGTCCCTTGAAAGATTAGGTCGTATTTCAAGTTCGGGCTTGATCCATGAGTTCAATGTCCGATATGAAAAATCAATTTCCAGTAAATTTCGGTGTCTTCTTGTCTACGTATGCTGCTATCCCGGCCTTCGCATCTTCTGATTGGAAGAGGTCTGATTGTAGTTCTCTTTCCAATGCAAGATGGTACTCTAATGGAATCTCAAGACCACTTTGCACACTCCTTTTTATGTTGCCAATGGCTTTTGCGGCAGCAAACGGCAGCGAGAATTGTCCAGCGTAATCCAAGACATCTTGGCGAAATTCATCTAGACTCATGCTGTCGTATATGTCATGAACGAGTGACATGTCCTTTGCTTCTTCAAACTGGAACTTTCTTCCTGTGACCATGATCTCCATTGACTTTGCCTTACCAACTAGTCGAGAAAGTCTTGCAGTACCTCCAGTCCCGGCTAAAACCCCCAGAGAGACCTCTGGTAGTCCGACTTGGAAATTCCCTTTTCTTGCAATTCGAATATCTGCGGCCATGGCAATCTCCAAACCACCGCCCACAGTGTGACCGTTGAGAGCAGCAATAACCAACTTGGGAGTTTGTTCCAGTCTGCTGAGTGTTTCATTGGCGTGGAGACAGAAGAAATATTTGTATCTCGGACTTAGTTTGTTGAGGTACTTTATGCTCGCTCCAGCGGAGAAAAACTTGTCTCCGTGGCCTGTGAGGAGGATTACGCTGACATCATCATCGAATCTTGCGCTCAAAATCGCATCGTCTATATCATGCCACATCTCTCGAGTGTAGGTGTTTACGGGGGTCTTTCCTTCCTGGAGAGGTGCTCCCTCTGAGTCTGAGATCAATTCGATGATCGCGATTCCATTCTCTGTGACCCCATAGTTGACGAGTTTGTTTTTCATTGGTGCTAGCTCTGGCCAATCTGCCATGGCCATCCGATGGTAATGGCCCATATCAACCAAGCGATGGATGGAACTATTGATTCAGAACCAACTATCACTGGTCGCTTGAATTGAAGGAAGTTTTTCCACCTGTCCTCTGAATATTTTTCCATTGTGCAGCCACTAGCTTGGCCTCCGCACTTGGCTTCCAATCGTCTCGCTTCAGTGCCTTCCTGAATGGCATCCTAAGATAAGACCGGCCATCAGAGGTAACTCCCTTGGTTAGCATACCAAAACGAACTAATGGCCACAACATCCTCCTGAAGATACCAGGCTTGTAGATCAGACGCATAAACCCCAGTCCATCACCTGTTTTCTTTTGATCTCTCATCCAGTGTTTCGCGACTGCCTTGAAACCCCTGTCTCCCATCCTGTTCATTATGAATCGGTTCGTCGCGCTCACTTTGACGAGTGGGAGTAGTTTCGTCCTGACCTCTTTCTCATAACTGACCTCTCCTAGCATGGACTTTGCCGCCAAAACCCCGCTGGTAATTGCGTATCTCATGCCAAATCCCCACATAAAGTCTTGAAGCCCACCAGCCTCACCGACATAGTACCTACCATCAAATACGTATTTTTCAGGGAGTGAAAAATCTCCTTTTCCACCGACTCGTTTTATTGGTTTCCTATCTAAGTCATAGTGTTTATCATACCAAGCTATTGTTTCGTCTAGGAACCGTCCGCTCTTGCGTTGTTTTCTCCACAGGCAAGTGCAAATTAATCCCACTCCATCGATGATGATCATGTAGCTGTAAGCTCCGGGTGCCAGTTTGTCATTTAATTGAAAAGTCACATGATTGGGATGACCGGTCTCGAAAATCTCTCCGAAGGCCACTGCGCTGGACTCCTTGGGTCCAGCCGCAATTATGTCACATTGAGAAGGATTCACTTTCACACCGTAGTGAATTTTCACTCCGGCTTCAAGTGCCATTTTCTTGAAGCCTTGATCTATGCAGTGACTATCCGTACCTCGTTCGACAACTCTGAATGCAACCCCGTTTGTCACAGGGTTGGTAATTACGTCATCCGGATGGACCAAGTCGACAACTCCAAACGGATTTGACTTGAAAGAATTCGGATCAAGCCCCCATTCCCGCATTTCATCGAAGAAATCAATCTCTGATGTCCAATTCTCTATTCCTTGAAAATCTCCGTCAAATCTTGCCCCGCTATCCTGCCTAACTTCATGAACGTGGACTTCTTTTCCCGACTTCGCCAATATTATGGCAGAGGACAACCCAGATAGTCCAGCCCCGAGTATGTCAACCCGCTCGCTCACGCTAGTTGCAGTTCCCATGTAGAGATAAGCACTATCCCTCTGAACTGCCACGGTGGCATGTGCCAGTAGCGGTTTCAGTCACTGAAGGCCCGATCGATACAATGGGCTTGCTTTCTGAATTGAGCAAAGATGGTGTTGGTGCGATTGCATCATTCATTGGAATTGTGAGGCCGGTAAATGAGAGTGAGAAGGTTTTGAGTTTAGAGTTTGAGACTTGGGATGAAAAACTCCCCCAAGTACTAATGGATATAGGAAATAAAGCATTAAATCAATACAGCCTTCATTCAATATCAATCACACACCGGAAGGGGACTGTGTTGCCTGGTGAAATTATTGTGTGCATCCATGCAACTTCTGCCCATAGAGCTGAGGCTTTTGCAGGCTGCAGTTGGACAATAGACGAATTGAAACGTCAAGCACCCATTTGGAAAAAAGAAAAAACTCAGAGTGGCTCATATTGGATCGAGGGCCTGGGGTGAACCCTCCCGCCTAAGTACTCCCTGCCTCAGCGGTACCCATGACGAAAACCCCCATGATCGTCGACATCAGTGAAAAATCAACCATCATTCGCCGCGCTTCTGCATCTGGAGTCTTGTGCGTGTCACCGATGGTGGTTTCAAAGGTACATGAAGGAGCCACAGAGAAGGGAGATGTCAGAAATTCTGCTTCGTTAGCAGCGATATTAGCAGTAAAAAAAACCCCCTTGAGTCTGCCTCATTGCCATCCGATACCCATTGAGGGTTGCAACGTCGAATGGCAAAACGTGGAAAATGGACTGAAATGCATTGTGACTGTGTCCACAACCTCAAAGACAGGTGTTGAGATGGAGGCTCTTAGTGGCGTTTCGACAGCTTTGCTTTGTGCTTGGGACATGCTAAAGCCAATACTGAAGGACTCAACCGGGCAATATCCTGAGACAAGAATTAGCGACGTTGCTGTAATTACAAAAGTGAAGATTCCAACAGAGAATTGATGGTTCGTGCCCGTATCCGGCATTCATGCCTGTGCGCGACCTTACCAATGATTTCATTCGCGCGACAAGTTCTGCTGCCCTAGCAGCTCACGAATGGGTTGGCAAGGGGGATGGAAAAGCCGCAGATGGAGCGGCAGTAGAGTCAATGAGATCAGTTTTTGATTCCATTCCATTCAATGGAAGAGTAGCGATTGGAGAGGGAGAGAGGGACGATGCCCCAATGCTCTGGATTGGGGAGATGTTGGGTTCTCTCAGAGATGATCCACACGCAGAGAAGATTGACATTGCGGTCGATCCGTTGGAATGCACAAATCATGTGGCTTACAACAGACCAAACGCTATGGCCGTTTTAGCAGCCGCACCCAGAGGTGAGTTGTTGCATGCGCCTGACTGTTACATGGACAAGTTGGCAGGATGCACTGCGCTTATCGGAGAAATTAGCCTCGAGGGTACCGTAGAATACAATCTTGAGGCTGCTGGAGACGCACTGAATAAACCAATATCGGACTTGGAAGTCGTTGTGATGGATCGTCCGAGGCACGAGGATCTCATATCAAAGATACAAATCATGGGCGCAAAGGTTTCACTAATTGGGGACGGGGACATTACCGCAGCTCTGGATTCGGCAGACAGAAATTCCTCCACCGACTTGTTGATGGGTATTGGCGCAGCGCCTGAGGGAGTAATTACCGCAACCGCTTTACGTGGTCTGAACGCTTTCTTCGAGGGGCGGTTGGTGACTACAAACCCCGCCCACAAAAAAAGGGCCATTCAGATGGTAGGAGATAAGATGGAACACATATGGGGAAGGGATGAGTTGTGCTCGTCCAAAGACTCGGTGTACATAGGGTCCGGAGTTTGTAGGGGCCGAGTCCCGGGGCCTGTTAAGAATCCTGATGGGTCTATAGTGGTCACCTCGGAGGTTATCGACGTAAGCACATCAACGACAAGGATAGAAAAAATGACATTCAATGTGTAGATCCTATTCGATGCATTCATTCATACCTCCCCGGGTGGAAGCATCGTTAGTATGACCTCCCACCCTCTGGAAACAATTGCAAAATCACTAGTTCGCCAAGGTAAGGGAATTCTCGCAGCCGATGAAAGCAATGGAACAATGTCAAAAAGACTCGAAGCAGTGGGTGTTGAAGCAAATCCGGAGTCTAGAAGACTGTACAGAACCGCAATGTTCTCTACACCCGGGTTAGAAAAATACATTTCCGGAGTAATTCTATTTGATGAAACAATTAGACAAAAAATGGAAGAAGGCACCCCTATTCCCAGATATTTGACTGACAGAGGAATCCTTCCGGGGATAAAAGTAGATACTGGCGCAAAACCATTGGCCGGACACACAGGAGAGACCGTCACAGAGGGATTGGATGGACTCAGGGAAAGGTGTGAGGAATACTACAACATGGGTGCAAGGTTCGCAAAATGGAGAGCAGTTATCTCCATATCTGAAAACCGTCCCAGCGCAGCATCAGTATCAACAAATTCCCACGCTCTTGCGAGATATGCCTCAATATGTCAGGAACAGGGTCTTGTGCCCATAATCGAGCCTGAGGTGTTGATGGATGGTGGCCACAGCATTATGGAATGTTTCGAAGTCACATCTAGGGTACTAAAAGCCGTTTATTCAGAATGTCAAATACAGGGTGTTATGCTATCTGGGACTATTCTCAAGCCAAATATGGTACTTTCAGGAAAAGAATCACCTGGTAGAACGGCCGATGAAGTTGCAAAATTAACTTGCGAAGCACTCCAACAAAATGTTCCCAACGAAGTAGCAGGTATCGCATTCCTTTCGGGAGGCCAGTCTGATTACAACGCCACAAACCACCTCAACAGGATAAATCAGATCGCGGACAAACCACCATGGCCAATTACCTTCTCTTTTGGAAGAGCATTGTTGGCAGATGCACTTTCTTTGTGGGCAAGATCACAAACTGAGGCCGCACAAATGAAACTACTCAAAAGAAGTGCCGAGAACTCACTTGCCTCTGAGGGAGGCTGGAAAGAGGGGCTTAGTCAATAACCCATACCATCTAAGCTTCGAATCCGTGCCCAGGATCGTCGTCTCGTAGGGTCCATACACAAATTTCGTATCTTCCCGAAAGCGCGCCACCCCGCTTGGTCGTTGCAATCTTTCGAATATCCTTGTCCTTCGAGAGGACATTGCCCAGTTGTTGTGGAGTTGTCCCATGGCGCATGGTTGAATTCACATGCTCAAGGATCTCAGTTGTGTTTGCTTGTCCTCTTTCATTTAGGAATTTCTTTATTTTTTCTCTGAGTCTTGTTGTTCGCAATTTCCGCACCTCCATGTTTAACGCGATTTAGAAAAGGCCTGATTCACACTCATTAAGCAGTTACCATGCCCCGTCCTCGTTGGCGTTGATTCTCAGGACTGTTGACTCAAATATAACGCTTCTCAATTTAGTTCGCTTTTTCGTTACATAAAGTTGCAGGTTGCACGACCAAAAGAACTAGATAAACCCAAAGATGGTCTTATAAAAGAAGAATTCTAGTAGAAATATGTAATATAATATAACTAAAATAATATTTTTATATAAGATATGTTTAACTAGAACTGTTAAAATTGACAGAGGGTGTCAGGTTTGGATAAATCATCTAACAGCGACCCCTCATTCGACCCTCAAAGAATACGGGGACTTCATCGGAGGAGAGTGCTCTCATCACTATCCAAGTCGGATATGACCGTTGCAGAAATTTCTCGCTTCACTAACCTAAGAATGCCGCATGTGTCGGCAGAACTAAGAAGGCTCAGGCGTGAAAAATTCGTCGATAGTGCTTCCATAGCTGGTACGAGGGGGGCGTCAATCTACCTTACGCCCTCGGGGAGGAAAGCTGTCATAGAGGACATAATTCATAGAGCCCAGTCTTGTCTGCCAATCCCCTCGACAAAAAGCGATATCTGTTTGATATTCAGGGATAGAGATCGACTGGTGTTGGCATCAACTGTCGTATTCAATCAATTAACGATCGCTATACCTGACAGGCAACCTACAAGAGATTATTCCAGTGGAAATCAAGGGGCCCATTGGGTACTCGCCGAGGTAGATAATCGTGATGGTCTATGGATTAATCCGCACACTGGAAAAATAGCAGAAATGCCAGACGTTCAATTGAACCCAAATTCCATTGAATCCTTTTCCGAAGGAGATCGCCCAGTCTACGTATTTGAAGCTAGGATGATTGGTGAAAAAAGACCCATATCACTGGCACCAGGCACATGGTTCACACCAAGATACAACGAAGTAAAACATCCATTCCATCCACAACCAGGATTTAATCTCAGAATAGGGACACTTCATGAAGATGTTAGCCCCGTTTACGCCCCAGATCTACTGATAATAGACATAGAAGGTCGCATGGGACAATTGTTGATTGCCAGGACAATACCAGATGATTACCTAATGATATCGAGCATCCACGACAGCAAGAAAAATCCATCCAGCATACCAGAGGATGTTCTAGACTGCTGGATAGAACTGGCCCATCCAAGGACTAAACCATCTGAGCTCAGAAGACGATCACAAGCGTTGAAGGATAGAATCCTTCTTAGGAGAAAGTCGAGAGTCCCTGAAGAGACCCTAAGGAGATTCAGGGCTGATTGGGGGAATTCCCAATTCGAAGAGAAGGAAACGGCATCTGAAACCATAAGTACGAAAGATCTTGGAATCAGAGCAAGGAAAGCCCTGATCAAATGGGTTTTGCAATCTAATGAGAATATTCCCGTTGCGATAGAAGTCGGTGATGACATACCTGAATATATGTTCAAACAGCTATTGAGGAACAGCGAAAGACGAATTATTCTCTCAAACAATGAGTATAAGGCCCAAGGAGTCGCCAAACTGAGCTCTGATACAACTAGGCCCCTTCCCTGGGCGAGGTATACCGATCAAAATGGCATTGAGACCCCGATACGCATCGATGACACAAAATTGAGCGTTGCGATAGTTGACTCCAGTCGCAAAAAAGAACCCTCGTTTTCTTCTATGTCGGTGGAACTTACGGTTTCTGAAGTGGAGGATGAATACATCTCACTTGCACTGAATGAAAAAAACGAACAAGACGACTATTGGGCTAATTCGGTTGAATCAGACCATCCAGAAGCAGCCCTCATTGCTACCCCGAGAAAAATGAGATGGAATAGATGGAAGCGGATCAAAGGAAGAGTAGACCATAAGTGGATGGATCTAGTAAGGTTCGAGGATGTTCCAAACTCAGAGTTGCATGAATTCATCAAGATTTCAGATAAGAGAAAACTACCACTATATTCAGAAAAATTCTCAACCATGTTGAAAGATAATCCTAATTTTCCATATGAGGTCAGGCCCCTGGCACCCCCAGAAACTGCTTCATCAGGCGCAATTTGGATCGCCAGTCGACTCTTGGCTTCTGCGGCAGATGTATCCCCAGACATGACAGAAGATCTACGGGCTTGGGCAATACCCGCATGGTTATCCGATATACCTGATCGTTCTATTGATTCTCTTTCCGGAGCATATAAGATCTTAGAGGAAAAAGAAAAACAAGCCCTACTAGACAATGTACACAGCGCGGCGAGGGACAAACCCAACTCGGATTTACACACATGGTCAAGGTTTGTTAGGGTGATCGAGGGCAATGGAAGGTTAACGCCCTCTTTTTCGGTAAAAATTGTCAGGCAAATACCCATGGAATGGTTTGCACCATTAGCTGAACAGATATTGTTGAACATGTTGAGGAACGAACAATGGTGGAATAATGCGGAGCTATGCAGCATCCCATGGGCAGCATTGGCTCTTCGACCTAGTGGGGAACCACATCATTTCCCAGGATCCGGTGACCTCAAACATCCAGGACCCTCTGATGATTTCTTGAATGCGTTGGAAGAGTCAATACGCTATGGTCCCGGAATAGAAATCTTGGATGAGGCCAGTTTAGCAAACATCCATGATCTCATTATGTCCTTGAGAAACGCTACAGAAGGACTACCTCCTTACGTCGGTCGGACGCATCCATTGGTTGGTTGGTTAGCCCAACCTCTTCACAAATGGCCTGAAATCGCACATACTGACCTCACAGGAGGCGATCCCCTTATCACTGCCAGGCTGCTGATCACAAGATCACGCATAATCGGATGAAAAGCCCTCGTCATAATTCCATGATTTCATAATCACCATCCTCTTTCCGACTACTGCCCTGACGGCAACACCACGTTGACGAAGCCCCCACGCCGGAGGACTAGAATGAAACGTGGTACCACGTTTAGGGTGACCGGACGACGAAGACCGTTGTGACCTTTGGAATGATCAACGGAGCAATCGTACGGATGGATGATGATGGGTCCCCAGACGACTGCGGAATGACTCATGGGACAACCCCATCCTCCTACAGACGTCCCGGGGTGGGTCAGGGCCCGGAGCCACCGTGATGATGGAGCCCGTTACGCCCCGGGGCACATCTTCCGTAGTCCTCAAGTTCAGTGCCCTCCATGCAAGGGTCATGTACCAACACGGCCTGATGGGTGGCACCTTTGATCGGGTCCATGCCGGCCATTTGCGACTCATAAGGGAGGCATTTAGAAATTGCAAATTTCTGGAGATCTGGATCACTAGTGATAAAATTGCCCAAAAAAAGGACTGGAGATGTTGGTCAGAGGGGAAAAGGAAAGCCACAATCAAAGAGAGTCTTACTCAACAACAACTCGGTAGAATGACCTTTGGCACTCTAGAAGACCCAATAGGGCCCGCTATCGATCACCCTCGCGCCGACGTTATTTTTTGCACTAGTGACACTGCAAACAGTTGCGAACAAATCAATACAATTCGCGCCGAAGATGGAATCAAGCCATTGGATGTAATTGTCGTAGAACATGAGAAAGGCGAGGATGGGACACTGATCTCAAGCTCAAAAATAAGGGATGGGTTGATTGATCAGACTGGTACGCGATACATAACAAGAGATACTTTACAATCCACCAGGATCATGACAGATGAAGTTCAATCTCTCCTGAGAGACCCGTTTGGGAAACTTCACCATGGCCCGGAGGAAGATCCGACCTTGGCATTGAGATCTGCACTTGTAGAGTTGAATGGTAGGGAACCAATTGTTTCTGTCGGGGACGTCACTACATGGGGCTTGTTGAAAATTGGAATGACTCCAGATATCGCGATTGTGGATGGGATGACCAAACGCAGCCCCTGGAATCTAGCCGATGAAATAGATAGAATGAGGTTTGATGAGGTAATAGAAGTGAAAAATCCAGCCGGTTCAATAACATCAGATTTGTTTCGTGCCTGTGATACCGCGGTGAGCCATCTTAGGTCGGGAAGGAGCAGTATTGTGATAGTCGATGGGGAAGAAGACCTTGCTCCAATCCCCCTACATTTGATGTTGCCACTTGGGACGATGGTTCTGTATGGCCAACCGAATAAAGGGATAGTGGCAAGGGTCACTGATTTAATGGCGAAGGAAAACTGCAGGAATATCATCAGTCAAATGGCGAGAACGTTCGAGTGATAGAACATCATTCACTCGAATCATTTAGGGCTTCCATACCAAGCCCTCCCACTATCATAACCATGCATACGGAGTAAATTCCAGGATCAACCCAAGTGGTGTAAATCATTGACCAGATAATGTACAACACAAAACCACCTACAACCATCCAGTTTGATAATATTTGACTGACGCTCCCACTCGCATCCATCATTTTTACCGGCCTTTGAATTACCGACTGGATGAAGTTGTCCATGCTTATGGTTGATTGAATACCTTTAGTCCCAATGAATATCAACAGGGTGGACAGTGCTATTGCCACGATGTCGCCCGAGTTCAACGAGATTGAGGTGTGCTCAGAATATGCATCAGCCAGGGTCGAACCTGAAAAGAAACCCAACCATTCAATCTTCTGACCCGGGGCAAATGCCCCGACTAGTATGTTTATCACCGAAACAAGCGATAGCCAAAGCCCCGCGCAGAAGGACAAGATCGACAGGAAACCACTAGGTCTGGTGACTTCACCCTTCCATGAACCTTCAGACATTGGTCCCGCCCAACAAAGGCCTCTGTTTAATCGTTACCGGAATGAAGATGATAATCAAAGGGGTCTTTGAAGTCGGTATTTTGATTTGGACGCTTCCTCAATCATAGGTTCAGAATCCCTCATTTCGGCCATAACATCTAGTGATTCAGGTATGGCAGAATTAATCTGTTTGCTCCTCCCACCCCGTCCTTTGCTAACATTTCTAGCGATGATGATACCAAGGCTGTCCAACTCGTTCAACAAAGAGGAGATCCTTCTTGGGGTGAGCGGTTCGATCATTATCCTCATGCAAACCTCAGTGTAAGTTCTATAGATCTCACCGGTTGAAATATTCTTCAGACCGTTTTCTTCGTTTATGCAGATTGAAAATAACAATATCTTTTGTTGCAGCGGTAGAGTTCGCAAGACTGGTGTGAGTTGATCATGTTCGAGTTGGCTCTGGGCCAAACGGACGTGGCCCCTATCAACCAGTTCATGACCCATTTGCTGGGCTTTTTTGACAGCAATCCTCAGTAAATCTAACGCTCTTCGTGCATCTCCATGCTCCTGAGCAGCTAGGGCTGAACAAAGTCCGACGACACTCTGATCCAAGACGCCGTCACGAATGCCATGGCGCACTCTTTCCTGCAATATGTCATTGATTTGATTGGCTCCATACGGATGGAATACAAGATCGATTTGAGCAAGCCTTGAGGCAACCTGGGGCGTGAGCATCTTAGTGAAATGAAGATCGTTGCTGATTCCTATAATGCAGCACTTCGAAGACTCGAGTTCGAGATTTAAGTTCGAAAGGCTGTAGATTATCGAGTCACCGACTTTGGCGACTAGGTGATCTATCTCATCCAGCACTATCACATGTATCCCCCCTCTCCTATCCATCCTTCTTCGAAACTCTTCCAGTACTTTGTCAGTGGGCCATCCGGTGAATGGAATCTTTATGTCTCCGGCACGTTCTAAGCGATTTGCTAGGCCCTGGATAACTCGGTATTTTGTATCCACAGTCCTGCAGTTTATTGTGTAGGCCTTGACTGCTGTTCCATTAGATTTCCCTTTACTTTTCAGTTGTTTAAGAACGGTCTTCGTGACTATTGTCTTTCCCGATCCGGGTACCCCATAGAGAAGCATGTTTGAGGGTATGTGCCCTCTCAAGGCTTCAACCAAGTTTTCTCCGAGTCCCCTGACTTCCTTCTCCCTGTGCGGAAGACTGTCAGGCTCAAAGCCGTGTTCGAATGCCTGACGGTCTACGAAAAGTGAATCTGATTCTATTAACGAGTCGAAGATGTTCTCTCTCATTTTCGTTTCGACCTCGTTTTTTTTCATCTGACTAGCATGTTCGCTGTTGAACCTCGACAGCCCAAATGCGCAGGATTCCCGCGACGGACTTATTGATAATAAACGTCGCCTTCAACTTGACCAAACAAAGGTTGATTTTACGCAACATTATTGATATAAACGAACCACGTAAATTTACTCATACTAGCACTTTTTTATCTATTTTCAAATCTTGATTTGCTGATTCTATGATGAGAAAGCCGAACAACATCTGGGGTATATTTCTGAGATACTAACCCCTCCTAATTTCAAAAGATCCATCCTCATTCACGACCATGTAGTCACCATCCTCTAATTGATGTACATTGGTGGGCAAATCCGGCTTCAGGAAGCCAGAATCCCTACCCACCCCGGAGGCAAAGTTATGGGTCACCAGAATTTTCTTTTCAGGATGCCTCTTGCTAAATGATGCGATGTCGGAGGGTGTATGGTGGTAAGGGAAATTCCCAATATCTGGCATTCCCATCTCCAAAAGAATGGCATCAGATGAATGAGCACGACTCTCGATTTCATCACATGGGCCAGAATCGCCGCAATGCAATAGTCTGAAACCACTCTTATGAGTTAAGACATACCCATGGGGATCCGTTTCTGGGGTGTGATGAACAGGGAATCTTGCAAAGTCCCAACTACTATTCCCCAAGGAAAGAGATTCACTTGTTTCCCATTCGAATTGATTTTTTACGTATTGGCTAAGGTCGCCCGGGAAACCGATCTCGCAGAGATTTACCAAAATGGATTGGCCACCCGGCCTGAGATATATCGTCAAATTACATTCATTCAAACGATCTGAAATGTATCTCCTATCTAACATGAAGAACGGAATTCCGAAAATATGATCACCATGCCAATGCGTTATCAACACATGGTTTATGTCTGAAGCATCAAGTCCTATCGACCTCAGTTGAGGCAGTACTGTCGGGGGAAGATCGACAAGGATATTTCGATCGATACACAAACAGGCATGGAGCCTTCCTGGGGGCGCAAAAGCATTCCCAGTCCCTATGAAGTCGATACGACTCATGCACCCACGAAGGGGTCTGGTGGCTTGACAACTTCGCTCAACATTTTTCTCTTTATCCAGCGATTTTGATAAGGGGCCACCAACACAGAAGTCTCGTAGGGGAATGTCCGAGATGTCAGACTGGAGCGCGAAAAATCCATACACTTCCAACCTAACTCAAAATTTCGTGTTGAATGGAGAGGGTTCGGGGAAGGAAACTCGACACATAGTTTTCAATTTGGGAGACTCAGGTTTAGAATACAAAGCTGGAGATGCACTGGGGGTTATTCCGGTATCTCCGCCTGAACTGGTAAATGATCTTCTGGAAGCAACTGGCTTTGATGGCTCGGAAACTGTCGAGACTCACCTCGGTGAGATGGAACTAAAAAATGCCCTGACATCAGCGTATGAGATCCACAGACTTTCAAAAAAGTGGGTTAGGAACCTTGGAGCCCGGTTAACTACCGATGTCGAGATAGGGATAAGAATCGTGTCAAGAACCAGATCATCAACCGATGATGGGAGGATCCTGATTGAGTGGAACGGATCAGGATTAGATGGAGATATGCCGAACGACTACGAAGTGATTGGCAAAGCCACTGACCCAGCGACAGAGCTGTGGAACGTCTTGAGCGAAGACGATGATGCCATGGAAGATTACATCTGGAGCCGAGACTACATAGACGCAATGAATGACTTTGGCCAAATCATAACAACACCACAACAACTTGTGGAAGGCATGGACAGGCTAAAGCCCAGACTCTATTCAATCGCCAGTAGCCCAGAACATGAACCCGGTACGGTGCATCTTACTGTGGGAATTGTCAGATACAGCCATCATGATAGAGATCGAACTGGGCTCGCCACGGGTTTTCTTGCTGATCGTTGCGATGTCGGCGAATCTAACATTGGGATATTTATGTCCCCAACCAGATCATTCGTCTTGCCAAAGGACAAATCAACAGATGTCATCATGGTGGGCCCGGGTACTGGAATTGCACCTTTCCGGGCCTATCTTCAGCAAAGAGACCTCGATGGTGCGACTGGAAGGAATTGGTTATTCTTCGGCGATTGGACCGAGGAGGGAGAATACTACTACAAGGACGAAATGGAGGACTGGAAAAATCGAGGAGTTCTAACTAAACATGACTTGGCTTGGTCCAGGGACGGGGATGAGAAAGTTTACGTCCAACATCTAATGAAAAAGAATGGAGAAGAGATCTGGAATTGGATCGACGGAGGAGCATACTTCTATGTGTGTGGCGATAAATCTAGGATGGCAAAAGACGTGCACAAAACACTCATATCCATTTGCGCTGAGCATGGTGGAATGTCCGAAGAAGATGCCCATGAGTTCGTAGAGACTAGGATGATGAGAACAGAAAAGAGATATCTCAGGGACGTATATTGAGACTCATCAGATCAGATGGACTCAAACGTAAACCGCCTCTCGCACAGGACGATGGGGTTCTCCAGAGTCCTCATAGCAAACCGTGGCGAAATTGCCCTCAGAATTTTGAGATCACTCCGTACTATGGGTATAGAGGTTGCAATTATACACGGAAGAGAAGATAGAACAAGTCTACCAGTGAGACTGTCTGATTATGCAGTCCCAATCTACCGGGACGACCCATTGCAAAGCTATCTAGACATCGAAGCGGTTGTGGAAGCGGCCAAAAGCGTCAAGGCTGATGCAGTGCATCCAGGATATGGATTCCTCGCAGAAAACCCAGCATTTGCCCGTAGGCTGAAAGATGAGGGCATAGTATTCATCGGCCCTTCACCAGAGGTGCTGGAACTACTGGGGGACAAGATACAAGCCCGTTCCACCATGGCTGCTGCTGGGTTACCAGTCGCTGGGGGTTCTAATCATCCAGTTGAAAACCCGAATGAAGCCAACTTAGTTGCAGCAGAGATTGGATATCCCGTGATCATAAAGGCAGCGGCTGGGGGCGGCGGCATCGGCATGCAGGTCGTGGCGAGTCAAGTTGACCTTGATTCGGCATTCCGTCTATGTTCTAGCAGAGCGAAGTCGGCGTTCGGAGATGGGAGGGTCTTCATCGAAAAGTACATCGAGAATGCACAACACATTGAATTTCAGGTTCTGGGTGATGGAACAAATGCAGTCCATTTCGGGGAAAGATTTTGCTCAATCCAGAGGAGGCACCAGAAAATTCTGGAAGAAGGACCTTGGCTAGACGATGATACTCGAAACAGGATGGGACAAAAAGTAGTGGAAGGTGCAATAACAGTTGGTTATTCTGGACTAGCCACATTCGAGTTTCTCAGAGACTCAAACGGGGAATTTTACTTCCTAGAGGTCAACCCCAGAGTACAGGTTGAACATACTGTGACGGAGCAACTGACTGGATTCGACCTGGTCTCTTTGGGAATAAGGGTAGCATCAGGGGAAAGCATTGGAATATCGCAAGGTCAGATACAACTTACAGGCCATGCAATCCAAGCGAGAATTAATGCCGAGAAACCAACAGATTTCTCTCCTGCGCCGGGCAGATTATGGGAATGCCTACTTCCTTCCGGACCAGGAATAAGAGTAGATTCACACGCTTGCTCTGGCTACTCTATGCCAAGGTGCTTCGACTCACTACTTGCCAAGATCATTTCTCACGGAAGGGACCGTGAGGAGGCTATATCGAGATTGGATGCAGCACTGAGAGAAACGGTTCTAGATGGTGTGGATACTCTCATACCTCTTCACAGGAAAATCCTAGAAGAACCCAACTTCCTCAAGAAGAACATGACCATCTCCTATCTTGAAGATCATGATTTTGGGTGAAAGAATGGAGTTAGTTATCGTTGGAAGTGCTGGTTATGATGACATCGAGACACCACTTGGGAAGGTAAGCGGCCTTCTGGGTGGATCTGCCATATATTCTGGGCTCTCAGCGGCTTTTCATGCAAGAGACATAGGGCTACAGAGGCTTAGTGTGGGCATTGTTTCTATTGTAGGGGAAGACTTCGACCCTGATTCAGAAAGAAAATTGAGACAATCTGGGTTGGACCTAAGGGGATTAAGGAGATCAATGCTTCCGACATTCAGATGGTCTGGAAGGTATGAGGGTTCAATGGATCATGCAGAGACCGTTTCAACCGAGCTAAATTCCCTTGTGGACTTCAACCCTGATTTTCCATCGGGTTGGAAAAACCCTGAAATTGTATTCTGCTCTAGTGCTAGCCCAAAGTCTCAGAACTCAGTCCTTGATGCAAATCAGGAAGCCTTTGTCACTGCCTTGGACACCTTTGCCCTATGGATAGAGGAAGACTTTCATGGCCTCTCCGAGGCAATGAGGAAGGTGGACATCGCAATTTTCAATGAAGATGAAGTCAATCGAATCGGCAACGACTCGAATTACATGGTTTCCGCTAAAAAAATAATGAGCGGAGAGGCACTAGACGGCGGGGGACTTCTTGGTCCGGGACCTGATTGCTTAATTGTGAAGCGAGGCAGTGCAGGTTGCGTGTGCATCCATCGAGATGGAGTAATCACCCTACCAGCGTATCCGACCACCATGATTGTCGATCCGACTGGTTGTGGAGACGTATTCGCAGGTGCTTTTTTGGCTCAATTGGTTCCACTAAGAGGAAGAATTGCTGATATTGAATCAATACGGAGAGCATTAGTCCACGCGACTGTCACGGCCTCATTTAATATCGAATCATTCGGGACTGATGCAATTGCCAACTTGAAAAGAGGAAAATATAGGGCAAGATTGGACAAGTTTAGGAGAATGATTGGCATTATCTGAGATGTCTGACCCCGGGTATCCCGGCTTCCTGGCCGCCGTAGTCACTCGGCCTCATCTCACTGAACCTCGGAACTTCCAACTCTGAATGATTTCTACTCTGATTGTACGCGAGCCTCCTATTGTTCACGATCTTGTTGAGTGCAACTCGCCCCACTGTATCAGAAAATGACCTATTAGATGCCCCTCCTAGCCGCACCTCCGATTGGTGACCTTGATCAGCACGAAGCCTGAGTCTTTGGGTTGAGAAAAACCTCATTGTGGGAGAAGGGAAAGTTTCTGATTCAAGGGCCCGATTTTCCCTCGCTCTTCCCTTGATTTCCTTCTTGGATGGTGCCAAAAGCCTCTCAATAATCGATTTTCCTCTCGGTCCTCGAATCACAGAGTTGGGTGCGGGAAGATTTCTGCCTCTTCCGACGTCGTTCATAACTTGCCTGGCTCTGGCTTGTTTGACTATCCCTGGACGACACTCCTCACGAACGGCTGCATCTGTTGGATTAGGTAGAGAGAACTCATGGTTTTTGACATCTCGATATTCCTCATGGGCCCGCTTGATCATCATTGAACTAGATTGTTCAATTGACTCATCGATTGGGGGCTGAACACCCCAATTATTCATCACTGAAGGCTCGGTTGAGATTGTTTCTTGCACATATTTTTCGGCTGGGGCTGGATCGTCAAACATGCTCCACTCCAAACCAGCATCCTCTTGATCGGAGAATACGAAGCTAGCATCAAAAGGAAGATTTTCCTCAATCACAGGCTCTTCAAATACCGAAGAGAAAACTTCCTCCTTTGGCTCTAACTCAGGTTCCGCTTGCGCTCGGCGGATCATGGGGCGGTACTGTGGGTTAGCTACTTGGGGGAGGCCCTGGCCAAGCATAGTTGGAGAATCAGTGGCGTTTTCTGGCAATAAATTCTGGGTTGCAATCCTGTTCTCTTCAACCCTCATCCACGATTTTTTTATCTCTATTCTGGCATCGCCAACTGAATGACCGTGCATTACCCTGTTTAACATCTGATAGAGGTAGAGCAATTCGCTTTGAGTCCCAGAGATTAGATGTCTGGTTCCACTGTTGTGATCTATTGCCAATATCGGCAACCTGAATCCAACATATACCACGACACAAAAAATACCAGAAAAACCCGCTAAGTAGGAATATGGTTCCACCAACACTCTAAACGAGGAAATTATCAATGTGAGACCTATTACTATCCATGTTCTCGAAAACTTTTGTATGTCGGTTTGCCTTAGGCTATCAATTGAACCGAGCTCAATGGCAGTTCCCATGCCTCTAGCGTCCTCGAAACGAAGGCTTCGCTGGTCGAGAACTGCTCTAAAGTGTCTTGACAGCCCGACCAGAGAGAGTCCGTCGAACCATTCCGACTCACTCCCCTCTGCTCGAGCCCGCGGCCCGGCTGAGTACATCCCAATCGCCCATATCTCCTATTACAATTTATACTCTTAGGCTGAAACAACCATATCAGGCCAAAACAAACCGCATTCTAGGCTAGACCATTTGTATGTTGGAAACTGGTCCAATGATCCTCATCGGACCAGCATCGAGCTGAACCAACAAAGGCGGTTTGTCAAAAGTGGTTCTCAGATCGATCGGCCGATCCCAGTTCACAACCATGGTATTTTCCTCGATGGACTCTATTCTGCCGACAAAAAATTGGAGATCGAAGGACATGTGGATGACATCGCCTGCTTGAGGGGTTTTATTTTGAAAGACAGAAATCGCTACTGTCAAGTGACTTTTCTCTGACCGGATGAGTAGATTTGATTCCTCAGATACGATTTGACTTCCTTTGTCCAGGGAGTCATCACTAACCCCCCTAAGTGCAATGCCGACCCTATCCCCTGTCAAAGCCCTGTCCACATCATCATCCATTACCTGTAGCGATCTTACAATCCCGTTGGCCTTTTTTGGGTATATTTTCACATTGTCATGTCTTGCCAACACACCTGACCTCACATATCCTATTCCAACCAATCCTATCCCCTTGACCACGAAATGCTGATCAATGGATACCAATAATTCACCCACGCTATTCTGCTTTTCCACTTGACGTAATAGGACTGTTCGGTACTCATTCAAATCAGGCATCTGATGATGCACATTCCATGACCTCAACCCTGCTTCATGCTTGACCAGATTTACTTTATCCGGATCAATCCAAGCCCCATCCTTAGGGTTAATGATTAGATCTCCGTGTTCGATGCCAGATGAGGAGAATGCCACCATCGATTCCCCTAGCGCAGCGTCAATGGAGTTGACTTCGATGATCCCGTAATCAGCGACATTCAAAGCAGAGAGTAGGGGTCGGATTCGTTCAGGAAAGTTGAGGGGGCGAATAAGAGAAAGTATCCTGCGATCTGGTCCGGCACCCTCTTTGAAAACATAAGACTCCACATCTCTTGAGTCAGTTAGCTTGCCTATCGATCGACATAATTCCTGACTCCCGAGGATAGCGATATTCAGAACTGGCATTGAACTCGACCTACCTAGATTTGACAAGTCTTATGCCTATCAGCCATCCATTCTCATACCTTCTCTAGCCATTTTTGCAAGGGAGTACAGCCGCTGCTCTTCATCCCCTTCCGGGTTAAATTGGGGGACTTTGGTAGGCTTCAGAGAATCATCTACGGCGACCATGAAGAAAAAGCCTGAGCAAATTTCCTCTGGAGTCCAATTCTTCCGAGATAGTCTACAAGAAGTCACATGGACCCCTATGGTTCTTGGAGATGTCCAGACGACACGGGCAATCGTCCTAATCACATCACCTTGGTATGCCGGTCTCTTAAACTTCAATGCATCAACCGAGATCGTCACGACGTCCTCGCTGCAGAATTTACTGGCTGCCATGCCAGCTGCTGTATCCATTATCGACATCAATCGACCCCCAAAAAGCGTGTCCAGTGCGTTGGTGTCCCCCGGGAATACTTCATTCAGTTGAATTACTGGGGCTTTCCTTTCACGATCGTCCATGTTAATGACCCAATAGTCTCAGCCACTTCAATCCACCCCGCACATCAGCCAATTGTAGGCGTTTCAACCGCTTGATTGATGTCTTCATGTCGAATCAGAGGGTTGTGAGCGCATCGACACTGGTCTGGACCCCGGTCGAAATTTATGATCCGGATGGAGGAAAGTACATACTATGGCCACACCTTCCTTGTGTGGATTCCCCCGCAGAACTCAGGCCTGATCTAAATCCCAGAAATTTGGCCTTCCTTGCATCCTCTGAGGATTTATGGCGATGGAAAGAGGAAGAAATAGAGAATGAGGCTAATCCAGGGGCCCACGTCGCTGCCGCATCTGCATCTGGAACATCCCTCGGGAGATATCTTTCCGACCTATTGGGGTTGGGATTGCATGATGTTCGAATACCGGATCCCGAGCCTATGCGCCTCCTAAAAGATCATGGTGGCGCCAAAGTCTTCCCCTTAGAACCCTCAAGCGACGATCCTGGCTGGGCAGATTTGATGGTAAGACATGCCGAGCAAGCTTCGAAAGCTTCGACTTTCCTAGGCCTAATCTCCACAGGCAGAAGATGGAGAAAGTTGAGGACATCATCAATATCAAGACTCCATCATCATGATGCCATTGATCCCGAAATTGGGGCTGCCGCAGCCTCAGCTGTCGCTTGGTGGGCTGAGGAACAACGTTCTTGGACAAAAGAACTCACAAAAGAAAGAGATCTCAGGATAGCTTCCAGGCTGCGCGGTGCCATGAGGTCTGCGAGGGAAGGAGAGTCCGATTGTGAGATTCTAGTACCTATTCACCAAGCTAGACTAAACGAAATCGCGGAGGCACTATCTACGTGGCCTGAGTGTGAAGATTGCAAGGAGGGGGGCGCTTGACAGATATCGGGAGCAGACTTGAGATCGAGATTGAAGATCAGAACTTCAGGTTCCGTGCCAAAGAACCCCCAACCCAGGAGGCTGCCATGACCCTACTGGGTGCAAAAAGAATTGGAGACAATGTCATTATCGAGCGCTCTAGACCGACTGCTACCCTCGTTTTTGAGCAAACAGGCAGCATACTTGTACATGGTCTGGCCAGAGCGGAGGTCGCAAAGTTGGCCATACGCGAATCCCTACTCCAACTGGGTCTACCTGAAGAGGGACTATCCATGGAGTCTGGCTCAGTTCTTGCAAGATTTACAAGTGGGCGGGCCGTTATATCCAGTGTTGCAACCACCAGACTCTCAGAAGCCTCAATCAACGAAGATATCGGAGCTGTGGAGATAGCCGCTACAAGGTTTGGGGGCGTCATCCTGATCTTCCCGAGCGGAAAGGGACTCGCCATAGGCATGAGGTCCAGAAGAATTGCAGAGCTAGCAATTGAGACCTACCTTGAGATCCTAGAGCAAGAGGGAGCCCTTGCGTGAGAATCATGATGAATGGATGGAATTGGGACGGCCCTATCCTGGATCATCACATGCATTTGGACAGCATGGGCATGGGCGTTGAGGCTGCAAGGACGTTCAAATCCGCGGGCGGGACATCACTCATCCTTGTCCATAAGCCAAATTTTGATTCATTGCCGGAAAACAAGGATGACTACCGGGCAGCATATTCCAAAACACTTGATATGGCTGAGAGTGTGAGGAAAAACACTGGGATCAACGTCGGAGTTATTTTGGGCCCGCACCCCGTTTCATGGGAGCGTCAGATCGGTGAAATCGGTTTAGATAGGTCCAATGAGCTGCACCTAGAGGCAGTCTCACTAGCACTTGAATTTACTCAGGAAAGACAGGCCATCGGGATTGGGGAGGTCGGAAGGCCACATTACGTAATATCCGAGGAGAGGTGGAACCATGCCAATGAGCTATTGGTAGAAGTTCTGAAAATGGCGAAAGAGGACGGGTCAGCGGTCCAATTGCACGTTGAAGAGAACTCCTCAGAAACCTACAGGACGATAGATGAGATCAGGAGACAAGCCGGTCTCGGTAGAGATAAAACTGTCAGACATTATGCGAAAGCAAACCTTTCTGAAAAATTCAGACATGGAATGTCTTGTACGGTGAATGTGGGAAAAGGATCAATCTGCGATATCTTGGATACGTGGCAGAAGGGCAATGCGCCGTGGGGCATGGAAACTGATTACCTAGATGACCCAAAACGGCCAGGAGCGGTACTAGGACCCAAAACAATTCCAAAAAGAACCACTGAACTCTGCGATGAGTGGAAGAAGCGAGGAAAGAGAGAGGCAGAATTAGACGAACTTCTCCACAGAGTCAATCTTGATTGGGTCGAGAGGACTTATGGATGGGTCCCATCTTGAAATAGCCTCATTAGACTGATCCTCGGCATGAAGGCAAGTATGCCACCGATGATAAAAAGGAAAAGAAAAGACAGTCCAACGAGCCAATCAGGACTATTGATCGCTATGTCCATGGCCTCCACAGCCAAAAGAAAAAGAGGTGCGTTCACAGGTAGAAAAACAACCAACATCGCGATGCCGATCCTGCGTCTCCAATACATCCGTCTCATACTTCCGAGGACCAATAGGTGCATAACGAAGACGGGTATATGTGACCGAATCGATTTAGAGTCCAAGTAGTGTCCCATGGGCATAGCGCCTGTAGTGAAGTCTGGTTATCACCTGAGGTTTCCAACCTCATATCCTGGGTTCGAATCCCGGCGGGCGCACCAATTGGTTCAGTACTGAAGACTACATACTCCAAGTGTTCCGCAGGGGGTATGTCCACAGATGGCCAGAGTGAAGGGCAGTCATCCGGAGATCCCAGAAAAGGGATTAGTAGGGACAGCTCAGACCTCATAGACGAAAGTCAAGTCGTGGGAAAGAAGATATGGCGGATTTTTCCCTATGTCTTGAGATACAAGAAACTGGCCTTCGGCGGGGTAGTCGCCAATGCCGGAGCTAGAGCATCAGATCTGCTTCCGTTCCTCACAATAGGATGGGCGGCCGATTTCTACGCAACTCAAACTTTCAATCCAGCGTGGTTAGAAAGCTACATCGGAAGCTCACCATACCTTGGTTTTGGAGTTATCATCTTCCTCTGCTTCCTCCTCCTCGCCATTTTTCAAGGCACCAGCAACTACCTTTGGCAGGCCACTTCGTACAACGCGCAGCATGACATCAGGATGGACGCAGCCAGATCCCTCATCGACATGGAAGCCTCCTATTTTGAAGACAGACAGACAGGCAATTTGATGTCAGTGCTCTCCGCTGATATTTCCCTTCTAGAAGACGTGATTTCGGATTCAAGCACAAGCATAGTCAGGATAATCATAACCTTCACGATGGCTGCAATACTTCTTTCACTCATGTCTGTGAAGTTGACGCTTATGCTATTCAGTCCTCTAATCCTGATTATCCCGATGGTGGTGTGGTTCGCCACCAGAGTTCAGAGAAGATACAGAAAACAACGTGAGAGTACCGGCAGCATCGTATCAATCCTCGAAAATGTCCTTGGAGGCATAACAGTCATGCAAGCATACAATGCCCAGGATTTCGAAAAATTCCGGGTGGACAGCGAGTCTGAGAGGTATAGGGATCAAGCCATATCTGCGTCTTTGATCAGGAATCGCTTCATACCTGGGATCTACATTGTCGCCGGTTTGGCTTTTGGTCTCATTGTTACTGCTGGTGGATGGGTTCTGGAATCAGGTGAAATCTCAATCGGCGAATACGTGACATTCCTGTTGATAAGTACTCGAATGACGTTCCCCCTGTTTATCCTCGGAGCCCTCCTAAACCAGATACAAAGAGGTGAAGCCGCAGCTAAGAGAGTGTTCGCAATCGTGGATCTCGAACCCTCGATCGTCGACAACGAGGATGCCGTGCCTCTTGATTCGGACATCGAGTCATTGGCATTCGAGGATGTGACCTTCCAATACCCATCGTCTGAGGGCAATGTTCTCAATGGGATCTCGTTTAAGGTCACACCTGGGGAATTCGTGGGGATAATGGGCCACACAGGGGCAGGAAAAAGCACAATCCTGAAGTTAATCGAGCGTTTTTATGAACCTCAATCAGGAAGGATCCTGATCAACGGCATAGATATCAACAAGCTCAAGATCGATTCCATCAGGGGGCGCATCGGGTTCGTATCTCAGGATCCATTCTTGTTTTTCGGAACAATAAGGGACAATATCGCATATGCGAGAGACGCCACTGAAGAGGAGATAGATGCCGCTCTGATCGAAGCCGGTGCTAAGGAATTTGTAATGAACCTATCAGAGGGAATAGACACCGAAGTGGGAGACAGGGGAGTAAAACTATCAGGTGGGCAGAAAGCAAGAATAAGCCTAGCTCGAGCCCTATTGACGAAACCTGATTTACTAGTGCTGGATGAAGCAAGTGCAGCCTTGGATGCAGAGACAGAACAGAGGATACAATCTTCGTTATTCTCCTCGGTTGACTCAAAAAGAATGACTGTAGCGGTGGCCCACAGGCTCGCAACCATCAGGAACGCAGATGAGATTCTCGCAATGGTAGACGGAGTTATCGTAGAGAGGGGCCTGCACGAAGAACTGATAGCGGCTGACAACGTCTATGCTTCTCAATGGAGAATTCAGACCGGCGAATTGGACTCCGAGGCAGCGTAGACATGACAGAGATAGAGTGGGTAAGTATACCCCCTGGGGCCGTGGAGATGGGTTCTAACAACCGATCTGTGTTATTTGGCAATCTTGGTCCACGACATATGTTCAATATCAGCAGCCCGTTTGAAATCAGCAAATACCCAGTCGAGTCAGACCTTGCCCGAGAGGTTCTAGCACAGGATGAAGCACATGTCGCCTCAGAATCAGAATGGGAACGCGCAATGTCAATTGGAGCAATCACTGGTGAAATTGGTACAATAGAGGTACTAGCCGACTCTGCGACGAATTACTGGGGAAAACATTGTGATGGAAGGCCATTCATCCAAGAAAATCCGATAAGGACAAGAAGAGTACGGACGTGGAAGAAAGGGCGAACCCAGAAATCAACGAGGCCCATCGAGTCAATCCAAGATTTTCCAAGGAGACTTGTCAAGAGAACTTCGAATTACGATGATAACGCACTTTCACTTCCAGCTAGGGCAGACAATCGGAGGATTGTATTTGAAGAAATTGTAATCTGCACCTTGACTGGAATAATACCATCGTTTGTATGGGCTTTTTTCAATGCCTCACAGGGCTACATCGCAGAGGGTTGGCTCAATCTTATCCTTGGAGGTGTTTTCATGGGGCTGTGTACTGGGATATTTTGGCGTCCTCGCACACCAACCTATCTGGAGAATGACGGGATGTGGAAGCTGGAGTGAACTTGCTAATCGTTTGTGACCCGAGGTGCTAGCAGGAAGGTCCATTTTGCGCCACCCCCATTGCTTACCCAGTCGACTTTCAGCGGATAAGAAGCTTTGAATTGGATATCCAAGGTCTCTGTCGCACCGGGGTTTATTTTTCTCGCAAGTTCATTGGGGAACCTGATTGAGTATGTTGAGGTCGAGGGCTGCTTCACTGAAAGTTCACCAAGTTCGCCGGCTTCAAATTTAGTCTCGACAGACTCTCCTGTTGGTTCACCGGATCGAACAGCAAAGTGACTGGCATCTACGGACAGGTCCACCAAATCGCCTCCTAGTTTGGCCGCCTTGAAAGATCTGGCGAATTTCTCAGTGGAGATGACTACCTTCATACCCTCAAAGTCCAAGCTTGGCAACTTGACCTCCTCGATCATTGACACATCCAGCCCCCTTATCGTACGTCGAACCTCACTGACATGAACAACCATGGAGCTCGTAGCTTGATCGTAATCAAGTTCGATCAGGTCATTAGGACCAGCAAGTGCGAGAACCTCTCCCAGTTTCCTGAGATCTATCCCTATTTCCATTGGTTCCACTTCGTAAGTCTCGAAACATTCGTCTGCTACCATCATTTCCAACATTGCAACGTGACTCACATCAACTGATGAGCAAGCGAGACCCTTTTCACCCCAACGAAACTTTGCCTCCTCATTGTCCAATATGGAGAGTAGGTCCACGATTTCCCTCATTACTTGTTGCTTTGCAGTCACCCTTAGCATGGTACCATTCTCACCTAGTTTCAACCCCGGAGGTTATTCATCATTCGGTGAGATCAGGCCAACTATTGGTATTCCCTAAAGCGGTGGCCACAGGCTTCACAGGTGCATATTTTCGTTTCAGGCTCATCGCTTGACCTCGTTTGTTGCAACTCAACGAAAATCCTGTCCCCGTCGCACTTTGGACACCTGTAATCCCCGACTCTGAGGGTGCCTCTCGCTATATCTGGTGCTTGTACCTCTGTGAGATGCTTCAGATCGGTAGACTTCGTCGAGGACTTTGTGTTGACGATATCGATCTCTTGGCCATCTGATCCAATGACGGTTGCGCTGGCACCGTCTTTGCCACCTACTGGGCCCTCATATCCACACTTGTAATTTGTACATCTGATATTCCCGCTTGGATCTACGAAGCCTAATGTACCGCATTCTGGACAGAACATCACGTCACCTTAACGGTCTTCCTCATTGACATGAGGTTTTCAATCCTCCCATCCTAAGTTAAATCGCCATATGTGTTTTCCCACGGTATTTCTTGGATGGATTTACCCATACCGTTGAAGACAAGCCGCATACTGGCTACCACATGCGCGTCATCTATGACTGGAGGCTGTCCAGAGTTATCGACGCCGATGCGAACATTGTCGACGAGCTCATATGGACATCACCAAGATCAAGCAAGTCGGTAGCCAGCAGATTGGAGGACTTACAGAAAGGTCGTCTGAGTCCAGAGGCCAGAATCCTGTGTTCGAGGTTCCCTGATGCCATTCCGGATGCAGTCGGACATCTTACCCATGCTGAATGGCCTGATATAGCCGCGGAGGAACAACAACTCCTAGAATCAGCGGCTAATATACTGGCAAAGAGGGGCGTAGCGGAGGCTGCAGGAAGTATTGACCGAAGATTGGACATGTTAGTCTCCTCACAATCTGAATTACGGTCGGCATGGACCACAGTAGAGGCTAGGTGCATCGAATGGGTGGGACTGCTCCTACCCTCCTTGGATTTAGACAATAATAGAGACAGAATCCCCCGGGCCGTTTCAGATTCAACGGATCTGAGAGACGCTTCAGATCGATTGGGCACAAACCCTCCTCTCCACTCACCTTCAGATGTCGAATGGAAGGCCATCCAAAACATCGGACAGAGATGTCTAGATATAGCGAACAGCCTGACTTTCAGCGAGGAAGCGATCCGCACCATAGCCAGTGAATATTTGCCGAGCCTTTCCAAGCTCGTGGGCCCGCTAGGGGCTGCAAAGTTATGCGTCCTTGCAGGTGGAAGAGAGAGGCTTGCGAGAATGCCATCAGGGTCGATACAGGTTCTTGGTGCACATGCAGCCATGGCCGCCCACCGTCGGGGGGCACCGCCCCCAAAACACGGGTCTGTTATCTTCTCAATGCCACAGGTCAGCAGATCTCCTCGATGGGTGAGAGGGAAAATAGCGAGATTTCTGGCAGGGAAGGCAAGTATAGCATCTAGATTGGATCATTTTGATGGAGATCCATGGACAGAATCAGAAATTGCAGAGATACACCGGTTCTCAGAGGGAATAAAACAGAAATTCCCATCCCCCCCTAAGAGGAAATAGGGTGACAGAAATGCCCCGTCATGTTTCACTGGGTTGGGGAGTGAGAAAAGAGAAAGGTGGTCTGTGGACCAGAAATGCCGTTCGAGGGAAATCAGTAAGGGGTGAGCGTAGAAAGAGGGACGGCAGAATTGAGTGGAGGAAATGGGATGGCCGCCGATCGAAAGTCGCGGCCATGCTCATGAGGTCCAAGGTGGATCCCTCGACCCTCATTCCAAATCCAGGATCCTTGGTTGTGTATTTGGGTGCTTCCAGTGGATCCACTGTGAGTCATTTGCATGATCACGTATGTGGTGCAGGTAATCATCATGGAGGCAAAATTTTTGCAGTGGATATCTCCTCTAGAATGATGCGTGATCTATTGACTTTATGCAATGCAAGACCAGGCATTGTTCCGATACTGGGGGACGCCAGATATCCCCTAAATCTAGCACCCTATCTCCCTAGGATGGCGGATTGGTTATTTCAAGATCTTAGCATGCCTGATCAGGCGAAATCTTTCATCAACTCGACATCCTATCTATTGGGAAAAGGGGGCCTTGGAATCATCTCAATCAAAGCCGCCAGTGAGAGGTGGTCAACTGGGGGAGACGAGCAACATTTCGATGAGTCTGAATCTATCATTAATTCAGCAGGCCATCTAGAAATAATCGAAAGGATCGATCTAAGGGGGTTGGAAGAACAGCACATCGTAATTGTCGCTCGAAAAGTATGACCCACAGGCTCTTCAAACTGGTTGACAGCCACAGTCCATGCCCGAGCTACCCGAGGTGGAGACAGTCCGACGTGGTCTGGAAGAATCTCTGCTCGGGCAAAGAATCTCGAGATTAATCACAAAAAGAAAGGACCTGAGGTTCCCCATTCCAACTGACATACAGTCCAAGACAGAAAAAAAGGCTATAATTTCCATCAGCAGAAAGGCCAAATTCCTGCTGATTGAACTCGAAGATGGCACCATTATTCTGAGTCATCTTGGCATGTCTGGCAGGTGGACGATAATTTCTGAGGACTTGAAATCTACTCCTGGAAGATTCGCACACGGAGGGATGATAGGGACTGGCGAGGGCCCTCACGACTGGGTCATATTAGAATTTGAAAATGGCACCGAGGCAGTCTACTCAGATCCCCGCAGATTCGGTTTCATTGATGTCATAGACCCAGGCAATGAGAGGTTTCATCCCATGCTGGAAAAGCTCGGACCTGATCCCCTGCCGAGTACGCTAACCCCAGACATACTCAACAAATCTCTCGTTGGAAGGAAGGCGCCATTGAAGGCATCACTCCTGAATCAGGGCATCATCGCGGGACTCGGGAACATATACGTGTGTGAAGCTTTGAGCAGGGCTAGACTTTCTCCGCGCAGACGCTCAGGAACCATCGCCTCCGAACGAGGCCCAACCAACAGGCTAAACAGGCTAGTGAGCTCTATCCACGATGTCATCTCTGAGGCAATCGATGCCGGAGGCTCCACTCTGAATGATTACAGGGGCGTCCACGGGGAAGAAGCTCTGGGCTACTTCCCCTTGTCATTCCAAGTGTACGGAAGAGAGGGAGAGCCATGCCTGAATGAGGGTTGCAGCGGGACTGTCCAAAGATACGTTCAGTCAGGCAGGTCTACATATTCATGTCCGGCTTGTCAACGTTGACTATCTCATCATTAGGCTGGCTTTGACTATGATAAGCTGGATGCGAATAGGTAAGATGCGTGCAAACATGGGGATGAACCAGTTTATGATACCCGGAATCACCTCTCTTCGACCCTTCATCATAGCTCGAACAGCCTTCTTGGCGACACTTCTCGCGGGAAGTGAACTCCAAATTTCGACCCCGGTCAACTTCATTCCAGAAGTTGATTGAAATCCAGTTTCAACGTATCCTGGACACAATGCAGTGACTGTGACTCCACTCCCCTTCAATTCTGCACTCATGGCACGAGATAGTGAGAGAACATACGCTTTGCTGGCACAATAAACAGCCAACCCTGGCCCAGGTTGGAATGCTGCGATAGAGGCCACGTTCAGAATCTTGCCCTTCCCCTTCATTCGCATGTTGGTTGAATGATGGTGCCCTAGCTTGGTCAAGGCTCGTATGTTCACATCGACGATCCCTAGCAGTTTATCGGGATCTTGATCAGCAATCCTACCATACAATCCGTATCCTGCATTGTTGACCAGTATATCCAAATCACCTGCCTCTTCTATCAAAAAATCAACTCCTGATTCAGTGGACAGGTCGGCTATGACTACCTTGACATCAACTACCCCAATCAACTCTTTTTCTAAGTCTCTCAGAGGCTCCTCTCGCCTCCCTGTGATTATCAGACTATCCACCATGGGTGCCAATGTGCGTGCTATCTCTAGTCCGATCCCGCTAGATGCTCCAGTGACGAGTGCGGAAGACATGGGATATCAACAAAATCTAGGGCCCTACATATTTCTTCTGAACTGGCCACCGGTCTCGAACAGAGCCTCTGTGACTTGGCCAACAGTACAATAATCAACGATATCCATCATCACTTCGAAGAGGTTCCCTCCTTCTCTTGCTGTGTTCTTCAGGCGCTCGATCCCCATCTCGGCTTCGTTGGCATATCGTGTCCTGAATTCCTCGTTTCTAAGAATTACCATTTCCTTCTCATCGCTATCGGATCGTGTGACATCAAGGTTGAAAGAATCAGCCTCATCGGCTGAAAGGCTCTTGGAATCAGGGTCTTGGAATGTGTTGACCCCAACGATTGGGATGTCGCCTGTATGCTTTCTGTGTTCGTATACCATCGACTCATCTTGAATTCGATTCCTCTGATAATTAACCTCCAGAGACCCCAAGACTCCTCCCCTCCGATTCATTTCTTCAAAAATTTTCAGTATCCGGGCCTCGACATTCTCAGTTAGCCATGTGGTTATGTGTGACCCTTGTAGCGGGTTCTCATTTTGCAGCAACCCATACTCCTTTGATAGGATGAGTTGGATTGCAACTGCATCTCTGACAGTCTCCTCCGTGGGCGTCCCGAATGCCTCATCCCGGCTATTGGTATGGAGGGAGTTTGCGTTATCGGCCAATGCGTATAGAGCTTGAAGGGTAGTTCGGTAGTCGTTCCATGTGTACTCTTGAGCGTGCAGTGACCTTCCTGAGGACTGGATGTGATACTTGAGTTTCTGACCTCTCTCACCTACGTTATACAACTCGCGCATTGCTATCGACCAAATACGTCTCGCGACCCTACCAATTACGACATATTCTGGGTCCATGCCATTTGAGAAGAACCAGGAGAAATTTCGTAGGAACTGATCAGGGTCGAGACCTCTTGCCTTGAATAATTCAACGTATGTGAGGCCATTAGCCAACGTGAGGGCGGCCTGTGTAATTGGATTGGCTCCGGCCTCTGCAATGTGATAACCAGATATGCTAACGAAGTAATGATTCCTTATGCTATTATTCACATAGAATTCAGCAACATCACCCATCATTCGAAGAGATGTGTCTAGGTTGAATACGAGGGTGTTCTGGCCCATCGCCTCTTTGAGTTGGTCTGCCTGAACGGTACCTCTCACGTTCGAGAGGGTGAAAGCCTTGATTTCCTTAACCTCGGTTGCATTCGGCTCTCTTCCGTTTTCCTCTGCAAAAATCTTGATTTGTTGCCGTTGAGCGACACGGAAGAAGGCTGCCAAGTGCCACCAATAGTTCCCATTTATCGTCATCGAGACACTAGTCTCAGGAGCACAGAGATTGAATCCATCGAACAATCTTTCCATCTCGTCAATGGTGCTTATTGAGACCCCGGATTCACAGACTTTCCCGAATATGTCTAGTTGCGTGGCGGGGTCATGGCCATACAGGCTGGGTGAGTCGAAGGCAACAGAGAGCCTATTGAAGGGTTGGTCTTTGGCCAAGAAATGGTATCTCTCATTGGTCCTTTCCGCAGAACCCTCGCCAGCAAACATCCGAACTGGAAGCTCGTCCTCGCGTTTGAAAGGAAAAACACCCGCGGTGTATGGAAAGGCACCGGGCAGGTTTTCCGACCGTATCCACCTGACGCGATCCCCCCAATCCGACGCTGTAGGAAGTGCAACTCTTGGGAGGTCCAATCCCGATAGCGTCTTCTTGGTGGTGTTGACCTCTATCTTGTTCCCTCTAACGAGGTAATCCGTCTTTCCAGAAGAGTAATCCTTGGAGATTTGGTCCAACAGGCTAAGACTATCGATGACTTCTTGGCCCAATTCTGCCCTTAGTCTGTCAGCCTCCTCTTGCAGATCCAAAGACGCCTCCGTTTTACCAGAATTCTTCATCCTTGAAGCGGAGTTCTCTAGGTCTTGAATTGAGCTTGCAAGATTCGCCTGAGCCTCAGTTTTTTTGTGATAATCTCTGATGCATTTTGATACCTCGGATAAATAACCGTGGCGAGATGGAGGTAATGGCTGGGACCGCTCAGGTAGCCCATCATCAGACATTCGAGCTTTTGACGCGATGAATTGCGTTGAGAATCTCTCGTTGATCAGGCTAGAAACCATTTCCCAGAGCCTGTCCACCCCTGCATCCGCAAATCGACTAGCCACTGTTGGGATCACGGGTAGATCCGAATCATCATGATCCCACAATTCTCGATTTCTTCGGACTTGTTTTCTTATTTCTAACAAGGCGTCTTCTGCCCCTGGCCGGTCAAACTTGTTCAGCACAACGACGTCAGCGAAATCCAGTGCTGCTAGCTTCTCCAGCTGGCTTGGGGCCCCGTACTCTCTAGTGGTCACATACAGTGAGATGTCCGATATGTCTGTGATGGCATCGTCACCCTGTCCGATGCCACTAGTCTCGACGATTAGTAGGTCAAAGCCAACTGATCTGCAGACATCGATGGACCTACCTATTGCGTTCGATAGCTCCCTGCCGCTATCCCTGCTTGCAAACGACCTCATGAAAGTCCCATCCTTTCTCAGTGAGTTCATCCGTATTCTATCACCAAGTAGAGCTCCACCTGTCCTTTTCCTCGTGGGGTCTGTCGCTAAGAGCGCTATTTTGGTGTCGGGGTTGTCCCTCATTATTCTGAGTACCAACTCATCCGTGAGGCTCGATTTGCCAGCCCCCCCGGTTCCGGTGAGTCCGATAACAGGGCAGATACCTTCCTCCTCAGCAGTGGCACCATGGAGGTTCGATCCATGGTTTTCGGCATAAGTCAGCAGTCTGGATACCCCTCCTTGGTCATCGCAGGTAATATGTTCTAGGTTTCTGAACCTCGATTCTGAGTTTAGATCAAGATCAGAGACGAGGTCGATCGCGTCTTGGACCATGCCGGTCAGACCCAACTCCCTGCCGTCGTCCGGTGAGTAAATTCTCGCGATCCCTGAGTCTCGAAGATGTCTTATCTCAGATGGGAGTATCGTGCCGCCACCCCCGCCGACTAGAACGACATGACCAAAGCCGGCGGCATCGAGAAGGTTCTTGGTATGTGTGAACATTTCTACCGCACCTCCTTGGTAGGAGGTGATTGCAATGAGATGAGCGTCTTCTTGTATGGCAGCCTTGGCTACGTCCTCGGCACTCCTATCATGGCCAAGGTGAATCACTTCACAGCCCATTGATTGAAAGATTCTCCTGAATATTCCAATGGCAGCATCATGGCCATCGAAAATGGCAGCCGCAGTGATCACCCTGATAGGCACGTCACTACCATTTTTTTTCGCAGCTCCTCTTGTTGAGCCCGCACTCGCCACACCATCCCGATGATGCTCCTAGCAATGACCTCATCGGATGATTGACTGATTTCTCTTTCATAGTGCACCGGTTATCAGAAGAACGGCAAAGACGAACATCAAAACACCCATTGCACCATCAACAATGTGGGCTTTTCTGCGCAGAGTGTTGATCTTGTCTCCCTTGGAGAGAAATGAAGCGACTGAGACATACCAAGTCCCATCAATGATCATGCCTAGGACACCCATTCCGATGAGGGTACTGAGTACAACATCAGCCTCTATGAATGGGGAATACAAGGCCAGCATCCAAGCCAGTATCTTCGGATTGAAGATGGCAATGAAGAACCCCTGGAGAAAACCAGTAACTCCATTCGACTCAATCTCTACAGGTCCATCAATGTCCTTGCTCCCGCTTAATGCATGACCGAGGAATGTAATTCCCAACCACAGTAAAATCAGGGTTCCTCCCCACTTGAGCAATACCTCCACTCCTGAGTGAACAGACAGTGCAGTGGCAAGCCCCAAGGCGGCAGTGAAAGCGTATATCCCAAATCCAATTCCATGTCCAACTCCAGTGGCTATGCCTTGTTTGCGCCCACCTGAAATGGTGTTTCTGAGTACGACTGCGAGAGAGGGCCCCGGACTCATTGCCCCTAGGGTGAAAACCATGGCCAAGGCTAGCCAAGCCTCTGGACTCAATCAAACCACACCTTCACTCAAGAGTACATCTTCTCTATTTCCTCAGCCCAGTTTTCACGAATCTGCTTTCGGCGAATCTTCAGCGTTGGGGTCAACTCACCATGGTCGACGGAGAAGTCTCTTGGAAGGATTGTGAACTTCCGAACTTGCTCTGGAGGTGCGAACTGATTGTTCAGTTCTTTGACCTTGGCGTCTATCATCTCATGTAGCTTCTCAACTTCCTTTTCAACGCTGGATCCCTTGCCCTCAAGCTCCGCAATCTGCTTTGCTGGATCCTTGGGGACCTTCTGAGCATCCACCCCGTGGTGGTCTCGCAGCACGGCTCCGATATCCAGGGTCAACAACGCAGAGCAGAATTTCCTCTGGTCCCCGACCAAGAAACACTGCGATACCTCTGGTATTGATTTCATTGTCTCCTCGATTACAAGAGGAGCTATGTTTTTGCCACCGGAGTTGACGTAGATCTCCTTCTTCCGGCCTGTGATGTACACGAAACCGTCCTCATCGATCTTGCCGATGTCTCCCGACATCAGCCACCCATCTTCCGTCATCGTTTCGGCCGTCGCCTCCTCATTCTGGAAATATCCCTTCATGATGTGGCGACCTCGGAAGAGAATCTCACCATCGTCTGCCAATTTCAACTCGGTTCCTCCAAAGGCCTTTCCAACACTCCCAATCTTGTTGGCACTGCCATGTCCAAGTGTCGCACCTGCAGTGGTCTCTGTCATACCATAGCCCTCGTAAACTGGGATTCCGAATTTGTGGAAGAACCTGAGTATGTCTGGGTTAATTGGGGCTGCGCCAGTAACTGCGAACCTCACATTGCTCATGCCGACGGCCTCCCTGGCCTTACCCTTCAATAAGCCTCCAACCAGTGGTAGGCCGCTGAGGGTTTTCAGCGCCCCAGAACCAAATTTGGAGTAGAGGCTGGAGTATATTTTCTCGTAGATCCTAGGTACGCCGATGAATAGGTGTGGCTGCACCTTTTTTGCGTAGTCCACAACATGGAGAGCATTATCCACAACATGCATGTGAATGGCTGATCTGCACCACAAGTGATTATCAACCAATTGTCCAAAGACGTGAGCCAAAGGCAGCCAGGAAACGTAGTTCTCACCTTGATTAAGGGTAATTATCCGGTCAACCTCGGAGAGCTCAGCATCCCAGTTGTCATGAGTGAGCATGACTCCCTTCGGGTTTCCAGTTGTCCCAGAGGTGTAGATCAGCGCCGCGAGGTCGTCCGGCTCTATGCCGTCGATTCTGGAGTGAACTTCAGAATCCTTAACTTCCTTGCCCATTTCTAGGAAATCAGTCCAAGAGATCGCCATTTCATGGTCTATCGGCTCAACTCCATCTAAAATCACCACACACTCAACATCTGGGAGGTTCTCGAGTATCTTGGCGAATCTTCGACTCGGGGTCTTTTCGGGGTCCCCTCCAGATTGGGGATTGTCGCCTATGATCACGACCTTTGAGCCTGAGTCTCCGATGACCCACTCAACCTCCTCAGGAGAACAGGTGTGATAGACTCCAACACCTACGCCATTCGTCATCTGAGTGGCACCATAACATGAGTACCACTCGGGGCGGTTGTAAGCATAGATGCTCATACGGTCTCCTTTCTCAAAGCCCATTGAGATAAGCGATTTCGAAACTGAAACTACCTCATCTGAGAACTGCTTCCATGTTTTCGTGTCCCATTCCCAACTTCCATCCGGGGCCTTTCCTGCCTTTACAGAGAGGGCTGGTTCATTGGCGTACAATTCGGCGTTCCTGAGCAAGTTCCGGGGCGTCAGTGTGATGGTCATCACCCGGTGTAGTATGCTACACCGTATAACCATATTCCGGAATCACTCTGGAAGGACGGACTTGAAATTGGCCCTCCAATCTGCCCCCCCGTTCCTATTTGCCAGCGGGGAAGCAGGTGAAGGATGCCAACAGGAAGTTATCCTCACGTCGCTCCCGTAGAAAGCTGATGTAGCCCTATTTTTGGCGTAGTTTCCAACTCCGATAACGACTTTTGCTCCCATGATGTCGACAACCTCCCTCAAGTAATCATCGCATCTTTCCAACATAGATCTCGTCACAGGACCCCCTATTTTGTCTGGGGTTATGTTTCTGGCCCTCTCGCCCGAAAAAAGCATTAAAGGACAATGGTTCACTAAGAAGACGTTTTTGAAGATATTATCGATTATTCCATATTTCTCCTTCAACGCACCCCAGAGCCTGGTCCCACTGACCTCTTCCTTTGGCCAGTTTAGGCCCTCTACAGGGCGCCTTGGATGAATCCTCCTTGGCTCAAACACATGTATTCCCCTGATACCAATTAAATCACGAACGACAGTAGTGGCGGCAAATGGGATGCCCATCTGGCCCATCCCGTGGGGGCCGGGATTCATGCCCAATAGAATCGTCTTTGCCCCTGCTGTCGCGGATTTCTCCAGATACGCCACATGAACATCCCAAGCGTAGGCCAACGGATTGTATACACAATCGACGATTCCATCCGACATCAACCGATCTGCGAAGATCTCCATGTCATCCCTCAGTCTTGCAGTCGCCCCGATTACCCTGCCTGCCAACATCTGCTCACCTACAACTTCACATCGGCAACTATACCACCAGAAAATCCCTTCAGATGTCTGGGAGTAATCGGGAATACAGTGTCAGAAGAACCAGCCGCACCCCAGACCAACTCAAAATTAAAAAGGTCTCGATCAATGAAAACAAGGCACTCGTTCCTGTGGCCAAAAGGTGGAACCCCACCAGGTTCGAAACCAGTCTCTTGTAGAACGTAAGATGCCGAGGCAATCTTCGGCTTGAAACCAAGAAGATCCCTCAATTTCCGCTTCCTATCAACTTTGTTGGCGCCGCTTGTTATCACCACTACTCCGCCCCTTTGCCCCTCGAATACAATTGACTTGGCAATCTGAGCCACATCGCAACCGACCTGAGTGGCCGCATCCTCACTGGTGACCGTACCCTCTGAGTATCTTGTTGGGGTGGGCTTGAACCCAATTTTCTGACACTCAGCCAACCATCTATCGTGCCCGTCCATGCCTACTCACATTAGGCGTTGGCGTATCAGGATTAGGGGGGGCTATTTGATGACCCCTTGTCCTTCCCAACACATGTGAACTGGCCCATCGGACCCTATGGAACCTCGATGGGATTGCTTCTGGCATTGACGCTGCCCCTTCACATGATTTGGACTAGAAAGAATCCCGATTACAGGGTGGCACCGAGCGAACTGATTCCAGAAATTAGGACCAGAGGATACATGTGGCACATCTCGCTATACCTTGCGATGTTCGTATTCAAGGCATTCACGGATTATCACAACGAGCCCCTCAAAGCAATGGTTGGCGGATTTACCCATGTCGTGTACTCCATTGAGGGTGACTTGGTGTATCACCTTCAAGGTAGATTCAGAAATGACCTAGTATCAGAGATACTTTCCCTTCACTACCTGTTCGCCTACCTGTTCATCATATGGTATCCTCCGATACACTACATACTTTCCAAGGACCCAGATCTCGCAGACTTGGCAGCCATGAACTACTTTGTGATATACCTACTCGCAGTCCCACTCTACCTATTCTTCAACGTGGAAGTGACATCAAGCTTCATCCCCGGTGTTGATGCGTTGATGTATCATGATGGATGGAATATCGAGTTCTTCACAAGCAACGATCCACTTGATAATGGAATGCCGAGCCTGCATGTCGGCCTTCCGATATCACTCCTCCTGATCCACAGAGCCCATATCAGACAAATTGGCATCAATATCTCTGATTGGCGCCATCGAGGTTTGGACATCTTCATCATGTCGAATGTCGCGATTTACCTTTTTTCGATACTCTATCTAGGCATTCATTGGATCACTGACGTTGTCCCCGGATTGATTTTGGCGGTCATCTGCTCTAGATTCTGCATCTACATTCAACCCATCTTGAGGGGAGGTGGGGTGAGGGGGGCCCTGAAGGCAGTGAGACAAAATACGAGGCCTATCCTAGTTAGTATCGCCTTGGGTGCCATTGTCTTAATGGGTGCCGTTGAGGGGCCAGGTACCAATCCTGCAAATCCTGACTTTAGGATGGAGGGAGATGATGTCAGATTGGAAATCCTCGAGGTGCACAGCCTGACCCAGCCTGTCGTTATCACAGTGGAAAACCTCGGAGAGGTATCCGTTCAGGCCCTCCTCGTTGACATAGAAGATGTAGAACCACACGCAGACAGGGGAATCATAGATTTCGATTCCGTCAGTCCCAAGGGGGAATACTCCGTGTTGCGACCCGGCTCCACGTGGACTCTCGACTACATTCCGGAAAGTATCGCAGAGAGGAAGGTAATTTTGTTCAAGGCAGGATTGACTGAGAGCGGCATTGCCGAGGTGTCCCTACTCAACGAATACCCGGATTCAGGTGAACTATTATTGTCAGGATTCCTCATAAGCATGTTCTCTTTTGTTATCGTAGGAGCCTCAATAAAACGCCATCCGATCAAGTAAGTCAATCTAGGACATTAGGTTGAAAACTGCCAGACTACCTAGGTATAAGCCAGACATCGAGCCCGCACCCAGCCACATGCCTAGTCGGAAATTCGGATAGTTCCTTCTCCAGACGTAAAGGGACTGGGACATCCAGAATATGATCAATATAATGAACCAAACCGGGAACACCAACTGAGGGAGAACTGCCACGGCAACCATGAACACGAAACCTATCAGGCACTCAAGCCTCGAACCGAATCTCTCTGGCAACAAAAGAAGGGAAATTGAACTCATTGCAATGATCAAAACGGGCATTAGTAATCCCCAACCAAGTAGTACCGGCAATTCGAGATAGACCTCAAGGAGGGCCACTGAGAAGCCAGACAGGGGAGGGAGCACCACTGGCCAGAGGGGGGGTTTATCCCACTTCATGTTATTAGACACGCCTAGGGCGAGGGCAATGAACCCTACTAAATCAGCCGGAAGGTTTTCTTTAGATTTCACCACCTCACAGCACCATGTCGAAGGGAGAGATAGTGCTGGGGGCCCTCGCCCCACATCCGCCACATGTCGTGTATGCAGAAAATCCTGATCAAAACGAACCAGTTTCAGAAGGAGGGTGGGAGACCCTAAGATGGGGCTACCATCGCTTGGCTAGAAAGCTTGAGACAATTGACTATGACGTAATGGTTGTCTTCACGCCCCACTGGCAGACCTACGTAGGAACGCACTTCCTAGGAGTACCAGGTTTCTCATCCAAATCCGTCGATCCAGTCTTCCCAAACATATTCCGCTATAACTACGACCTAGAGGTGGATGTTGATCTCTCAGAGGCGATGTGCAAGGCTGCTTCCGATGCAGGATTGATCACAAGAATGATGCGGAACCCAGATTTTAGAGTCGACTATGGAACCATAACATCCTGCCACATGATGAATCCGAGGTGGGATAAGCCAATCATTACCATCAGCTCCAATCGAAACACACACTACTATTCCCCAGAGGTCATGATCGAGCAGGCGCTTGCGCTGGGCAAGGCCTGCAGGACGGCGATAGAGGAGAGCGGAAAGAAAGTAGTGTTAGTCAGTAGCCACAGCCTATCTCATAGACACTTTGTGACAGAATCTCCACTCCCCGAAGACATGAGCAAGGAACACATCTACAACCACAGCCAATATGTCTGGGACATGGCACTCATCGACTTGTTCCGACAGGGCAAGATGAGGGAGGCCATCGACATTATGCCCGAGTTTACCGAGCAGACCATTGCAGAGACTGAGGGCGGAGGACTCGTCTGGATGATGGGGGCCATGGGGATGCCGGATTACCCTGCGGAGATATATGGGTATCAATCAGTGATCGGAACTGGCAATTGCATCGCGGCATGGGTCCCCCAGTCCGACAAGCGTGAGATAGTGCTGTGAGGGTGAAACCATGGACCATGACATCATCCAATTCGGCCTCTATGTGCCGCCTCACCCACACCCCCTCCTCTCACCGGGAGCGAGCGAAGGATACCAGCGCCTGCGTGATGCATTCGATACCTGCAGGGAAAGGATAGAGAACAGCGATGCAGACCTCATTATAGTCTACTCCACGACATGGCCATCTATTATCGGGCACCAATTCCAAGCAAACCCAAACTCCGAGTGGGTCCATGTGGATGACGATTTCCACTACCTAGGCAGTATGCCCTACTCATTCACGATGGACTCAGTTTTCGCTGAAGCTTGCGTCGAGAAGGCACAGGAAAGGGGACTCCAAGCTAGAACAGTGAACTACGACGCTTTCCCCATCGACACTGGATCCATCACAGCACTGTCCCTTTTGAATCCAGATAATAGGATCCCTGCGACCATCGTGTCCAGCAACATGTATGCAAACAGGTCCGAGACCATAGTCCTTGGAAAGGCCATCCGCGATGCATTAACCGAGGAAAAAAGAAAAGCAGTCGTTGTGGTGGTATCTAGCTTGTCAAACAGGATGTTCACCGAACCCATCGATCCTTCCGAAGACCGAATACACAGCCAAAAGGACGATGACTGGAATCGGAAAATACTGGAGTTTTTCGAGGACGGACGACTCGAGGATCTTAGCCAACTATCAAGGGAAATCCACGGTCAGATCAGGGTTCAGAAAGTAGTCGCATACAAGCCAGCGTGGTGGATGGCTTCCATCATGGGCCAACATAACAACTACGATGGCGAGGTCCTGGCCTATGAGGCACTCAACGGGTCTGGTGGAGCAGTTATCCAGTTGACACCATCCGCTGGCTCGATAGGTGACAAGGAATTCGATGAGGACGACGTGGAATACTACCGTGGCGACAGGAACGTCCTCGACCAAGGGGGAGTCTGAGTTTGAGGGATGGCCCGATCTACTCCGAAAATGCACCAAAGGCCGTGGGCTCCTACCCCCATGCATTCAAGTCAGGAGATTTCATTTTCGTAAGTGGGGTGGGACCTAGGCAGAAAGATACCGATGAAATACCCGGAGGCCCCACGAGGGGACCTGATGGGCAATCCATGGATTATGACATAAAGATGCAGACTAGAGCCGTGATCGAGAACATAAAGGCAATCTTACAGGACGCTGGGTCCTCACTTGAAAAAGTAGTAGATTGCACATCATTTCTAGTTGACATGGAGCGAGATTTCAAAGGCTACAATGAAGTTTATGCAAAGTATTTCTCTGACATACAATGCTCTAGGACAACCGTAGAGGTTGGTTCGCTCCCAACTCCCATAGCCGTGGAGCTAAAGGTAATTGCACGTAAATAATGTAGGCGCCGTTGCAATAACCTTAACCTGTTCAATTGCAACCGCAACCGGGCCCGCAGGAGTCTGCCTTCGAAACCTTATGTTGAACGCCTCCAGGTCCGTGAACATGACCGTGGGCGACCTCGTCCTTCGTTGCCTCTCTAACATCCACAACCTCGACCGAGAACTCGAGTGTCTTTCCAGCCATGACGTGGTTGAAGTCCACAGTCACTTGATCGCCGTCGATCTTGGTGATTGTGAACATTGTCATGCCCCCTCCCTCTGTTTGAGCATAACTTGACATTCCAACCTCGATGGGCATCTCAGTTCCGAAGACACTCTTGTCAACCACTTGGAACATATTTTCGTCCCTCTCTCCGTAAGCCCTATCTGGAGCGAGCTTGAAGGTCCTCTCGTCCCCGATGCTCGCCCCCATCAACTCCTCTTCAAATCCAGAAATCATCTTTCTGTGGCCAACCAAGAATGTCAAGGGCTCACCACCTTGATTTGTGTCGAATATCTCGCCATCTTCGAACTTGCCAGTGTAGAAAACCCTCGCGACGGTGTCATTTGCTACTGTGCTCATGATTAACGCAATAGGGGGTCCCTTGTATGGTTATGGGTTTTGGTACCAGCTGATGTCGAGCATAATTTCAACAATGGGCGCTCAGTGCGTACAACATGGAAGAGGGATCAAATGGTGGATTTGATCCGAAAAAAGAGGTTTTCAAGCCTCTGGATGTCTCTGAGAGCCTCGAGAGAAGTTTGGGCCTTTACGGATTGATTGCTATATCCCTATCCGCGACCCTAGGGAGCACCTTATTCGTAATCCCCGCGCTGGGGGCAGACGCACTGGCGGAACAAGGCGGGACAGGCGCAGGACTATGGCTAGCATTCATTGTCGCGGGGGTAGTTGTCCTCCCGAGTGCCCTCTCAAAGGCAGAATTAGGAACAGCCATGCCCTCCTCAGGGGGTTCCTACGTTTACATCCGCCAGACTTATGGCGCTTGGATGGGGATGATATCGGGTCTAGGTCTTTGGGCCTCCTTCGGATTGAAATCCGCATTTGCACTGATAGGATTCAGTGCCTATATTTACGCGATACAAGAGCCCCTTGGATTCGAGTTCACCGAAACAATATCGAAGGTCATTGCGATTTTCCTGCTTTCACTAATCGTGATTGTCAACATAATGGGTGTCAAGAGCATAAAGAAGATCCAGATTCCTATCGTCGGAATATCAATCCTGTTCATCGTGGTCCTGACCGCATTGGCGGCGGCTGACCCATCCTTTGATTGGGGGAAACCAGTAGACGCGGAAGCATTCTCACAGGACGGTCTTTTCTCAAGAAATGGTATGACAAACCTTGGTACAGCATCAGCCTTTGTATTCCTATCCTTTGCTGGGGTCACCAAGATCGCTGCAGTTGCTGGGGAGATCAAGTCCCCATCTGAGAACTTACCCAAGAGCATGATTTGGACTTTGGTTTTGGCCACGGCAATCTATGTCTTGGTGTCCTACTTCCTGCTTGGTATGTTAGAACCAAGCGAGCTCGGTATTGGCACGGACAAGCCAGACAAAGCTCCAATCCACACATTTGCAGTCAAAGTAGGGGGAACGAATCTTGGACTTTTAGCAGCGGCAGTGGCCATTATTTCGATGGCGGGAATGGCGCTATCAGGGGTCTTGGGGTCCTCTCGATTCATTTTCGCGATGTCGAGGGACAATCTCATCCCTCAGGTCTTCGAGGAACTGAATTCAAAATACGAGACTCCCCACTATGCAATCGTCATCACTGGAGCGGCCATGGCAATTGCCATACTGACTATCCCGGTGGGGGACGTTGCAAAACTAGCTTCTGGGTTCAAAATCATGATCTTCATGCTGATAAATTCCACTGTGATAGTACTGAGATGGCTACCGGATGGTGAAACGTGGTATACGCCGTCGTTCAAGAGCCCAATGTTTCCTGCGATTCAGTTGTTCGGAGTGATATCAGGGCTGATACTCTTGCTCTTGATGGGTACCAGCGCACTCATAGGAGCCTCGGCCGCGGTTGGGATTGGCACAATGATCTACCTCTCGTACGGCAGGAAGAGAGCAAAGGAGAGCCCGACACCTTGGAGCATCATCAGGTCCAAATTGCTGAATAAACAACAATACGAAGTCAAGAAGTTATGGCTTGTCTTCAACGCCTGCGCCCATCCCCAAAACTCCAGTCACTTGACGCTGAAGGAATTCACCAAGGCGCTTGGCGTGCTTGAGCCGTCGGCAGAATCTTCCCGCGTTGAATCATTGTTCCAAGAGATAGATGAAGATGGGGATGGAAAAATAGACATCGAGGAATTCATCCAGTCAATGTCCACCGAATCTAGGAGTTAGAATAAGTCATCATCATCAGTCGCATCGTCCTCAAAAGACATCATGCTTGAGGCTTTTTTCGGTTTCGGTGGATCCTTGGCCGGGGCTTCTACGACTTCCTGTGGCACAGGGGCGTCCACGGCGGGAGCCCCCTCTGATCTGGCCATCACCCTCATACGCTGCTCGTCCCGTGCCATGATCTCCAGTAGCCTCTCTCTGGCCTTGTCATGATGTTGTTGCATGAACATTGCATCGTGTTCCAACAACGGAGAGTCTGAGATTATTGTCAAGTCCATCCAGTCCCCATCCTCTGCGAGGAACTCTGCAAATGGCTCGAATTTGAGGTCTGATTTTTTTATCTGGGTGTAATGGAGCGCATTCCCCATTCTGTGTTCCACTCCCGCGAAGTGGCAGTAGAATTTGCTTCCCCCCAGTCGGGTCCTGACTTTGTCGAACAACTCAGCATAATCTTCACTGGTCCTCATGCAACCATGGCCTCTGGCATGTATGTGTGCCATGTTTAGGACCGGGACCGTGCCAGGGACGTGATTTACAACCTCCAATACTTCATCAACCGTGCCCCACAACTCTTGTCGCCCTGAAGTTTCTATTCCGATCAGGGGCGGCTCTTCGCTGTGGACCCATGGGAATGCAGCGTAGTCTTCCTCCTCTTCTGGTCTGCCCCAGATTTCTCTTATTCTATCCACGATTCCAGCGAAGATCGTCGCCACCTTCTCATTCGCTTCCCTGCCCGGCCCCTCTTCACCGTACGGGCCAACATGGAAAACGACGTGCCTGGCGTTCACGATCTTGGAAACTTGGAGGGCGACCTCAAATTTCGTCAAGGTCCGGTTCCGTTCTCTTGTGTTCCCCAAGAGCTCTGCGTAGTAAGGTCCGTGCAAGTTCATTTGGAAGCCGGTTTTGTATGATAGGATCCCTGCTTGCCAATATTGGTCAAAGTGGGCAGGCTGAATCGTTCTAACCGTCTGGATTTCCATAGTCTCGAGCCCCAGAACTGTGATGTCATCCATGCCCTCTACTATTGTCCGTCCCTTGCAAGACAGAGGCACACCTGCAGGTCCGAGTCTTAGTGGCATCCCATGGCCTCCGTGTCGCCCGGAGGGGCGCCGACTTCTAAAATGATGGACTAGAAGTACGGGATTCATATTCCTGCTGAGCGCCTAATCCCTTCGTTTGAGTAGCTACTTGAGGGCAAGTGTAGAAGCATCCTACCGACCAGTGACTGTATACTCCTGCGATCAGAGACCCCTGTCTCAATCCCGAGGCTATGGTGGATTTCGATTCTTCCACTGTGAACGTCAAGTATCGCCACTATCGAAACAAGGCCTCTGGAACGCAACAGATTCCCAACGTTCTTTTCATCCACCCCCTCCAGCCGTGCTATCCAAGACCTGCCTTCCGAAGTCATGGATATGAAACTAATTTGACGAATCCGCTCTACAATCGACCCCCATGCTCGATCAGGGTCCATATTTTCACCTTCATCGACGATGACCACCGTCTTAGCCCCCTCTAGCTCTGCGAAGACCATCGCAGCACCTGTCGCAGATGCTGTGGATTCAGACTTACCGAAAGACGAGGCCTCGATCAACAACCAGTGGGCCCCCGATAATGAGGACCTAACATCGAACTTCGAATGGTCGAAATTTTCATCGCCAGCGTTGAACCAAGTACAATCGTGGCCGCTCTCATCCAGATCTGCGACCATCTGCATCGCTACACCCCCTTTGGATCCCATACCGACGATTTTTATCCTAGTCGACTCCATTCTAAAACCTCCACCTCAGCAATGCGATGGCTCTGCCAAACCCAAGCAGTTGTTGGCCTGCATCATGATCAACGGATGCTTGGATAACCTCTCCCCCGTTTTCCCCGACTAATCGAACAATAGCACTCCAGCCGTCCTTGTGTGAGGGGTCCCTGATCAGTGATGCGTCGATAACGAGACAATCCACAGCGCCCTCTTCGGCAGAAGATCGAATTTCTTCCATGCCATATGCGACTGCACCGTCAGTAGACACCCTCCTAAGAGCCTCCTCTATCGCCCGAACTTCATGAATTATCGAATATTCCCCCAGAACACTGTCGGCTAGACCGTCCGAGATTACCTCATTTGCCGCGGCCCGCCCGCCAATTGATGTGCCCACGTTCACGATTTTTTCAGATGTGCTGAGGTCACGGAACAACGACTCAAAGCCCTCTCTGGCGATTCCCGGCCCGCAGATAATTACTGGCATTGAAGATGAGAAGACCAGACTGGTCTCTTTTGCCACTCTACTGAAGAACTCTGACCTTACAGCGGAAGAGTCCTTACCCCATTTTCCGCCCCCTCTCATGTTGAATGATGATATGTCTCTGATGCCGTGTTTCGTAACCTCAAACAGGAGGACCTCGTCGTTCTCAACCACGACTAGGCCTACCCGCGGTCTGCTGCCCTCTCGTACGGCAGAACTGATCAGGTCTAAGTCGGGCTGTCCGATCCCCCCCTCTCTGGAAATTTCGATCTCAGAGCCGATTTCAATTGCATGGGTATGGTAGGACCCGATGTCGACCGGACCTTCCAAGATCAGGCCCTGAAGTCTTAGATTATCTGAGAATGGATGGAAACTCGTTTCCTCAACCCTCAAGGTTATCCACATCGGCTTCCTTTCTGCCTGCTTTGATCTTCCGCCTTCTTGAGTGCCGGTGGTAGAGTCACGCCTGTGAGTCAACATCCCCACTTCGGCACCCCCTGTGCAAACCTTGGATAGCGTCCATAGGTCATCCTCGTCATCCACTCGGATCCTCATCCCCGTTTCTGACTCGGATACTATCCTCATGTCAGCACCTCAGCCGAAGACTCCGAGCAATTGACCTTCCTCGTCGATGTCCATTCCCGCGGCGCCAGGTACTGTTGGCAGACCAGGCATGGTCATCATGGAACCACATATGGCCACCACGAAACCAGCCCCGGCATTCAACCTCACCTCACGTATGGGTAACTCGTATCCAGTTGGCGCTCCAAGCAAGTCGGCCCTGTGTGAGAAGGAGTATTGTGTCTTCGCCATGCAAACCGGTAGGCCTCCATAACCCCATGATTCAATTCTCTCCACGGCCGTTAGGACATCCTCAGAGAAGTTTACTGACTCAGCCCCATAGAGTTCGGTCCCTATCGTCGAGATTTTTTCTAGAATACTCCCATCACGTTGGACCAGTGGATTGTAGGGCCTTCCTGCAGAAACATGGCTTTCAACCGACTCTAAAACTGATCTAGCCAATTCAACCGCGCCTTCGCCACCCTTCCCGTGCCCCTCGAAAAGAACAACTTCTCTGGCTCCGTTTGTTAGAGCGATGTCTTTGATTGTGGAGAGCTCGCGGTCCGTGTCTGTGCTGAATCTGTTGATTGAGACAACCACGGGAATCCCAGTACCCGTGAGATTGGCCAAGTGGCGAGCGAGGTTCGTTGATGCTCCGATCGAAGTTGCCTCTACGTTCTCTGTGGCAAGCTCCTCGCTAGTAGGCCTTCGAGACCCTTTTCCTCCAAATGCCCCTCCGTGGAGTTTCATAGATCGAACTGTCACGTTCAGGACTATACAATCTGGAATTACCCCAGATGAATCTGATTTTATCTGAAGAGCCTTTTCGGCCCCCATGTCGGCACCAAAGCCCGCCTCAGTGACAACGTAATCGCATGTTGACAAAGCGATGGAGTCCGCAATAACAGAAGAGTTTCCATGCGCGATGTTGGCAAATGGCCCACAGTGTATGAAGGCAGGATCGCCCTCTAGCGTCTGAACCAAGTTTGGGAGGAAAGCATCCCTGAGTAGCAATGCCATCGCCCCACCTGCATTCAGTTGATCAGCGGTCACGGGCGCGCCATCCATGTCAGATGCCACGACAACCCGGCCCAACCTTTCTCGCAAATCACGGTAATCCATGGAAAGCGCTAATATCGCCATCACCTCGCTCGCAGCAGTGATATCGAACCTGTCCCTTCGTATTGGGCCATTGACCTTGGCACCCTGACCGATGGTTATCGAGCGGAGGCTTCTGTCGTTCATGTCCATGACTCTGGGCCAGAAGACCGAGTCCATGTCTATGTTCAGATCATTTCCTTTGTTCAGGTGGTTATCGAGCATGGCAGACAGGAGATTGTGGGCCATTGAAACAGCATGCAGGTCACCTGTGAAGTGGAGATTTATGTCCTCCATGGGCAATACTTGGGAATATCCTCCTCCGGCAGCCCCTCCCTTTATTCCGAAAACAGGGCCCATGGAAGGTTCGCGAATCACGCAACATGACTTCTTCCCGCTTCTATTCAGTCCCTGATTCAAACCAATGGTCGTGACTGTTTTCCCCTCCCCAAAAGGGGTTGGGTTGACACTCGTCACCAGAATCAACCTTCCCTTGCCAGACCCCCGGCTTTGCTTCACTCTTGCCCAATTTACCTTCGCTATGTGTGGGCCGTATAACCTCAGGTCATCCCTGTCCAGCCCTATCGATTCTGCAACTTCTCGTATTGGCAACAATTCGGCTTGCCTCGCAATCTCAAGGTCGGAATCCATCGTCCGGCCGACGGCAAACCCCACTTGAAACCTTCATCCGATACTAGGTGGTGGGACCCCCAATGAGGGCCCCTTCGGCGTGGGGGATCGCAGGATCCCCAATCAATCACTCCATCACTCCAGTACTCTTCAAGACAGTCGGTGATACTCTGGGTATGACCTCGATAGAGACAATCGCATTGGAGGTAGAGAACGCCGAGGAATTACTCAGGTATCTCTCCAAAAGAGAGGGGGACATATGGCTATCATGCACTTCGCCAATCAAACACTCGCTACACTCCTCGATCGTAGACCAGACACACCCAGCAACATCCTTCAACCAGATCATGAAAAAGGGCAACACCTACAAGGCTGCGAACACCGATGGCCAAGGATTCATTCTAGCCTGCAGGGAGATGGGGTTAGAACCATCCAAGGCGAGCATAATGATCAGGGGCGGCGGCTCGACAGCGAGGTCTGTAGCACTGGAATGGTCACGATCTGGTGGTGTGATTGTTCCCGCTGGTGGAAGACGTGAACTTGGAAATGGCCCATGGACTGCGAACATTGTCTCCCAGAATTACGCAGACCTCGGGGTCGATTTCGATGCAAGCCCCGGAAATAGGGATACCTCAGACATGAACGTCACCACGAAGGTTTCCGTCTCCTACGGCAACGATTGGAGTGTAGACGACTTCGCGATCAGGATGGTTGTCGCTCAACACCTCCTATCCTGGGCGGTCCTCTACGCCCCTGATCGGGGTGACGTACTCCCCTCAGTGTCTGAGGTATGTGCACTGCTATCGGCAGGAGATTGAGATACACCGCTCATGAAAGGTCAACATCATATGTTATGATGGGCCCGGTGGAGAACATGGCCGACCCGTTGAAAGACCTCCTCGCAGACTTGCCGTTGCTCAACGACACAACTTGGCAGTTTGTCGCTGCGATCATGATCACCCTAGGATTGTATGTCGGGCTGAGATTCCTGATCGGCAAGTGGAGAGAGGCAGTGCTCAGAACCGAGGAGGCATGGGACGATGCCCTCCTAAATGCCGCCGAATCCAGAGCTTATGGGCTGTATTTTATCGGGTCACTAAACCTCACTTTGATCTGGATATACGGCCGGGGCAGCGAGGTAGACTCCAATACGTCGGATTACTTCATCGGCGCGTACATCATACTGGCGACGAGCCTCATCAGCGTCGTAATCAAGCACTTCGCACCACTCCTCCTCGATCGATTCACCAGGAAGTCCGCAGTGACAGTCTCGGGCGGGAACCCCCTGCTCATATTCATTGGCAGAGCCGTAGTCTGGTTTTTCGGCCTTCAACTCGCAATGGATAGATTCGGTGTTGAGCTCATCGGAGTACTCGCATCACTCGCAGTGTTCTCGTTGATCATAGGTCTGGCCATCCAACAGAGCCTAGGCAACATCGTCAACTCGTTCTTACTCTCCTTGGATAGGCCATTCGACGTGGGTGATAGAATCGAGGTGGATGAACAACTAGGGACCGTGGTCTCAGTCGGGATCCTGTCGACGAAGATACTCACACTGGACGAGAGGCTCGTCGTCATACCGAATAACACCCTAATCTCATCCAGCATCACCAACTTTGCCAGAGGCGGTGGAGATGGAATGGCAAGGAGGCTGTATCTCACGCTCGACGTGGGCGTCGACTACGACGAGGACCCCGCGCACGTCAAGGGAGTCCTGCTGGAGGTCCTCGAGAAGTCCCCTTTCGTCCTTGATGACCCAGCTCCCCGAGTCCACTTGTGGGAGCTCGCAGACTCATCCGTCATCTTCAGATTGTTCGGGTATCTCGGTGACTACGCTGACGAGCAACTTGCCCGGGACTACATACTCCAGGAGGTCCACTACAGATTCGGCATCGAGGGGATATCAATCCCATTCCCAACGAGCATCGAACTGAGGGAGAAGCCATCACCCTTCACGGGCGGGGCGACTGAGAGCAGGGAGCACAAGAAGGCCACTGCGCAGTCCATGGCACGAATGAGGGCCAGGAAGGAATCCCGAGAGCTTCTCATGGAGCGAGAGAGGATGGAGCGGGAGTTGGAGTGGCAGAAGGCTCGACTGAAGAACCAAGACGGCTTGAAAACGTCTGAGCTCGAAGACTTGAGATCCAGTATCAAGGACCTAGAGAAGGCATTGCAGTCTTTTGACACAGAATGACCCTTTCATGATAGATGATTCTAAATCAAAACCCCTGTATGGCTAAGTGATGGCTGGTACCAGTCTTCGGACCATAGGCCTTTCAATGAAGAACGCAGACTGGGCAAACACGCCTCAGCACTCAATCACCGAGTTCTTCACGATCGGCAGAGTACTCAACTCAATCCCAGATGGTGACTCCTTCCTCTCGCAGATCGAGTTGGTGAAGGTAAACGCACGGTCGCTTGAGGACTTCCAGAACCTCGGGGATGGCTCCCCCGCAAGCCAAGTCATGAAGATCCGAGAGGTTAACATAGACACCGAGACGATTTCGATCGTCATGGCGAACCTCAACGGCCCCTTCTTCAGGATGCTTCGCAGCCTCGAGAACGTCTGGCCCATAAGTCCAACAAACTGGGAGAAGGGTAGCGGAATCCTCGTCACGGTGTATGGGGAGCAGCCCGCCCTGAGAACGCTCGCAAAGAGGTCCAGGGAAATTATGAAGACCAACAAAATACTGTTCACACTCTCCTCCCCGAAAACCGAGTTCTTCGTCGAGGAGATCCCTGATCGCAGGAGGGAGACGGTGAAAACCGCCATCTCAATGGGCTACTACGAGTACCCCAGACGATGCACCCAGCGAGACATCGCGGATCGTCTGAGCCTCAAACAGGCCACGGTGTCCGAGCACCTTCAGCGCGGGGAGATGAGCATCATGACATCCTGGTCCGATACCATGTAGTGGTCATGGCCCCCTGATGCCAGCCAGCGTACCCAAGAATACCAGTATAAACCCCGCCACGGGCAGTGCCATGGCCCTGAAGCGATTCGATGCGAACGCACCTTTGAGCCGGCTTCCAAAGAGGGTCCATGCAGATATCCCAACGAGGCAATAGACCGTCACGATAGCCACGATCGCAACCCCTCCAACGAGGTCTCCCCCGAATGGATCGATGTACTGAGTCACGTAGAGTATCACGAAACCCCATTCCTTCCCGTTGACCCACTGCATCAAGAACCCAGCCATGGGCCCTAACCTGGGCAACTCTGCATTGACGTCGTAGGCGGTCGCCAGCCTCGACACGAAGAGCCCCAGAAGTATGATGAAACACACTCCGACCCAGTGGATCACAGCTTTGAGCCCCGGCTCGGAGTCAAATTCCAAGACGACGACCACGACCATCATGTTCAACGAGACGAACCCGACTACCATCCCGAGTATCAGTGGCACAGTCCTCCTCAATCCATGTATGCCAGAATGAATGAAACAGGTCATGTTATTCGGCCCCGGCGTCGCTATGCCTATCGTCACGAGCCCGAGGAGACCGAGAATCGAGACCATGGATGCCGTCATATTCGACTGACAACTAGAACAATCCCTATTATGAATGGTTCCTTTGTTTATATCCTCGAACACCCTTGGAATGCCATGCAATCAGGCTCTGCCTTGTCGAGGAAAAAAATCACCTTGCGGAACGCAAAAGGTCCGGAACAAAGGGGTAAGGCAATTTTACTCTCGTTTTTGATGGTGATGCTAGTACAATCAACATACTTCAGCAGCTACACCGCCCCCGAACTCGCAGAATCCCCAACACCCGCAGATGCCCACTCCTCGAACAACTACAGACACCTCAATGAGTCGATCTTTGAGGTCGGTCTGGGACACACTTGTGTCGTGGGCCACGAGGCCACAACCCCCCTTGGGTTCGGTGACCGCATGAAGTGCTGGGGCATTGGGGACATGGGCCAGCTCGGCATCGGGAACACCCAGGACATGGGAGACGAGGCCGGGGAGATGGGGGAGGACCTACCTTTCGTTGACACTGGTGTGGACCTGAACATCATCGAAATCGCCCTTGGGGAGGGTCACACCTGCGCCCTATTCGAGAACGGCTCGGCGAAATGCTGGGGTGAGACCACCCTGATAGGCATAGGATACAACGACGTGGATGGGTTCGGTGACGGCTACCAGGAAACTGGCGAAGTCCTTCCATACCTCCCCCTACCGACAGGTAGGACGATCCAGGACATCGACGCCGGCCAGAGGCATACATGCGCCATCCTCGACAACCAAGACATAACCTGCTGGGGGGTCAACAGCCAGGGACAGCTCGGCACAGGCAACACCTCGCTCATCGGGGACTCGCCCGACGAGATAGGGGATGGGCTTCCCATTATTGCCGCTAGCCACTCAACGGCCACATCACCCCCAGCCTCCCTCGCCCTGGGCTGGGACCACACCTGCGTCCTGTTCGTCGACGGAACCGTGACCTGCTGGGGGTCCAATGCACACGGACAGCTTGGGATCGAGTCCACGACCACCATCGGGGACCAGCCGGGCGAGATGGGGGACAGCCTCGTCCAAGTTGCGCTTCCATCTGGCAGGACGGCGACCCATATCACAGCCGGCGACGGCTTCACCTGCGCACTACTCGACAACTCGGAGGTCGCTTGCTGGGGGAAGAACGACATGGGCCAGATGGGGATAGGCACAACCTCGAACCAGGGCGACAGCGTCGGGGAGATGGGGGACTCACTCTCGATCGTCGACCTCAGCTACGGCGCCCTCAGCGTCGATGCGGGCAGGGACCACGTCTGCGCGATCGTAGCCCAATCATCGGGAAGGGTCCAGTGCTGGGGCGGGAACCAAGCCGGTCAACTGGGCTATGGTGACACCCAAAATAGGGGTGACGGACTCAACGAGATGGGGTCTGCCCTTCAGAACGTGAACCTGGGGAGTGTTGCGATCTTGGCCGTGAGCGCGGGAGACCAGATTACCTGCGCCATGGATTTGAACAAGAAGGTCCTGTGCTTCGGATTAAACGTCCGGGGCCAACTCGGCGTCGGATCGACCCAATACATCGGCGACGACAGCCAGGACATGCCACCCTCCGAGACCCACATCGAGATCTGGGAATCGTTCGAGGGAAGCGGATGCAGGGCCTACCTCTTCCCACCATTCCATCCCACGTTCTCAGGATCGACGGTTGATGAGACATCGAACGACGTCGGCGACGACAATGACATGCAACTCCTCTCCGATGGCTGCCCAGTGGTCTCGTATGCAGACCAAGAGAACAACGACGTGAAGGTCGCGATCTTCGCAAATGGGCTCTGGACCGTCGAGACCCCGATCCCCGACACCACGTCCGTGCTCTCGACATCAGTGACCGTCGACAACGACGACAGGGTCCACGTCATCGCAACGGATCCCTCCTACGACACCTCCAGCCAGGACATCGTGTTCTCGACGAAGGTCGCGGGACGATGGGTCTCCACGCAGCTCCCCCAGTCCGCAAATGCCAACCTCGTCGACATGGTTTGGACCCCCGATGGCCTCGTGGCCACATGGTCCACTGGCTCCAAGGTCACCTCGATGGAGTGCCCGTCATCGTGCCACCAGGCCTCGCAGTGGTCCGAGGTCTTCGATCAGTCCTACTCCGGGGTCACCAACCTGGAGACGACGTACAACGAAGTCACTGACTCGGTCCACGTAGCCTTCACGATCTCGACCATGTCAGGGGACGTACTGAGGTACCTGACGACCACGGCGACCGGCGTCCAGACGGCGTTGGTGACCTCCGACTCATCCACCAGCGCGACTGAGAGGGGAATCTCGTTGGACTCGGACTTCGAGGGGACACTCTACCTCGCCTACGCAAATGCGAGCGGCGACGTCACCCTATCGACGTGCAACCCCTCCACCTCGTCCTGCGTGTCCGCATCATCCTGGACCAGCGAGGGCACTGGCCTGTCAGGGTCGGACATCCACCTCGGCGTCGATCGCAGCAGGAACCCCCACATCGCAGCCAACGACGCTGGCTCCTTGGTGGTGTCCAGCAAGATGGACGGCTCATGGACCAACACCCAAGTGTTCAACTTCGAGTCCGACTGGACCTCCTTCGCTGTGGATCCGTATGGTAGGACGTGGGTCGCCGCCCACATCGGCGTCAGCGACGACCTCTGGGTCTTCGACGCATGGGGCCTCGGTGGGAATGGGCTCGAGCTCGACACGGACCAAGACGGGTTCACGGGCTACGACGAGCACCAGTGTGGGACAGACCCCACCGACCCCTCGTCGGTCCCCGCGGACTTCGACATGGATGGTAGGTGCGATCAGATAGACGACCTCGTCGACCTCCCTGCCGTCGGGGAATCCTCCATACTTGCCATGGGGGACTCATTCGGCTGCGCGATCACGACCAGCGACGAGGTCGTCTGCTGGGGCCTGAACGACCAGGGCCAGCTCGGGAGGCCCACCACGGGCAACAATGCCCAGATAGCGGGCCAGGTCGTCGGGCTGCCCACCAGCTTCCGGCCGTTATCGGTCGATGCGGGCCACGATCACGCCTGTGCCGTTGGCGCGGACGGCGAGGTCTGGTGCTGGGGCAGGAACATTGAGGGCCAGGTCGGAACCGGGTCATCAACCACATCAGAGGGCCCCACGAAGGCCTCCATGCCCGGGGGAACCCGTGCTCTGTCCGTGTCTGCCGGGGACACCCACACCTGCGCCACCCTGTCAAACGGCAGGCTGGCATGCTGGGGCACAGGATCATCAGGACAGATCGGGTTAATCGCCGGGATGCCAAGCGGGTTAGATCAAGGCGACTTCCAATACCCATTCGAGGCGGACTCCCGATGGGATTCCACCCGTGGCGACGTGTTCTCCTCCACCAACCAAGGGGTACACTCGAGTACATCGGGATTCCACATCAGCACCCCCATCAACCAATTTTCGGGGACGCTGCCATACACCGTCAGCTACGACTATTATGTCGGTTCCGAGTATTGCTGTGACAAACTTCACTTTGGACTCTCTGACGAGGGAAGCTCTTTGCAATCGCTGCAAGTTCACACCAACAACCGAGCATGGAGCACACAGACCCACTCAATCACGTCCCTGAGCGACATGCAACTCTCATGGTGGTTCTCCAAGGATGGCAGCGCCAACAGCTACGAGGACTCCGGGTTCGTCGACAACGTCGTAATCACGGATTCCAATGGAGCAGTGGTATTCTCCGAGGACTCCTGGGCCCCCCGGACTTCCACGATCCAACCAAGCTACGTCATCATGCCAACCGGATCGAAGGTCATCGAGGAGGTCAGCGCCGGCACCCGCCACACATGCGCGGTCGACTCCGCGAGGCAGGTGCTCTGCTGGGGGTACAATGGCGGTTCCACCACCATGACGCTGGGCAACCACAACCATCTCGCTGGCAACTCCACCACTCCCCTCTACGTGACACTCCAGGGCTCCGGATCGGAGGTTCAGGAGACACCCGGCATCAGGTCCATATCGGCCGGCGGCGACGTCACCTGTGGAATCCTGGACACCGGGCTCGCCACCGTGTGTTGGGGCAAGGGCGTTAATGGCGTGGAGCTCCTTGGGGCGTCCGACGCAGCCATTGGGGGTGCCTACACCGACACGGGCAGCACTGGCGACAGGCACCTCTCAGTCTCAGTCGGGGAGCAACATGCCTGCTCCGTCGTCGAGTCATCCGTGTATTGCTGGGGTCGAGAGGGCTCCGGCGAGCTGGGGGATGGGGGCCCCCAATCATCTGACCCCCCGAGCCCTGTAGAGGCCCAGATAGGGTACGGCACACCTATGGAGGTCGTCGTCGGCATCGACGCCAGCTGCGTCGTCCTCAGGCCATCCCCCGCCAGCACCGACTCAAGGATAGGCTGCTGGGGAGAGTCCGCCTCGGGCCAGATGGGGTCCGGGGCCCTCCCCGACCAGACATCGGGACCAGACTCCGAGGGGAGGCTCGTCGAGTTCTCCGTGGGGTCCCCCGTAAACGTCCCGCTCAAGACCGACGTGCTGAGGATGGGCCCATCCTCCCCCTCCATGGTGGCAGTCGGGGAGGACCACACCTGCTTCATGTCCATGCTGGGCCTAGTGAAGTGCACAGGTCACAATGGCTATGGACAACTCGGGGTTGGCCACACCACCAACTTCTATCCAACTCCAGACCAGGCGGACTGGGTCCAACTGGGAACCAACAGGACCGCCACGATGATTGACGCGGGCAGATTCTACACCTGTGCCCTGCTTCACGGCGGCGATGTGAAGTGCTGGGGCTACAACGCCTTCGGTCAACTTGGAATCGGGTCAACGACCACCATCGGGGACCAGCCGGCCGAGATGGGCAACCAGCTCCAGGCCGTTTCACTTGGCCAGCCAGCCATTGACGTGTCAACTGGGCGCACCCATGCCTGTGCTGTCCTCCAAGACGGGACCCTGAAGTGCTGGGGGCGCAACAACTACGGCCAGCTCGGCCTGGGGCACACGCAGAATATGCACACCCCTCAGGCCGTGGACCTGGGTCCGGGGATGAAGGCGCTCGACGTAGAGGCCGGCTACTATAACACCTGCGTCATCATGACGACAGGTCAGGTGAAATGCTGGGGCCAGGGCCAATATAACTTGCTTGGCACTTCCACCAACCACATCGGAGACGATGGCTCGGAGACTGGAGGGGCCCTCCCATTCGTAGACCTGGGGACCTCGAGGCACGCCACGTCCCTCTTCTTGGCGGAAACCAATGCCTGCGCCTCCATGAGCGACATGACGACGCTCTGCTGGGGCCAAGACTCCTACGGCCGTCACGGCACTGGTGGACAAACAACCATTGGTAACACCCCGGACTTGGATGGGGATGGCTTCTCCGACGAGATGGGCGACGCCATGGTCGAGGTCCACATGGGAACCTCCCACACCTCCTCAACGCGTGTCCAGGCATCCGTTTTCGACCCCATCGTCGATGTCCACGGATACTTGAACACAGGCTGTGGGATAACAGCCAGCGGGGACATATACTGCTGGGGCCGAGGAAGCGAGTACCAGCGAGGCGACCATACCGGCAGCCATAGTAATTGGGCCGTCTCAGCGCTAGGTGCACCCCACAGCGCACTCACCATGTCGAGTGGCTACCTCAGGAACTGCGCGATCACGACCTCATCAACGATCCTCTGTTGGGGGTATGGCTATTACAGGGACTTCCAGCTAGGGACTTCGAACATTGCCAGTCCGACCCCCGTGGACGTGGACCTGCACTCCGGGGACGCCGACCTCGATGGCTGGCTGGACCTCTGGGACACGGACGACGACAACGATGGGTACCTCGATGAGTCGGATGACTTCCCCTTCGACGCCTGCGCACACCTCGATACCGATGAGGACAACAGACCCGACTTCCTCCTCGGCGGGTGCGTGTCACCCCTAGTGGAGGACCTGGACGACGACGGTGACTCCTGGTCGGACCTGGACGAGGCCCTGTGTGGCACCGACCCCCTCGATGTACGGCGCACACCTGGCGACCCCGATGGGGACGGCCTCTGCAACGCACTTGACCTCGACGACGACGGCGACGGCTGGCCAGACGAGGACGAGTGGGCCTGCGAGACGAGGAACAACGCCCGGTACTTCCAGCCACACACCTCCTACGTCCACAACAATGCGGATGAATACGGAGCGGCTCTGGGGTACCACTACGGCACCCTTCAGATGGTAAGGTACCAGAGCAGCATGCAGATCTACACCTTCGATCAGCCAACATTCTCGAACAGCCCCCTCGGCCCGCGCAGTACCGACCCCGCCTGGAGTGCCAACTACTGGCCAAGCGCGCTACAGCACGGCGACGAGATGTTCCTCGCGGGGGACGACGCCCTCCACAGGATCGACTTCGACGCGAGCGGCGCCTTCACACCCGTGAAGCTCATTGAGAGGAGCGGTTATGGCGGATCCTCGTACTTCGCCTCAGCTGCCATATCCCATGATGGCACAGCCTATCTTACCGATCAATACGCCTTCAAAGTGCTCGACCTAGAGTCGGGCGCGGAAGACACGATACCCCTCCCCCTGCCCTCCACAAACTGGGGTTACAGGATAGCGACGGACTCGTCCGGTGACCTCTGGTCCGCCTACTACCTTGACACCGGCGACCCAGCCACCCGTGGCATGTACGCCTCACAGTGGAACCCCGACTCGTCCACATGGACGTCGACGCTGGCCTTCCCCACGAACATCAACCCAAACGGATACCGCCAGGCACAGTATGCTATCGATCAATCCGACAACCACCACATCGCTATCATGGACTCCGGCGTGAAGCACTTCACGAACGCAGGTGGGTCATGGTCTATGACTCACCATGCCACTGGCACTGTGGACTCACGCAGTGCAGTGTCGATGGCCATCTCTGACTCCAATGACGTCCACCTTGCATGGTACGACTTCGCCGACAAGGACCTGATGCACTCGAGGGGCATCGGTGGAACGTGGTACACGAGCGCCGTTCACGACTTCGACAACGACGACAGCTATCCAAGGAGCATCGACATCACGCTTGATGACCAAGGCGACCCGAGGATCTACGCACTCGTGGACGATGCCACGGGGGATGCAGCCATGATCTACTATGGCTCCTTCGCCGATCCATCCTTGGACGCCTCGTCCGTGCCATCCGACAGCAACTCCGACGGCACGTGCGACGCGCTATCGGCAGCGATACTGGACTATGGCGCTGACATCACGTTCGAAATGGGCTTTGAGTCCACCTTCACGCCCCTCTACGAGGGCCTCCTCCCCACGTCGATATCGATCACGCCCCCCCTGCCCACTGGGCTCGACATCGACCCGGTCACTGGTGCGATCCAAGGCACGCCGCTCTCCCCCGACACCCAAGGGAGCACCCACACCATAACGACGACCTCCTCGAACGAGGTCTGGTTCGGTCAGATCGAGGTCAGGGTCCTCGATGCCCCGCCCATGATCGCCGATCGACAATCAATACAGTCCTACAATGACCTCGAGGCAAAACGAGACGTCAGCGAGGTCGAGTACGACTCCGAGGGCAACAAGTACCAGGCCGGCTACAGGTTCATGAGCAACTGTGGCTCCCTCGGGCAGATCACGAAGAGGGCCCCTGATGGCACGACGCTTTGGTGCACGTCAATCGAAAGCATGGGACAGATCCCCGGGTCTAGCTATCATGCCTTCGTTCAGGGGATGAAGGTCTCCCCAGACGGCAGCCTTGTCGTCTCGATCGTCAAGAACGGCGACCTCAAGGTGGGAATCGGCCATTTGACCGACCCATCCCAAAACCTTGGGGTGCGGTACGAGACCTACGACTCGAACATGCAAAGCTTCGCCATCATGAAGCTTGACCCCCTCACTGGGGCACCCATATGGGTTCAGACCCACAACGCCATCTCGGGCGGGAGGGGTACCGTTCCCGTGGATGGCGTGCACCCAATTTACCTCCGTTCCCACATACGCGACTCGATGTCGATCGATGGCAGCGGGGGGATCACCTTCTCCTACGTGATGTACGACGACGATGGGGTCATAACGGGGTACGAGGACAAGACGACGCAATTCGCAGGACACACCCTCCACACAGCCCCGCCATGCACGACTCACAGTGGAGCCACTGAGAGCCATGTCCGTGTAGGTGTCATCAGGCTCTCCACCAGTGGGGACCTAGCATGGAACGTTGGGCTGGAGCCCTTGAATGGGACCAGCTGCTACCACTTCCATAGCAGTACCTTCGGGCCCTATGGCTACCATGAGTCTGGCCACACCCGAGCGGTCGTCACAGCCCACCCCGACGGCAGCGCGTCAGTCGCCGCCCCATTCCACTCGAACCTGTCGGTCGGCGGCGTGGTCGTCGAGCCTCGTGCCAGCCAGACCACCGGCCTTGCAATGGCTAGGATCTCGAGCAACGGGCAGGTGATGTGGGCCGACTCGGTCTCGAGCACCATCGATGGGGTGGATGCGATTCTAACCTCCAATAGCGGCCAATGGACATCCTCGGACTTCTCGTCCTTGGTCTCCTACGACAACGGCGACATGGGCGCGATATTCACGGACAGGGCATGCACACCCGACTATCAGGAGACGGTGCCCGTTCTCGACTTCCTGGGCGAAGAGATCAGCCCGGAGGGGAACTGCTGGCTCGCGGCGATCAGGGTCGACGCGACCGGCTCAGTCGTGTGGTCGAGGATCATCGAGGGCGCCGGCCTGTACACGAACAGTGGAACGCTCCACTCCGTCCTGGATGTGGACGAGACGATGAGGTTGCTCGTCGAAAGGGAGCAATACACAACCAACCCCTCAGTCCTGGATGCCCATCCACACCTCGAGTTCGGGGCCTTCAGGATGATCCACATAGACAACCTCGGGAGAATCTCAGCCAGCTCAGCCTCGTACGCTGGACAAATGGGCAGCACGTACGTCGACGACCTGGACGTCGATCCGAACGGGGATACCGTATGGATCGGCAAGACGCAATCCCAGAAGTGGGGAAGGCAGACCGCATCGACGACGCTGAACGATGGCCAACAGACCTCGGGTGGCGGCTTCTTCAGGATGTTCAACCACATCAGCCACGATGCGTCCGACACCTTCTCTGGCAAAGGAGTCACCCTGAGGCCCGGATCCACCGGCTCCTTCACCACCTGGTACTACACAGGGGACCTGCCCACAGGGCACTCGTTCAACTCAGACGGAAGAATCTCAGCATCTAACATCGCCTCCGTCGGCGACATCGAGGACTTGACGCTCACCCAACAGGTCGTCGTCGGCGGCAAGGCGTTCACCAAGTCCATCGACGTTCAGATCATCGTCGCGGACCAAGCCCCGGGGGCGATGTACGACACCGTGGGCAGGAACGGCTGGACGACGGGATCCTATGCGGACGGGTCCCCACACTACCAATTCGCGACCGACGCCTCGCTGGATGGGAGCAGCGACGCCTTCGACCTATGCAGCACCAACGTCGGTGCCCACAGCACCACCGCCAGCATCGAGCGGTCAGTGACCGTTCCCATCGGCACCCAAGCCGACCTCCGCCTCGTCTGGGGCACCAGCTCCATGTCTGGGGACGATTTGGAGCTCTGGATCGATGGCGTCTACATCGCAACGAGGAACGGCGGCATGACCACGTCGAGCTACACCGTGACCGAGGGGGACCACACCCTCGAGGTCAGATACACGAAGAACTCGAACGGGAACTCCGGCAGGGACCAAGGCTGCGTCAGGGAGGCATCGCTGTTCATCAAGGGCACCAACACAAGGCTCTTCGAGGGGGCCGTATCCGTTTTCGACCCATCCCCCCTGGAGCTAACCAGGGGCATTCCGATGGAGGACTTCGGGCCTCTGGAGATCACCAACCAAGAGCTGCTGGGGGAGTTCATTGTGGAGCCTTCACTGCCTGTGGCCCTCACTATCGACCAAGCGACGGGCGTGGTGTCCGGGACGCCTGCCGTCAACACCCATGCGCCATGGGACGACCTCGTCGCGCTCGCAGAGCCATACGTCCTGAAGGCATGCAACGACTGGCACACGCAGCACCCCGGCTACAAGCCGGTCTGCAGCACGACCGACGTAGAGATACGAATCGCGGAGCCTGAGCCCGACTTCGAATACGGCAGCTCGAACGAGGTGGAGCTACCCAGGGACCTCTACGCAGAGGTGCTGCCGACCATCACCGGGGGCGACTCCTCCTCTTGGCATTTGGATGGCGACCTCCCATTCGACCTTTCGTTCAATCCCATGACCGGGGCAATATTCGGCAACCCGTACCTCATCACAGCCCCGACCACAGTGACAGTGACGGCCGCCAACACCGGCGGCTCGAAGACGGTTGACGTGACGCTCTCGGTGGTGAGCGACGGCATAGGCGTCACCTTCCCGACACCCTCCATCCAACTGGTTCAGGGCAAGGAGATGCAGCCCTTCGCCGGCCAGACGGTCGGAGCACCCGTCCAGCTGTGGCTCATCTCGCCGAGCCTCCCCGACGGCCTCTCGTTCGGGGAGCTGAACGGAACCATCTGGGGCACACCAGAGTCCACGATGCCCATGACCCCGTACACCATCCAGGTCATCTCGGGCACCAGCAGTGACACCGCGACCCTCACGATCTCCGTCATCGTCGACACCGAGGGCGACAGGGACCTCGATGGCTGGAAGGACGAGATCGAGGCCATCTGCAACACCGACCCAGTGCTCTTCGAGAGCCGGCCGTCGGACATCGACGGGGATGGCATCTGCGACTTCCTGGACTCCGACACGGATGGCGACGGGGAGACCGACGAGCGGGAGGATCGCTGCGGCAGCGACCCAACAGACCCCGATAGCCTGCCTCCCGATACCAACGAGAACGGCTTCTGCGACGCAGAGGAGGAGGACAAGGACAACGACGGCATCCTCGACTTCCTCGATGCATTCCCAAATGACGCAGCAGCGAACAGGGACACCGATGGGGACGGCATGCCAGACGAGCTCATCGGCTCCTCGACTAGCACCCCGCCCCTCATCGAGGACACCGATGACGATGGCGATGGGTGGGAGGACCTCGACGAGATCCTGTGCGGATCCAACCCCAAGCGGGCCTCTGACAGGCCCGCGGACATGGACCAAGACATGATCTGCGACACGCAGGACGATGACATCGACGGCGACGGCTGGCTCAACGAGGTCGAAAGCGGCATCTGCGGGGGTAATGCACTGGATGCGAGCGTGACCCCAAGCGACATCGACGGCGACATGGTCTGCGACCAGATCGACTCGGACATAGACGGCGACGGATGGTCGAACGAGGACGAGAACAAGACCGCATGTGGGCCGACCAACATCTACGACCCCAACGACACCCCGCCAGATGAGGATGGGGACGGGGTCTGCGACGGCGAGGACGTCAGCCCCACTGGAGTCGGCTTCAACAGCATCATGGACTTCTGGTGGCTCTGTTGCATCCTCCTCCTATTGCTCCTCCTGCTGGCCCTCATACCCCTTATCAGGAACAGGGACAGGACCGGTCTCTCGCACCTCGCGGGCCCCGAGCCCGAGAACACCACCTCATCCCCTGGGTTCTTCGGGGGCAGCGGTACGCGATCCGATCCCTTCGTGCTAAAACCCTCAGAGGGGATCCCGGCCGGTGGGAGTGCATCCTCAGTTGAGACGATAACCGTGACAGGGATCGATCCCGACAACATAGTACCCGTGAGTGACAAGGCCGAGGGCACGAACGGGTTCAGGTTCAACCTGAGCAGCGATGAGCACCAGGAGAGCGACAACGACCTGCTGGTGCCCGACTCGAGTGGCAAGGTGACGTTTGGGTTCGAGTTCCACGACCGGGTGGCGACCAGGGCAGGCGCGACCTACGAGGCTCGGTATAGAGTGGGGAGCGGCTCAGTCTACTTCCTCTGGCAAGTCACCGTCGACCCGGAGCCAGGATATGCGGCGACCGAGGAGGACATGGTCGCCATGCAGACGGAGCAGAGGAGGCTCGCAGAGGAGGCCGCAGCACGAAAGCAGGCGGAGAACGAGATTCTCCAAGCCAGGGCCGATGCCGAGAGGGCGAAGCTCGAGGCGGAGCAGGCGAGGCTCGAGGCCGAGAGGATCAAGGCAGAGGCCGCGGAAGCCGCAGCGCTCCAAAGGGAGCGGGAGGCGGCCATGGCTGCCGAGGAGGCCGCCGCGCAGGAGCGGCTCAATGCCATGGACGCAGAGCTCGAGGCCAAGAGGGCCGAGGAGAGGATCGAGGCAGAGCGCATGGAGGCGGAGGCCGTAGCAGCCGCAGCCGAGGCCAAGAGGCAGGAGGAGGCGCAGGCAGCCGCCGCAGCCGCCGCAGCCG
>DAZE01000015.1 GCA_002507175.1 Euryarchaeota archaeon UBA558
CCAAAGCTCCATCATGAAAGATTGACAAAATCTTCTAACTTCGCCCTCGGATTTTCCCTTCGGATCAAAGTCAGAGCCGCCCTTTCCTCCGCCCATTGGGAGCCCCGTCAAACTATTCTTGAAAACCTGTTCGAAGGCTAGGAACTTCAAAATCGACTGGTTCACGCTTGGGTGAAATCTCAATCCGCCTTTGTAGGGCCCAATCGCACCGTTCATTTGTATCCTGAATCCCCTGTTGACATGGAGATCCCCGCTGTCGTCATACCATGGAACCCTGAACTGAATAATCCTCTCGGGCTCGACTATTGCCTTGACTACTGGAATGTACTCTGGTTGTTTTTCGATCACGGGACCCAGGCTCTCGAGAACTTCTTCTACTGCTTGGTGGAACTCAGGTTGATCTGGATCACGGGTTTGAACACTGTTGTAAACTTCTTTCATGGCTTCGTTCATTTCAACTCACATCTGATTTGGAGGTTCCTGATCTCGGTACTTCCGCTAACGCGGACTGATACTCCCCTTTTGAATAGTACTCATTGAAATGGAGGGTAATCACTGCATTAGATGAGTGTCAATGAGATCTGAGACCCTGGCTTGACTTCCAGGGAGGGTCATCACATATGCCACTGCTTGACTCACCTGTCTCCGCTTAAGGGCGTCAGCGATGGGAGTGTGATCTTTCAGCCACCTAGTCTTTCCATCGTCTCCGAGTATTCTGATGTCAACTTGGCTCATCCTAGGTTCTGAAAGAAGGAGTTTGACACTTGGGACGTCTATGGCGACGTACCCAGGTTCCAGCCCGGCTCTGAATGCAATGTCGTCCTCCACAGACCTCCTGTGGTCAGGATTTGTAGCAATCTCCACGAGGCTCGCCACCTGGTCTGTGGAGAGCTCGCCCTTTCTGAAGGTCTTTGCGACTTTGAAGAGCCTCCTGTATTTTAGACGAGTTAGAATGTCCTTGGCGTAATCTCCTGCAGAGTTGAGGTCCGACCAGATCTCGGAATCAACCTTCCTTTGCATCTGTTCGGCCCCAGGTAGCTTGTCCTCACTCCTCTCGACTGCTCTCGACAACATCACCTCTGTGACCCTTGTCACCCTGTGAAAATACACTGCGCTGTACATCAGACCCCGGGCCATCAACATGCCCTCTAGTGCTGCAAGCCCTCCTTCGTCAACCGCGATATTACCACCTCGCCGCCTTAGTGACCTTATCAGCCGCATGTGGTCTATTGCCCCGTGCCTGACACCTGTGAAATGAGCGTCTCTCATTAGGTAATCAATCTGGTCACAGTCTACTGGGCCATGTACCATGTTGGCTAAAGTCACATCCTCAGCCTGGAAGTGTTCAGAGCCATCCTTCCAATCAAACAGGCTCCTCTCGCTACCCGAAGCATCAGGTCCCCTGATTAACTTCGATATCTCTTTTGGGTCGATGCCGTACTTCTCCAATGTCTCAGGTATTGTTTGACGGATCTTGAATGATGAGGATTCGGACTCATCCACCACATCATAGGAACCTGTAATTATGCCCTCTGTTATGGTCATGTGGTCTTTACCTCCTCGGCTGTGCAGTATGTGCTCCAGCGTATGAGAATAGGGGCCATGTCCGACATCGTGTAGCATGCCAGCTACTTGAACGACCTCCTTGTCCGTGTCGCTCAGACTCATTGATTCAGACATCAAACCACCTACATGGGAAACTCCGAGAGAGTGTTCAAATCTGGTGTGATGCGCCCCGGGGAAGACGAGATGTGCTAGGCCAAGTTGCTTTATGTGGCTGAGCTTATTCATCTCAGGGGTCGCAAGTAACTCCTCTCTAACGCCGTCTATTGAGAAGTCCCCATGTATCGCATCGTTGATCACCTTCACATGTCGGCCGAGTGCTGGTCCACACTTCAATGCAACACATTTCTACAGGCTATTCTGAATTAGGTAATTGTAATACAAATGTCTTACAATTGTGATACATTGATATACCTCCCTCACAACTCAGCGGGTAAGATAGTATGTCATCTCCAACTGCTTTGATCTCGCTTCGCCTTACAGAGGAGCAGATATTGGGACTGGACCAAAGAGTCGGCACGGATGGATTCAGAAATCGATCTGACGTCGTAAGGGAGTCAGTCAGGAGATTCCTCTCCGAAGTCGATTATTCCTCATCGAGCATGGAGATACAAGTTGGACTTGACTTATCCAAAACGCTAGAACGATTCTGCGCGCTGAGGGGCGATGACATTGAAGCGGTGTTCCAAGCGGGAGCACGGCTATACATGCAGAGAGAGATGGAGATTGCAAAAAACCTTGATCGGGCCATAGAGGACAGAATAAGGAACCTCTCCGACAATGATGGGGATTCACTAAGACCATGAGGTAGAGACAATGAGTGGGGATGGGATGCACTCGGATGTCGTGGAGGGGCGGAATTGCCGCCCCTCCACACCCTCAACAACCTTGATGGGAATATTAGCGAGATCGACGGGAAGATCGGTAGAGCCGAAATCAAACTGTGGCCCGTGGCGACATGTGGACATGTCAAAGCACTGTTGAGCTCGGGTTTGCACAATCCCAATATTATTGGTCGGCCGAATATGGTGATCCGCTGATGGAGGATACCTCTGGCCCTTGGATGGAGCACTTTGCACATGAAGAGGCTCGTGATCAACAAGCCCAATTCATGGCAGATGCGTACATATCCCTTGTCAAAGGCCGCACGATAATTGCAGAAGCCCCAACTGGGCTTGGTAAGACTGCAGCATCCCTGGCATCCGCCTTGGCTGCTATGGAAAAATCAGAATCCATAAAAAAGATTCTATTCCTAACTGGAAGGCAAAGCCAACACAAGATTGTCATTGATACAATACGCGAATTGAATGACAATCGAAAAGACCGTCAAAGTGTGGCGATTGTTGACTTAATTGGCAGAGAATCAATGTGTGGGAAACTAACAATTGACAGGCAGTGTTTCTGCGAAGAGGGCGTTTCTGAGAAGGCAAGAGGAGGCAGGAGATCCCAACTGAAACGTTGGATCCTGGAGTGGCCTCGCCATGTGGAGGAGACGGTGAAAAATGCTAGAATAGAGGGTACGTGCCCGTACATGTGTTGCATAGAAGCGGCAAGAGAGGCCGAAATCATAGTGATGGATTACAATCATGTTTTCGTCGAGTCTGTGAGCGATTCGTCACTTCCGTCCATGTCCACTGACGTAGGATCCAGCATCGTCATAGTGGATGAGGCACACAATTTACCTGATAGGATAAAGATGGGCCTAGAAATGAGGCTTACATCTAAAACTGTGAAGGCCGCGAGGTTTGAGCTAGAAGAACATCAGGAAACATTGGCCCACCACGGTGCCTCTCCAGAGGCATTGGAAGAGGCATCCAGCGTTTTAGGTTGGCTGAGGAGGGTGGAAAACGAAATCTTTGATTGGATGAACAAGAAGAAGGAACGTCTGGAGGGCGACGACGATAGTGACGCATTGGTTGAGGCTGGCGAATTGTTGAAGGTATTAACAACGGCTTGGGAATCCTCCTTATCGAAGGGCAAGTGGAATGCGGGCTACAGAATGATTAGGAGGACATTGGAGCAGGTAAAGGTAGAAGGGGAAGATGAGGAAGAGGGGGGCGAAACGTTCTGTTCGCGGTTATTATCTTTCATGGATACACTGGTTCGTTTTGAAAAATCGGAAGCGATGGCCATAGTGTTCGATATTCTCGGGGAAGAGGGTAGGGTAACGAGTTGTTTGTTGGATCCATCGGTTGTATCGTCCGGAATAATATCAAACTCGCTTGGTTCTATTTTCATGTCAGGGACTCTTCATCCCACATCCATGTATGCAGACTTGTTCGGGGTGCTCTCCGATTCAAGTATCCAAAAGAGTTACACATCTCCTTTTCCTGCGGACCAGAGGCCTATCTTGATCTCCTCCGATGTTACAACTAAATTCACTTCGAGGGGTGAGGATAATCTTAATCGGATCAGGGGCCACATTGCAAGGGTACTGGATGAATCCCCTGGAAACGCCGCGATTTTCTTGCCGAGCTACAGCATGTTGAATGAGCTCGTAGATCAAGTGTCATGGGTGCCCGCCTCCTTTCGAATTAAGGTGGAGACAAATGAAATGAGCAAACAGGATGTTTCTAAGATATTGAGGGATCTAAATAATGAGCAAATCAACACCGCGTTGGTGGCTGTGATGGGTGGAAGGTTTTCGGAGGGAGTTGACTACTCAGGGGGGGTGCTATCTTCTGCAATCACGGTTGGATTACCTTTAGCGCCTCCATCTTCAAGGCATGCTGCGACAATCGAATACTACTCGAAACGATTTGGGAGGGAGAAGGGGTGGCGTTATTCATCTGCTCAGCCTGCGGTGAATAGTGTACTACAAGCAATTGGCAGGCCCATCAGAAAGAAAGAGGATAGGGCTATTCTTGTGGTTTTGGAGAATCGGTTTTTCAACAGGTCGTACTCAAGACTATTGCCCGATGGATTGACGACTATACCATCAGCGGATCCTGACATGACTGGTCGCTTGACTCGCAGGTTCTTTGCCAGATATCCCTAAGATAGTTTAATGCCAGGCGCGCCCTAGAGCCGCCCATGGACTGGAGAGCCGTCGAAGTTCAATACATGCCAACAGAGGACATAGGTAGGCCACTCAGCTCCCTCGGGCTTGATTCTGACGCTGAGGAAAACCATACTTTATTCCTTAAGGTCCCAGAACTTCGCGAGGCACAATGGTATCATGACAAGTCTGTTCCAATTTCCAAGACCCGATATCAAGAAACGCCCAGAACTGTAGCCAGACAGATCAAGGGCAAAGTGGTTCGCTTGGAGACTAGTTTGAGAGGTGACATTAGTGTCTTCGAGAAGCGGGTGGAGACTGGCGTGGATGTTCTGGTACGAAGTACGGGAAATGACGAGATGGAGCTTTTCAATCATCCTGAGACCTCGAGCCTCCTAGGAGCGGTCATGACAAAGGGAACACTCAGTCTACATTTCGAGTGAGCCTAATACTCATCCACTTGGGCGTCTATGATCCTATCTGGGATCTCCCTCAATTCGTCGATAGCAGTTAACACATCTGCTAGCGCGGCCCGGGCACGCTCTCTTTCCGACTGTCCAAGCTCGTGAGAAGAGTATCTCGCCTCCTCGAAGACCCTGTCAAGGGATACCAGGGCTTCCTCCTTGATGGGGAGTGCCTGCCTAATTGCAACCTCGAACTCCCTCACAGTCTCAAAGTCCCTTCGCAAGAAGCCCCTCTTCTGGAGGACCGTGACAAGGCCCTCGTAGCATGTGAAAATTGCCTGCCTTATTTCGTCGCCTGCGGCAAGTAGTTCAGCGGCATAGCCGAATATATTGGAGAACTCTCGAAGTCTCTTTGACCTCCTGCGCCTGAGAAGGACAGTGGCAGTGATCGCAAGGATCACGACCAGTCCGGAAATCGCGATGGTTTGCTGGGTCAATATTGGGTCCTCTTCCACGAAATAGGTCACATTGAGGCCCCCGTGAGCAACTGTAAGCCATATCCTGTCCTGAGGATCTATGATTTCCGAGTCGGTGCTAAACTCGATCTTTAAGTCGCCCCAGTGCCTATTATCGGAGAATGCTGGAACTGGAGATTCTGTTAGAAAAGTGTAGTCCGCCACGCCATCTACATCAGTTGTCTTCGTCATCGTGAATATCATCCCGGTCTCGTTGGCCAGCATCGCTGTAATGGCAACCCCCTCCACCGGTGCATTCGTGTCTTGGGCGATGACAGTAGTCCGGCCCTGTATATTCCGATCGCCCTCATATATGACGAAAGATGGTGGATCAAATGAGAAAAACACGGGCACCTTCATCAGGATCGTATGGTTTGTGCTCCCCTCGTTGAGATAGGAAGGGGCCGGTGGTGTTGCAGTGATAGTCATCACCAGATCACCCGGGGGGTAGAACTCTAGTGATGGGGCCTCGATTTCAAAGTGACCAGTAGCTTCGTCCCAAGTCACGGACGCAGGTCTTGATTGGCCGTTCCAACTCAGCGTGACCTCGATGTCGGACACGATTTCGGAATCCCCCCCGACCTCCACGATCCTACCCTCGATCCTTATCGGATTGTTCTGATCGCTTCTGATCACACTAGCGTCTGACCAAATCACTTGGACATCGATATTTGCCCTTACTAGTACCGAAGAGTTTGCAATCGCCGGTAGATAAAGCTCCTCTCCTTGGAATTTTACAGTGATCTGGTGTTCCCCTCTTGTGAAAGAGGAGTCGGCCGGTAGTTCGAATGAAAATAGTCCGCTAGTCCCGGTGATCACAGTTGTGGCGATAACCCCGTCAAACTCGACGTTGATGCTCCTACCAAAGAGTCCGGGTGAGCCGACTGTGTCCGCGTCGTAGAGCCTCCCTGTTATTGTCCAAGCCTCTCCTCGGGTGACAGAGGGCTGGGGAATCTCCAGGGAAATCTCTGTGTGGTATGCAATGGAGAGCGTACGGGCTACTGAGCTTTGTCGGTAGAAACCTTGTTGTGGAGCGAAAGCCTCTACTGAATGGTTCCCGACCGAGAGGGTTTCAGGGATGGTCCAGGTTAGTGACCAAGTTCCATTTTGGTCGGTCAATGTCGCCCCGATGAATGCCCCATCGACGGTTACCTCGACAGTGTGGTTTTGGAGATCCCCCCCAGGAAGGTTGTCCGTCACCTTGCCTCTGATCGTGATCAGGTCGCCAACCGCAGACGGTGCGAGGTCGTTCAATGTGATTATGGTGGGTGCGTAGACCGTAAATACCGTGCTCCCGTTCGATGGGAGGACAAAGACCTCTCCTAGGAATGCGGCACGTACAACTCTTGGCCCCAACTGCATGTCGGCTGGGATTGGGAGATATACCGAGAAATTTCCTTCTGAGTCAGCCACGGAATCAGTCACGAATGTTCCCTCTATCGAGATGGAGACAGTTCTGCCGGGTAGGACTCGTCCAATACCATCAGTTATTCTTCCATCGATGAGGAGTAGGTCGTTCCTGTCCACCGTCGTTGGGGGTGTGGTGATGATCACCTGAGAGGTCTGGGTTGCGTTGTACTCGACGGTTGACGTCGATGGGAGATAGAACTCGGGATTGAGGGAGTCCCCCTGGCCCATCGGATCGACCCATGTGAATCCCCCTAGGAAGTCAACTGTGGCATTATGAGAGCCGAACTCGACGTCGATTGGAATTGGTATTGTGATCGTCCACTCTCCGCTAGTTTGATTCGTTAGGACAGTGTAATCGGGACCCATTGAAACGCCGTCAATGGAGAGTCTGACAACACCCGAGGTTGGCGCGTCTGACTCTACCAGCAATTGACCATGTTCGTCCAATAGTGTACCAGCGATCGTGATTGTCTCGCCGGCTATTCCGGTCCCAGATACTTCGCTTATCTCAATCACAGTAGGGGCCAATATCACTACGCGAATTGATTCTGTACTGCTGGATAGGCCGGTTGTACCAGCGAGGCCAGGGAACGTTGCGGAGAGGTCCATGAATCCGATCTCCTCCCTGTCATCCACCGTAAGTGTGTAGCTTGCGATACCTTCCTGATCAGTTGTTGCTGTACCGTTAAATTGACCGTTTATCGAAAATGAAATTGCTGAGGCTGGCACAGGGGAGCCAGTGTTGTCGATAAGAGAGATGTTTACCGTGAGGTTGTCCCCCCTTACAGTCCTGCCATCGGGATCTAGGTCGAGGGGGGATAGAATCGTCGTTAGAGTGAATCCTCGACTATCAAACGTCGCGGATGCCTCACTCTGTTGGAAGTATGGTACTGCAGGGAGATATGTCGCCTCCACGAGATGATTACCTCTCGGGGTGTCGGCATCAAGGACCATCTTCACCGACCATGTGCCGTCAGCAGAGATTGAGAAGGAGTTGAGAGTGAATCCATCGTCAACGCCATCTAGTTTGAAAGTTAGCCCGATTGAGAGTGGTGTTCCCACCCTGTTAACCAGTGCACTTCCGTTGTCGCTGATCAGCGTACCAGTTATGTCGACGGAGCCGCCTGCCACCGGATTACCAGAAATTGGGTCGATTACTAACTGCGTGTCAGATCTAACGGTGAGTGTGAACACAGACGAATTTGTGGGTAGCAAACTCGATGACCCATTGAAGAAGAACTCTATCTGAACGATTCCGAGGGGGTGCTCTGGAGGGATTTGAAACTGGAAAACCGCAGATCCGTTCGATAGCGTCACTTGCGGCGTGACCCACGTGTGGTGGAAGCGGGCTGCAGCTGATACCCCTCCGATCGGGAGATCATTATCACTTGATTCAACGAGGATAGCGGAGAATTCCACTGTTTCCCCCCTGTCGGCAACCGTCGGTATGTTGGGGCGCAATTGTACTAATTCAGTGACTCCGATCACGAGGATGTCTGAAATTCCAGAGGAGGTCAGGTAGAAGGGGGAAGAGCCGTTTATGATGGTCACAATCAATGTCTTGTTCCCGCTTGTGACTCCATCGGATTGAGGATCTGTGGGCACCAACAGAGAGAACGAGCCGTTCACCGAGGTCAGGACGCTTTGTACAAGCGTCTCGCTATCATCGTTAAGGAACCTGATTTGCAAGGCCATTGGCCCAGAGACAGTTCGGTTAGAGTCCACTCCATCCAAAACCCTTCCAGAGATAGAGAAACTCTGGCCAGCAATGACGCTGCTTGGTGCTGAATCTATCGATACCCCGCTCGGAACGATGACCACGGCCTGCAAGTTCGATTGGTTCCCCGTCCTCCTGGTTGCTCCCTCTAGCTGGATTGCGTCTACAAGGTCATCAGCGACAATAAGTGTTAGGTTCACAGTTCCTGGGGCTATGTTCGGGGGCATCGTAGCAATAAGGGTGGCATTTCCACTCGAGTCTGTGGTGTTGGTGAATAGGAGGGTCTCGTTCAGTCCACCCAAATCGAGCCATAGGGTGACTTCTATTCCATCCAGGGGGCTATTGTCAGCGACATCTGAAACTCTTCCAGACACTTGGAAATCGGTTCCTGCGACGACTTCAACTTGCGGAGGGAATGGTGTGATGGCAAATTCGCTTTCTAGCCCCATCTGTCTGAATAAGTCCCCGGAAAACGGCATGACATAGTATGGGCCTGCCTCATCTGATCCCCGATAGAAATCGAAACTGATTTGCATCTCGTAAACTGATGAGCCGAGATCTTGTGGAGAGGTAAACTGAACCGAAAAGGCCCCCGTCGAGGTGTTCATTGCCCCTTGTCCAATTGGGATCTTGGTGGAACCTTGACCTTCGGCATCAGGGACTGTGATATCGATAACAATAGTCGTATTGTTTCCGATTATGGGGGTGGCCAGCCCTGCGTCGACAAGGGTCCCGTTAGCAAATCCAGTGGTGTTCCTATGGAACCAGTCACGGTCCAACGACCAAGTGACTTGGGCCTCTGCTTGCAGCCTGTGTGAGTCGGCATTGGTCAGCGGTTTGAGATATTGAGATCCACTGTAATTGAAGACCCATGGATAATCTCCAGCGGGTACGATTCCCTCGTCCCCAGGCGTCCAGACAACCTCCAGCGTGGTTGAAGAGTTGGTCTGCGTCCAGACATTGGCCCCATTGTAGTCTAAGGTGAAGATTCCAGGGTAGAACTGAAGTGGGGTGTTTGTATGATCAGTGATTGAGACCTCCACTAATGCCTCATTTGCCCTCAGCGATGGTATCAAAGAGTAGTCAAGTTTGAGATACCCTACGATACCGAAATTGTCCTCGAACAACTCAAAATCTGATGCTTCCAAGCCATCAGCCTGATATCTGAATCTGACGTCAATCAATCCAGAGGGTATCGGGACGACGTTTTCCGAGAAATTCCAAGTGATTTGGAACTCCCCTGGTTGTGCAGCCCAGCTTGAGTCGTTGAGATACCACGATGTTATTGGGATGAAGTCTCCAGTCGATCCAGCCGATCTTATATCCAAAAAGAGGGTGCCATTCATCGGTTCTGGCGTGTCGCCCCTGCTCATCGCAGAGCCGTTTATGCTGACATCCTCGTTGATGCCGAGCAGGCTGGAGTTTTCATAGCCGCCCTCAAGCGACAAGACGAGATCGGGCGCCAGTGTTACGTTCATTTGGAAGTCGAGGCCGCTTGGCCTGACGTGAGGGGGGGCTGGAGATGGTTGTAGACCATCCTCTCGCCAGCCAGAGAACCATATCCTTGCATCTATCGGGCCCAGTGGCTCATTCTCATCGATCGCCACGGGGAACTGGAAGAATCCTTGATCCGTTACGGGCGCGCTTATGTTTACTGTCCCGAGGTTGACGGTAGTATACTCCAAGAACAGCGTAAAGGCAGAGGAGCCGCTGATCTCATCGTCTAGATCACTGGGGTCCGAGAGATCGAGGTTCTCCCACAGGAAGCGCCCCTCCAGATCAGTCGTGACCCCCGCTCCAACTGGAGGGAGTGACACTGGTTGGGGGTCGAGAAGCGAGATAGATGGATCATCTGTCAGATTCAGCCCCCATATTTCGTTTTGGGACTGTGCTAGGCCTGTTTGGCTGGTCATTACAGAGTATGGAACAGATCCTGATCCCATTACCTCCAGGACGAAAGCAGCAAGTCCGGGACGAGGGTATGTCATCGAGGAGGGATCGGATGTTATCGTGAACCAACCAGTCTCGTTGGTTATTGATAATCCGAAAGCCGATAGCGAATTGAAGAAGGGGGGCTCCAATGCGGCGTTTTCAGGAATTATGTGGCTCCTTACTTCGGTGTTCTCAACTGGAGTCCCGTTCTCGGTGAATACGAGTCTGCCTTGAAAGAGGAGTGCCTCTGACCCACTCCTATCGTGGTCACCAGTGGTTCTGCTGATGTCAATGACAGAGATTGGGGGCGGAGATGGGCAGGCTTGGAATGGCTGCCATCCCAAGTCCACACCGCCTAGATTCTCGTTCGTCTGAAGGTGTGCCTCGACCCAGGAGGTGAGGTGTCGACCGTAGAAGGTATGAGTGGTGCTGTCAGGGTCCTGAACCCCGCCAGAGAACCCCGTGACCTTCCTTGCGGGGATGCCCAAGGTGCGGAGCATCAATGCGAAAGTGCTGGAATACTCGTCACAAGACCCGATTCTCGCACTTTCAAGCAACCATGTCGAGATGTCATTGGGGCCATCAGTCGCTTGTGAGGCCTCATTAAATCCAGATCCTGTGGAGGACCAGCGGAATTGCACAGTAGAGTTCCCGTTGGTCAAGAAGTCCGATACTGCCTCTATCTTATCCCATGCCGAGAAAGCACCTGATGACGATACCACCTGGTTGGTTATCGCCATCGTGCGATTCGTATCCTCGTTTATTGGGAAGTCCAACGCGTAAGAGCTCCCAGCATATGCGATCGACTCCTGTTTTTGGATGGCAGAAAGGTTGTAGTCAGGGGCATTGACCTTCAAAGAATCCAAGAATGAGTTGTCGATGATCATGTCTCGAGTAGAGTTTGTCACGTTGAGCGTCACATCAGCCTCGACCATACTGGTGACGCTGAGTATGTTGTATGGCAGGATTGCCTGGCTTCCTGATTGGCCCAGTCCAGAGTACACATACGAGACATCCCAAACATGGAATGATCCGCTCCACACTGATTGGTCGGCGATCCCACCTTGTATGTTCTGGGAGAGGGGCAACAGGGTGAGTCCATATGCGGACTGGTTCAGCCCCCACGAGCCGTTTAGGTACTGATCGAAAGTGTACCAACGGTAGAATGGGGTGATCGAGATGTTCGCGGAGTCAGCCTCGTTGAATCCTACCACAATCACATCGTTGGGTCCGAACGCGGACGAGGAATTCAATGGATCTAGCCCAAGGTTCAGTTCCTCGCCGTCGGGTATGCCGTCACCGTCCGTGTCGGGATTTTCTGGGTCAGTCCCGTCTTGTTCCTCATTAAGGTCCGGCACTCCATCGCCATCAGTGTCCAAAGGATTCTGGTCATCCGATGGGTTATTTTGAGGATTTGTGCCATCCAGATACTCTTGTAGGTCCCCCACACCCCCCAGATCGGAGTCCGAAACGTTCCACAAGGTCACCCAACCATCGAATGACCCATTCGTCAGGCTTGCACTACCGAATGTCAGATCACACCCAGTGCTATTTTCGAAATAGTCGTTGAGGCCATCGAAATCGGTATCTAATCTATTGGAGCATGGTTCGCCAGGGTCAGTTCCATCGAGCCAAACCTCTGTCCAGTCATCTACGCCGTCTGAGTCGGTGTCGACGAGGTTGGGGTCCGAAAAATAGCCATACTCGGAAAGGGATTCTTCCCAATCTGCAAGCCCATCCCCATCTGTGTCAGCATAATCATCGTCGCACCAGGGCTCATTTACTGCCCCGACAGTATTGTTCCAGCACCATGAGCCGTTCAATATGTTGATCCACACGGTATTGTTGGGCGGAATGGGTTGTACTAGGTCCAGAGTAAGGTCACCGTCGATGCGCTCCCATTTGAAGGGGGTCCTAGACCCATCTTGGGAGACGTACAAACCCAACGTCATGTCTGGTGTCCGCCAGTTTGGGCCCGGAGGGACCCCCTCAGTGGAGTTCAATGTGACTTGTTGGGCTATGGGATCCCAACCTTCGACTGTCAGATTCGCAATTGAGGTGTTCACGCAAGGGTCTGAACCGTGTGAATCAGCCTCAGTCCCATCCTTAACCCCTCCAAAGTCTGTGTCTGGGACGTCCCATTTCGTGCAAGTGATATTCTCCATGTAATTAGGTATGCCATCTTCATCAGCATCCCCATCGTCTTCTATCCTAGTCGGATCCGTCTCACCAGGGTCGACATTCCCGTTGAAGTTGGAATCCTCCACACCGTCATCAAATGGGTCCCCATCCGTGTTGTTGTTCCTAGGGTCCGAGGAAAGGGGGGGGCTACCATAGCTGCCGTTGACCTCGATGCCATCGGTGATGCCGTCATTGTCCGTATCCACTGCAGTTGGATCGGTGAGGAGGATCAAGGCCTCTCTTGAGTCATTCAAGCCGTCGCCATCAGTATCATTCGAGAATGGGTCGGTGAAGGTTATTCCATCCACCTCGGCAGTCAGGAAGGCGCAACCGCCGGGGCCGAGCGATAACACTGGGTTGCACGGGGTTTCTGTCTGGGTTCCGTTTTCCGGGCCAGGTTGGAAGTATTGGGTCGGTGGGAAAGTAGATCCGTCCCTGGTAGACCATGCGGGGTTGATGTATTCCCAGAGGTTGAGTAACCCATCGTCATCGGGGTCGCCGTAAGCGCCGTCATCACCCGTTCCATCTGTTGGGTCCAGTCCGAACGCAATTTCCCAGCCATCGTCCATCCCATCTCCGTCCGTGTCCCAACCATCCACATCCTCATCGATCAAGCCGTCTCCGTCGTCATCGTTTGAGGCGCAATCTGCGTCTCCATCAAAATCAGAGTCGGCGGAATCGACCAGTCCGTCGTAATCGTCATCGAATCCATTCGTGCAAATGTTTCCCGCTGGGTCTTCGTCGACGCCATCTGAACCATTGCCTTGGATGATCTGCATGGCAGACTCCTCATCCCAGTTGCTAACAGGTACCGTTCCATTCCACCAAACTCCATTGTCCAGAACGGTTGGCGTTGAGGCGTCGTCCCAACCTGCTGGTATCCCCCACAAGTACTCATTCAAGTTTGTTAGGAGGTCTCCATCTGGATCTCCTGTCGAACCATTCAAGTCATTCGGCGAAAGTGGATCCAGTCCGTACTTCCATTCCCACCCGTCTGGCAAGCCATCATCGTCGCTGTCCCAGTCCTGAGGTTGGGTATTTATGTAAAACTCGAGGCCGTAAGCCAGTCCGTCTCCGTCCGCATCCAACGATGCTGCAGCGCGCATGGACCCTATTTGTAGAATGGATATGGTTGAGAGCAACATCAGACAGATCAAAATGACAGCTGACCTCCTTTGGGAGAGCCCATATGCCTGTTGCATAATTAGAATCCCATCCCGCAAGGCACTTAAGAAGAATGGAGCATTGTTCGGACTTCGTTTAGACTAACTCGATGTCGTCATCAATTGAATCCTCATATCGAGGCTCAGTTATGCTTGGGGGCTCAACCTCTACGGCAGGCTGGGCATTCATCTCACTGGATAAGGCATCGAGCAGCGCCATTTGAGCTGCTACCCGGCGGCGGCTCATACGAGACTGGAAGCCGGCGAAGAGTAGGAGTATCGCCAAACCTGCTACGATGATTGTCGATGTTCTTGGGTGGGTCACCTCGTTAACCAACAGATCAAACACTGATGCAATACTGACCACCATGGTCAAGGTAAGCTCGGCGGTGTAGGAGTCAGGCCATGCCTGATTCGTCGCGAAGGGGCTTGCCTCAACACTGACCGGTACCCTATCCCCGTTGTTTGCATTGGACGGGGCTGTCACCCTGATTCTGAAGGTTACCTCCTGGAATGGGCCGATCTTCACTAGAGGAGAGCCAGAAGGGCCCTCTACGTCTACACTCCAACCCTGTTGGTCGACGCTTGCGCTCAGTAGGACGGTTTGAGGGCTATTTCCCTTATTCTTCACTTTGATCTGGTAGGCATATTCGTCGCCGGGTCCTATGCCCCGGTTTGATGTGACCTGCACCAATTCCAGTGCTGGATCATCCGCCTTGACGTTGAGTGTTACAGCTAAATCGAAATATCGGGCATCTTCGTTGTCGGATGAAGTGTCCTCTTTGACGCGGAGGAAGATGGTGTGATTCCCCTCTACTACTTGAGAAGTCATTTCGATTGTCATGTGCAATTCAATAAAATCATCAGGGCCCAGCGTGACTTTGGGGGCATTGGACCCTGCGCTATCAATTATATTGTAGGTCCAGATACCGTAGGCCTGATTCCTGTCGGTATTCTCAGATAGGGATGCGGGGTTGATTATCAGCCATGAGGTTGCTTCAGACGAATCTCCGGACAGGCTGTTTGTGACTCTTATCCTCATGGATGTCGACGAACAGTCATCCGTCTCAATGAACCCAAGTGGGACGCCGTCGCAATCCTGCGAGACTTCTGCTCTGATGCCGAATGTCCTCTGGATGGTGAATTCGACTATCGTCTTCAGAGAGCTGTTGTTCATGCTTGCTACCTCAAGCCTGATCATTCCCGTGTCTGGGTCCGCCCTGTCCCCCGATGGCTTGATGGACAACCTGATTGTCTGAGTATTGTGCCGATCCATTGAATTCGTGTGGAATGTCCCATCGTCGTCGTCCTCAAGTATTCTCTGTCCAGTTTCATTGTCATAGACTTGAATGATCGCCTTGGATCTCTCTAGTACGTCGATCCTGAAAGAGTCGGATGTGAAACCCGAGTTGAAGACATCCATCAAAAATGAATTGAACTCTCCATTTTCGACGTACCTTGGCACGTTAGGATCTATTTGTGGGATAGATGAGTTTGCGATCAAATCCTCCTTTTCTTTATCCCAAACCGACACAACGGGAGGTTGGTAGACCTGTAGCTTCTCTATTTCCAACTCCAGCGTATCTGAGACGCTTTCGAAAGAGCCCCCGACCTCTGCGTCACCGATTGCCCTTATTCTGATCTTTGGAGGTACGAAACTCAAGTCAAGCGGGGCAGTGATAGTCATAATTGGACTTAATATGGTCCCCCCAGAGTTCATCGTGTAGCCCCCCGGGCTGTCAAATTCAACAAGCCAGTCTGAACCTAGTGTGGTTAATAGTTGCAGTTGCACGTTCATAGAAAGGGTGGCATCGCCGCGATGTATCAGTTGCAAGGGCACGGGCGTAATTGCGCCGGGCGCAATGTATTCTACCCCTCTGTCATCGGCGTGTTTCAGGGAAACTCCGAACTGGTTCATCTTGATAGTCTCATGGGATATTGTGAATACGTTCGATTGCACGTCAGTGACCCTCAACTCTGCCTCGTAATCACCCGATTCCAAACCACTCTGATAGGCCCATTTGAATCTCCCAAACAATCCCTCAGTCGTCCATTCAATCTGTTGGGACACAGGGGTAAGGTCCTTCTCAAGCATTAGTTGATTCGTCTCTGTATACCTCAGTCTCAATTCCACGGATTCGATATCCTTCCTGCCAAAGGCGCTTTTCACATCGAAGCTAAATTGCATTTCCCTGTCACTAATGACATCGTTTGGATACCAATCCACGACTGCGCCATCTATGAATTCGTCACCAGGCCTCTGAACGAAGAAAACAGTATCTGAGACGGCATTTGTGCTTATTTCGATCAATGAGTACCTGTTGTCACCGCTGATTTGGTTGAATGCAACCTTGGCGTCGCAATCATTGAAGAAGCCACCGTCCCCACATCCCGTCATTTCCGCTCGGACTACCAAGACTAGCTCATCTGATTCAGAGACCATGAATGAACTCGGTCCACCTGATCCTGTGAAATCGACGTCTATTGCCTCGTGCTCGAAGTCACAGCCCGTGAAACCCGAGCATGCCTCGTTTTCCAATTCCCCTGTCGCCACAGTGGAGCCTCCTGCCTGCAGGCTGAATGTCCATGTGACGATAGAGTTCTGAGGGCCTTCTGCCTTCAGGAATACATTCAGTGGTATGTAATATTGGCTACCTCCGCCGGTTTGTCTCTTATCCCCAACGACCTGGAGGGATTGCATCAATTCGTTTGTCGTGAACTCAATTGAACTATCCAGTGCTGAGGCCTCGAGCTGCCCCCCCTCAGATGGCAGTACTGTGGAGAGATTGTTCCCTGTTGTGAGGTATAAGGAATAGGTCTCTAGTTGGTTGGAAGCCCCAGATTCCATCCTAGCCGATGTCCCATCCAGCATGGAAGAGGTCGGTAGGATGCTTAGTTGGAACAATATCACCATTGCCATCGCAATGACTTGGGCCTTGGTGACTCCTCGTCCACCACTCCCATTGTTCATGACTATGGGTATCAAGTCTGAGGTTAAAGGATTCTCACACCTCGTGCCATATCTAGGCTGGTTAGGCTACCCCTTAGGGTTGATTCAAGACTATGAGCGATCTCGGAGGATCTGCAGGGGTACCCGAGCGGTCAAAGGGGCCGGACTTAAGCTCCGGTGGCAAGGCCTTCGTGGGTTCAAATCCCACCCCCTGCACCAAATAATCCACTATCCGTTGTGTTTGACCCTCACCATGGTGCACCCAAGGTCGCTTTCGAATCCCATCACCTCGATTTTCGTCAGGGATACCGTGGCGGCAAGGGCCGCTTTTGGCTCCAGTACCCGATCAAGTATTCTCCTCGCAATGGTCTCTTGTAATTCTGCCCTCGATTCGGACAGAACAGCCTGAACTGAGTTCTCGAGGTATTCGTAATCCAACACGTTTTGTATGTCATCTTCAAACTCCACATGGGAAGCCACCAGAACTTCGATATCGAATCGTACTGGTTGTGTAACGCCCTTCTCATGGTCGTGCACGCCTATGTCGATGTGCTTGGTCAGGTCCTCCATCCTGATGGTCCCCCACTCTTTGAGCCCGAGGATGCTGGCAGCGTGCGTCATTTCAGCACTCGATTTCATTCCTGATCACCACTGAATGCAGGGTCCCTCATTTGTTGTCTAAATCTTTCTCCACCATCGACGTAAATAGTCTGTCCCGTGACTGATTTTGCCTTGGCCAAGTACAATACGGCATCTGCCACATCCTCGGGAGAGGGGCCAAAGCCCAATGGGGCAGTAGAGTTGACGGATTCTAATTTGTCCTCATCGAGGTAATCGCTGGTCAAGGTGTGCCCAGGGGCCACAGCATTCACCCTCAAACTAGGTGCTAGTTCCCTGGCAAGTATGTCGGTTATCGAGGAAAGTGAGAACTTGGATAGTGTGTATGACAGGAAATCAGAGTTGGGAGATTTAATCTTGAAGTCAAGTATGTTGACCACCCAACCACCTCCCGTTTTGTGCAGTTCCCTCGAGAGAATCAACGGAGAATATGCATTAACAATCATATGGCCAGAATATTTCTCAACCTCAATGGTGTTAACATCGTCATACGAATACATGGATGCATTGTTGACCAATCCCGCAACCTTGACTTTAAACAGAGTCTTAGTTCTATAAATCAACGCCTCAACATCTTGGAGGTTCGACAGGTCACAGTCTACAGTTTCGGCTTTTCCGCCTTGATCTCGTATTGTCGACGCCAAACTATCAGCCTCACTCGACGAAGAATTGTAATGGATGATGACAAAAAACCCATTTGATGCAAGTGTTTGGCATATTCTCTTACCGATCCTGCGGGACCCTCCTGTGACAATCACGGCTTCTTCCATGTTTTTGTGGTTCAGTTTTATGATTTATAAGATCGTCATAGCCTTAGTTGAGCAAGATTGATCTAGTATGTCATCGTAAAAACCCGAGAATTGCGTATCAAATTCGGGGAATTGAATATCACACTACATGCATTGTGGTTAATCCACGGATCAGATTTGCTAGAGTAAAACATACCTAGCATATTGTGACCAATCGAAAGATAGATGAAAAAAATGATCCATTTGACAAGATCACATTGAAACATCCCATAGGCAATGGTTAATCTTCCTCCCCATCAGGGGGCAATCATGGCTCGCAGGCTGCCCGTTGTGAAGTCACACATTTCTCACAGGCCCGGGCGTCCTAAACGAAAGCGCTTGCCAGCTTGGTTCAAGACGCAATTGCCCACTGGCGAAGCCATGAAAATTTTTGAAGAAACGCGTACAAGGGTTGAGTCGAACCAACTTAACACAGTTTGCGAAGAGGCCCGTTGCCCGAACATTCACGACTGCTGGAGCAGAGGGACTGCGACATTCATGATCGCTGGTCAGGCCTGCACGCGTGGGTGCAGGTTCTGCGCAGTTGACACTATGAAAAAACCTGCACCACTGGACCCTAATGAGCCTTCAAATCTCGCCGAGGCTGTAGCGAGAATGGGGTTAAGTCATGCTGTAATAACCGTGGTGAACAGAGACGACCTCTCAGACGGAGGTGCTCAACATTACAGGGACTGTATAACGGAGGTACACAACAGATCTCCGGAGGTTGGGCTTGAACTACTGTGCTCTGACTTGGATGGAAACCTAGAGGCCCTGGCCGAACTCTTGTATGATCTCCCACTAAGTGTTTTTGCCCACAATGTTGAGTGTGTACCACGTTTGGATCGGATCGTCAGAGACCCTCGTGCCTCCTTCACCCAGTCGCTGGGGATACTCTCTGAAGCCTCCAATCTTCGACCGGATCTCAAGATAAAATCCAGCCTGATGGTTGGCTTAGGGGAAACCGATGCAGAGGTTGTCGAAGCGATGAGGCTTCTCAAAGACGCAGGAGTGCAGATGATAACAATAGGACAATACCTCAGGCCATCAGATAGGCATCTCCCCGTCGATAGATTCCCAGAACCGTCATCATTCATGATGTGGGACGAACAAGCGAGGAAGATGGGTTTCGAGGCCGTGGCCTGTGGCCCGCTGGTAAGATCGAGCTACAGGGCTGGGCTTCTTTTCGACGAATCTGAGGGTGCCGAACCAGTCGTAACTAGGGACTCCACGGGGTCAGCGATCAGCTCGCTTCAGGGTCACAGGCCAACCATGGGTAAGGAGGGACTAGCGACATGAACAATGATGGCTGTGAAACACCAATACGAGTGCCTTCTGCCCCTTTCAGACCAGGGGAATCGGCCTCCTTCGAGGAGTGGTCGTATTCTCCCTCCGACCTGATGATGCCAGATCCACTTTCCTGCGAACCTAAAGACACCATCCCGCATTCCACAGGCCTCATACGAGTCCTCGGCGATGATGGCTCCCGCTCGGGAGATTGGGATCCTGTTATCTCAGACTCCGACCTCCTTATTGGCCTGGAGCATATGGTTAGATTACGGATCTTTGATGACAGAATGATGAAGATGCAACGTACGGGGAAACTCTCGTTTTACATGAGGTCCCTCGGAGAGGAGGCAATAGCCATCGCCCAGACGATGGCGCTGGAGAAACAGGACTGGATTTTCCCAACATATCGCCAGCCTGGTGCACAATTCGTGAGGGGCAGGGACATGGTTAGTATGATTTGCCACTGCATAGGTAACGTAGAGGATAATGTAAAAGGGCGGCAGATGCCAGTTCATTACACCTATCGCGAAGGCAGGTACATTTCCGTTTCCAGCCCAGTCGGCACCCAATTCAGCCAAGCCGTCGGTGTTGCGATGGCATCGGCTTACAAGGGACTGGATGAGGTCACGATTACGTGGATTGGAGATGGAGCGAGTGCCGAGGGCGACTATCACTACGCACTGAACTTCGCAAGCGTATTTCGCCCTCCTGTCATCCTCAACGTGGTTAACAACCAATGGGCAATATCAACGCACGCCAACCTCGCGAGCGGGAGCAGCACATTCGCTGACAGGGGACTTGCATACGATGTCCCATGCTTGAGGGTGGATGGGAATGACTTCTTGGCACTCTACTCAGTAACCAAGTGGGCCCGCGATAGAGCCTCTGCCGGTTTGGGAGCGACCCACATCGAAGTCCTAACCTATCGAGCAGGCGCTCACAGCAGCAGCGACGACCCGACAAGGTACAGGCCCTCGGACGAACCCGATGTCTGGCCGGGGGGAGATCCTATACACAGGCTAAGGGATCACTTGATTTCGGTCGGCGCATGGACAGAGGAGAAGCACAGGGACCTCGAGGGGCGGATCGACTCAGAGGTAATGGCTGCTTACAAGGAGGCAGTCAAGTTCGGTGACCTAGCACAAGGGCCTTACCCGTCCTCAGACACTATCTTCACCGAGGTCTATTCGGACGTCCCGTGGCATTTGCAAGAACAATGGGACGAGATGAATCGACTAGGGGGTGATTAGCTGCCGGAGATGAACATGGTCCAAGCAGTCAATTCCGCATTGGACAACATGCTATCAAAGGATGAGGATGTCCTTGTCTTTGGGGAAGATGTGGGATACTTCGGAGGCGTTTTCCGTACCACAGACGGGCTGCAGGAGAAGCATGGCGCCCACAGAGTGTTTGATACCCCTCTGTCTGAGGGGGGAATCGCTGCCATTGCATTCGGCATGGGCTTGAATGGCCTAAAGCCGGTTTGTGAGATCCAATTCGCGGACTACATCTTCCCCGCATATGATCAGATCGTCAACGAAATCGCCAAGCTCAGACACAGGTCCGGGGGAGAGTTTTGGACGCCAATTACGATTAGGACACCCGCCGGAGGGGGGATCAGGGGGGGCCATCACCACTCCCAATCACCTGAATCGCAGTTCACCCATACCCCGGGTTTGAAGGTCGTCTACTCCTCTACCCCGTACAATGCCAAGGGACTCTTGATATCCGCGATCGAGTCCGAAGACCCTGTTATCGTATTCGAGCCAAAAAGGTGCTACAGGGGCCCCTTCTACGGCGACCCACATAAAGTTCCAACTTGGTCGGGCCACCCGGAGGCTGAGGTGCCAGACGTCCATTACACCGTGCCCATAGGTGAGGCGCGACTCGTCAACGAGGGCAATGACTGCACGGTCATCGCATGGGGCACCATGGTGCATGTGTGCGAGGAGGGCATCAGGCAATCAGGTGCATCTTGCGACTTGATCGACTTGCAAAGCCTGATTCCCTGGGACAGGGAAGCTGTCGTGAGGTCGGTCAAGAAGACAGGTCGATGCGTGATAGTGCACGAGGCGCCAAAGACAAGCGGGTATGGTGCTGAGATGGCCGCCAGTGTCCAAGAAAGGTGCTTCTGGAGCTTGGAGGCACCCGTGACGAGGGTGACTGGTTGGGACACTCCGTTCCCACATACAACTGAATGGGACTACATGCCGAGCCCACAAAGAATCGCAGAAGCCATACGTGGAGCACTAGAGGGTTGATCATGGCAAGAAAGGCGTTCAAGCTTCCAGACATCGGAGAAGGGGTCGTTGAGGGGGAGATAGTCACGTGGCACGTAGAGGTCGGGTCCCCCGTTTCGGAAGATGACGCCATAGTGGATGTCATGACAGACAAATCCACAGTCACGATTCCATCCCCCTATTCCGGCACGATAGTTGCCCTTAACGGCGAGGTGGGCGACATGGTCGCTGTGGGGGCCGTGCTAGTCGAGTTCGAGTCGACTGGTGAGTCAGGGCCTGAGCCAGAGGCCTCCCCAGAACCCGTGGAGGCAGAGCCCAGCAAAGAGGTCATGCCTGAGGCTCCAAAACTCGAGGAGAAAGAGGAGGAGAGTCGATCTCCCCAGCCTACTAAGCCTGCTGTGACCCCTACAGCCACAGCGCCAAGGGCTGCAAACAGCACAGTACTGGCTAGTCCCGCAGTGAGGAGGCGCGCTAGGGAAACCGGGATCGACCTTTCAATGGTCGTAGGTAGCGGGAGAGGAGGGAGAATCCAACAATCCGACCTCGACGCAGCCCTCGCGACAAGTAGCTCCAGCCCCTCCGCACCCAGATCAGTCAAGAGGGTTGGAACAAGGGAAATGAAAGTCGTAGGCCTCCGAAGAAAGATAGCCGAGCAGATGGTCATATCGACGTCATCCATACCTCATTTCTCGTACTTCGAGGAGGTGGATGTCACCGCATTGGAGGAGCTTCGACAGTTGCTTAACTCGGAGAGGGTCGAAGGACAGCCTAAACTCACATATCTCCCATTCATAATGCTAGCACTCTCCAAAGCGTTCGAGCGCCACAAGAAATGCAACGCGGTCTTTGATGATGAGTCCGGGGTCGTCACAGAGCATGATGCCGTCAACCTCGGAATCGCCACCCAGACAGACAGGGGGCTCTACGTACCTGTCGTTAAACACGTCGAGGCCATGGACGTCTGGCAAGCAGCCACGGAAATGCAGAGAGTTACGGGCTCTGCCAGGGATGGAACCGCAACGTTGGACGACCTGTCTGGTTCTACATTCACCATTACAAGCCTCGGCAGGGACGGCGGGCTTGGGGCAACCCCAATCATCAACCATCCCGAAGTAGGCATACTCGGCGTTCACAAGGCCAGGGACATGCCGGTCGCGAGGTCTGGATCCATCGTTATCAGGAGGATCATGAACCTATCAAGCTCGTGGGATCACCGCATCGTCGATGGGGCAGATGGTGCAGCGTTAGTTCAGGACCTAAAGAAGATGCTAGAGAACCCTGCTCTGATTTTCATGTGAGGTATCGCTATGACAGAAGTTCGAAAATGCAAGGTACTTGTCGTCGGAGGTGGCCCAGGAGGCTACGTCGCTGGCATAAGGTCCGCTCAACTAGGGCTCGACACAGTCATTGTCGAAGGCTCGAGATATGGTGGAACCTGCCTGATTCGCGGATGCATTCCCTCCAAAGCCATGATTCACGCCGCTGAGCGATTCGAATCCCTTTCGGAGCACTCGAAGGCGGGTGGTCACATGGGAATAAGCGTCAATGGCGATCCTACCCTCGACATGAAGGGGCTGGTCTCATGGAAGGACGGCATAGTCGACCGACTCAACAAAGGGGTGGAATCCCTTCTTAGATCAGCTGGGGCAGAGGTCATCCACGGCTGGGCCACATTCACCGGTCCCAAGACTTGCTTAATTGACTCAAACGGACAATCCATGCAAATCGAGGCAGAGAACGTGATCCTCGCTACGGGATCCACACACATCGACCTCCCTTTCATGCCATGTGATGAGGAGATGATACTGTCCAGCACAGGGGCACTCGATCTCCAAGAGCTCCCCGCTGAGGTTGCAATCATAGGAGGGGGCTACATCGGGCTGGAGCTCGGGTGTGCCCTCTCTAAATTAGGCTCGAAAGTCACAGTCATCGAAGGCATGGATGACATCCTCGCCATGATGGACAAGGAGATCAGGAGGCCCCTGGAGATATGGCTCAAGAAGCATGGCGTCGTGATAAACCGCGGAGCCCTTGCCAGAGGGGTTGAGATAATCGAGGAGGGCGGCGGGAGCAAGAAGGCAAGGCTCACCTACGAGATCGATGGCCAGGAGAAGGCAATCGACGTGGACAAGGTACTCGTGACTGTCGGCAGAAGGGCCAACTTGGAAGGTTGGGGGTTGGAAAAGACCGGTGTCCGATTAGGGAACAATGCCAGATTCATCAGAACAGACAGGAGATGCAGAACCAACATACCAGGGGTTTTCGCAATTGGTGACGTAGCAGGGGACCCCATGCTGGCCCACAAGGCGAGTGCGGAAGGAGAGATGGTAGCAGAGATCATCGCCGGCTTGGACAGGGAGTTCGACAAGATCGCCATCCCCGCGATCATATTCACCGAGCCCGAGATAGTGTCTGTTGGTTTGGACCCAGAATCTGCGAAGGAGCGTGGTGAGGACGTTATCGTCGGGAAGTTCCCCCTCGCGGCCAACGGTAGGGCATTGACGCTTGAGGCGGAGAAAACCGCCGGTTTCATCAGGGTCACGGCTAGGAAGGAAAACCATGCAATTCTAGGCATACAGGCAGTTGGCAGCCATGTTGCTGAGCTTCATGGCGAATTCGTTCTGGCCCTAGAGATGGGCGCTGTTCTGGAAGACATCGCGAGCACAGTGCATGCCCATCCCACCATGACCGAGGCCTTCCATGAAAGCGTACTGAAAACCCTCGGACACGCAATCCACACATCTTGAAGGCCCCTCTTGAAATGGGGGACGCTCATCCCAGCCCATGCAGGTGGCACGTGCCGTCGTGGCAGGGATCGTTGAGTACCCAGAGGCCATAGAGGTCATGGATCGACTGAGAGATGATCGCATCTCCGACGTCGCACAGGACACAATACTCTTCCTCCAGCATCCTGAGATTGTGACCATTGGCCCAAGGGCTAGGAAAGAGGGAGTCACTGCAGAGGGGTACTCGACAGTCGATGTTGATAGGGGGGGTGGCCTTACCTGGCATGGGCCCGGCCAACTTGTCATTTACCCAATAATCAAATGGGCAGAGAATGAGCGGGGCGTGCCTCAAATTGTCTCCAAGATGGAGGATTGGGTCATCTCCGCGCTTGATGACTGTGGCATAGAGGGATATCGGGACCCAGCCATGATGGGGGTCTGGGTGGATGGCCACAAGATATGTTCAGTTGGCCTCTCTTTCAGGAATTGGGTTTCAAAACACGGATTGGCAATCAACATCGAAACGCCGGAGAGCAGAGTAGAAAATCTGGAGTGTTGCGGCCTTGCTGCCGGCACGACTACTTCCCTGCACAGGCTAGGTCACACCCATGACTTGGAGGGGCGCACAATAGACAGGTCAAGGATCCTCGAGGCTATGTGCGAGACTGCTCCAAGCTCAATCTCGAGGGTGCTGTCTCTCACCGAACCTTGGGAGGCCCTCGCATGAGCAGTGGTGGGTTGGAATTGGGCCTCAGCAAGCTATGGCAGTTGGATCCTGACATCGTCTTCTTGAATCATGGGTCTTTCGGCGCCTCCCCCATGGCAGTGCTTGACCACCAGACCGAGTTGCGTGCCATCATGGAATCTGACCCGGTCAACTTCATCGATGGCCAAGGGAGGGAGCTTTGGGCTGAGGCAATTACACGGCTCTCAGGATTCCTGAATGCTGACCCCAACGGTATGGCCTTCGTGGCGAATGCCACGACAGGGGTGAATACAGTCCTATCATCCCTTGACATTGGCATCGGTGACGAAGTAGTGGTGACCGACACGACCTACCAGGCTTGCAGGAATGCCGTGGACCACCACTCATCGATCAAGGGGTTCTCCGTCAAGGTGGCCAATATCCCAATTCCACTCACCTCGAAGCATGAGGCCATTGATGCAGTACTGAGTCAAGTGGGGAGCAATACCAAACTCGCCATGATAGACACCGTATCAAGCCCCACGGGGATCAGGATGCCATTCGAAGAATTGGTTGAGATCCTGAATGGCAGGGGCGTGGATACATTGCTCGATGCGGCCCACGGTCCCGGCTTGATTCCGCTGGACATCAGCAGGCTTAACGCCGCATTCGTGACCGGGAACTGCCACAAATGGCTCTGCACGCCCAAGGGGTCCGCATTCCTCCATGCAAGGTCAGACAAGCTTCACATACGTCCACTCGTCATTAGCCACGGCGCTACTTTGCCGGAAAAATTAGGACCCAGATTCCGATTGGAGTTCGATTGGACGGGGACGGTAGATCCGACCGCTTGGATGTGCATCCCATTTGCCATAGATCACCTTGGGAGCCTTTTCGAGGGGGGATGGGACGAAATCATATCCAGAAACCATCACATGGCGCTAGCCGCTAGGTCGCTGATCATAGATAGGGTTGGACTCCAACCAGTGTGCTCGGAGGAGTTCATCACATCGATGGCCGCATTCATCATTCCAGGTAGTCCCCACCACCCCGATCCTGATCCCCTGCATGACCTCCTATATCGTGCCCACGGCATACAAGTGCCTGTCCAAGGTTGGACCAACCATGCCGCTAGGTACCTGAGGATAAGCTCCCATCTCTACAATGATCTCGGCCAATACAGGAGGCTGTCTGAAGCCCTGATCCACGAGCTAGGGTGAAGAGCAACCTTTGAAGTCAACAAGTGAATCCCGAAAAGCATGCCATCCGCAGTCATAGCGATAACTGGGGCATCTGGGTCCCAGTACTCAGTGCGCCTCATAGAGGCCTTGGTCGATGCCGATTGGGACATATTCCTCACGGTCACCCGGGAGGGGGCCATCAACCTGAAACTGGAATGCGGCATAACACCGCGTGAGCTGGCCGAGAAGCACGGGATAAGATTGGAACAGAACCAAAACCTCGCCGCCAAATCAGCCTCAGGCTCCGCAAGGTTCGATGCATACGTCATATGCCCTGCTAGTGGCACCACGATCGGGAAAATCGCTGCAGGGATATCAGACAACTTGGCAACGCGCTCTGCAATAGTCGCAATGAAAGAGAGGCGAAAACTGATTATAGTCCCCAGAGAAACCCCGATGGCCACACCTCACTTGGAAGCCTTGGCCAAACTATCATCATGGGGGGTCGTCGTACTCCCCGCATCCCCGGGTTTCTACAAGAATCCAAAGACGATTGACGATCTCATAGACTTCGTAGTCGCCCGAATACTTGACCAATTGGACGTCGAACACTCAGTTGGGAGCAGGTGGACTGGCGAGGAAGTTTCCTGAGCCTTCGTCGGTAAATATTGAATCTTGGCACCCATCGCTACGCCCATGAGGGTGCTTTCGGCCACATTGATCGCGGCCTTGGTCCTAAGTGTCCCATTGGCCTCATGCCCCGAGGCCTTGGATGATCACGGGAGCGAACCTCAGGCCGTAAGCAGTGCCTCATGCAACGTATGCTTCAACGAGATCATGGCGAACCCCTCAGGCCCAGAACAGGGGCTGTACCCAGATGGAGAATGGCTCGAGCTGATCAATCGTGGACAGACAGCGGTCTCACTTCAAGGATGGTACATCGAGGACGCCGGGGGATGGAAGCACTACATCAACCAGTCCACATGGGTGGGGTACGAATCATTACCCGTCCCATGGACCTTAGAAGTTGAGGGCTATGCGATCGTCGCAGAGAACAATGTTGGAACATTGAGAATGAACAACGGTGGCGAGAGCCTGCTGTTGATTGACTCCCAGGGGAATGAGGTTGACAGCGTCACCATCGACAGCTCTGATTCAGGTGTGTCGAAAGTTCGTCCACGGCACAACCTCACGGATGACCAGTTTTCCAATTCTATGAGCCCCACCCCTGGTTATGCCAACCATGGCAACCAGTCAGGATTTAGCGATGAGGGCACCATATTGTTCACTCGGGTCATGCCAGTTGGTGTCAATGGATTCGCCTCGGATTGGATTGAGATACAGAACATAGGGGACTCCACCGTAGATCTCAGTGGGTGGAAGATCTCCAGAAACCGGTCTTTCTCTGCCCCATGGACCTCCCCTTGGATATCCACATTCAGAGATCTAATCATCACACCGAACGAGAGGGTCATCCTAACCTCTGATCCAACTAGCTTGCCTGATTACATGGCCAATCGGATCCTTGACGGGGAGGTCGTGATGGATACCATGCCTCGATTAGTGGATTCCGGCACTGCCCTCCAACTGCTCGACAAGAAGGGAGACATCATCGATGCCTTGGTCTATGATGGCGGCAATGCCGACATTAAGGGATGGATTGGGCCCTCGATCAACGCAAGGGGAGAGGGGAGCCCGGGGCTCATTCTATCCCGCGGGGATGGGTGCTCGGAGTTGCTTGACTCCGACACGTCGGCGGAATGGCAGGTGAGGAGCTACAGGATCGGCGCCTCTACATTCTGTCCCGCCACTCCCATCTACATGACCGGGTCAGATGGAATCTGGCCCTCTATCGGACCTGACGGAGTGCTAGAGGACCTTCTTGGCTGGATCGATGGGGCTCAGAATTCATTGAGGGTCCACATCTACGAATTCCTCAGCCCCGATGTGACGCATGCCCTGCTAGACGCCCTCGACAGGGGCATTGAGGTCACATTAGTACTCGAGGAGGGGATCTTGGACTCCTCATCAGTCAGCAACTCCCAGAGGGGGCATGCGAATGTACTCGACGAGGCAGGAGCCCTAGTCTACTGGATGGTGGACCCATCAGGGATGTCCTCGCCCTTCACATACATCCACAGCAAGATAATCCTTAGAGACAGCGATCAAGTTTGGATTTCGTCGGGGAACATCAAGGATTCCAGCCTCCCCCCAGATGGAGAATCAGGAAACCGAGAGTGGTCTGTTTTTATCGATTCTGAGGACGTGGCATCTATCTTCTCAAGCTGGTTGTCATGGGATGAGGATCAGGAGAAGCTCTACATCAGGGAACATGGATCTTGGGCGTACCCCTCCCTTGGATGGGAATTACCTCCTGTTAGTGGGGCCCAGTCGACAGATCCCTCGTCAAGAGAACCAACCCTCGCTGGCCAGGCCTCCATCACCCCGATACTGTGCCCAGATAATTGCCTCATCGAAATAATTGCGGCCATTGATGCCTCAGTGGACTCACTGGAGGTTTCAGCCCAATACCTGGATGTCGATTGGTATTGGGGGGAGGGCGATGATAGCCCCCTTTTAGGGGCTATAAAGAGGGCTGCAGAGAGGGGGGTGGACGTACGCATACTTCTGAATGCATTCTATGCAGATGATGAGACATGGGGCTTAGTGGACCTTGTAAATGCCGATTGGAATGACGATGAGGGCCTGAATGCGACTGCTAGACTCATGTCCACATCTGACCGGATAACCAAATTGCACAACAAGGGGATGATCGTCGATGGAGAGACTGTGTTGGTCGGAAGCATGAACTGGGGATCCAGTGCGATGCTGAGAAATCGCGAGCATGGTGCGATCATCAACAGTCAGTCAATTGCCTCGCAATTTCTGGCATCCTTCAATGAGGATTGGGATCGTGTCGACGAGCGGACTGACACCGATGGTGACACCCTGCCCGACATGTGGGAGCTAATCCACGGCCTAGACAGGGATAGGGCAAGCGTGGCAGGGACCGCGTTGTCTGAGCAATCACTAGACCCAGACGGGGATGGCCTAGACAACAGAATGGAGTTCCTACTGGGTGGCGACCCATTCAACCAGGACACAGATGGAGATTGCATAAGGGATGGTGATGAGTGGGAGTTCGCAACGCAGTCGTTGCGACCAGAGTCAGCGGCAATCGCATCGGGTGACGTCAATCAGAATGGCGTCGATGATGGCTTGGAGTTCGGGTGCACCGTAGAGGGTGAAATCGTCCCCGACCCAAATCCGGAGGGGAATAATAACCAAACAACCGATGACGACGAAGGACCCAATTTCGTCAATATTCGAGATGACCCCCTCTCTGCCGGGGGGGCTAAGTTTCTGCTCGCGTTGACACTTGTGTCGGCAGCGCTTCTGATCACGGCTGGTCTGGCCCTGATCAGGAAGCCGAGGGCATCAACCACTGTGATGCTGGTTGACGATCAGGGGTACAAGTTCGGAGATGACAGCACGGGCGCTATCCTGGCCGGGACACGGTTCGATGTTACTAGTGACGATGCTCGAGACAGGCCAATGGGAAAGGATGACGGATCCCACGGGGAGATAGTGCTCGATGGGTTTGGATTTAGTGATCTATCCAGAGACGAGGTCCAATGGAGGTTGGACAACGGGGCCACGATAGATGAGCTCAAAAGAGAGGAAGGAGATATCCAGTGAATGAGAGGGTACTCCATCTTGATTGGATGAAGGGCATCGCAATCGTATGCATGGTCCAGGTGCACACTGCCGCTGCTTTGCCTGTCGAGAGTAGCAGCGTAGATCATCCGCTGGCATTTCTGGCTGCAGCCATTGGGGGCATGGCAGCCCCCCTATTCGTCACAGCGTCTGGCTATGGGATCCACATTAGTGCATCGAACCGGGAACGCACTGGGCGCGAGTGGGTTAGTTGGGCGGTTCCGAGGGCTACGTTGCTATTTTTGTTCCAGATAGTGATCAATCTTCTATTCCATGTCGATCGAGGTGGTAGTTTCAACACGGAGACTCCTGGGGTTCTGACCCTTTTCGCAGCATCGTCCCTCATCATTCCTCTCGTCATCGGGAGAGGAGTCACTGGTAGGGCTGCATTCATGATCCTACTGGTCATTTGCCCCACGCTCTTCTCGGGACACACTGGTGCTGATATGACTTGGACTGAGCGGGTCTCATCTGATGGCCTGACTGAATGGGTCCAACGGTTGCTCCTCGATGGGACCTACCCCCTCATGCCATGGTTCTCGTACGTGCTGCTCGGAGGCCTTTTGGCCGAAATCGGGGGAAACAGCGGTGTTGCAAGGGCAACTGTGGGTTTTGGGATGGTATTCACATTACTGACGATTGTATTTTCTTGGAATCAAGGTGTCAACTGGGCCCTCACCGAGGGGGTTGCAGTCCTCACCTTTTTCCCAGCAAGCACTGCATTCGTCATCGTGAGCATGTCGATTGTGATTCTGGTCAAAGTCCTCTTATCAAGAGTCGAGGAAAAGCTCGGATCAGAAGCGTCCCCCATTCTGGGCCACTTGGAGTCTGCAGGCAGGATGAGCCTGACTGTTTACGTCGGGCATTTTGTGATACTAGGATTATTCGTAGCCTACTACCGTGGCGAGGACTTCGCGCTCCTTGGATCGCTAGTGGTTACGTTGGTCCATGCTATGGCGTGGATACCGATTGCATCGTACTATCAGGTGAAGTTTGGTCCCTACAGCCCCGAGGGCATGATCAGGGCCTTCAGTTCGAGGTTGTCCAAGTAATGGGATCAGACCATATTTCGCCATTCTGGTTGGCAGCTCTCAATCTCGCATGGTAGGTCGTTGACGGATCCAATCCAGACACCACATGGCTCCAATCCCCGACGGAAGCCACTCCCTGGTCGGTCTGCTGAGGCCAATCCCCCTCGACATTTCCATGGTCGCTTTGGCCGTAGAACAAGGTGAGGGTGACGTCTGTGCCATTGTCATAGACCTGCCAATCTACCTGAGTGCTGCTGCCCGTTGTGGAGCCCGCTGAGAGGTTCCTGATGATCGGATCGAATGCGAGGTAGTCCCCCCTCACTGGGTCATCCACCCAAGCTGGGTATTGCAGTAGTTGGGAGTGTGTGGAGGGGTAGAGGGGGAAGCCCCAAGCATCGTGATAGGGCGCTAGGTTGTATCCAGAGGCTGAGGATATGTGCAGGACCCATGCGTTGAACTCCTCCTGATCGGTACTCGGGACTTCTGATGTAGGTAGGGTGTAATACGCGGTCAGAGCCTGGGTTATCGGTGCCCATCCCCATTCCTCCTTGATGATCAGGTATGTGTCCAGTGCGGTCCAGACGCTCCAATCGTCGATGTCTGCCCCTCCTTGGAAGTACGACTCCATGCGTTGGTGCCTTTGTTGCGGGGATAACGCCGAGTGGCCCAGGTCCAGGCCGACGAGGTCCTCCATCAGGTAGACGCTCGCGAAATTACACGTGGTCTCGGTGGTACCGGGTAACCTGGATGGGTTCCATTGATGGTTGTGGCCGAGCTCATGGAACATCCCCCAGCTGCCTTCGGACTCCATGTGCTCCAGATCAACGGCCTCCTGCGCTGAGACGAGGTGTGCCATGAATGGATAGCCCGAGTGCATCCATCCTGCTGAAATCTGGATATCGAAGGCAGCCCTCTCAATTCTCGGCCATGGCATGAAGCCGTAGAGTTCGTGTTCCATTTCCAATGCCTCTACCCAGAAGTCCATCAATTCCTCCGGGTCATCCAAGCCTCGTATTTCGGATGATGGGACCGACATTATGAATTGGTCACTCGATATCTCAGCCCACGGTGCCGACCTGTTTCTTATGCTCTGCCATTCAGAGAAACTAGTCGTGCCATGCTGATACATCGGGGCCTCCACGGCGCCCCGTAACTCGACCCATGTGGAGCCCAAGGGCGCATCGGGGGGAGAGGCGAGGAATATTGGTCCCCCGAAGGCATTGCCCACCTCAAACTGTGTCTCAGCGATCGGGTATGACCTCACGATCGATGGGAAGCGCCAGATCTTCGACTTGTGCCAGAGCGTATCGTCATGCACACCCACTTGTACGGAGACCCCCGAATCTACGATTGCCTGTGGGACCACTACGGTGACAGGCTCCCCAGGAGGCGCGTACAGACCGGTCGAATGCAGAATCATGGCCCTCGGGTTCGCTGGTCCGAACTCTCGTGGAAGGCCGGTCTGATTCGATTGGAAGGTCAGGTTGGATTCAATCCGAGGGGCACTCGGGGTGACGGGGCCAGGGAACTCAAGATGGCTAGGGTGGGAGGGCAACAAGGTAGGTGGCAATATTGAAACCAACCCGGATTCTATCATGATAGAGACGTCTTCTAGCGGATCGAGTCCGAACTCATGGCCCGAGTCAGCATCGATCACCGACCACCCAGACTGATTCGCAAAGTCATGGAGGCTCTGCCAGAAACCAGGATAGTCATATGGCACGAAGGATGTGAGTGGCGAGAGACATTGTGAAATCAAGCCTGATTCCTGCATGTCCAATGTGAGGTCCTCATCACTGTACGCATTTAATGCGATAATCGCGTTCCTCGGGGTCATGAGTGGATGATGGCCCCAATCGAAGTCCACGTCATCCGAGGTGGGCTGGTTCGACACCAACAATCCAGTCCACTCAGATAATCTATTGCCCGGAAACTCATGTGCGGGGTCCTCGTTAGAGTAGGACCAGTACCATGAGTGGCCCCCCATGATCAGCCCACCTCCATTCATCAGGAATTGGATGATTTTCTCGTCATCGCCCTCGTCATAACCATTCCAGAACTCTGCCACGAAGCAGTCTAGCCCGGTCAGGTCGTCAGGGTGGGCACTTGTGGCCTCATGGCCCTTTGACTCAAGCTCATTCGAGAATGAGTCGAATCCTGCTCCGGCTGCAAGGCCGACAACGGCGTTGGGCCCACACGCCCATTGAACGGCCCTCAATGCGAAGGTGAGTGCTGTTTGATTGGACTCGAGGTCGACCCAAGACTCGTGGCCATAGCCAATCATCTTCCCCTTCCCAACATGAGAGCCGGATATCACGGGGATCTTGTCCGGTCCAGCCACTGCTATCGGGAACGAGTTTTGGCCCACAGGGAGAATGGGGGAGGCATAGCCAGGGTAATCGACCACACCCAGTCCTTGAGTGAGGTCCGATTGATCCTGTTCAACATCGATCACGGATATCCAAATCCTCTGTTGGAGCGATCCCCCGGAGTTGTTGGCCCAGAGTGAGTGGAAGGTCCAGTCGTGACGGGTAATGGGAGTGCCTTGGATTGTCCCGTTATCCAAGAACTGCAATCCAGCTGGCAATGGTGGGTCCGCCGACCAAGTATCGACAACAGGGCCTGGATTGGTAGGGGTTATGCTGACTTGTTCGCCCTGGAATAGCGAGATCTCGAATGATGGCCATTGGACGCCTGTGGGTGGTTGAACTTTGACCTCCAGCGTTATCGTGACCTGTGTGGAGCCTCCACTATTCGCCCCCGTGATGTCGTAGTATCGCTGTGGGGAAACCGAGGAAGGTGTTCCCGATATGGTTCCGTTCCGTGCGTTGATAGATATTCCTGGGGGAAGTGGGGGCGCGATCGACCAAGAATCCACTGAATAGTCCTCCAACGGTTGGATCGGCTCCATCTGGAGCCCCACGCGCAAAATTGCACTTGATTCTGAATATCGTACCTGTCCTGGAGGGTTTTCGAGCACTCGGATCTGGAGGGTAGCTGAGGCATCCCCTTGCGCGTTCGAGGCGACGACTTCGTAGTACTGCCATCCCGATTCCACGGTTGGGTTACCGAAGATTACTCCTTGGTCGTTGATTTGGAGTCCGTCAGGCAATGCTGGTTGGATAGACCAAACATAACCGGTGCCGAGATCTGGGGCTGGGGGGATTAGGACATCTTCGCCGACCCTGAACTCGGCAGGGGTGTTCTCGTACCCAAACGCACCGGGCGGGGGCGGGACTATCGATATCTCAAGGTCGAAAGTATCCGACCCACCTCCATTGGAGGCCATTATGGCATACGACCCTGCTGCCAGGCTGGTTGGAGTCCCTTCTATCGCTCCAGTTTCATTCACTTCAAGGCCGTCAGGCAAGGGCGGGTCAGAGGACCATGTCAGGGGGAGATGTCCAGTCACCGCGGGTATTTCGCCCTCACAGTGATTCTCTAGGAAGCAGATGAGGGTAGCTTTTGGAGCCTCGATTATCTTAGGTGGCTCGTACCCGATCCCAATTGAAATGGCAATCGATGAGGAGCCGGCGGGGTTGGATGCAACGATTGTGTACACAGTCTTGGGAGATTCCGACGATGGTTCGCCGGACAAGGTTCCAAGGTTTGGGTCCAACTCGAGTCCTTGGGGCAGTCCGGGGGTGACCATCCACACACTAGGGCCATCACCCAGGAAAGAGGGCGTCAGTGTTGTCATCTCAACCCCGACGTACAATGACAGGTCAAAATCGCCATAGTCCAGATTTGAAGGGCCCACCATCTCCCTGCACTCAGAATTTTCGTAAACCTGTGCGGACGTGCAATCTTGAGGCCTCAACTCAGATTCTAGGCAAGACTGCTCGGGGGATGATGTGATACACTCCTCCGAGGTACTTGGATCATCGCTGGATTGAGTTGTGCCCAAACATCCGGAAATCGGTAAGAACGCCAACAAAAGAGCCATCAGTATTGCTTGGCCCACACGCCCAGTCATCTCATGGCCCCCGTCAACCGGATAGGGGGTAGGCTTCACCGGGTTCAAAACAGTACCTGACGACACTAAACTCACTCTTGAAGCGAGTAACGTCTCTCTTTACGGAAGCCGGGTCTTCGCCGTCAAGGAGCGCCCTCTGGAAATAGAGTGCCACTTCGTCCATCTCCTCCTTGCCCATTCCGAGTCGTGTGAGCTCAGGCACCCCTAACCTCAGGCCAGAGGGGGAAAGTGCCTTGGTGTCTCCCGGGAGCATGTTCATGTTCGTGATTATCCCAGATTCCTCGAGGGTTCTGGCTGCCTTCTTACCCGCGCCCGAGTCCTGCTCCCCGTGTCTTGTCAAAACCTGATGGCTAGCGGTATACCCCCTATCCTCCGCCAACACATCAAAACCACGCGCTGCGAGTGACTCTGCAAGTGCCTTGGCGTTCCTTACGATATCCCGGGCGTAGGCCTGCCCAAATTCCTCAAACTCGGCAAGCGCTACTGCTTTGCCAGCAACGTGGTGCAAGTGGTAGGAGGAGCACGTGCCGGGAAATACCGAATTGTTGAGTTTTCGATGGAACTTCTCTTGATCAGAGTCCGAGATTAGAAACCCGCCTTGTGGGCCGGGAAATGTCTTGTGGCTTGATCCCGTCATCACGTCAGCTCCCTCTCGGAGGGGGTCTTGAAAGACCCCTCCCGCGACAAGGCCAAGAACGTGTGCGGCATCATAGATAACGGACGCCCCTACCTCATGGGCAGCATCGGCTAATTCTTGCAGTGGCGTTGGGAATAGGAAGACGGATTGGCCGAAGAGGGCTACACTGGGCTCCACCTCTCGGATCAGTTCCGCGGATCTATCGATATCCGGCTCCATCCTGTCTTCGTTCCAAGCATAGGTATGGAGGTCGAGCCCCCTGACTCCCACGGCCCCCATGTTCGCATGTGAGATATGTCCCCCATCAGCTGTTGAGACGGCTGTGATTGAGTCACCAGGCTTCGAAAGAGCCTTCAGCGCTGCTATGTTTGATACTGTTCCAGATATCGATTGAATGTTCACGAAATTGCAGTTGAATACCCTTTTCGCGGACTCTATGCCAATGGATTCTATTGTGTCAAAGTCGTCACACCCCTGGTAGTACCTCTTCCCGGGCAAACCTTCGGCGTACCTTCCATGAAGGTCCGACGCGACAGCCCTCGCCACAAGCGGGCTGAGTATGTTCTCACTTGCGATCATGGGCAGGGATGATGCATAATGAGCTCCAGAATCCCTTACTGATTTTAGAATCTGGTTGGCTGTTGACTCGTTGCTCATGTGTAGTGTGTGGTGAAGGGGTCCTAAATTTCTGCGTTTGTCGATGCGCGACCTTGATGGGCCCTCTTCCCTTCTTGCGGCCATGGGCAGCCGCCTAGCAACGACGATAGCGATTCTACTGATCATGGTTTCCACTGGGCCCTTGGCGCATGCCAGCGATGCCGATGGAGATGGAGAGGATGATTCCACTGATGCGTTCCCGAACGACCCATGTGCGAGCATGGATTATGATGGAGATGGCTTGCCTGATGATGTCGAGGCAGGGTGCACCGGCTTCGGGATAGTGGCCTTTACGTCTTTTGAGGAACCTCTTAATGGAACGCAATACACCGACACTGGCGACAACGGCATTAGCCGACTCCTCTGGAACAATCCGGGCGAATCCCATGTCGCTCACAATGCCTCGGGAACGGGGGAGATTGGCTTCCGACTTCACTACGAGTCAACCGGTGGCGTCGGCCTCACTGATGGGGATTACTTCGGCACTGTGGAGTACACTGGGACGGTTGGCAGCTTCACAGAGGGTCAACAAGGCTATCAGATGTCGGATGTCGATGGGATCTCTACCCTGATACTCGACCCAGTTGATGCAGAAATTGTTCAATTCGATCTTTACGTCCAACAAAAGCTGACCAACGGTGTGAATGCAAACTGGGAGACCTCCGACTCAATCTCGGTTTGGTACGAGGGGGCCAACTCGGTGGTTTCGATCCTCAACACCACTGGGACGGACATAGATACCGCCCACGCCGGACTCTTGGGCACATGGACGACCTTCACAGTTAATGTGACTGGTTCCGGAGTTGGTTCTCTGAAATTTTCACTTAAATCCAATGCAATTACAGAGGCAATTTACGTGGACAATGTGACGTTTAGTGGCGGTACGACGCTGCTTGCAGACGCCGATGACGACAACGATGGTTGGAGCGATGTGGATGAGGGTGATTGCGGGACTGATCCCCTTGACCCTGCGTCAGTCCCCTCAGACGGGGATTCCAACGGGATTTGCGATCTTCTGGAGGGGGGAGACACTGATGGGGATGGGATTCCCGATTTATCTGACAATGATGACGACGGCGACGGCTTTCCGGATATCAACGAAGAGGCCTGTGGCTCTGATTCAAAATTAGGTAGCGACGTACCGGCCGACATGGATGAAGATGGGGAATGCGACGCCAAAGACGTCGACATAGACGGCGATGATTGGTCGAATGACATGGAATTCGACTGCGGATCGGATCCACTTGACAACTCCTCCGTACCCAATGACATGGACAACGACGGACTAGCGGATTGCGTTGATGGTGATGATGACGGAGATGGTGTTGGTGATGATATTGACCTATTTCCTAACGACCCCTTCGAATGGGAGGATTCGGACTCAGATGGCCTAGGGGACAACACGGACCTCGATGATGATAATGATGGTGTGGATGACACCGATGATGCTTATCCAAATGACCCAAGCGAAAGCGGGGACAACGACGGAGATGGCACAGGGGATAATGCAGATTCAGATGATGACACCTGTCCAACTGCAATGGTCTGTGGGGAGGGGTTCTACCCGGGAGATGGGGTATCGGATTCAACAGAGATCGATTGCAACTCGGATCCGTTTGATCCAACTAGCGTACCGGGAGACTCAGATGGGGATGGAGTCTGTGACTACATGGACCAAGACCTCGATAACGATGGGGTGATCGATGCCGACGACTCGTTTCCCAGTGATCCTTGTGCCTACCTTGACACAGACAATGACTCTCTTCCAGACTTCATACTAACAGATTGTGATACAGATCTTGTTGAAGATGAGGACGATGACGACGATGGTTGGTCGGATCAGGAGGAAGATGTTTGCGAATCAGAGAGCGACTTGGCGTCCATCACCCCCCAAGACACAGATTCGGATGGCACATGCAATAGTCTTGATCAGGATGATGATGGAGATGGGTTCCCGGATGAAGGGGATGCCTTTCCACTCGACGGCTCAGAGAATTCTGACTTGGATTCCGATGGGATAGGGGACGTCGCTGACCTCGACGATGACGGGGACGGGTGGTCTGACGAAAAGGAGCAACGATGTGGTTCCGACCCTGGGGTATCGACCTCAGTTCCAACTGACACGGATACTGACTCGATCTGCGATGAGTTGGATGTCGACAGGGATGGGGATGGATTTCCCGATGATGGAGATGACTTCCCCGGGGACAATGAGGAATGGAGTGACCTAGATGGTGACGGCACAGGGGACAACCGAGACGTAGATGACGACGGAGACGGATGGTCGGACCTGGAGGAGGTCGAGTGTGGATACGACCCAAATGACTCGGGATCAACTCCCCCTGACTCCGATGGTGATCTGATATGTGATTACCTGGATCCCTCCCCACTCGATGGGGCAGAAGGAGAGGAGTTGCCTGGATTTGGCATCTTGGTCGTCCTATCATCGATTCTCATTGCAGGTGTCGCCGCCAGGTCTGGTTCGAGGCGGTAGATGCCTGTATGTCCTTTTTGCGACATGCGCAACGATGTTAGATGGATCCCGCCCGTGTAGTCCCATGCCTGACCACCCTACGAACGAGCCAATACTGTCATACGCCAAAGATAGTTGGGAGCGTAAAGCGCTGAAAGAAGAGCTCGACTTGCAAATGAGCACCGTGACCGACATACCTTGCATCATTGCAGGCAAGGAAGTCCGAACAGGAAATATCGTCAAGCAAGTGATTCCACACAACCATGGACACGTGCTTGCCCATGTTCATCTCGCGGGTAAAGAGGAGATAGCCCAGGCATGCGAAGCAGCGATTAAAGCCCAAGAAAAATGGATTGAGATTGGTCTGGAGGCACGATGTTCCATATTCGAGAAATGCGCCGATCTGTTGGCGGGGTCTTGGCGAATGCGTTCCAATGCCTCAACGATGTTGAACCAATCGAAGACCGCATATCAGGCTGAGATAGACTCCGCCTGCGAATTGATCGACTTCTGGAGGTTCAACTGCCATTATGCCAGAGGCTTCCACGACCAGTTGCAGCCTTTAGTATCCCCAGAGGGAGTCCTAAATTCAACCGAGATACGCCCATTGGAAGGGTTTGTTCTGTCGATCACGCCATTCAATTTCTCTAGCATCGCTGCCAACCTTCCTAGCGCTCCAGCGATAGTTGGTTGCACGTCTGTGTGGAAGCCGAGTAGGAACTCATACCACTCAAACTACGTATTGATGCGCCTGATGATGGAGGCTGGTCTGCCACCCGGCGTCATTAACTTCGTTCCGTGTTCTGGGCCCGATATATCGGATGTCGCAATGTCCAATCCAGATTTTGCCGGTCTCCACTTCACTGGCTCGACAGATACTTTCCAAGGCCTATGGAAGAGAATAGGGCAATCTCTTGACATCTTCCGGTCATATCCAAGAATAGTTGGGGAGACTGGAGGCAAGGACTTCATCGTGGCGCATCCAGAGTGTGATGAGGAGGCCCTCATAGTAGCACTTTTGAGGGGGGCATTCGAGTTTCAGGGTCAGAAGTGCTCAGCGGCAAGCAGGGCATACATTCCCTCCTCGGTATGGTCCAGGATATCCTCGAAGTTCTCTGATGAGGTCTCCAAGATCAAGATGGGAGACGCACTGGACTTCACGAACTTCATGACCGCGGTGATAGACCAGCGAGCCTTTGACAAGATCAACGGATATATCGACAGGGCTTCGAAGAGGGGTACGTGTGAGGTTTTCATAGGAGGCGGATCCGATGGATCATCTGGCTGGTTCATCGAGCCCACCGTAATCGTCACAGAGGACCCAAAGTCAGAAACCATGGTTGACGAGATCTTCGGTCCAGTCCTTACCGTGTTAATCTATGAAGATGAGAACTTCGAGGAGATCCTGAAGACCTGCGACAGGGGCTCGCCGTATGCGTTGACAGGGTCGATCTTCGCGTCAAACGAGAAGGACGTCGAAACTGCAGCCAATGCCCTGAGATTCTCTGCTGGAAACTTCTACATCAATGACAAGCCCACCGGAGCTGTTGTAGCCCAACAGCCGTTTGGTGGCGCACGTGCCAGTGGTACGAACGACAAGGCGGGAGGGCCATTGAACCTACTGAGGTGGATCTCTCCCAGATCGATAAAGAGAACGTTCAATCCGCCACATGACTGGTCATACCCCTTCATGGAGAATTAGAAACACGAGTTCCCCCGGCTCCAGCTCACGATCCTGGCTGAAAGATGAACTGCTCCGAAACAGGATCTTGCCTCCTGGCATTCGCATGGGTTTGCTGTTGAAATTCAATGCCACCATAACACTGTCTCGGCCCCTCGATTTTACGAAAGAGAGCAGTCCATCATTCGATCTCAACTGTGAGACCTCACCTAGCCCCATCCATTCGTTGGCCTTCCTCATGCGGATCTGCTCCCTGTAATAGTTGAGCATGGAACCTGGATCTTCGTCTTGTGAATCGACAGAGTGCTGATGCCAGTCTCGTGGCATCGGCAACCATGGTTTCGATGTCGAGAATCCTGCATTTTCTCCCTCCTTTTCCCAAGGTATGGGTACGCGGCACCCATCTCTCCCCTTGTAGTCTGATTCAGGGGGCTGACGGAAATACGCAGGATCCTGCCTTGACTCATCCGGTACCTCTGCTTGTGGCAACCCGAGTTCCTCGCCGTTATACAGGAAGATCCTCCCGGGTAGAGCTAAGATCAAAGATATGAGCGACCGGTATCTAGTTGAGATTTCGACGATGTTGATTAGCTTGCCTTCTTGGTCAGTGCTGTATCGACTCCAATGGCGAATCTCGTCATGATTTGAAAGGGTCCAGACCGGGAGCGAATTCGATATATCTGCAAATTTGAGGTTCTCAATTATCCTCTCAGCAAAGCCTTCTGCTGACCAGGGCTGGTGTAAGAAGGAGAAGTCGAACGCGGCATCTAACTGGTCCTCCCCGACGTACTCCAAGAGTCGTTCCCTCGAGGAAGTGTGGATCTCGCCTATCAGGAACCGCCTTGGGACGTAGTTGTTGGAAATCTTCCGCCATCTCCTGTACACCTCGTGGACCTCAGGTTGGTCCCAGCATGCGGACCAATTCCCCGCGAACGTCTCAATTTGAGGAAGTCCCGGTGCCTTATACAGCCCATGAGCGACATCGATCCTGAACCCGTCGACACCCAACTCATACCAATGCTCCAGGATCTCATCGAACCTTTCGTGGACGTCGGGATTCTCCCAATTCAAGTCTGGTTGGCACTCATCGAACATGTGCAGGTACCAACGTTGAGGTCTGCCTACCTCGGTGGGAAATTTGGACCATGCTGGTCCGCCAAACACGCTTTTCCAATCGTTCGGCGGGGTTCCCCCGCTTTTCCCCTTGCCCTGTCTGATGATGAACCTCGACTCAGCTTCGTGACCATCGCCACCCTCCTTTGCGGATATGAACCAAGGATGCTCGGAAGAGACGTGATTGGGTACGATGTCAAGGAGGACCGCCATGCCGTGATGGTGGAACTCATCGATCGCATGCTTGAGTTCTTCCAATGATCCAAAAAGAGGGTCAACGTCGAAATAATTGGAGACATCATACCCATGATCCCCCTGAGGGGAGGGATAGGTCGGATTCAACCATATAGCATCAACCCCAAGTGACGAGAGGTACCCTAACTTTGATGTGAGCCCCTTTAAGTCCCCTATTCCATCACCGTTTCCATCCTTGAAAGACCGCCAATAGACCTGATAGACGACTGCGGACTGCCAAAGTTCCTCGGAGGTCATGTCTTTGTTCCTCAGAGTCGTACCGCGATGCCATTCTCATCAAATAGCCTGATGTCGGATTCTTCCACGGCCACCTTCACCGCAGTTTTTCTGTCGGTGATCTTGTGATTCGCCTCCGGCCCAGGCCTGTGCCACACTGCGGAGATTCTCAATTCCCCATGATCAAGGTGGACCACGGTCTCAGAGCCGAGGGACTCGAATCCTGCGATGTTGAATTTTCCACCCTCCTCGCCGATCTTTAGTCCAGTATTTTCAGGTCTGAACCCAAGGGTGCATTGGCCCTCGTAGCCGGAGTATCGGTCTGGCAGCTCCCTAGTCAGAGGGGGGGTTCCACCTGTCTGACCAGAGTATGTGAATACGCCTCCCGATGCCACGCCCTCTATCAGGTTCATCGGAGGAGTTCCCAAGAAGGAGGCCACGAATGTGTTCGATGGATTGTGATAGGCCTCGAGTGGTGTTGAGAATTGTTGGGTCCTCCCCTCGTTCATTATCACGAGTCTGTCTGCTAGCGTCATTGCCTCGACTTGGTCATGTGTGACGTAGATGGTCGTTGTTCCAAGCTCCTCGTGGAGCCGGCGGAGCTCGATCCGCATTTGATTCCTGAGTTTCGCGTCCAGGTTCGACAGTGGCTCATCCATCAACAAGACGCTTGGTTGCCTGACGAGTGCCCTCCCCAGCGCGACACGTTGTCTCTGACCGCCGGATAGGTTTTTTGGGAGTCTGTCGAGGTATTCTTTCAAGCCCAACAGGTCGGCAGCCTCGGAGACCCTGTTGTCGATCTCAGTTTTCTCTAGGCGCCCCTCGCCCTTCTGCATACGCAGGCCGAATGACAAGTTCTTCTGGACGCTCATGTGAGGGTAGAGCGCATAGGACTGGAACACCATCCCTATGCCCCTGGCTTTTGGAGGGAGGTTGTTGACTACCACACCGTCGATCGTGATGGTGCCTTCGGTGATCTCTTCCAACCCAGCGAGCATCCTGAGGGACGTCGTCTTGCCACAGCCCGATGGCCCCACTAATACCACGAACTCGCCGCTTTCCACCTCAATTGTTAGGTCCTTCACTGCTATACTCTCGCTGTCATATTCCTTCCAAACACCATCAAATCCGACTCTGGCCATCAACAATCACCCCTTTACGGCTCCAGCGACCATGCCATCTACCAGATATCGCTGGAACATCACGAATAAGAGTACTACAGGGATGCTGATTAGGATCGAGGCCGCAGCAAAATCGCCCCAATATGAGTCTCCAGCCTGTGCAGAGGAAACCATCGAAGCTAGGCCAACTGGCAGCGTGTACCTGTCAGTGTCTGAGAGGAAGGTCAGTGCCAAGAGGTACTCGTTCCAAGCCGCGAGGAAAGAGAACAAGCATGTGACCGCCACTGCCGGAAGTGAAAGGGGGAAAATGATGCGAGTAAAGATCTGTAGTTGACTGCAACCATCTACCCTGGCGGCCTCCTCCAACTCCCTGGGTATGGTATCGAAGAACCCCTTCATCAGCCATACGCAGAGAGGAAGGGCAGTGACTGAATATGCGATGACTAAGCCGACATAGGTGTTGAGCAAGCCGAAGCCCTTCATGACGATGAAGTATGGGACGAGGATGAGGGCGCCCGGAAACATCTGCACTATGAGGAACATGAATAAGCCCAACTTGCGGCCATGGAACCTATACCTCGAGAAGCCATAGGCTGCGGGGAAGGCTATTGTTAGCCCGAAGATCGTAGTTGCGACAGAAACTACGATCGAGTTCCACAGCCAACTCCAGAAACGGTCTGATTCCCACATCTTCCTGTAGTGTTCTAGAGTCGCAGTTGAAAGAGAGAAGTCCATGCTCAATGAATTGCCGGGAGAGAGGGATAGCATGATCGTCCAGATAGGCGGCAAAATTGCGAAAATCCCAAGATGGAGGAGCACGATCTGCTTTGCTGTCTGCGTTATTCTTCCAGTATGTCGCTTCGTCCGTGCCAACCCCTCAAGTGCCTCACTTGTGGTTGCCTTGCCCATGAACCATCTCGATGACTTGATCGCGGCTGCGACTGCAGTAGCTCCTACAACCAATGAAGGGGATGCCATCCAATAGTCCACGAGCGTGAGGCCAATGTTGGTTCCGGACCTATGGAATAAGTAATTGGTGGAGAGCACTGCCATGGATGCCCCGCATACAACGAACAAACCAAATTTCTCGGGCACTGGGCGAGCCGGGACATCCTCGGGTAGGATCCAGACAATTACTGAGTTTGCGATCAGGACCATCAGGGATATCGATGTCCCCGTATCATCGCCCCTCATCCAGGATATTCCGCACATCAGTAATGTGATGAGGAGGCTTATCCATGCGAATGATACGACACCCCTGAGGCTCACAGGCGTCCACCACTTCGTGGCTAGGTTCTCATTCATCCCTCGACCTCCCCTCCTTTAGTAACCACGAGATAAGCGGTGCTGAAGACGATTAGCATCAGGAAGATGACCACCGACCACGCCGCACCCAAACCATATTCGCCATCGATGAAGGCGATGTCATACACGAAAGTGACCAGAATGTCAGTGACACCCGGCTCACCGTAGAAGCGATCTGGGCCACCTCCCGTCATCAGGAATATTACGTGGAACAAATTGAAGGTCCAGATCATGCCTAAGAGGGACAATGGGACCAGGGCTGGCATGAGTTGGGGCAATGTCAGGTGGCGAAATCGATGATACCTTCCAACGCCGTCTATGTTGGCGGCCTCGTACATGTCCTTCGGGATTCCCGCCAACGCGCCAGAGGTGGTCATGGTCATGAAAGAGAATCCCATCCAGATGTTGACGAATATTACAGAGAATTTAGCCCAGTTGTCCAGGCCCAAATAATCGATGTCAGATGTCAATATGCCATTGACCCAACCGAACCTGTTCAGCATTCCCCTCCACATGATCACAGAAATATAGCCAGGCACCGCCCATGGGATGAGTAGGATAGTTCGCCATGCGACCTTACCAATGATGCCGCTTTCGAGTAACATAGCGAACATGACGCCTAAGAGCATGTGCATTGCCACACAGCCGAAAGTCCAAACTAGCGTGAATGTGAAGGTTCTCCAAAAACCAGGGTCACCATCCCCGTCGTAGTCCCTCTCATCGGAAAAAAGCGTCTCGTAGTTGTCGAGTCCCACGAATTCGCCCTGTCCATAATTCTCTGCAGACTCGTCGGTGAATGAGAGGTATATTCCGTAGCCGACTGGGTAGAATGTGAGTGTTGCGAGAAGTAGGATCGCAGGCAGAATGAACAGGTATCCACTCCTTTCTCTCTTGCTGGGGGAGATGAAATACAGGACTGCTGCGGTTAGGCAAAGGCTGCCGACGATGACTCCTATTGCGATGTAAACCGAGGTCATGTCGGGATCTGGAGGCTTCGCAGATTCTGCGAGTGTTATTGCTGATAGGACTTCAAGGCCATCATCGGTGAATTCCCCATTTGCATCGACAGACACCGTTGCAATGTAGACCTCCTGCCCCCTCACAATCCCCGGAAGGTCGCAAACCACGGAAACTGCCTCAGGCGGCACGATGGGCATGCCAACTAGGAAGGTAGGCTCTTTCCAATCAGGGTCGGATTGAAAATCTCCTGCAAGGGAATCAGGGAGATCAACTTGTGCCCACCAGCATATTAGGAACTTGAGGGTCTCTGGGGAGTCGGGGTCATCTTCGGGTTCCGAGGAAACTAGTATCCAGGCTTGTGGCCCCGGTTGCGATTGACCGTTGTAGATGCTTTCTGATAGATTGGTGAAGGGAACATCGCTGTATTGTATGTTGTATCTCTCCGAGCCTTCGACAGTTTGAAAGCCATATCTCACTCTATTGTTTAGATCTACGTCTCCGTCTATGGAGGCCTCAGTGACTAAAGGTGGGGCGCCTGATACGGCGTTGGAAGTTAGGAGGAGCGCGATGAGGGCCATGGCGGACGAAACCGCCAACTTGCCCCTCATCGCCCTCACTCCTTGTTGCGTTTTACCTCAGTTTATTCTACATCCACCTGCATCTTAGCTGGAAGAGGGCATCATGTAGTGAATCTTCGTGATTCCGGAAACCGTTCCATCTGCAGCGACGGTGAAGGTGCAGTTTGCAGCGGCCCCTGAATCGTCTGTGCACTCTGCTATTGTCCCATCAGCACTCTCGCCCATGGTTCCGAGCCAACCATCGGCTCCGGTCTGGTCTTGTGCACCCCACTGGTATGTACCTGGGTTGGCAGTTATCTCCACGGACCACATCATGCCGTCCTGAGTGCCTGCACTCAATGCCCAACTTGCGTATTCTCCCTTGAAGTCCACTGCGGTGATTGAGCTATCGTCCGTGTGGACCATCAGAGTCACGGTCACTGAGATATCGACACCGTCGATACCGTCGCAGTTCTGATCGATGCCATCGCCCTCTGGGTCATCAGCGCCGGGATAGACAGTAGCATCGTTGTCGTTGCAGTCAGCGTTGGCTCCATCGATTGTGAAGCCGTCATCATCAGCATCATCGTCCACAGTCAGGTCCATGCCTAGAGCCTTCTCGATTGCAGCTTGTGCCTTCCTTGCGGCATCCGCTGGGTCCATCCCATTGTCGAATACATCGGCCAGCATGGAGTCCACTGGACCCCAGATGGAACCCATGGCTGCATATGCCGGCGCACCGAAGCCTCTGGCCATCTGGGCGCCGAATCCGGCAACCACAGAGTCAGTCTTGACGTCGTCGTCGTCTAGGACGGACGGCATGACTGGAAGGAGCTTTGCGGTTTTCGCGAACTCCACTTGGCTGTCATATCCGGATAGGTACTTTGTGAGGGCGACGGAAGCGCCCTTGGCGTCTGAGCTTGAGGATACTGACCAGCCCTTCATACCTACGAATGGGCTGAATGGTATCCCGAGGACGGAAAGGGGCATAACAGTGTGGCCGAAGTTGACGTTGGAGGCCTCAATGCCGCCGTATGCCCATGGTCCTTGTATGATGAAAGCGGTCTCCCCGTCCTTGAACATGTCCTCCATGTTGCCCCAATCGCAGCCTGGCTTCAACACGGAAGGTGCACTGCCATCAGGGAGTGGGCCCGTTCCGCCCGCTGGTTGTCCGTACAGAGCCAGTTGTATGGTCTGTATTGCGGAGACGGTGCTGGCAGAGTTGATCGTCGGGTAGCCTGTCTCGTTGAAGATAGCGCCGCCATATCCGGTCAGCCACGGCCAGAACTGGTATGCCGCCTTGTATGGGAAGCAAAGTCCCCAGTGGTTGTCGGATGCCATGCTAACTGTGACTGCAGCGCCGTAGAAATCCTCGAAGGTCCACGACGATATGTTCGTGTAATCAACGCCTACGAGATCCAATACGTCCGTGTTGTAGTATAGAGCGAGAGAGTCGCCGGACTGGGGTAGTCCCAGAATCTGTCCATTGACAGTCACGCCAGACATGGATGTGCCATAGGCTGCGAGCTCGGCCGGCGTCATGTATGGAGCGAGGTCCTCGATTACCGAGACTCCTCCGACGGTGTTGGCCGCAACCTCGCCAAGTGCGTCGTTCTGCAACCTGAATACATCAGGGGCTGATCCGGCTTGTGCTGCGGTCAAGTATTGTGGTTTGAGGTCGTCGAATGGCTTGTATTGTACGTCGAGGTTGTAGTTTGGATTTGCTGCCTCGAACGCTGCAATGACGTTATTGAAGGCCTCTTCCTCGGTTGAGTCAAGCGCATAGGAGTGCCAGACTGTCAGGCTGTACGTGCAAGAGCCATCGTCTTCGACAGCAGCTGAATCATAGTTGCTTGCCTCCGAGTCCATGCATCCGGCCACCGGTGGGAAAGTGCATGATCCATCATCCACTGTTGCATCGGCGTCGTAATTCGTGGCGGTGCTGTCTGTGCAGCCTTCCACGTCGGTCGTTGTCGTGTCATCATCATCTCCGCCCAAGCATCCCGCAGCGGCCATGGAGACCATCAGCATGCTTAGCAAGAGGGACAGTATCTTGTTGTCCATGGGGCCACGGGCGCCGTAGTAGAATATTAACTATCTAGGTAACGATTTGTTAGTATGATTTGGAGTCGAAAATTTCCACATTTCTATTGCATCGCTATTTCTTGGAGTCGTGATGCCAGCACGCAGAGCCGATGATTCCTGCTTTGTTGGAACCCGGAGCTATGGCGAGATCGGCATTGGCCTCTATCTTATCGAACCATCCCCGTGGAGACTCGGTCACACCCCCACTCAAAAGCACAATGTCAGGGGAGGTCAAGAGTGAAATGTGTCGAATTGCTTTGCTGAGTTGCATTGCCCATTGGTCAATTGGCATGTTGTATGCCAACCTGGCCTTTTGGCTAGCATTCTCATCGAGCCTGTTACCTTTCTCGTCGTGGACCCTGCCTAATTCGATATTCCGAATTAACCTGCCCCCTTGAGACAACGCTGTTCCGATGGAGGTCCCTATCGTGATCATCAACGCCGTGTCATGGCCACGGCAGATATCGGTGTTTCTGATCGCGTGGTAAAGTGCAGCATCTGCATCATTCAGGAGCGTATTGTTGAGTCCCAATCCATTTATTGACTCTGAGAGGGTTGTTCCCCGTACTTCATTGCCAATATTTGGGCCGTTCAATATTCTAGTGCCCAACACCACCCCCGGGAAGCCTATTCCCGCTTGATCTCCGTCGTAGCCTGACTGTCCCCTGATATTGTTGATCGAGGCGACAAGTGAAGTCAGATTGGGGAGCGGATGGTGTGGGAACTCAAGCCGATCCGACACCATTGCACCGATGGACACGTCGATGATTGCACCCTTTACTGATGACCCACCGATATCGATTCCGAGTACGTGGGCGTCAGTCATTAGACCATGGCAGGCGGCCCGACGTTTTCACCGATTCGGAGAACCATGACCCCGTGATACGGGATATCCAATCGTCCGGGGACACCCATGTCCAGTTTCGCCTGCTGACCAATCCGGGGGTGTTCATCCTAGACGAACTGCCAAGCCCGAGGATGTCCTGAAGGGGGATGACGACGATCTCAGCGTTGGATCGCAAGAGCCTCTTGATGGCTTCTTTGTGTATTTCTGAGGACGGGCAGTCTAGCTCTTTCCTCACCTTTTCTCTCTGGTTTGGTGGTAGTTTTGAGTACCACCCTCTGAAGGTATCATTGTCGTGCGTCCCAGTGTAAGCGACAACTCTGTCTGGGACGCAGTTGATGTGATGTGGGGGCATTTCACTTCCCCAACCAAATTGTAGTATTGACATACCATGTAACCCGTACTTGTCCCTCAAACGGATTGCGTCATCACCGGCCATCCCGAGATCCTCAGCAATGACGAAATCAGCGATTCCCAAAATCGCGGACAATAGTTTGGACCCTGGTCCTTTTTTCCATGTCCCGAAAGTGGCGTCTTGCGCTTTACCCGGGATGGCCCAATACTTTGCGATTCCGATGAAGTGGTCCAATCTGATCCCAGGGGTCCTCGATGCCGCTACTCGCATCCTTTCCCTCCACCAATCAAACTCTGTGGACTCGTGGTCCTCCCATCGATATGTGGGGTTGCCCCAGAATTGCCCACTGTGATTGAAATCATCAGGAGGGGCGCCGGACAACTCTATGGGAGACCCATCGAGTTCCACGTTGAAGAGTCCCTTGTTGGACCATACATCTGCAGAGTCGTGCGCGACGTAAAGTGGCAAGTCCCCCATCAGGAGGATTCCACATGACTTGGCTGTGCGCTCAATTTCATTGATCGAGATAGCCAATTTCCATTGTGTGACCAATTCGTTCTCGTAGGCCTGGTAGTTTTCCATCTTCAATGATTCCAACATTTCTTCGTCCGGGTTTGAAAATAAACCCCATTGAGTCCAGCTCCTGCTGTCCTTGGACTTCAGTATGCGATACAATGACCATGCTTCTGCCCATTGGTTGTGAGCGAGCCAATTGTCCACGTCCTCAGGTGTTGGATCTGGCATGTCCCCTGCTAGGGGGAAGAGGAGACCCGGGTCAAGTGCGAACGCTGAAGGGCTCGCGTACGGAGAGCCAACGAAATCAGGTGGGTTCAGTGGGAGTATCTGCCATATCCCGAGGCCCAGTGAACTGAACGCCCCTATTGCCTCGACACAAGCTGACCTCAGAGATCCTGGGGAGTTGTCGTGGGGGAGTGATTGAATTGGGAGCAATATGCCGCTGGTTCTCACAAACCTTTTTTGAGACGGAGGCAAATAAATTGGCTGTTATGACTGGTTCCTCACTATCAATTCTGTAGTGCAAAGTTGATACATTCTCATCCTCACAGGGCTAATCAACCTAGGGGTGATTCAATTGGATCGGGGAGTTCATGAGAACAAAAAGGGCCTGTTAACGGGATTGTTCATGGCGCTAATCATCACTGTGATGCCCATGGGGGGCATGGTGTCCGCGGACGAGGGGGCAACTGCAAATGATGGACATGGTCCAATCAACTTGGCAATCATCCTACACATGCATCAACCGTACTACAAGAACATCGAAACGGGATTCTACGAGCTTCCATGGGTCAGGGTACATGGCAGCCACGAATACATCGACAGCCCGGGAATTCTAGGGTTGTACCCTGGAACCAACATAACCTACAACATCGTGCCTTCACTGATCGAACAATTGGAAGACTACTCACTGCCATCAACCATGGATCTCCATCTACAGCTAGCTAGATCGAACTGGGTGACGGATTCAATGGGCTTTGCAACAGGCTACCCGACCGACCTCAGTGAGTGGGAACTATCTCAAATGATGTTCGAGTACTTCCGGATTCAGCCATGGGTGTATGACGTCGAAAGCAGTCATCCTGATCTGGGCTGGATGTCTCCGTCGAGTGAATCATACGGGGATTTGAAGGGCGGATTGGATGCTAGTGACCCGGCATTTGTCAGGAGCTATGTGCCTGTTCCGGGAGACTCTCGATCGCCCAAGTCAGGCATGATATTCCACCCACAACATCTCCTTGACGTGACAGTCCTTTTCCATCTATTCCAAAACTCCGGCCCGCTCGTTAGAGGTGAATACGACTACCTCCTGACTAAAGACGCGGTCAGCACTGAGATGCAATCCATCTTCGAAAAAAGAGCGCCCTACACAATTCACGACCTCGCCACAGTGCTGGATTATCAAAGTCAGCAGATGCTCAATGTAATGCCGCTGTACTCGAATCTCGCTAATACCTCGCAAGTTGAGCTCACTACCACGCCGAAATATCATCCAATCATGCCGCTGTTGGCGATGCCGGGATGGACATACGAAGACGGGATACCAGTTGACAAGACCTCTTGGATGAGCGATGTGGATAATCAAGTTTCCGAGGGCCTGGATCTGTTCCAGGAGAGCACTGGTATCCGTCCAACAGGAATGTGGCCTTCTGAACAGGCGGTATCCCAGTTGGTTGTGCCCCCCATGATATCGAATGGCATACAATGGGCGGTAAGCGACAAACAAGTACTGTCGCAGTCGGTTAAAGTCGGGGGGGGCTATCCCTCTCAAGCGTCGGCCATGGACATCACAACGCCATGGATGGTCCAATCCGGACAGGAAGAATTGATGATGGTGTTCAGGGAGACCGGGCTTTCGGACAGAATCAGCTTCACATACGGCGACATGTCAGTTGAAGACGCGGTTTCAGACTTCATTTCAGAGGTAGAAGCCAAGAGGCAGGATGTCATCAATTCTGGAGGGAATCCGGAGGATCACCTATTGACCGTCGCCGCAGATGGTGAGAATTGGCTTTTCATGAGTGGTTTTGGCAATACTGACAACGGGAGGGCCTTCCTCCACGCTTGGTTTGATGCACTTCAGGACCATCCCACCATTAGGACCATGACGCCCGGCCAATACTTGGATGAGAAAGGGTCGGATCATCTTCCCAGGCTTCAAGAGCTTGGTACGGGATCTTGGATCCAGGGTGATCTCTCAACATGGGCTGGCGAGGAGGAGGAGACCATGGGTTGGCACCGACTCATATCTGCCCGAGATGCTTACCTCCGAGTACTGAATGATGAGCCAAATCACCCCGGTCTACCACATGCCAGGCACGCCTTGATGGCAGCTCAGGGGAGCGACTGGTTCTGGTGGTATGGCGCGGATCAAGACTCTGGAGATGATAGTCAATTCGATGCCTTATTCAGGACCCATCTCAGAACCATCTATGAGAGCCTAGGTGAAGGGTTACCCCCGGATCTGTTGGACTTGTCAGAGTTTGTTGCGACGCCTGAGAGAGAATCCTCGGGCCTCATGCAGCCGTTGTATGATGGTCTGGAATTCGAGGGAGAGTGGGGGTCCTCCGCTGTTTACGATGTTGGTTCGGAACCATCAGATCATGGCGTGACAGGGTTGGAGATAGGCTATGACTCAGACAACATACACATGAAGATCGAGGTCGACGGGATGGAGTCGTTCCTAGCACAGAGCACAACCGGCGAAGGGACGCCCCACATCCAGATCTACATCATGGCCGCAAACGCGGTTGACAACAACGTTCCACAGGCAAACTTCCACACGTACTATGGAAAGGAACCCCTTAACATGCCGACGACCAAGATGCTATGGTTTGATTTTGGCCAATTGAGAAGCGATGGCAGAATGACGTACAACACATTCCTTTCACAGGGCAATGAGGAATGGTCCCTGTACGAGCAAGGCGCACTTGGTTTGGTCGTGGCTGATGATGTCTTTGAGGTTAGGATTCCATGGGCTTCGGCAGGTCTGGAGCCAAATGGATTCACAAGGGTCAGTGTGGTAACAAGCCTCTACGAAAGCAGGGCTGCCGGACAAGGTCAGGACATTGAGATGGCCCCTACGCCACCCCTGCAGATAACAATGCCCAACCTTGAGACTTGGGTCCGCATCCTAGACATGGCGGACCCGCTTGGGGACGAGACCGGCGATGGAGACTACACGTATCCCCTTGCCGGCGATTTCCAACCCGGCGCGGGGTTGTTTGACCTCGAACACGTCACAATAGACCAGAGTGCGTGGAATGTCCGCTTCACGTTCAAGATGGCCGAGATAACAAATGGCTGGAACATGATGTGGGGATGGTCGCATGCGAACATTCAGATCTACGTCGACTCTGCTCCGGGGGGGAAAATCGACCTATTCCCAGGAACCTATGCGCAAACCTCCCCCGATTGGGGATGGGAATCCGCAGTCATGTTGGTAGGTGAGGCGGGCCCCGTGTATGGGATGGCCCACGACTCCTCAACGAGGATAACCACCGGAATCGACGCAAGAGGAAACCCCGAGACTGACACCATAGTCGCCACAGTCTCCAAGAACATCTTGCAAGGGGACCTCGCATCATCGAGGTTCCTCATTGTAGTTGGGAGCCAAGACGGGTATGGACAGGGGAAATTGAGAGCGGTGGATGAGAATCCCTCTACTTGGGTTGCGGGGGGTGGGCACCCCCCGAATTCACAGAACCTAGAGAAGTACCACCCGACGATCTGGGACGTCCTCCTCCCAGAATCAGTGAATCAAGAGGGGATGCTGGGGTCCTATGACGTCGAAATGATGGCCTATTCCAAGCTGGAGGGTGTTGAGTTGCCACCGATCCAACAACAGGTGTATGGGCTGAATGCAATTGGTGTGTCAGGATCATCGGCACTGTTGTCTTGGTCCACGGCCAAGGCGGGGGGGATGAGAGTCTTGGTGACAGGCGAATCAGGCACTGTAGTTGATGAGGCATGGACCTCCACAGACTCCGACAACTTGCGACTGGTAAATGGACTAGAAGCAGGGTCTACCTACACTGCAACGGTGATGGCCGAGGGTGCATCGGAATCCATCAATTTCGTCACCAGCGACGGCTATGACCAAGATGCCCCTGAGATGCTGGGCGCCGGGTTCGGAGAGGACTCAGGAGAGTACCAACTTTCGTTCTACACAACTGAACCGTCCTCAATCGTCTTTGAGGTCTGCACAAACGCCTCATGCACAACCATCCAGGGTGCTCAATACCCGACGGACAGAGTTCACGATTTCACTCTCCCGATCCCCTCGGGAAATCACACCATCAGGGTCCAATACACCGACGTCTCCGGGAACAGTGGCGATGTGATTTTGATTCAGTCTGGGGATCTGGGTGAGCCCCCTCAGTCGAGCGATGGCGATAGTGGCGCCGGCCTCGATGAGGTCAATGCCCAGTCCGATGATCTCGGAGCCCTCATAATCCTCCTAGCGATTTTCGCATTGACCATACTTGCGTCATCCTTCAGGTCCAGGTCACAACCGGATAGCACCGAGATTGAGTTTGAATCCAAGGATTAGGGGGTTGTCTCGACGTGATTGCTTACCTCAGTGCGGAGATTGGCCTCTACAGCGAGTTGCACACCTACTCTGGGGGATTAGGTGTCTTGGCTGGTGACCACTTGAAGTCAGCCGCAGACGAGGGGATCGATATCGCAGCAGTCACTCTTCTCTATCGGGAGGGGTACGGAAGGCAGCATTTGGATTCGGAGGGGAACCAAACAGAGACCTATCCTGACCTTGATCCCAGTAAACACCTGAGGGACACTGGGCTGGAACTCGAGATTCCACTGGACGGGCATGTCTTGAACTCAAAGATTTGGACGACCGTGATCAAGGGGATTGGGGGGCATGAGGTCCCAGTTTACTTCCTGGACACGCGGCATGCGGCAAACGAAGACAGGCATCTGAAGCTCTCAGACAGACTCTATGCGGGCGGGGACGACATGCGAGTCAGGCAGGAGTACCTTCTGGGCGTAGGTGGAATCAGGGCCCTCAAAGCCCTTGGGCATTGGCCACTTAAGGGACTCCACCTCAACGAAGGGCACTGCTCCTTCGCAGGCCTCGAGATGATCAGGCAGGGGTGGACCAGGGAAGAGTGCTCGAAAAGAACCCTTTTCACCACGCACACACCAGTCGCCGCTGGCCACGACAAGTTCGACTGGGACCTAGTGGACAATGTGACTGGGGACCTCATTGGGGGCTCTGAGAGGGAAATTGCGACGCATGAGGGGCAATGCTCAATGAGCCACCTCGGAATAGGCATGGCTGGAAGGGTAAATGCTGTCTCACATCTCAATGCGGAAGTTGCCTCCAAGATGTTCCCAGAAGTGACGATCGCACCGATCACCAATGGAGTGCATCACACCACTTGGATTTCCCCCACGATGGCTCGCCTATACGACGAGGAATTGGATGGATGGAGGTCCGATGGTAGCCTATTGGAGAAAGCTCAGATCCTGAGCGACACAGGGCTGGAAAGGGCAAGAGCGGAGTCAAGGGCTGTGCTGAGGGAACTTGTTAGGTCGATGACAGGCATTGAGTTAGACGGCAATAGGCTCACGGTGGGGTTCGCACGTAGATTCGCCACCTACAAGAGAGCCTCATTGGTCTTCAGGGATATCAATAGGCTCAATGAGATGGGGGGAGGTAGGCTACAATTCGTCTTCTCAGGCAAGGCCCACCCCCGCGACGAAGGCGGTAAGCGCCTGATCAAGGAGGTTTTCGCCGCTGCTAGAGAGCTAGATGACATACCAGTGGCGTTCCTAGAAGACTATTCCATGGCCACTGGCCTAGCGATGACCAGTGGGGTCGATGTCTGGCTCAACACCCCGGTACGACCCATGGAAGCTAGCGGCACCTCTGGAATGAAGGCCGTAATGAATGGCGTGCCGAACCTGTCGATACTGGATGGATGGTGGCCTGAGGCATGCAGACACGGAGAAAACGGATGGGGCATCGGGAGGAAAGAAGAGGACAGGGACGATGACAGGGACGCTGACTCGCTGTACGACATCATGGAGAACGAAGTGATTCCAACATGGTCATCCAGTAGGTCGAACTGGACAAGGATAATGAAAAACGCGATCTCAGTCGGCCCCCGGTTCACAGGCCAAAGGATGATCAGAGATTACAAGTCGATGTATCAAGCATTCAAGTAGTCAACAAGGGCGAAGCCTTGATTGAGATTGGAAGGATCATTCTTCCATCATCTTGTCTATTTCCTGCGAGAAGAGGATCAGGGTCGGGGCCCAGAGACCAACGAATATGCCAAGATCCGCATTGCCACCATCATGCATGAAGTAAATGTAGATCGAAGCGAGTATGGAAACCGCGCTAGCGGCCAAACCCAACCTTCCTATTTGTCCTGCCATGTATACACCTCCTTGGGTGTAATTCAAATTAATCGATATTGATCTTTTCTGTGATATCAAACTCCACAGGCGTTCTTGCACCCTAAATCCTCCTTATCACCCCAATTGGACGCAGGGCAATCGAATCAACTCTTTACTATCTCCCTAACCTTAACATGCCTAGTCCATTGATTGTCATGAATACGCCTGGGACGAGGAGCAACACGACCAAACCCCCCCAACCGACATCACCATTTGAGCTTCCGATAAGGGGCAACAAACCAATTGTCGTTAGCACCAGGCCCAACACGGTTAACAGGGACCCTATGCCTTTCCTCATCCATCCCGGCATAGCGATTATGATTAGATCAAGAATTATTCCACGCATCAAGCCCCGCATATTTCAATGATGGAATCTTTGGCTTCTAACCTTGCCTATCGCTCCGAGCATATCAGCAGTATAGAATGTGCAATTTCTAACTCCTTGATTTAGGCATCACTGATGAGGCGCCTAAAAGTACAAAGCCGCAGGGCAGAGTCATGGCCCGTGCAGATCGAATATCCGAGCAGGGTCTATGAGAACATCCTCTCCCACTTCGAGATTGATGACATACAAAAGGAAGATTTCAATCAAGATTTGTCAATTACCGGGGGGGACCTTGGGCCACCCCCTCCTAGATACAGCATAGACTTCGTCTCCGACCAACTAGGGATTCTGATATTAGAGGTCCCCTCGGCCGAATTGGACACCGCCAGGTATCGTCAAGAGATCAAAGGCTTGAGGCCGAAAAAAGATGCTGATGAAATATTGAGGATAAAGCTCTACATGAGGGAGAAATTCGTAAGATACAGGAATAACGGGGGCGAGTGGGCCTTCGAGCCATTCAACGATTGGCGGAATGCGCACATCGTAGAGTTCTTCCTTTTGGAGTGCCTCCAGATTGGGAGAGCAGAATGGGCGTTGCAGAATCATGAGGCCTTGTCAAAATCAATGAGGTTCATAGAATCTCCAGACACAGATGGAGTCAAGCTCCCAGGCATTCTTGAAAGGTTCGATTTCCGTTCCTCCACGGAGGATATGGATCGGCTTCGGGAAGAGACTGGGAGGACCTTCCTCAGGCTCCCCAGGGAATCCGAGTTGACCATCAGGGGGATCAATGCTGGTCTGATCGGGGACCCCGATGAGGACCCCATATCCAGAGAGGGGGTGATTCGAACTTTCCAGAGTATCGCCCACTACTACAACGAGAATAAATGGAGGAAGGACAGATGTCGGGCAAGGGCGGAGGAGAAGGCTTCGTCGGTTATGGGTGAGGAATCGGCGATAATGTTCGATGAATTGCGAGAGCGACTCATAGAGAACTCCTTCGCGATCAACGATATGTTCGCACCAGATCAGAGGTACGACACCGGCAAGCAGATCGACCTGCTTCCTTTCGTCAAGCCGGGGAAGATTGAGGGTGGCTCGAAGGAGTGGTGGGAAAACCAAGATGCTCCAATTGTGTTCACGAAAACGCCAGATCCCGTTGGTGCAATCGTTTTGTTGATACTATGCAGCCCACTCTTGTTCTTCGGCGGGGCCATAAACATCGTCGGTTTCTCTCAGCCGTTGGCTTTGTTGGTCACCATCCCCATCACTGGCCTTTGCTGGGGTTTCCTCCTACTCGGGGTTGTTGCAGGTGCCCTTGTGAAACACACCTTGACAATTGACGGGAAGAACGATCAGATCAACCATTTCGAGAGCCTGCCTGGTACGACGTTCTACGATGTCGACCACGGCTCAGTCAAGCTCTCCAAGGTGAGTGTCGTAAGGACGTGGGGAATCAACACGGGGCCATCTGCGAACGGCGAGAAGGGGCCACCTCCCTCCAACAAGGTCGTAATCTGCCGTTACCCCAACAAGAATTCGAAAACCGACTTGGACGTATCGTGGCTCTTCACTGCTGGTAAGTTGGATTCCAAGGAGCTTGCGTGGACATTGGGGGTCCCATGGAAGCCCCGTAGGGCAAATCCCAAGGGATCGTATCCCGGAGGGGGGCTGAACCCGGATTGGTGACTCGCCATTAGGGGCTGGCTGTCACCTTCTGTTGTATACGTAAAGGACGTAAAGCCCGGTCACTGCCAAGATCGTGGCGCCAACCCCGATTTCTGCCAACAGACTGGCTGCAGAATGGCGGTTGGGGTCCAAGGGATAGAAGTCCCCCTCGTCGGACCAGCCATCCCCATCCCCATCCGGACACCCCGATCTGTCTTGGTCGGATTTGCCCCATTCGTCGGGGCAGTCATCCGATAGAGATGCTCCTTGTTGATCTGAGAATCCGTCGCCATCCGAATCGGACCACATCAAAATGGAGTCGGGATGTGAGTCTACTTCGTCGGACCACCCATCGCCGTCGCCATCTGGGCACCCCATTGGCCCGATTGATGAGTTCCCGGTCACCAATGGGCAGGAGTCGGGCATCGTGGCAGGAGATGGGTTGTCGCCGAAGCCATCGGAGTCGGAGTCGCGCCACTGTGTCGTGTCGCCCTCAAACGCGTCACCGTCGTCCGACCATCCGTCCCCGTCGCTGTCTGGGCACCCCCTCCTGTCCTCAGTGCTCGACCCCCATGACTGGGGGCAGTCATCCGGAAGGTAGGCGGGGGCGGGGTTGTCGCCATAGCCATCGGAGTCGGAGTCGCTCCATTGGGAGTCGTGTGAGGGGAATGCGTCAGCCCCCTCGTTCGATGTCCAGTCAGGACTGGGGTCCGAGTAGCCGTCCTCATCGGTGTCTGGACATCCCTTCCGATCGTATTCTGAGTATCCCGAGGTGTATGGGCAGCTGTCTGGTTCGATTCCTGATGGGTTGTCGCCATACCCGTCTCCATCTGCATCCGCCCACTGGGTCTCATCCTCCGGGTACTCGTCAGAGAGATCGGCCCGGCCGTCGTCGTCCGAGTCAGGGCAACCTCGTAGGCCTATCGTGGATGTTCCGCCTGCCTGTGGGCAATCGTCCGACGTTGGCGTTCCAGGTTGGTCGGCATAGCCGTCCCCGTCTTGGTCCGACCACAATAGGTGGTTGTCTGGATAGGCGTCTAGGCTGTCCCTGACCTCGTCGTAGTCCCTGTCTGGATGTGGATCGAGCCTGACGACGACGTCCTTCTCCGCATCCACATACCACAGCTTCCCGGATGGGCCTATCTCCAATCCCATTATGGAACTGGCATTGGTTTCCACAGTCCTGGATCCAAATGCAGCCTTCCCCGTCTCATCGAGGTTGTATACGGTGATCCTATTGTTGCCATTCTGGGACACGAAGACCTTGTTCTCGTGGACTACAAGGCCCGACGGTCTTGACAGCCCCGAAGACAAGACCCCCCACTCGACGTCAGTGACCTCGCTGTATTCCGCAAGCACCTCCATCTGGGACTCGGAGCCAGAGATGTCGGTGACTGTGGTATCCTGATCTGATGTGTTCACCCAAAGTACTCTTCCCCCGCCAGTGTCAGCGATGTAGAGGATGCCGGAGACATCGTCCTTGTCCATATGTCCGGGTACGTCGGCTACGCGAGTGAGATTGATCTCGGTGTATCTCTTGACGACCCCATCAGAATGGTCATCCTCGCCCGTGTCATGGTCCTCGTTGAAATCGTAGTGAACCAGCTCACCGTAAAAGCCGTCATTGTACCAATATGCGTTCTCTACGTCATGGGCAACGCCCATTCCGAGTGGGCTCTCATGCAACATATCGAGGTGACTGCCCAACAGGCCGCCGGACTCTTGATTCTCGACAGCGTAGTGATCCAGTGAGGAGGGCCAAAGTGCTGGGCCCATGAAATCGTTTGGATCGCCTTGTCCATTGTAGGTGTTTCTAGACTCCTGTGCTGTGGCGAATTGGTAGTCGAACTCGAGATGATTTGCACCGAAGGCTATCGCGCTGACCTCTTCCATGAAGTGGTAGCCATATGCATCTTGTCGAGTCTCTGATGTCTGATCTAAATTGCCTGCATCTTGGATAATCGTAGCACTGTCTGTTGCTCTGTTGACGACCCATAGCTCGCCCAAACGCAGAGGGCTTGGATGAAATTCAAGATCCCGAGGTTCATCAAGCCCTTGTACGCTGGATGCCACTTCGACTTCAGAGAATCCAGGGCCAAATTGTGTGACATAGTTCCCTGGAGGGGTTTGAGTGTCCGGATCTGCAGACTCAGGAGATGCTGATCCAGCGAAGCCCACAATCAGCATGATTGCAATCAGATTTACAAAGTTGGATCTGGAGTGGGACCCACTTGCCATGCTGGTTGTTTTGCTTAGTTGTATATTGTGCCTCTGCTCTCTTGGGTGTTGGAATCATGCACATGAAAATAGTTGGTCGGCTATCGAACTATCTCGCTATGATAAATTATGAAGATGATTTTCCCAACCTCATTCTTATTTCGTCAGCGAGAACCTCATGTTGATCCTTATCGACTGTCAAGATAGCAATCACGTCGCCTTCAGAGTCTACCAATTTCACAACATATTTCCAATAACCGCTTATCCAAATCCCTCCTAGATGTGATCGTTGTGTGTTGACGAGGTCGTGTCGACCCAGACCATGTCGGGAATTACCTCGGAGACATTTGAAACCTCAAGTTCCTTGTATGTTATCGATTTTAATTTGAGTGGAAGGAGCCACCTTCTTAGAATGACCTTGTTTCCATGGATTTCTATCGATGTCCAATTCTTATCCCTAACTATAAAAAAGTACGATAACAAAGAGAACATCATTGCAAAGACTACTGCGACGGATACATAGTAGAATGTGTTTTTCATTCTGTAGTCGATAAGCCTCTCCATGTCCGCAGAGAATTCAAACTCCGGGTCCTGCCCGAAATCATCAGTGCAGAACCAATTGTTGCCCCATTGGTTCTCGCAGTAGTACCACTCTGAGTCCCAATAGCCAGATTCAACGCCATATTGGTCCTTGCAACCCCATTGATTGGCACCCCAATCCATCTCGTCCATTCCCCCTTCCCACGTGCACTCACCGTCGTAGTATGAGTAGACGTTTTGTTCCTCTTCGAAGACTAGATCCTCTGCGAATTCGGAGATATAACCTGAAATCATGAAGGATAATACCATCATTACGGCCATGGTGGGCACTCCGCTATTCCCATTTGCCTTGAAAAAGAATGGTTTCGAGTCAAATTCCACACTGGGCTTCGCCTGATCTTGGTTTTCCCCCTCAGAATCTCCCCACCATTGGTCGGCCACAATCCCAGGATAATGGAATACAGCATAACGATTTGCCCGGCGCCTAATGGGTCCAGTTGCTGATCAGAATAGCATCACAGCCTTTTCTTTCCTGACAGGACATTCATAATGCAACATGGATTAGCGATTATATGGCAAGTCAGAGGCCTCGGCTAACCGAGGTCCGATTCACGGTGACTGACCAAAGCGGATTTGTAAAAGAGCCCCGCCTGAAGGGCTCCTTCACCAACTGGGATCAAGTACCGATGTCGGAAATCGGGGATGGGCTATGGGAACATGTCCAGATGGTGGCCCCCGGAACATACGAGTGGGGGGCTGTCGAACCTGACGGAACTGAATGGGGCGTTTGGCTCCCTGAGTTGGCTGGTAATAGGGTTAATTTGGTAGTCACAGTGACCATGTCGTTGTTGGTGGAGGGTGTTACTTCGATATTCATCGGGGATGGACATGTCCCAAGGCCTACCTCCAGAAGTTTCCTGGAGGGGCTCTCCCCCAAGGACCGCGCCGGCCTAGATGAGATACTCCGTTTGTTATCCAGAGCGAGCATGATGAACGTCCTGCAAGTTATCATATCCGCTCGGGCTCCACTTCGATTCAGCAGAATCCAGGACCTCTGTGCCATATCTGCGACATCCCTCTCCCGCAGGCTGAAGGAGCTGGAGAAGGCCGGGTTGGTGAGGCGGTATTCCCACAACACCATCCCATTGACGGTTGAGTACCAAGCGACTCAGGTCGCATTCGAGCTTGAGCCGACTCTAAGGGAGCTCTACAGTTGGGCAATCGACAATCGAGAGAGCCTGCGCGGACCCTGATCCGTACTATCGTTGGAGCGTCCTTTATTGGCGCCGACAGCAGGACTCGAACCTGCGACCTGCGGATTAACAGTCCGCCGCTCCACCAACTAAGCTATGTCGGCCCAACCCGGCCGCCGCATAACACATTCATCAATGAATCGGAATCATTCCCACTCAATTGTGCCTGGTGGCTTGTGTGTAATATCATACACAACCCGATTAACTTGGCCCTTCAGTGAGTTCGTAATCTCCGTACTGATTGATGCCAAGACCTCATGTGGAATTTCAGAAAATCTAGCACTCATTCCATCAAGGCTTGTGACCGCTCTGACGACTACTGTCTCTCCATGAACCCTGGTATCTCCGTGGACACCAACACTTCTGACAGGTAGTAGAGCAGCGAAATATTGCCATGGAAGTTCGCACAAGCCCTTCTCGGAGGCCTCCCTCAGCCTTGTCTCCACGATGTGGCAAGCCTCCCTGCAAGCTTCCACGCGTGGCCTAGTCAATTGGCCTAAAACGCGTACTGCCAGCCCAGGTCCCGGGAATGGTTGCCTCTCACTGGACTGGATGCCCAATTCCCTAGCGATTTGCCTGACTTCGTCTTTGTAGAACTCACGAAGTGGTTCAACTATCTCAAGGTCAACATCATCTGGCAGGCCTCCGACATTGTGGTGACTCTTGATAACATCACGCTGCCCTCCCCCTGACTCAATCCAATCGGGGGCTATGGTTCCTTGAACAAGAAACTTGGCGCCGCATTTTTCCTGCTCCTCTTCAAAAACTCGTATGAATTGCTCCCCTATCACTTTGCGCTTTTCTTCGGGATCTGTGACACCCTCGAGATTGCTGAAGAATCTCTCCGATGCATCTACGACCTGCAGTGTAATCCCCATATCTTCGAACATCTTGCTGACTTCATCGGTCTCATCCTTTCGCATGAATCCAGTATCCACGTAAACGCAATGTAGGAGGCTTCCAACTGCCCGATGAGCAAGAACCGCTGCGACTGAGCTGTCAATTCCTCCGGAACATGCGATTATTGCTGTATCATCTATCTGTGACTGCAGAGCCTCGATGGCCTCATCGACCAGAACTTGAGTATCCAACATACTCACCCCTGAATCGATTCATCATCCGAAATGACCTTGGCGGTCATGGACGACCTATATTCCGAATAGGCATTGGAAAGGTCGTCATTCTTGGTAGCAAGAATCTGCACTGCGAGAGCCCCTGCATTGTCACCCCTGTCGACACCCACGGTAGCGACTGGCATCCCGGGAGGCATCTGAACAATAGAGAGCAGAGAATCGAAAGGTACCTTGCCCCCAACTGGAACCCCAATTACTGGCTTGCTGGTCATCGATGCGATAACACCAGGGAGAGCGGCCGCGACACCTGCCATGCCAATGAAAACCTGACAGCCAGAATCCTCCGCGGAGCTGATTATCCCCTCCAAGTACTTCGGGGCCCTGTGTGCGGATGCCACTCTAATTTCGAAGCTCACATCGAACTTTTCAAGAACGGATCTGCATTTCTCAGCAATCGGAAGGTCTGACTTAGAGCCTAGTACGACACATATGTCCATGGCACTCGGGAAGTAAGGAGGTTCAAATGCCTGCCGTTCATTCTTCCTCGTCGAATATTATGAGATTTGCCGGCCACTCTACTTCTGAACTAGTGACTGGGAATTCTCGGAGGAGTTTGAAAATGCCTTCAGATTCAGGGTTATTGACAAAGAGACAGTCTTGAACAAAGCCGAATCTACAAATGTAAGACAAGGACATGAAGTTTGTATTTCCTCTACTCATTCCGTGTAATGTCAATTTGCCACTTCCTAAGTGAGCTACGGCTATTTGTCCATTTTTCCATATTTTTTCAGTTACTACCCAATCACTACTAAGATCGGTGGAATTCCAAGATTCCCTGTCTATCGGCAGGATGATTCTAGCTGGAGGAACTGAAAATACATCTGATATCATCTTTATTGATCTGAAAAAGGCTACCCAAAATATCGCATATGAGAGCCACCCCAGTATGGGGGAATATTCTATGTGAAATATGAAAAATATCAATCCCAAGGATATTGAAAACCAATCCACAGGTAAAGCTAACAGGGAATCATCGGAAGTTGGTTGGTTGTTTCTTGCATTGGCCACCGGGAGGATAAGTAGTAGCCAAGATATGATGAACAATGATCCTGAAACAGCTTGATCATCGGGAGTCGATCCCGTGAAAAGTAATGGAATTACGCTCGCGATCAGGAAGAATGGCGACCAAGCTAAGGGCTTCAGAACTGTCCAAGCCAAGGGCCTCATTCTCTGACGCTCCCATCCAAATCTTGATTCCGCCTCGGGAGTTGTGAACTCCTCAGGGAAAATAACCTCCGAAGGCCTCATCCTGGGGACGGGGGATGTACTCGGAAGCCTCCACCATGATGGATCTCCCCTGAGCCAATTCCTGTCCCCATGGGCCTCCATGGAACCCCGAGGGGGAAGTGACGAATATGCGTTAGGATTGTTCTTGTGACTTATTGTATCTCAAAATCAGGTTTCTTGCCGCCCATACTTCGTCCACTCTGCCTACAGGAGTAGTATGCGGTGATGATAAAACGACTTCTGGATCCTCTGCCAGTATGGCATGGAAATCTTGTGCGAATTTGTCCAGAACCTCTTTTGATTCTGTCTCAGTAGGCTCGAACATCAAACATTCGGGGACTATCTGTGGGAAATATAGAGTCGGTGCCATATATCCATAATCTAGGAGCCTCTTTGCGACGTCCTTCCCAGTAACTCCATTGGCCTCCTTCAAAGGGGACATAGATAGGGTGAACTCATGTTTAACAACGTCCGCCGGACAACCTTCTAAGGGCATTGCGTGAATATCTAATTCTGGATCTGGATTCATCATTACATGCCTCAGATAGTTTGCGTTCAGAACGGCATGCTCACTCATTCTTTCCAGTTCGCGGCCGTATCTCCTGTAAAACGCCCAAGACCTTACTACTGCTCCTGCATTTCCATTCCATTGCTGCACCTTACCAATTGTGCGCTCAGGACTGATCCAATGGTACCAATAGCCATCTCCCACTAGTGAGTCTCCATCTTTAGCCTCATAGCGTCCCGCTAATGGGGTTGGAAGGAATTTAGACAAATGCTCCTTGACCCCAATTGGACCACTTCCTGGCCCTCCTCCACCATGCGGTTGGCTGAATGTTTTGTGTAGATTATAATGTACTGCATCGAATCCCATTCTTCCTGGGTCGGTCTTTCCAAGAATGGCATTGAAGTTTGCACCATCGTAGTACATTTGCCCTCCTGCATTGTGGACAATCTCTGCTGCTTCTGCTATCTCGGGCTCGAATACGCCCAATGTGCTTGGATTAGTAATCATCATTGCTGCCGTGTCATCTCCAACTGCTGAACGCAACGCGTCCAGATCTATCCTTCCGTCACTGGCGCTTGGGATCTCTATAATCTGGTATCCGCACATAGAAGCTGAAGCGGGATTGGTACCATGAGCAGAATCTGGAACTATGACCTTGTCCCTGTGTCCCTCTCCCCTCTCCCTGTGATACTCCTGGATGCACCTGATAGCTGTGAATTCACCTTGCGCACCTGCCACTGGCTGAAGCGTTACAGAGTCCATGCCTGAGCAGATAGCTAGCATTTCCTGCATCTCGTAATAGATTGCCAAGAGCCCTTGGACCTGCGACTCTGGCTGTAGAGGATGAATTCGGTCAATACCGGGGTGCTGAACAATTCTCTCATTGAGTCGAGGGTTGTGCTTCATTGTACAGGACCCTAGAGGGTAGAATCCTGTGTCTATTCCAAAGTTTTTCTGGGATAGTTGGGTGTAGTGCCTTACAAGCTCTGGCTCACTGGCTCTAGGCCATTCTGGTAATTTTTTTCGCCTCATTGATTCTGGTATGGATTTTATGGCATCATGTGAGATTGGTGGCGGCTGCGACCATCCCGCATCTTTGGAGCCATTGAAATCAAAAATGGTACCTGTCATTCTAATGCCTCCATCCATGAAGAGAGGCCTTCCTTCAAAGCCGAAATATCGGACTCAGAGGTTCTCTCGTCGCATCCAACAAGAATCCAAGAGGACTTGTCACCCCACCAGTTACCCAAGTCGAATCCTGCAGTCACACCGAGATTATCCATGTGAGATAGTGCATCCCTTGCTAATCCGGGGATCTTGATAGCGAATTCTCTGAAGACGGGAGAGTCAGGGAATGCCAAATCCACTCCTTCCAAAGATGAGATTTCATTCATTGTCTGAATAGTTGACGCTAATACTCTGGTAGAGAGTTGCTCCAATCCTACGGGCCCTAGCAATGCCATGTGCATTGCCCCCATCAAAGCTATTAGAGTCTCGTTAGAGCAAATGTTTGATGTTGCCCTGTGCCTTCTGATATGCTGCTCCCTAGTGGATAAAGTCAGCGTATATGCTGTTTTTCCATTGGTATCGATACTCTGTCCGACGATTCTACCAGGCATCAGTCTAAGAAAATCCTTGGTACATGCAAATATCCCGTATATTGGACCTCCAGCCGTAGGCCCTATTCCGAAGGGCTGCCCTTCGCCAACAACGATATCGGCCCCCCAATTCCCAGGAGGTTCTATCAGTCCAAGAGTAGTTACATCCACGCCTACAATGATTGCGGTTTTCTCCCCGACGATTTCCCTGAGCCTCATCAGACCCTCGTCTAAGATTCCAAATGAGTTTGGTTGCTCGACGTATACTGCGCACGACCCGAATGCGGATGAAGCCATTTCAAGATCCAGAAGGCCATCACTCCCATGGGGGAGCTTCATTATTTCGATTCCGACCCCTTGTGTATAATTCTCTATTACTGACAACCTATGAGGGGGGACCAGTTCAGAGATGAAGACTGTGTTTGGCTTCTCTACTTTCTTTGATTTGACCCTGACAGCGCAAGTAATAGCCTCAGCTGCGGAGGTACTTGCATCATACATCGAGACATTAGATATGGGGAGCTCGACAAGCTCTGAGATCATAGTCTGGAACTCCCACATGGCTTGGAGCATTCCTTGACTGACCTCTGGTTGGTAGGGAGTGTATGATGTCAGAAACTCGCCCCTAGTAGCGATCATAGGTACCATGGAAGGCACAAAGTTTCTGGCTAGGCCAGCCGATAGGAACGAGGGGCGGCTATCAAGATTCACATTTGCCCCCAATAACTTCTGGGCGTCCCTGATTATTTCTTCCTCTGATTGGGGAGCACGGAGTGGAAGGGGCCCTTCAGACCTGATTTTCTCAGGTATGTCATCGAAAAGGTCGTCCATGGATTTTAGGCCCATAATTTCAAGCATTTCTTGCTCTCTTCCGAGATTTGGTAACTGGTCCACGCTATCCCTCGCAATGTTCGAGGAGTAGATAGTTTATGATTATCTTTGGCAGGGATTCTGCAATGGTGCACCGACACACTCTTATTACTCCCAAGTCAGTCAATACATCATGAAGGTCGCGATAACTGCTTCCGACGCATTCGTCGCACCCTACATCATTGATGCTCTCGGCGATTCAGCTGTGGTCATTCCTGATGATGTCTTAGAGGACAATATGGCCCTAGACGTCATGTTAACCCCCTGTAGTGCACTGATTCATATCAATTCAAGGCCGGTTGACACAGGAGTGGCTAGGAACGACAGGGAGGCGAAGATAATGATGCGGGAAGCTGCAAGGCCTGTTTTGGATGCCGTAAACAGGCATGGGGAGCTACATATGATTATTGTCGGAACTCTAAGAGTCTATGCGGATTGGTCACCTGGTGATGACTACTACGGCCCTGAGTCTTCATTATCCCCAAGAGATACAGCGGCAGAAGGCCAGCTTTGGATTGAAGAGAATGCCTTAGAGAGGGCTGAGTCGGGCAGACCGGTGAGTGTAATCAGAGCTTCGAATGTTCAAGGGATCCCACTTTCAGGACCTCCTGGGAATGGGATACTTCATAGGTGGGCCAGTGAGAGTCAGATAGGCTGGATAAATGTGCCCGGTTCTGGAGATGATATCAAGGATCTTGTCCATATTGAGGATTTAGTCAGAGTGATTCTCTCGGTACTTGATAACCCGCCCCTAACGCGCGAGAGTTTTGCAGTTGGTTCGGGAATGGGCATCACTATGAACGATCTAGCGAACATCTACAATGAGAAAACGGGGGCATCTGTTGAGTTGAATCAATCATCCGAGGGAGAGGTTTGGGGGATTGTTGATGCATGGTTCCTAGATCACAGATGCGGATTCAGGCCATCAATTAGCCTAGAAGAGATGATTGCCGAATCATTGGAGTATTCTGGTTATTGAGCATTCAATATTACCCTATTCCTTATTGAATTCCATCCGTCGACCATACATGGAATTTCTAACTCATACCCTGTCTTGAATGATGAGACGTCACTATCCGATGGCAACCTAATCTCTACAGAATTGGATGATGCACCGCCACTAGGTACTAGCAAAGAGGCGATGATGGTACTTCCCCCCCTATATCTGTCGTCAATCCCAATCCCAAAGCTTCTCTCTACTGAAGATATCTTGACCAAGATATTAACTTGGGTGCCTGAAAATTTCTCTTTTAGAGAATTCTGCTCTGAAAGCATCCTAGCCGAGGAAAATGACTCTATTATGGAACGAATAGTATCATTTTCCGATTCTGACTTTGAAACCTGAGGATCCTCTGATGGTGTTGTCTGAGACTGCTCAACGGGGTCCTGCATGGACTTTGTTTCTGCAGGGGCTTCGACTTCTTCGGATTCTCCAATCTGAGTATCTTCGCTTTCAATGGAAGAAATTGCTGCAGACCCTATTGCTGCTGCAGAAATCCCTAGAGCGACATCTGCGCTAGACAACATCCTAGATGTAGCGATTGACTGAAACGAGTCTGCTTTGGCTTTCCACAATTCTCTAGCTGGGTTCTGAAATATAGAGGGGAGCTTGGAAATCTTCGATTCGGCCTGACTATCGGCAGCTTCTCGAGCTGTTTGCAATGATTCAACAGTTGAGAATTCTGAGGCCTCAAGAGCTCCAATGATGTCTGTGAAATCATTGGAAACATCCCCCATTAGTTGACTCGGGTCATCCTCCTCGATGACCTCAATTTCCGAATTTCCATAATTCTGTTCTTTTTCGTCGGAATCCGAGTAAGATTTTGTTTCTGTTGATGCGTCTCGTTCGACGGCATTATCGGCTGTAGCGGAGCTTGCCATTTCGACATTGATCCTTCCGACCCCCACCCATCTCCTAGTTCCTAGTGGGAGGTCCCCACTTGCAGGTGGCCTTGTCCACCCCCCTCTGTAGTAATCCTGATTACCACTCTGTTCCCTATCATCTAGGCTCCAAGAGCTAGCGCCTCCTGATCCAGCATTGTAGAAATACATTCTAGCACCATTTTGATTGATGAATAGAGGCTTGCCGTTCATTTCGCCATTTGGGGCGTAAGTCCCATTATAGAGCTCGTTGGGATGTCCTGAGACCGTTAGAGAATTGCCGCCAACGTATGATTCAGAAGGCCCGGATTCAACTAGAACAAGGATCTCTTGCAGATCTATCGAGCCGTTTCCATCAGAATCTAAAACCGAGAAAATAGCTGTTACTATGGCCCCTGGGGCTTTCTGACCGGTAATAGAGCTTAATGCGGCTTCGAACTCATCGAGGCTGAGGCTTCCATTGCCGTCGAGGTCGTACTTGGAGAAAAGTGCCTCAGCCGATATTCCTCTTGATCTCAAAATTGTTTGCAGATTCTTAATCGCTACAGCCTCAATTCCGCCACTCACTGTATCTACCCTGCTTACCACACGGGCCATTCAGCAATGAGTTTTGCCACTGCACTACAGGAATGGGGCCCTTACCACGATGGCTTCAACAGTCCTTCTGGAAGAGGATTTTATCCAAACTGTTTGGCCGACTTCCGCATTTTCCATATAGGCCATTGCAATTCCCATTCCACCTAGGCTTGGAGAAGGGGCGCCACTGGTTACATATCCGATGGGTTCTGAGTCATCAGAGTCCGAACCTAGTACTTGATGACCTGGCCTCGGGGACGGGCCTCTGGAAACGCACCTTATTGCCATCCACCTTGGAGATTTTCCAAGAGAAGATTCGACACTTGATTTTCCTAAGAATTCATGGTTCATATTAAGTCCGAATGGAACGTTGGTTTCAGCAGTATTTCGATGGAGGAAGCCTTCTGGCAAATCTGTATCAGGTGAGCTTCCTAGCCCCGGCCAGAGAAAATCCTGTCCTGATAACAAGTACCCTTTTTCCAACCTCAGAGTGTCTCTAGCACCTAATCCTACAGGGACCAAACCTAAGTCAGATCCTTTGGAAATAAGTTCTCTCCAGAGAATGCTTGCCTGATCATTGGGGACGAAGATCTCCATCCCCTTCTCACCGGTGTAGCCAGTTCCCTGAATCCATCCGGTAATTCCTAAATCATTTGTAGCTATTTCTTGACATCTAAAACGCCCAATATTATTTTCAGCCCCAATTACCTTAGAAATTGCATCTCCAGATTTCGGACCTTGAACGGCAATAATACTGATTTGCTCGGAATCATTGAAGATTTCAACTGTACCGTCTTCGGGAAGGTGGCCATTGAACCAACTGAGCATCGTAGAAACCATTGATGCGTTTGGTACGCCAAGAATTTCACTATCCGACTTTACTGCGAAAATCATATCGTCAAT
>DAZE01000007.1:0-21530 GCA_002507175.1 Euryarchaeota archaeon UBA558
CGCCACTGTGGCTTAGGGGTATAGCGTCGCCTTGGTAAGGCGAAGGTCGGGGGTTCAATTCCCCCCAGTGGCTCCAAGTTTTGACCTCTACATTCGCAGAATTGATAATCCTACCACTCCTCTTGTGTCCATGTATCGTACGAATGCCAGACGAGCCCTCCTAATGACGGCGCTGATGCTCCTCCTTCCTTCAACGCAAGCTAATGTATCAGAATGGAGGGGTCCAGATGCTATCAATCCGGCTGACGGAGGATCAGAATTCACTGCTTTTCGAGTTCCAACTAACGCTACAATCTTGGATAGCTGGGTAGAAATATCAAATGACGAAATGGCACAGTCAACCGAGTACCTAACTTCCTGGTCAGTTGAAGATGGGCTAGATCAAGGAACCAGGAGTGGAACTTCGTTTAATTCGCAAGGCGAGCTTATCCTCAGTGATGATTTTTCAGTTTCAATCGTAGAGGATTTCGACGATGGGGATTACACAATTGAGATGCCCTCGGGGTACTATCAATCTCCAGGTGTTTTGAGTGTATACAATATAGATCAAACAACGTCTAGCCAAGCATGCGGGAATCTTTCCTCGGTGGTGATCTCCTATGGTCATGACATTGATCTTGATGGGGATTTGGACCCGCAAGAGATAGAGACAACCTCGGAATATTGCCCTTCCTCGGGCATGGACACCAGCATAACTTCTCTAGCGATAACCTCCCCAGGGGCAGGCTATGCCGATGGGAACCTCTCAGCAACGGGCGGCGATGGAAGCGGCTTCAGCGGAACCTACTTGTCCGGAAGGGAAATTGAATCAGTATCATTGATTGACGGCGGTTTCGGATATTCAAATGGAACGGTGTTTAATGTCGATTGCGGAAGAGACTGCACAGGATCAGGGGCGAATATTACAGTAACTTCGATCGACAGCTCGGGTTCAATCACTGGCATATCTTTGACAGATCAGGGGGAGAATTACACCACTGAGCATGATCTAGACTTGGTCAACACAGGTATCTCGGGTAGAAACGCAGAAATTTCTTTGTCGCTGAGTGATACCGGCCATCTTGCAGTAGTAGAGATCACCTCAATGGGCTCGGGTTACACCTCTACACCCACGATAGTCACAGACGGTACAGGAACTGGGGGGGTGATTAACCCGGGCTTGGGGGGTTTCTTCAACTGGCTCGCTGTAGATCGACCTGACACAGCAGAGGCCTCAGTTTGTGCTGAAGGGGGGGATGTCATAGACCTCGGTCAAGACTTAGATAACAATGGGGAGTTGTCAGACACAGAAATTACACAGAACCTTACTCTTTGCAATAATCCAGACATCAGTTACTGGTCGCCTGTAATGGCTGAAAACATGGCTGGCACGGTTTACCTGAATCAAAGGAACCTTTCCCATGGCGTGGTGCCTGCTCGTGCATCAGAAGGCAAAGTCATGGCAGCAACATTCCCGGGTGCTCCGGTCCCAGCGGGGACAGATACTTCCCTGATACTGCCATCGCTGGAGGTTCCTTCAGAGAATCTCCAGGTAGGTTATTTTCTGTCCTTTGAGCACTGGTATCACGTCGACAGCACTTCCTCAGGAGGGGGCGATGGCGCCTGGTTAGAGTACAGGCTGATGGAAGGAAGTTGGGGAAATTGGACCTACATAGAGCCTTCATCAGGTTATCCAAGCACATTGGCTGCGGATGGCCCGGAAGTCATGGGACAACCTCCAGGAGCCCTCCCAGTATTTGCCTCAGAAATCCACAGCGGTTGGACAGCAGATAACATTGACTTGACGACCATACCTGGAATCGACGAGGCGGAAAGGATTCAATTCAAATTTAGGCTTTGGACACATCCATCTTCACAGAATCTTAGGCCAGGATGGTTTTTGGACAATATTTCCTACGTGAATGTCGGTGGGGTCGACGGAGGGTGGCTTCACGGTTGCCAATCGGCGCCCGGGACAACATGCCAATACTCGACCAGCGCCTATGGAGCTCTCCAAACTCAAATTAACACAGTTGGTACCACTACGTCCAGTAAACTGAGGGTGAATCTTGAATATGACTTAGAGGGGACCTTTTATGACAACTTTTGTGTCGAAATGTCCAATAATAACCTGACTTGGTTGGATATATCGTCAACAAATACCGGTACAACACAAAGTTGCTCATCTCGGTCAGGGTCAATTCCAGGAACTACAGGCGATCAAAGTGGCGGAATAGTTGTTCAAGAATACGACATACCGTCACAGTTCCTGAATCAAGCAAACGTTTTCCTGAGGATCATAGTGGATACAGACGGCTCCATAAATTACGGATCCCCACAGGACAATTTCGAAGGAGTCTTCGTGACGGACGTTTCTTTGGTGACTCCCGGGGTTTCCGTACACTGGTCCGATGATTTAGGCTCACCAACGACCTTTACACATTATGCCGAGACACCCCCACAATCCTCCATAACGGGATATGATGATTGGGGTCACATACAGCTTTTCGGAGGCAGTATTGATCGAACACTTGGCTTTGAGAACTCATTTGCAACTCCACCAGATACCGAACACGTTTCTGGTTGGAGCCAATCTGGAAGCACTGGCTCAATTGCATGGGAATACGGATTTCCAGATCCCTCATTGACACTTTCGGAACCCAATAGCTTCCCATACCTGTACGGGACGGGGCTAACCGGCGGATATCTCGACAACAGGGACGCTTACTTACAATCTCCACAGTATGATATTCCATCCTCGGGCGCCACACTCCAATTTGCGAAATGGGCTTGCATGGACTCCATTGACATGGACGGGGCGGTTTTGCAATACAAGGTAAACAACGGGGGATGGCAATTTTTCCAACCTTCAATACCGAATTGGTATGACGGAACTAAGACCACCTTTTGGGGGACAAACCCATGGGGGAATAATGAGATTTGGATAAATGATGATTGTGGATCAGATTCCATGTCAATGAGGGAGGCCCCATTGGATCAATGGAGCGGGGAATCGATGACTTTCCGGTTCTGGTTCAAGTCCGATACTTGTTGCCAATATTCAAGTGATGACTTCGAAGGGTTTTACGTTGATGACTTTGGAATACTCATTCCGAATTACAGTTCTAATGGGTCATGGCTCAGCCCAACACTGGACATCACGAATCATGACATATTCAACATTGGATATTTGGACATAGATGCGGAAATACCAGAAGGAACTCGTGTATTGGCGAGCGTCATTGACTCAAACACCATGACTTACGTAAATGGCTATCAAATGATGCCTCTGCCAATCTCACTTGCTGGATTGGACTACCAGCTTACCCCATCTGTAAACATCCAACTTCACCTGGAAACCACAAACTCTAGCTTGACCCCCGCTATCAAAACAGTAATGTTAGACGGCCTTAGGACGCTTTCTGGAGAATCTGGAGTAGGGAATGGATGGCATTTCAGTCCAAGTGTCGCTGTCGAGAACGGAAACATAGTAACCCAAGGCACCGCGGGCAGCATACACTCAGATTACATAACATCCTCAAGACCGATCAAAGCTGTTTCGATATCCGGGGATTATGCAGACGTTTCAATAAGATTCGAGGATGCTAACGGCCAAACGCTAGGGCCACAATATTCTACGGGCGGAGTTGTTGAGTTCCCATGGGCCCAACCTGGCTACAAGGCCATCATTTCGCTAGCTCCAACGGGAAGCATCAGTCAGTTGAACATATCCGCGAAGTTTGCTGAACCGGCTCGCTCTCCATCGGTCGATCTTGGTTCAAATGGAGAACACGACTGGTCATTTCCATTCGGGTCAGACTACGGACACCTGGGTTGGCAATCGTTATTGTTCGATGGAGCTCAGGAACGTAGTAGAACCTTCGATCTTAGCCCCGGTTCGACCTCAAGAATGTCAGTTTTGATTCCAGCAGGTTCATCCACCGTTCCAAACGTCGACGCAACGTCGTGGCTCGGATCAGGATTCTTGTCCATATCTCCAGCAAGCCTAGAATCTCTTACATCACCGGTCACTGTCTCCATAGGACCCGCATCTATGACCACATCTAATTCCGATGTTGGTCCGGATTACTTACACCTATCAGGCCAAATGATCTCTGCAGCCAATGCCCTTCAACCCACGATCACCGACTCGATAAATGGGCGCGAGTGGAAGGAAGTGGTTTTCGAAATCTCATCTACGGAGGCTCAAACCATCTCGATAGCAACCCTGGGCCTCTCGTATTACCTAAGAGAGAACGTCTCCACGCTACAAGAAGTCGTGACCGCCTCGGTATCCGAAATCCAATCAGACTCCAGTAATACCGATATCCCTGTTACGGTCTTATCAGATGTTGGCATGCTCTCAATAGACGGGGGGGCTTACTATGACTACATTACCACAAATTATCCATTCACCCCGCCAAACACGTTTGCACCAAGGGAAGAAACCTACAAGATCACGACGGAACACAGTCATCTCTTCGATAACAGTCAAATCTCATCAATACGACTAACAGGACAAACAAACGACGGTTTGGTGGCAATCTATACCGCGACATCAAACAATGGGGAATGGGACGATTCTTCAACCACGGTTTTCCAAGAATCGGGAGACGTCTTGCCCGGGATCTACATGACGGCTGAGGAATCATCTGTGCAAGTTGTGACATATCCCGATGGCAAAGAAACAATTAGGGTAAATTGGTCAATCGGAGCTTCTTGGGGTCCAGACGACCTATCAAGGATAACATGGAGGTCAAGTGCAATAGATAATGACGGCAATACTCGATGGAGTGCAGAATCATCAAGTGGGGTGGGTGGAAGATCTGCATACGAAAATGATCTGGAGATTTCCTCATTCTCCGTGAGCAACCACCTAGGAAACCTTGTTTCTGATCAGCTCTCTTCGATGTACCCCTTCCCAGTAGATCCGGGAAACAACCTTTTCATTGAGGGAGAGGTCAAATTCGAGGGCACCTCAGGATTACGGCCCGATCCTCAAGACTTTAGGGTATCCGTGAATATTTCAGGTGTAAATGTGGCCTTGACATCTGGCGAAGAGGGTAGTTTCTATGGAGAGGTTACAATACCCCCTGGTACGAGTTCGATTTCATTGACACCCATCATTGACGATGTGGGCCCTGTCGGACAAGTTCTGGGCGGCCAAGACGCCACTTCTGTGCCTCCGGTGATCGACGCGACGGTGGATCTCGAACCCCCTGTCGCAGGGCCGATTCAAATTCTAACACCATTAGGATTCCAGAGTGCGGCTGGGAAAATAGTAGATCCTGACACGCCCTTATCAGTTTATGTTACAGTATCCGATTCAGATGCCAGAGCACGGGATGCCACACTACGTTTTTGGCGGGCAGTTATGGATGATTCCAATCAAGACGGAATTCCCGACCCTTCCGAATATGGATCAATCACAATGCCCCTCTCCATAGGATTCCCGGGGGAAGAGCAACTCAATTTTTACAACATAGACATATCTGGAGTTCCATACAATAGCCCCGTTTACCTATACATAGAGGGGACTGACTGGTCAGGTAAAACCTACCAGTCTGGTGGCACAGGCGGCGGCCCAGGGGCAAATAACGCATGGGCTACAGTAATCGTCGCAGAAGATGTGGAGACTCAGATAGTCACTTCAGGCTACTCACTCGACCGTGAGGAGGGATACCTGGTACCAGGAATGACACACACCTTCAACATGGTAATCGACGAACCCAACGGTATAATGACTCTCGATGGCATCGATCTTATGTTGTGCGACGATGGGCCAACAGGACTCGGAAAGATGCACTGGAACCCCGCAGAAATGATACTATCTACCCCTGCAGATTCCCATGTAGACCTTGTTGAGGCTCGCTCCGTGCCAGGGCAATCCGACGCCCTCGTGGAGATACAACTTGACTTTGTCCTGGATTGGGACTTCCCCTGGGCCGCTGGAGACTCCCCGTGCAGCCCTAGGGTTCGAATCATAGATGACATGGTTGTAATCGCAGAGTCCACCCTGCTTTCCCAACTATCCTGGGAACTCGACAACCAACTGGAGGCAATCCCACTGTCAGCACAAGACCTTACACTCCCGATTGGGGAGAGCGACGATACAGGAATTTATCTTATGAGTGGTGACACCTTCAAGGTAAATGGTACGCTAGTCCACTCAGGTTCCGGCACTCCTTTCACACCAAGCACACTAGGAACAATGGTTGATGTCTCATTTGTGTATGGCTCTACTCGGGTAAGCACCCAGGCAACAGTTGGAGACGCAGGCTCTTGGGATGTCGAACTATCCCTCCCGGACAGACCGCCGGTTTATCCTATAATGGATATTACCACCACGATAATTGACTTGCCTGGCTCCAGCGGGGCAATTGACAACAATGACATCTCCATAAACGTAGATTCCGCACCACCCACGATATTATTTGATCAGACCGCATACCCCGACAGTTCACTCTCCGTCGAGGAATCCGATTTACTAAATAGAGTCAAGGTGACTCTTCAGATAAATGATGCAGTAGGCATGCAGAGTGGAGATTTACAAGTTGCCTGGGTTTTCAAGAGAGGTGGAAGCGTAATCAGCCCAATTAGTTTAGGCACTCTGCCCCTGGTCACAGACCAGACTCAGTTGGACATATACAACGGAGAGCTAGACATGACACAATCGCTGACAACCAAATTGATAGACGGCGACTATGTAGAATTCTGGGTGGTTTCCACGGATCGAGCGGGAAACCCGGTGAACGGCCTAGGTAGCGAGTCCCTGCCCAAAAGAGTAGACATTAGAATAATGGAGTTCCTGCCGATTTTGACGAATACCGTTTTCGAGCCAACAGACACACCGATCCCCGGTCAAAGAATCACGATGAAGACCTTCTGGTCTAATCTTGGAAAGAGGGAAGGCACGCTATCGCTCAAACTATGGGAGAGCAAAGGTGGAGAAGAGTGGACTCAATCCCCCCCTTCAGATAATGTTGAGGTCTCTTTAGACGCAAGTGAAACAAGCTTAGTCGTTGAGTTCGTGTATGAACCAACCATGCCTGGTGTTCCCGTTCTTTATGTGATCGATGCTGACAACTTTGAGAATCTGGCCTACCCGGTAGACGGAATGATAGTATCGTCCGCAGATGTTGACAGCGTGTCCTCTGGTGACTCTTTACTCGCCTACACTATGATAGCATCTATTGCCGTGATCACCATCCTAGTTGGCGGCTACATGGTCAGCACTGCATCGAGCAGAGTGGAAGAAGAATACTACGACGATGACTATGAGGACTACGATGAGGAAAACGAAGATGGAGATTATACGGAGTAGCATTAGGATCTGCCCATGCTCCTGCGGGAACCATAGAGGGCCTGAAAACCTCTGTCCCTCCAGAACTTCCAAGGGCTTGTTTATAGTCTATTAGCCGTGGAGGGCTAAGTGGAACGAACTCGTTCTAGATGGGATATGGATGGAAGAAGTAGTTGAATTGAAGAAAGAGATAGACGACTTGCGTACGTTGGTGCACACTCTCCTCACAGTGATAATGGAAGAGTCTGACGGCTCTGATCAGGCACTTAAGCCGACGGGTGTTGAAGGAATTCCACGTGGATACTCTATGTAATCAATAGTTGACTGGCTCAGGGTCTATGGTCCTCCAGAGGTACCATGTCGCCACAGTCCGAAACGGACGCCATGGTTCGGCTATTTTTTTGACCTCCTCCAGTGGGAGCCTTTTTCCATCAGAATAGTTGTTCTCCACGGCCCTGAGGAGCCCAATATCCCCTACTGGCAAGACGTCTCGAAATCCAAGTGAAAAAATCATGACCATGTCCACTGTCCATGGTCCGACGCCTCTAATCGGGAGCAATCTGTCGATAACCTCAGACTCCTCCAAGGATCGCCAATCTACATCTAGGAAACCGTCTTCCCACATCTTCGCTATACCCAGTATATACTCTGCTTTCCTCAAGGAAAGACCACAACCTCGTAGGCCCATTACATTACTTTGGTTTATTTTATCTGGGCTCACCTCACCAAGGAGTTCAACCATCCTCCTCCACGTCGCGTCTGCAGCCTGTACGGATATTTGTTGCCCTACAACAGACTTGATCAGTGTGTGAACGACGTTACCATGCGGATTAAGATAGGGTTTTGGGTATTTTTGAATTATTTGAGAAAGGATAGGGTCTCGCCCTGAGATATGAGCTACCGCCTCGCCCCAGTAATCTGTGTAGCCCATGTTCATTGGAATTGGTGGGGAGGTTTCAATATGGGGGGTATTCACGGAGGAGTATGGATGCAGCGAGGTTAGCGATGTACGGTGCAGCAGCATTCACTATTCTTTTGGTCGGTGCAGTAATTTATGACGAATTCGCACCACCTCCCACCCCTGACAACGCACAAGAGGTAGCAGACTTCTGCTTAGGGGATCATAGCAACATAGGAGTCCACTACCACCCGATAATAGAAATCGTTGTGAACGGCCAGCAAATAACAATACCAGCAAACACTGGCATCAACCACGATGGCTGCTCTATGAGGGGGGTCCATACACATGATGCATCAGGCAAGATTCACGTCGAGATGGACAAAGAATACAATGTACCAGCGGAGTCATTCTTTTTAATATGGGGCGAGACATTCAATGATAAGCAGATTCTAGATTATGTCGTTGATCAAGACCATGAGATTGTCGTCACTTTGGACGGTGAGAGAGTTGAGACATACGAGGATACTGTATTACAGGACCAAGAAGTCCTTAGAATCGAATACAGGGCAAAATAGTCATCCCTTGATCACGCCCAAGGGCCTCAGTCTAGCTACAGGTCGGGCCAAGCCAGCGGATTCTGTTAGTCTTACTACATCATCCACATTTTTGTACGCCTCGGGGGCTTCTTCCGATAGCAAGGAACGTGTCTTGGCCCTTACGATTATTCCCATGTCTTCTAGTTCCCTGATCAGGGCCTCTGGATCTATCGCCTTTCTGGCCGCTGTTCTAGATAATTTTCTACCAGCACCGTGGCAGGATGAGGAAAATGCGTCATTCTCTCCTTTCTTGGGACCAGCTAGAACCCAAGACGCCCTGCCCATGTCCCCTGGGACCAATACTGGTTGACCAACTCCTTGGAATTCATTTGACAGGCCTGGATTATCGCCTGAAAATGCCCTTGTCGCCCCTTTCCGATGAACACAGCATTTACAATTAGATCCATGTATTTCATGATTTTCAAATTTCGCGATATTGTGGCTGACATCATATGTGACCTTAATATCCGCATCAATTGTTGAGATTTTTCTAAAGGATTCTTGGACCCTTTGAGTAAGAGCTGAGCGATTAGCGAAAGCAAAATTTCCAGCCGAGTTCATCGCGTCCATGTAATTCCTCCCCTCATCGCTGTGAATTGGAGCACAAGCAAGTTGTCTATCAGCGATGTCAAATCCCCATCTATCGGAGACCCATCTTGACCCAACTTGTCTGTAATTACTCTCAATCTCTTTCACGTGATCACTACAAACTTGGTGCCCCAAACCTCTAGAGCCCGAATGGATCATCACAGTGAGTTCGCCCTCTTGTAGCCCAAACTCCCTTGCAGCATGTGCATCCAAGATCCTATCGACGACTTGAACCTCTAGAAAGTGATTACCAGAGCCCAGGGTGCCGAGTGACTTTTCCCCTCTCTTTAGGGCCCTTTCACTGAGCGCACGCTCCGTTGTCTCAAGGAAACCTCCCGACTCCAGTCTTCCCAGATCCGCATGTGCGCCTAAGCCCATTTCACAAGCTGCCCGAGCCCCTCGAGAAAGGACCTCTTCTAAATCCGAGGAGGTAAGACGAATCCCTCCCTTAGAAGTTGCTCCTGCGGGGACTGATCTCTGGAGGCTATCGATGATCGCGCGAACATCCGTTGAGGCCGCACTCAATCCTGTTGAGAGCAGCCTCACGCCACAATTGATGTCGAATCCAACGCCCCCTGGGGATACCCCTCCTCCAGAGTCGCCGTATTCCACAGAAGTTGCAACCACCCCCCCAATCGGAAACCCATAACCAAAGTGCCAATCAGCCATGGCCCAGGCTTGGCCTACGATGCCTGGCAGCTCGGCCGTATTGACCAGTTGTTGAGGAGATCGATCATCGACACCCACTTCGAGCATACCAGGTTCTGAAATCATCATTGCGTCTGCAAGCATCCTCCCATGTTTCTTTATTCTCATTCTGCCAGGCCCATCAACAGACAAGTGTTGCCTCCATGTTGCGCCCATGGCAGCAACAATCTCTGCTTATTCATCAATTAGTCGGACCTACTAGAGAATCTGAAACAATTTCCGTACGGAAACTGGGAACCACTAAGTCCCCCTGCTCTGGCCGTAGATCATGCTCGGATTCGAATTATCAGAGGAACAACAAATGTTGCGCGAGCTTGCGAGGGATTTTGCACGTGAGAACGTGAGGCCACATGCTGAGAGATGGGATAATGAAAGCGAATTTCCACTCGAAGCCATCCAACAGGCACATGAATTGGGATTGACCAACCTACACATCCCAGAGAAGTATGGTGGCCCCGGGATGGGGGTGTTGGAAGAGGCAATTGTCTCGGAGGAGATGTCCTGGGGAGACCCAGGGTTCGGAACCGCGCAATATTCCAATGGCCTCACAGCGGCGCCAATCATAACTGGTGGAACTGAGGAACAGAAGAAGAAATATCTAGGAATGCTGGCTGAAAAACCACTAATCGCTGCTTATTGTGTCACTGAACCAGGTGCGGGAAGCGATGTATCCTCAATCAAGACAAACGCAGTCCTCAAAGATGATCATTACATTCTCAATGGGAGTAAGATGTGGATCACAGGGGCCGGCCAAGCAGAGTGGTTCTTTGTACTGGCCTACACAGATAGAGACAAAGGCTACAGGGGGATGAGTGCCTTCATAGTCGAATCAAAGTGGGATGGAGTAGAACTCGGGAAAAAAGAAACGAATATGGGACAAAGGGCTTCAGATACCAGAGGCATCACATTTACTGATGTTCGAGTCCCTATCGAGAATCTTGTCGGCGGGGTTGAAGGTAATGGTTGGATGAACGCCATGAAGGCCTTTGATTATTCAAGGCCAGTTGTGGCTGCCCAAGCCGTTGGCGTCTCCAGGGCAGCTTATGAGCACGCACTATCCTACTCAAACGAAAGAATGTCCTTTGGGAAAAAATTGCATCAGCACCAGGCAATTCAATTCATGCTAGCTGACATGAAGACGAAGATAGAGGCTAGTCGCCTGCTATGCTGGAAATCTGCATGGGAGGCTGATAATGGCATTAGGAATACAGAAAGTGCTGCCCACGCTAAGAGATTCTCGGCTGATGCTTGCATGGAAGTGACCACCGACGCAGTTCAGATTTTTGGTGGTTATGGATATTCTGAGGAGTACCCTGTGGCGAGGCTGATGAGAGGTGCGAAGGTCTTACAAATCTACGAGGGAAGTAGTCAGATACAACGCATAATCATCGGCCGGGAGATGCTAAACGACTTGTAGTTTGGATATTTCCGAAACGCTTTGAAGTGTATAGCATAGCAGCCAGTGTTGTGGAGTTTGGTGAGATTGACATTCCATACTGGTCCGAGGCCGGCTTCCGGCTCGCTGTCTGCGAGGTCAGTGGGCTGAGATTCTGGACCAGAGACCCACTTAGAATCACCTCGGGAGATACTCACAAAGACCCCTACACCTTCATCGGAACTCCCATCATCTCTGGCTTTGAAGAGAGGGGAATCGAGCTAAAAGACAAGATGAGGGAAGCATTCCTTTCCTTCTTTGAAGCCAAAGGGCACTCGAGAATAAAGCCATATCCTGTTGTGGCAAGGTGGAGGGATGACATCCATCTAACGATAGCGAGTATTGCAAACTTTCAGCCACATGTGACTTCAGGAAATGTCCCCCCTCCCGAAAACCCCTTGACGATTAGCCAACCTTGCATTAGGTTAACCGACGTAGCAGCCGTGGGCCGCAGCGGCCGGCACCTCACGACATTCGAGATGATGGCTCATCATGCGTTTAATAGGGAGGCGGATGGTGAATATCACTACTGGATAGATGCCTGCGTGAGGCTATGCGATGAACTCATGGTCGAATCTTTCGGTATTGCCCCAAAAGATGTCATTTATGTGGAAAACCCATGGTCTGGAGGCGGTAACGCTGGAGCAGCACTTGAGGTGATAGTTGGTGGTTTAGAACTAGCCACACTGGTATTCATGAACTTAGAAGAACACGATGAGGGGGACGTGATAATAAAAGGTCTAAGGTACAGGGAGATGGAACAGAAAATAATCGACACAGGCTATGGCTTGGAGAGATTCTGTTGGGCTGCAGCAGGCAGTCCGACAATCTACGAAGCAGTGTATCCTAAATCTGTATCAGAACTAAAAAGACTATCAAAATTCGATGAAAAAGTTCGCTCCCTCGACCTTCCACATGAGACGGACCACCTGTTGGGCGAGTTGTCAAAACTCGCAGGCATATTGAACATAGATGTAGGCACAGACGCTGAAGAGCTATATGTCTCACTCGCTGAAAAGATATCTACAGAGAAAATTCAGATATCGGTCCCACAACTGAAGAAGATAACTGAGCCCCTAGCCCTCATTTACGCAATACCGGATCACTTACAAGCGATTTGTTCAATGCTGGGTGACGGCTTAGTTCCAAGCAATTCCAAGGCAGGGTACTTGCCCAGGATGTTGGCAAGGAGGGTTTGCAGGATGAAATCTGAGTTGGGGATCACAGAATCCCTATCAAAATTGGGCAGCCGTCACATGAAGGCCAACATGCCAAATTTGATTTTTGACCGGGAGGTAATAATCTCAATATTAGATTCAGAGGAAGAGAAGTATCATTCAATGCTGAGAAGGGGGGAATCTGCCGTGCAAACAGCATTGGCCCATACTCCAAAGGGGGCTAAATCAATTGAAGACAGCATCCTGTTCAGGTTGGCTGAAGAGAGAGGAATCCAACCAGATATGGCACTAACAATAGCCAAGTCTGCAGGTTGGAGAAACCTCAGCATTAGAATGGGCTTTTCAGCCGAAATGGCAGCCAGAAACGCTTCGAGGACAAAGCAGGCTGCTGTCCAGAAGAAGATCAACCATCATAACAACTATTCTCAATTCAAACTAACAGAGCGACTATTCGACGGAGACCAATCGTTATCCCACTTTGCTGCCAATGTCATACATTGCGAACCCCTTCCTGACCAAGCCGACTTTCCTCAAACTACATGGTCAGTTATACTCGATAGAACCGGATTCTATCCTGAAAGTGGAGGCCAACTATGCGATCTGGGGAAACTGGGGGACGCGCATGTACTGCATGTCGGCATCCATGATGGGGTAATCACTCACACAGTGGACGAACCATTGGAAATAGGGCCGATAACCGGTAAAATAAACGAATCCCGAAGGAATCAGATTTCCCAACACCACACCTCGGTTCACATCGTAGGGGGCTCGGCGAGAAAAATCCTCGGACCCCACATCTGGCAGGCTGGATCTTACAAAAGCGAACTTTTTGCAAGGCTCGACATTACTCATTTCAATCGGTTAACTCGTGATCATTTAGATGAGATTGAGGACCATGCGAACACTATCCTGACGGAAAACCGACGGGTACTAACAACCGTACTCGATCGAGCAGACGCGGACAAGGAACATGGGTTCTCAATATACCAAGGGGGGCCCCCGAAGCACGATCGTATAAGAGTGGTTGAAGTCGAGGGGCACGACATCCAAGCCTGTGGAGGCACCCACGTGACAAACACCCTTGAAATCGGAGAGATAAAGATCGTCCGCTCCAGTCAAGTCCAAGATGGGGTGGAGCGTCTGGTGATCATGGCAGGGGATGCTGCAAGGGAACACTCTCGTCGACAGTCTGAATTATTAACTGCTTCAGCAAGCGTATTGGGCGTCCAACCAGAGGACTTGCCAGAAGCTGTAGAGCGATTTTTCAACGAGTGGAAAGAGCAAAAAAAGGCCATAGAGAACCTCAGGGCCGAGATAACCAGAATAAAAACCGAAGGCGGTTCATCAACTATCAGGAAGGATGGAATAAGATACGCTTTGATCGAGATGGATGGCGAATTCAAGGACCTAATGGCCACTCTTGGCGAATTAACACGAAATCCGGATGAACCAACCGTGGCGATCTTGGCTAGTAAAACAGGCGGGGCTAAAATCGTTGTCGCAATAACTGAGAATTCTGCTGCTTCCCAACGTCACGACGCTTCCAAGCTTGTTGAGGCCATGGCCCCGGAAATCAAGGGCAGTGGAGGCGGAAGATCGACGATGGCACAGGCCAGCGGCAGCTACTCGGAAGGGATTGAAGCTGCAATGGGAATCGCAAGGTCTGAACTGGGCATCTAAAATCGGCGCCTTCATGTGCCTGCTATCCAACGGACCATCATGAACGGCATCCCTGCATCCAGGAGGGCCTCCTCGATCGAGTATGCTATTCGAGACGTCGTGGTTCCAGCAATGAAGTTGGAGTCTGAGGGGCATGATCTAATCAAATTGAACATAGGAGACCCCTTGTCATACCCTGGCCTCCCAACTCCTCGCCATATGGTGGACGCGTTCAAGAAGGCACTGGAAAGACAGGATAACGGATATGGGCCGTCATACGGGATTGAGGAGTTAAGGGAGGCGATCGCCAAGGATGAACGATCAAAAGGATGGGAATGCGAATCAGATGACGTCTATGTCACGCATGGAGTTACAGAGGCACTTCAGATATTGTTCGCAGCATTCCTTGAGCAGGGCGACATTGTTCTTGCTCCTGGCCCACATTATCCGCCATACATGGCGTATCCTCAGATGTACGGCGCCAAGACCGTCGAGTATGCACTCGATTCGGATGAGGGCTGGGCCATAGATACGGATGACATCCGCAGAAAAATGAACGATAGCGTCAAATTTATTGTAGTTGTGAACCCGAATAATCCCACTGGAAATGTAGCCAAGCCCTCAACCATCAAGGAAGTCTTGAGCATCGCGAAAGACTGGCCAAACTGCACGGTTATAGCAGACGAGATCTATGATGCGCTCGACTTTTCCGGAGATCAGAGGTCAGTAGCATCTCTATCAGATGATGTTCCCGTGGTCACCCTCAATGGAGTTTCCAAAGTTCATTTTGCTCCGGGTTGGAGAATCGGGTATATGGCATTCTACGACCCAAGGGGAATACTTGGGGCGCCACGAGATGGCGTCGAGAGGATCCTTAGGAGCCGATTGTGCGCCTCCACGCCCGCTCAATATGGATATTTGGCTGGGTTGAAGCACGATCGCCTTTGGCTGAAGGAACGACTTAACACCATCGAGAGAAGAGTTGACCTATGTATGAACAGGATAGATGGAATTGAAGGATTGAGTTGCAATAAGCCTGGAGGGGCATTCTATCTGTTCCCGAAGATAGAGAACCCCTCAAAATACGGTCCGGACAAGAAATTCGTGTTGGATTTACTTCACGAAGAACATGTACTTGTGGTACATGGATCTGGATTTTCCCCTCAATACGGATCGGGCCACTTTCGTCTTGTGGCATTAGCACCCGAAGACCTCCTCAACGAGGCATTTGACCGTATTGACAGGTTCGTGAGGTCCCGTTAATGAACCTCCTCAGGAAGCTGTTCGCAAATCGACGGTTGCAAGGCGAGAATCGGTTTAGATCCACACACGACGGATCCATCCTTGACTCAGAACGAGGAAACTCCCCTGTAATTATCATGAACTCAGATTTCCTAGCCTCCTTAGTCGAAGAAATGGCAACCCAACTTGGCCCAGAGGTCCTTAGGACACTACGCTATGCGGCTGCGGACGAATGGCGGGACACCCTTGAACAATCCACGTTCTCTTGGAAGGGGGCTGATCCCGAAAAATGGAAAGGTTTTGATAGGTTCTGGAGAGACGGGGGCCATCACAATGCAGCGATTATCGTTGATGGCGCAGTAAGAAAATATGTTGTAGAGACGGCAGTTCCCACACCCATTGCGGCTGGTAACCTTCAAGCTGCTATCGAATTCGCAATTGGGAACCCCATAAGAGTCGGAGTAGAAACCCAAAGCCGAAATACAGCATTTGTGAGCATTCAGGTAAAAGAGGGGGCCCTTGGCAAGACATATGCCCCCTCGCGAGCAGGCAACTATAATCCCGCAGGCATTCTTAGACCACTATACATTGATGGTTTGACATTCGAAAAGGAAGGGGGCATCCGGCGCCTTGGTCAGAATTACCATGTGGCTCCAATTCGACTTTTTGATTATTGGGAACGAGCATCAGCCTCTTTGGCGATCATTGCCGACAATCACGATAATGCCATTTGGGAAAAGAGCATTTGCACTGCAGTATCTACAGCATTTGTGGAATCAGGTGAATTGGTGTTCATCCAGAACGAAGAATCATGGGAACAGGTCAGTTCTCTGCATTTTTCCAGATGGGGTTTCGGTAAAATACAACACACTCAAACCTCTGGTCAAACTCTAACATTTGCTGTGAAAAGCGATCTGAGTCCATCTATGGTTGCTGGGCTGTTGATGGGATGCGTACATCGCGCAAGAGGCAAAAAAGTCCTTCCTGAGTGGGAAATTATAGATGATACTACATCGATTAAATTCAATGTGACCTGATGAGACTAATCTGCCCTACTACGCCCAACGGTTATATCCGGGGCACAACGGAATGCTAGTAGCCTCGACGCGGGGGATGGCTGGAATGCAACTGAATCACAACCAATATGCCATCGCTGCAATAGTCGCTACGTTGTGCCTCGCAGGCCTCTACACGGTTGTTGATGCTATGCTGAGCACAAGTCAATCCGTGGGATATTACGAGCCTGCCGCTGACGATATATTCCTCGACGAGTCTGAAACACAAATGACTGGTCAGGACTTCGATAAGGATGGAATTCCAGACAGGATGGAGCAAACACTCTACGGGACAAACTGGCAGTTGGCCGACACGGATGGAGATGGACTAGACGACGGGTGGGAGATAGACAATGGCTTAGATCCCTTAGACAGCGGGGAGGCCCAAATCACAGATATTGACTTCGAAAATCCGGATCCAGGTGCAGAAGGAGGCGAACAAAATGAAACATTCCCAGACCCAGACAATGGCCCCAACGGAGATCCTGATAGGGACGGATTGACAAACATCGAAGAAGCTGCAATTGGAACTAACCCGAGTGCCAGTGACTCCGACGGGGACGGCCTCAATGACCTTTGGGAGTCCATGTACTCAATCGAGGTTACCGCGTCAGGATCGGAACCATTCACGCTTCTAGACCCCCTCAGTCCAAATTGGGATTGCCCGCTACTGACTCCCACGAAAGAGGCCGAGATTCAACAAGACATAGGATTGGCGGATTGGCAGGATCTGGCAATCGGTCCGTTCGGGGAGCACTCCTGTGACGCCGTACTCGATCTCGAGGCCTCTGGTGGAGACACACTGCCAAATTACATCGAGGAATTATACTCTACAAACCCTCTATCTGACGATAGTGACAACGATTTGATACCAGATCGAGTTGAGGTCGCCTATGGGATACAATACTTGGATGTTCATTGTGGCAGGTACACATTCTCCGTTGTGACAAAAGACGCACCCTATACTTCGATGATGGCAGACTCAGATGACATGACATGGTTCACAGAGGACATGGACGGAGATGGGAAGTTCAACGGTCCCAGCGATTGGGATACCGACGGAGATGGCATGCCGGATGGATTTGAATACTGCTATGATGATACACTAGACCCACTCAGCGCAACAGACGCATTCGGCGACCCTGATCAAGATGGCCTCAGCAACCTACAGGAGTATGAGGTCGCCTACACTTGGGGGGTAACTAATTTCACCAGCCCATCTTCAAGTGACACTGATGGAGATCGAATGCCAGACGGGTGGGAACATCTCAATGGTATCAACCCAAGGAATGGTATGAACGGAATCGAAGACCCGGACATGGATGGATTCGATGCCGACGGCGATGGGTCAGTATACTACAAAGACCTGGTCGGAGTTTCTACGGTTCAGTCCATATCCATTGAAATTGGGGATTTCGTGCAGAAAAATCAGACATTGATGTGGATCACAACCGTGGAAGACCTTGCCTACATCAACGTTCCATTAAAGGCACATCAAGACGGTTATGTCTATGACATCGAGATAGAGCTGGGCGACGAGGTAGTCCGAAGAACTCAGTCATTGATGACCATAGTAGAGAGCCATGAGAGACTCACTAATTTAGACGAGTACGAGGCGAGGGACCTAAACAAGGATGGAATCGTGGATGGCAGGTCAACCAATCCAATGAACCCCGACACCGACGGTGATGGACTGATCGATGGTATCGAGGTAATTGGTTGGACAATCAGAGTCGTTGATGGCACTGCTAGGGACATAAAGGTTCGAAGCGATCCAGGCGTTTTCGACTCAGACTCTGATGGGCTATCCGACTCCGTGGAGTACTATCTCACATACACAAATGCCACTGATAGGGATACTGACAGTGACGGAATAGAGGATTTCACAGAGGCAATGGACGGATTCCAGTGGAATGGCTCCACTTACTTCACAAACGCCTCCAGAATGGACACCGATAACGATGGACTCGATGACAGGGAGGAGGTAATAGCAGGGGAGGATCAATACGTCACCAACGCGTCGGACATAGACAGCGACGACGATGATCTGAAGGACGGGTTCGAGGTCCTGAACATCCCTAGGCCATGGCAATCTGCAACCAACCCCCTCGATCCTGATACGGACGGCGACTCGCAACCCGACGGATGGGAAATGCAAATCACGTCTGTGGAGGACGACACCGTAAGTCACAGCCTCTGGATAGCCCCAGATAATTGGCTTCCACCTGGATGCACGTCTATGATCGATTGTGGAAGGGGGGCTGGCGGGTGGATATGGGACAACTACCTACAAGGATTCTCGTCTTCCGGAGATCCTGATGGAGACGGTGTATTGAACCCGAGCTACTCTTTCTCGGAACTGAACCTTACGGGCTTCACGATCCCTGACAGTGGGAGGTGGGCCCTCGACCCAAGTTTCGGCAGTCTTCCCGATTCATCTTTTGATGCTGACAATGATTCACTGACCAACCTAATGGAGATTCCATCAAGATGGGATACGAACCCAGTCAAGGTCGATACAGACGGGGACCTCCTACCAGATGGCTGGGAGGTCACCTACAACGAATTTGCTGTGACCTACGGTAACATAACACTCTCAGTCACCGAGCGGGGTCCGTTGGATCCGAAGATGGTTGATTCCGACGGGGATGGGATCAATGATGGCTCTGAAGATTTGGACTCAGATGGCCTGAACGTGATGCACTTGATGAACAAATATTGCCCGGGATGGAACGACCCACAGAATTCTGCATGTCACATCGACCCTTCGTCCCTCTTAGGCGCCATCTTCTACGATGACCTCGGGAACTACACCAACTATGAGGAATATCAAAACGGGACACATCCAATACTAAACGACACAGATGGAGACCTATGGCTCGATGGAAGTGAGGTGTATCATCAAGACCAGGATGATGATTCAATGTGGAGCGGTTGGGAGTACTACTTCGGGCTCGACCCTTACGACCCCTCGGACGCAACTATAGACTCTGATGCAGATGGGTATTCGAACAAATGTGAGAATAAATACAACACAAATCCGCTGAATCCTCTTTCTTTCCCTGGCCAAGGTCAACTCTGCAACCAATTCGATTAACCCGTCGATTTATGGATAGGCAATCAAATGACCACTAGTACCTGGCAAGTGACCCCGACCACAGCGGACATTGGGTTTGTGGCTGAGTCGCCAACAATTCCGGAGCTGTTCATCGTGTCCTCGGTCGCCATACAATGCATACGACTTGGTTTAGAACCTAGTGAGGAGTTACCACTCTCTACTGGGGACAAAATCACAATAGAAATAGATAAATCAGATAGAATAGATAGGGACCTAGTAGCCTGGTTGGAAGAAATAAACTGGGTTGCTGAGTCAAAATCCGCTGTGATTCACATTCACTCAGTGCGGTACGAAAGAGACAAATTGTGGTCAGAGGGGATTGTTTCTTTGCCAGAACCATTCGAACCAGTCATTGAGATTAAAGCGGTGACCTTTCACGAATTAGAACTGAGTAGTATACCATCGCAAGTCGGTGAGGGCTCAGGATATCGGGCAAAGGTCATCTTAGACGTGTGAGTCATTCATTCAGCTCTAGACCCCTGTATACTTCGTTTGTCGTCTGCGTGACTCTGATGAATGTTGTACATTTCGGTAGATCTTTGATCCTCCTGGCCCCCACATATGAGCAACTAGATCTGACGCCGCCAAGTATTGATTGAACTGTTGTCGAAAGACTTCCTCGGTATGGAACTCTCACTGCTTTACCCTCTGGGGCCCTATGCTTGGCGATCTCCCCATAGTGTCGCTCCATTGCTGTTGAGGAAGACATTCCATGGAACGATTTGAAGAGTCTGCCATCTTTGGTTTCTATCAATTCTCCCCCCGACTCGTCATGGCCTGCAAACAATCCTCCCAACATAACAAAGTCTGCTCCTGCAGCGAATGCCTTGGCGATATCGCCAGGTGAGTTGCAACCGCCATCGGCCATGACATGCCCTCCGAGACCATGAGCAGCGTCAGCGCACTCGGCTATCGCTGATAATTGGGGGTACCCCACACCAGCAACTTTCCTTGTGGTGCACACAGAACCGGGCCCTATTCCCACCTTTACCACATCAGCGCCAGCCAAGATCAGGGCCTCAGTCATTTCGTTCGTAGCAACATTCCCGGCGATGACTATCTTGTCGGGGAAGTCCTTTCTCACCACCTTGACGAAATCCAAGAAGACCTCCCTGTAGCCATTGGCTACATCAATGCAAATCATCTGAAGGTTTGGGTTGGTTGCCATTTTCCTGTTTAAGAGTTGCAACGACTCGTCTGTAGATCCACACGTAATTGCTACATTATTCGGGCTTACCCCCTGCGTCCAGGCGTCTTCCAACTCCTTCACAGAGTAGAATTTTTGTAAACATGTAAGCATACCATGGTCTTGAAGGACGCTTGCCACAGAAAAAACCCCTGTCGTGTCCATATTGGCAGCCGCCACCGGAATCCCCGACCATCTTCTATCAGTGTGTTTGAAAGAGAAATCTCTGATAAGAGAGACATCTGATCTGGAAACTAGCGTACTTCTCTTTGGACGAATCATTACGTCATCGAATGCTAGTTTTATTTCCCCTTCTACTCTCATTTGGACCTTACTAATCCAACGAAGCAGTACTTTTGAGTTTGTTGATTATTAGGGAACCTATTCAGAATCCCTGTCGTAGGGTTCTATGTTCTGCCATTCAGACGCATCAGATCTAGCAACTATAGCATGCACCCAGTCGGTTTCTGAGCAATTGAAAACCTCATGAGGCAGCCCTGGCTCGATATAGAACATGTCCCCAGTTTCATGGACTACCGATTTTCTACAACCTGGGCCATATTCGTGTCTGACGCTTCCTTT
>DAZE01000007.1:21916-42660 GCA_002507175.1 Euryarchaeota archaeon UBA558
GCTCTATTCATCGATAATCCAGTTGAAGGAGTATTCTTTCCAGATAGTCCCGCCCCGTATTCGATATTGTTCCAACCTCTAACCTTCTCAAGGTCTCTTAGGCTCCATATTCCGCCCTCGTCAGTGACAAAAAGGGACAGATCGAGGCTTTCATTCGTTAGACCAACTTCTTCTCCGGGCATGAACATTCGTGTTGGACCTACTCAATATGGTTGTCGATGAATGAGACACGTTATCGGTCAAGCATAAAAAGGGGAGATCACTCGGAAGTGCATCAGGTGGTCCACAATGGCTAAGAGAGCAACAATTTGCAGCTCATCGGGAATACCATTGGTTGAACCCAAATCCACATCTTTCCCTTGCCCCCTTTGTGGAGAGCCCATAGGGCGCAGTGAGAGGTGTAGGGACCAAGGCGTTCAATATCGATGCCCAAATTGCTCATTTGAGGGCCCTTGACCGCTACAGGTGATTTCGATGGGACAAGTAGTTGTAAAATACAAGATCACGCTAGATCAACCGGAAGATGAGAAACCAGATTACGAGGGGATAGCGGGGAAAATAGCGAATATGAAAGAAGTTCAGAACGTCTCAATAAAACCTCTTGCTTTTGGGATGATGTTCATCGAGGTTGACGTGGTATTGGGGGAAGGTGAGGGAATAGTTGACGGTTTTGAAAACAATGTCCGTGATGTAGATCCGCTAGTCTCTCAAATTGAAGCACTGGAAATGGGCAGACTTTGAGTCAGTAATGGTCCAAGGGGGACCGCATAAATTCTCGCATCATAACAGTTGCATAACTTCCAGGCGGCAGTAAGAACCGGAACCTTAGAGATGCTCCTTCGGGGTGCCACCTGTCTCCCTCCCTTGGGCCTTCTTCCCATCGTGCCGAAAGCTCGGAAGGTGCAGGCGGGGCCTCCTCGACGGAGAAATCATAGAATGGAACTGCCAACGCACGACGAGTCCCGTTGGTAGAGAGCCTAGGTATCTCGGGAACGTGCCAGTCAACATTTTCAAGATTAGCTGATTTGATACCCTGTTCTTCGAATTTACCAGCATCGCCGCCGGCAAATGTGGCATCTGTTCCGGGGAGCGGCCCAGTGACGGCTATCCTTCCCTTGAGGGCGTTCTTTATGCACCGAGCAAGATTCCATTTCCCGACGATTGTGGATTTTCCGGTATCAAGTCTACCGTTCTCGGAAATTGGAGCGACTATGTCGCCGATTGATGGGCGAGTTATCTCCATGCCTCCAGCTAACCTTGCCCTCATTGTGTGGTTGAATGCCAGTGATTGCAACGAGTGGACCATCAGAATTTGGAGCGATTGGGGCAATGATTTGAACGCACTTAGGTAGTCATCAGGATTCCTTTCCAGCCTTTCGAGCATTGACCTTTCGAAGCCAAGATGCTTGGGTATAATCTTCAGGCATGCAGAGGCATCCTTTGTATCTCTCCACAACTTCCTGAACTCTTCTACATCCGCCCTATTCTCCATCCCTTTCATGCCTATGTATGCGGACACAGCGTTTTCGAAATCAGATTCGACGACACCCCTCCCTACTTCTGGAGTCACGGGCCGTGTAGAGCCGAACCTCTGGGGGCCGATCCAATTCGGAAATGCATCGATTCCAAGAAGATCGTTCATGGATTCTCTGATCGATAGCACCCTCGACATTGCCTCTTTACTTTCAAGTGGATTACCATTTTCATCCACGCACCCTCTGACTGTGATGGTGAATCTGTTTCCATCGTGGTTACCCATGCCCACTTTTTGATGGGTCCTCCCGAGGATCTCGATTTCTGTGTCTGGGATGTCAATCTCTTCAATTACTTTTGACTTGGCATCCACGACCATTAATTGTGTTGTTACGGCGCGCTTGTCCTTCAGTCCAGAAGAAAAAATGCGGTTCCTAGAAATCTTGCATGCGGATGCGAGCCTTCCAATGAAGCGATTCGTCTCCCAGTCCCTAAGAGTGACTCTGATCACTGTGAACCTTCCCTTTGGATCCAATGATGGTGTTCGGGCTTGTTCCTTCACACGAAAGTCATCAACTCGGGTCTTTAGGATGCCTCCGATGCCCTCCCCTTGTACGCAAAAATAGTCCAAGCCGAGGCGCGCCTCGACCTCTTTTCGGTCGATCACACTTATCACCGGCGGATTAAATCTTCAGATTTGAGAAGTCGTCAACTATTGACCTACATAGATCAGATATCAATTTTGATGCGTTTTTTCCATCTTTAACCCTTAGATACAGCTCGGGGTCATCAAGATCTGGATGCCCTGTGAAGAAATTCGCATATTCTACATCAGGATGATCATTCAGTCGGGAGCGGAACATCTGAAGAGTTGAGTTGCCTTCTCCCTCTATTCGGAGCTTAAGTTCTTTACCGTCGTTTGCCAGAAGTCTAACGGGCATGCCCCACCGTCTTGCATCTCCGTTTTGATACCTTCTCTTCAAAACTGCTCAAGGTGCAGCCTCAACGGCAGCCGGGATTATACCTCATGCGGTTTTAGGGGCATCATGCGAGAGCAAGTCAACGAGACAAATCGCTTGGCTACACTCCTAGACAAACACGCCCTTGCTATCTTGTTAGGATCTATATTCGTCACTCTGATCATGGTTTCTCAATTGGTCCCATTCCCAGAATTTTCGACTGAGGTATCTGACTTCGCACCCCCGAATGAATCTGAAAGGCAAATAGAAGCTATCGAATTGGATTTCCCTCCCCAAGCCTCTAGAATCTACGTCAATGTGAAATCTAGTGATCAAGCTGGAAACCCCCTGTCGTTATCCTTGATCCAAGACATGTACAATGAGTCGCTGGCAGTACAATCAATGGCGGAGGAACGGGGCGTGACTATATTGGCCCAGATAAATGTGGCATTGGCCGTTGACACAATAATCAGTGAGCGTGACCCGAGCAAGAATCTGATGAGCATGTCTTCATGGAGCGAGGTAATTGACGCTGTCGAGGAGGGAGAAGATTGCACGAGCCTTGCAGGGGAGACATCAATCACCGCTGCAGCTGGTTTTGCGGCGGAGGCCTTGGTGAGCAGTGACCTGAAGTTCGACGGTCTCTGCGACTATTTGGATGGTGTAAACAATGCAGATCCAACACCCAGCGCATATTCAACAATGTGGATCATCGAGGTCTCGGCACAAGACTCCAAGGAGACATTGATGCCTTTCTCATTAGAGCTGAGAGAATATCTCTCTGATGGGGGCTCCGTTAGAGCAAACGGCCTTTCTTACTCGGTGGTCTCTGAAGAACTCGTTAGCCAGGACATAAATGACGGGACTTTATCCAATTTCACCAGCCTTTTGGCTATTTCACTCTTGGTGATAGTAGGCATACTCGCCCTTGCTTTCAGATCTCCCGTTATGGTTTCAGCACCCTTAGTAGCCCTCACAGCCGCTTTGTCATGGACATACGGTCTCGTTGCTATTGGAGGATCTGAGTTCACAGTTTTGGACATAGCTGTAGCACCTGTAATCCTTGGACTTGGGATAGATTATGGCATACATATGCAGAAGGGATACGAGAGGAACCTATCACAAGGCATGAGGCCCTCCCTTGCTTGGGCCGAATCTTTTGATGGGTTGAGATTAGCACTCACGTTGTCAGTAATTACCACTGTCACAGCATTCTTGTCGAATGCTTTGTCCCCAATCGATCCCCTCAGAGCATTTGGAACCACGCTCGCAATAGGGGTCGTGTGTGCCTTTTTGGCTACGACCATCACAGTTGGTGCGATCCATGTTGTTTTCGAGAGGTCTACTGGGAAGTCGATACGAAATGTTGACAATTCAACCAAGATAGTCAGAAAGACATCTGCCTTCATGGACCGAGGGCTAGCTAAGGTAATGACCATAGTCGCCATTCTGACTTTATCATCTGCCCTCATATCAGTGGGTAGGTTGGAGACTAGTTTCGAATTAACCGATTTCTTGGACGAGGAGATGGAATCTATGGAGGCCAGGGATGAGATATATGACAACTACGATGTGGAATTTGTCAAGACAGCGATCATACTGATCGACTTCAATGATCAGGAAACAATCCCGGATGATAAGACAATCATGCAATCCATGCTCGGGTTGCACAGTAGGCTGGTGTTGGATGAGAACGTAATCAGGCCTCAAAATACGGAAAATAGCCGACCTCAGTACGAGGGAATCTACACAGTATTGCGGGACAAGCTCGAGATAACACCGGAGTGGGGCTCCGATTATGGAATCGAACTCTTCGACGGGCAAGTCGGCCTTTCCTCGAATCACCAAGAGGGGGACTTGACAGCAGCGTTGTCTCTTTTGTCGGAGGACTTGACGTTGGGGGACCCTCTTAGAGGGCACACCTGGGCAGATAGAATCTCGAGGGTGGTCGCATTTGATGATTCCACCGGAACTATAATCCACCTCATGATCGATGTCAGCGTAACAGCGGAGTCCAGCGAGGACACTGACTCAATTGCTGATGGTTTCCAAGAACACGCTAGTTGGCTTGAGTCAGATGGCAAATGCGGTTGTATCACCTACCTTACTGGAGAAATAATTGTCATCGAATCCGTTTTGGACGGACTTTTCGTCTCACAACTGGAATCCACAATCTTGAGCCTCATTGCCTCTTTCTTCGTTCTAATGGCATTGACTAGGAGATTTAGCACATCTGCGGTAATCATTCTGCCCGTCGCACTGGCTGGGATTTGGGTTGTCGGTACGATGGCCTTAGTCGGACTCAACTGGAACGTGCTCACTGTTATGATTACTGCTCTGACGATAGGGCTAGGGATTGATTACTCTATTCACATGTGGCGTAGGTTTGAGGATGAGTTGGATAACGGCGCTGATCGCGTTCATGCTATGTCCAATACCTACGAGATTACTGGGGCAGCACTCATGATGTCTGCCTTCACAACCGCATCTGGTTTCTTGGTTTTGCTGTTGTCCCCGGTTCCAGTGATACAAGACTTTGGTTTCGTAAGTGCTGCTTCGGTGGCCCTTTCACTGATCCTGGCATTGTTTGTGTTGCCCGCTTTATTACTTTCAGAGGCCAAAGCAAGAGGCATCAGGTAATATGATTAGGCAGACAAAACGCCGTTGGGTTTGAATTCTCCCGGCATCTCAGCGCCGCCGTGTCAAGGTACGTCGCCCGCGATCCTCGGACAGGTTTGCCCCTGTCAAGGTCTAGGGCGAGTAGGGGGGGGAACCTCGGCCCACTTACCCCTGAGCTAGGAAAATGGGCAGTTTTACCACTGGAAATGATCATTCCACTCGCAACTTCGGAGATTAAAGCAGTAGAGATCCCACTCGGAGAAGGGGGTGGTTTTGCTACCAGACAAGATGCGATAGTAGCTTTGCACAGGGTAAGGGAAGAGGAACTAGGCCCCGCACACGATGCAATTTCTGAGGCCATTGATGAGGACGATCCAAGGCTGCGGATTTCTGCAATACTCGGCCTACCCAGGATGATGCTCCGAAGGTCAGAGAATCTGATGTATCAATTGGTTGTCAGGTTGGATGACCCAGATCCGACTGTTTCGGACTTAGCTTGGGAAACCCTCGAGAGAATAGCACCTATCTTCCCCTCTTCCTCAGAATTGGATATGGAAGCACTACTGAGAAAAACGTCAATGAAACAAAGAGATCGTGCTTTTAAGGTCCTAAAAGCCATATCAAAAGAATGGGTGGAGGCAGGATGTCAACACATCGAGTCTTTGTTGAAGGATGAGGACGTAGATCTGAGAAGAAGATCGGCAAAATTACTCAAGGTAATTACTGAGCGCGGGGGGGCTGTTGGATGGGATTTGATTGCATGGGCGCTGGAGGACAGAGATGCTGCAGTGAGGTCCTCCGGGGCAGACTGCCTCTCAAAACTAGCCTCAACAGAGCCAAGGATCGCCGTGATATTGGTAGAGGCGTCGCTAGGTGAAAGAGACACTTCTGTCAGAATGAAAATTTTGAGAGCGATAAAATCCTTGGACATGCAAAACCCAAGAGTCGCTCGATTAATCATCGATGGTGCGGGTGACAGCGATGTGAGGTTGAGAAAAGCCTGCATCTCTCAACTCTCAGCAGTGCTGACTGGAGCATCTCTGAGGGAGGCAGCCGGAGAACTTGCTAGAACCGAGACCGATCCAGATCTCAAGAGGCAATTAATGGCCCTAGCCTTCGACCCTGAAATGGAGGGAACTGAAGAAGAAAAGAATAGATTCCTCGCAGAACTGGACCCGGTGGAGGACGAAAACGAGCAGCCTCAATTGGAGATATCTGGAAACTCTCCTCAGCGAGAAGGTCATAAACAAGAGCAAGGTCGGCAGGTCGACGAGGAATTGCGATGAGTGAGGCTGTCAACGAGAAAGAAGCTCAATTTGAGCGACTTTGGGCCGGGGAGACACCCAAGGGGGTTAACCGTACCAAGGCATTGAAATTTAGGCAGTACATGAAACAACACGTCCTTCAAAAATACCACAAGAGGAGGAAGGAGCAATTTGCCAGTGCTGATAAGGGACATTACAACCATAGCTTTACCAGCAAACATATGTTCCTAACCAAGGAAAATTGTAGGAAATACTGGATGGGAGAGTTGCAACAAGAAATCAAGGACTCGGAGAGCTTCTGAGGCCTTGCCATGGGAAAATCTGGTTTTCATAGATTCAAATTATCCAAGTACGTCTTGGAGGCCCTAGACTCAAAGGGTTGGAAAAAACCGACTGAGATTCAGAGAGAAACCCTACAGGCGGCATTGTATGGTAGGGATTTGATCGGCCAGGCTCAGACTGGCTCTGGTAAAACAGCCGCGTTTGGAATTCCCATAATAGAGGCAACCTCTGCCACGAGACAAACACAATCGCTGATACTATGTCCGACAAGAGAACTCGCTGTCCAAGTAGCAAGTGAAATGGAATGGCTGCAAGGCGACAAAGGCCTTGCCATCGAGACAGTTTATGGTGGGACAGACTTGGAGCGTCAAGCGAAGAAATTGAATGCAGGTGTGGACATAATTGTCGGGACGCCCGGCAGGGTTATTGATATGACCAAAAGAGGTCATTTAGAGCTTTCAAATATCGAAATATTCTGTTTGGATGAGGCAGATAGGATGTTGGACATGGGCTTCTTTCCCGACGTAATGTGGATAATTTCACAAGCGCCAAACCGAAAACAGACCCTTCTTTTCAGTGCGACATTCCCCCAAGAAGTCTTAGATGCTTCAGAGGAACTCCTCAACGATCCTGAGCAGGTCTTCACTGGCGGCACTGAGATAGAGGTGCCAGAAATCGACCAGAAACACATACGAATCGGACGCGGGAACAAACTCTGGGCACTCGGTAGAATCCTCCTAACGATGTCAGATAGCGATCAGGTACTCGTCTTTACCAACACAAAAAGGATGGCGGATCTACTAGTAGAGAGGCTCTCAAAACACCGCTTTGAGTCGAAGGCTCTTCATGGTGAAATACCGCAGAAAAAAAGAGAGAGGATACTCGCCGAGTTCCGAGAGAATCAACTCAATATTCTAATTGCGACGGACGTTGCAGCACGAGGGATTGATATCGATAGCATAACCCATGTGGTCAATTACGACCTTCCAGTGGAGACCGAATCCTACGTCCACAGAATTGGTAGGACCGGAAGGATGGGGAGGTCCGGTGTGGCTTGGTCCCTAGTGTCAAATGACGACCTGGCCCAACTCGATAGGATTTCGTCAACCTGGAACCTCACCATACCCGAGAAAGAGGCGCCTGATCTTCCAGATGGAACTGATCGCGATCCTGTCAGAAGGCGCGAGGACTGGGACGAGATTTCCGATCCGTTTGGAATGGTAAAGATACGTATATCGGTAAGTGACAGGGAGGCATCGAAACGCGAATTGGCCGATTGGTTGAAGAAAGAAGCAAGGATTCCTGATTTGGCGATAGGTGAAATTGAAATCACAGACGCTCACACCACTTTCGAGATCCACGTTGAAAAGGCAGGAAGAACTCTAGAGATCCTGAAAAAGAGAAAGTGGGGCAAATCAGAACTAGAGCCGTTTTTGATCGAGCGTGAACCCGTTGAGTTCAACCGTAACCACGCTCTCGTCTGATCATGGCGAACCTCCGACTAGATCTGACGGGCCAACTCTGTCCAATACCCGTCCACGAGTCAAGACGGGCTATGGAGCATTCCGCTGATGATGATGTCATCGAGGTGCTTAGCGATGATCCAGAGTCGCTCCACGACATTCCTGCACTGTGTACCCGGAAAGGCTACGCTTGTAATGTAATCAGGGGTGATGACCAAGTTTTCACATTCATCATCAGTAAATACAAAACCGATTCCAATCCACACCGCGATAACGGGACAACACCTTAGCCCAATGCTAATACAGTTTCAAAGGAGATCATGGCAATGAACATCAAGGAAATCGAATATGTCCCCGCAGAAGCTAGTCTGCCGACTGATCATGGCGAATTCAAAATCCGAATCTTCAACGACGCCTCCAAAGGTCTAGATCACGTTGCCTTGACAATGGGCGATATGGTGGGTCCAGATCCAACACCAGTAAGGATTCATTCAGAATGTCTTACAGGGGATGCATTCGGAAGCCTAAGGTGCGATTGCGGCCCACAATTGAAAGCAGCTCTAGCAGAAATTAACACGATTGGATATGGGTGCCTTGTTTATTTAAGACAGGAAGGGAGGGGGATTGGGCTGAAGGCGAAGATACAAGCCTACAACCTACAGGACTCCGGGGCAGATACATTGGATGCGAATCTGATGTTAGGCCACCCTGGAGATGCTAGAGACTACACCTTGGCGGCCACCATTTTGAAGGCAGTGGGCATAGAGAGAATTAGCTTGATGACTAACAATCCCGATAAAGTTGAACAATTGATCTCTCACGGTATCGATGTCGTAGAAAGACTACCATTGATTGTCGGAGTCAGCGCGCAGAATAGAGACTATCTCGTGACCAAAGCGAAAAGGATGGGACACGTAATTGATAACGAGGACCTTGGTGAATAGCCTGGGGCCGTGGCCGGGACTTGAACCCGGGCCGGCGGGACCACAACCCACCGTGCTAACCGCTACACTACCACAGCCGTAGTAACCACCCCTCAATGCAACTGTATTTCATCCCTTCCGCAAAATTTGCCCATCTGGACCGAGAGTTTGAAACGGTGCAGCCAGAACAAAACAACGATGGCAAGAGGCTTCGGGGTCATCCTAATTGTTATCGGGCTGGCCTGCCAAGTAGCAGCAGACACCCCTGTCGGCTCACACCAGCATCCAGTATTCGATAGCCAACTTGAATCTGAATCTTGGATAATTTCATCCACCACTGGCTTTTCAGATGAAAGTGCGGCTTATTCCTCCGCTTCAGTTGACCAAGGAACCCTCAATTTTACACATTCAAGGCCCTCCAGCACGTCCGATTACACATCATATGCCACAGTATCCGAGACCGGATCTTCTTTTGCCACTGGCCTCCCGAACGGGGACTATTCATGGTCGAAGGGCCCGGATATCATAGTCTCTGATTTTACCTTCCAAGGGCTTTATGATATGCAAATCATTCAGGTCTCCCTTGCGGTCCACGTGGAAATCCCTGATGCTATGCCATCAGATGAGGTAATGATCGTGTTTGAGACAGAAACGGAAATTCAGTTGGTCACCACTATCGCAAGAACCTCAGCGCCCATCAATAGATTCTCTGCCCCTTTGATTTACAGTCTAGGGAATCCCTCTAACCTCAATTGGTCGCTACTCGAAGGATCTTCTGTCAAAATAGATTATGTCAGTGACGGCGCTCCAGATGATTCCGAGGTTCGAGTAGATGCCGTCGGCATTCAGGTATCCTACTATCAGCCATGGTATGGATTTGAGAATGTAAAGGCTCAGACTACAATTTCGAGGGATCAATTCCCTGTCTTAGACTTCGATGCCTCCATAGGTGAAACTACGGGACTCTCATTGTCCAATTGCGGTCTGAGTCCTAGTACAGACATGACAGGCGAGTGGACAATTTATGGCATTGAAACACCGTACCAACAAGCACTTGGAAGGATACATCTGTTTGCAGATGAGGGCCTAGATGCCTCCCTTTACGTTAGGGTTGATGGAGGTGAATGGATAACATGGTCCGTAGGAGCGCTTCTTCCGAGTCTGGATGTTTTAGATGTATCAATCGAAATAAGGCAAGGATGTTTGAGTAAAATCAGGGTTGATGTAAATGATCCGACGCTTGTGATATCAGGGGAGGTCCACGGGGATTTCGATGACCTTGTCGGAGATCTTAGCCAACTCAGGTTTGCGATTGGCCCCAACCTAGCAGTTGAGTACGCCATCCAGGGCGGCCCATTCAATCTGATTGTCCCTGTTGGAGAATTTTTGCCAGCGGATCAGGGGGACCTAGAGCTCGGATTGGGTGTCAGGTTTCAATGGTCATCTGATGGGACGCCGGAAACGGCAAACGTACTGATACACCAATTGGAGATAGACGGTGGGTTCACGGTGGATATTGACCAGTCGCCAGTATGCCAAAACCCAGCACGTGTAGAACTCATCGAGGATGAAGGCGGGATTTCGATTCCTATCCTTAGTGGCTGCTCGGACGACAGAGACCTCCTTTCTGAATTGGATATGACATTCGCACCCCGATCAAATGGAATTCTAGATCTGGATAAGTCTGGATCAGATCTGCTGATAACGCCTCTCAAAGACTCCAGTGGAACTACAGTTGTTGATCTTCAAGTCTGGGACTCTAGCGGGAACACTTGGTCGGGATCCTTCGTCGTGTCAGTGCAAGAAGTATCGGATCCACCTTCCATAGGCGGCATCCCAACCACTATATCCGCAGAATTGGGTGAGAAAACGACAATCCCTATTTCTATTCAAGATCCGGATTCAGATGAACTTTCGATTACTACTTCAAGGTCATGGGCAATTATCGAGGGGGGCAATCTAGTGATTGAGCCAATATTGCCAGGTCCGACACAGCTCACAATCACAGTTGGAGATGGAATTCTATTCACTGAACTGGAACTTGAGGTCATGGTCCGGGCATTGCCAGAATTATCCGTCTTCAGCGTGACCTCTCAAGACATCGACTTGTTGGGCGATATTGAGCCTGGACTTTTGGTGGATTTGGTCTATACAGTGGAAAATAGCGGCAAAGGTACAGCATTCGACATTGATGTTTCATGTTGGGTGAACGACGTTCTCTACGAAACAGTCAGAGTCCCAATCATACCTGCCGAGACTATCATGGAGGCGTTTTGCAGCGTTCCTGTACCTACTGAGGAGGGGCCATTTAGAATAACACTGGAGATCTCCTCCAAAGAACAGACTATCTCGGACAGATCTCAATTGACCTACGAGGTGGTTTCATTTGTGGATGACCCTGATGAGGATTCTGGACTACTATTGAGTGAAAATTCGATAATCATCCTGCTTTTGATCGGATTCATAACTCTGTTATCCATAGCTTTCCTCATCGGCCCCAATAGAATAAGAAGACCTTATGAGTGAGGGGCGGATAATCTCATTTTCATGCATAATTTCTATAAGTCTCTCATTGGGGCACCGAAATCCCCGCGGTGAGTTAGTTGAACCCTACTACCCTCCTCATTAGATTAGAAACTGCTGAGTGGGTTTACGAAGAACACGAACTGAATTAGCTACTTCCGACCGGACCAAGTACCTGGGTACGCACTTTTTTCCATCAGGACAACCTTTGGCCTAATTGCTTCTCCAATTGACATCTGTGGTAATTGATCGGATTCGATGATTAATTCTCCGATTGCCACAGCCTCTCCCTTACCGCTCCATAAAACGATCTTGTCACCAGGCTTCAAGCCTTTGTCTATCTGATAAATGCCAGGAACGGCCAGTGGTGCGCCGTGGCAAATTGAAGCGATTGCAGAGTCTCTTACCCAAGCCCCTGGCATTTTCAAGAGGAAACTTTCTACAGGTGCAATCAGCTTTCTAAGGGCGGCCTCATCTCCCTGATCAGCCAGTAATGCGGCGTCTGTGAGTTGTTGCATGCTGCATAACATTGTCTGGTCAAACACTCCAGTTTTGTCTCTGTGCAATTCGACCAATTCGCACTCAGACCCCAAGATCAAGCCAATATCTCTTGCCAGTGTTCTGATGTAGGTACCTGCCTGACATGAAACTCGGACGCAATGTAGGCCATTTCCAACGTCACTTTCCAAGAGTCTGATATCTTTGATCACCCTTGTCCTTACCCTTACTTTGACTGCAGATTCCAAGGGAGGCACGTTGTAGATCTCACCACTCAACCCCATCAGTAAATCTTCAATTTCTGTGGTATTGTGTTTTGGATCAATCTTGAGGACAGCTATATACGTTTTATCCGTGGAGAGTACGAACTCTGTTAACCTCGTCGCTTTACCAAGTAGAAGGGTCAGCCCGCCAGTTGCGAATGGGTCAAGCGTACCACCATGACCAAGCCTATTGAGGCCTAAAATCCCACGGGCCCACGCTGCTAGTTGATGACTGCTTGGCCCCGGCGGTTTGTCCACGAGAATTATTCCGGATTGCATCAGTTGTGAAAGATCCCGATCGTATGGGTTGCATCCGTACTTGTTCGAGATGACAGGCGAGTCGCCAATTGAGATTTTAGTATTCAAAACTCAACCCCCATGATTTTCAAAACCATCTCCAAAACTTCTGATTCTCCCATGTCATCTGCTTCAATGATGTGGGTGTAGGGACTCATGTCATTCAGATCTATTCCATACAACTCCATGTATCTGTGACTATCATCAATATGCCTCCTAGTGGCACGATCTAGATTGTCCATATAGGACCCGCCATCTCTTTGCATCAGCCTTTTCCCACGCTCCTCCAAAGTTGTTGAAATATGCAGACGGGGTATTTCGATTGAGAGGCCCTCCGCCCACCATCCAGATAGCCTACTTTCTACAACCTCAGGCCCTGATTGATCCATCATCAGTGACTTCAGAGCCGCATCCAAAGCCCTGTCAATATCAAGGTTTTCGCGGCACAAACTACTGAATTCCTCGACTGTCAGACCCCTTTTTTTCGCGTGATCCCGGAAAATGTCGCCACCGTTTGCGGACCTCCAACCGGTTCTGTGGCAAATCCCACTCACAAGCGTACTTGTGCCACTTCCTGGAGGCCCGCTTACGGTCAGCCTTAACACCTATCTCCACTCCTCCAGACACACTCGACAACGCATCGAGCCCCGTGAGGTCTTTTGCGTGTCAGTGTTGCCACAAGAGGGGCATCTCAAGGATGTGTTCGCCCCCGATGTCCTTTTTGAGGATCTACTGGGCGGTTTTCTGTTTGTTGGCCTTGATCTTTGAATCGATCGTTGAGACCTGGCTCTACCCTCTGCAGGTCGCTTATCTTCGAGTAGATGGAGAAGGGGTTCCGGTATCTTGGTACCACTGATAACTAAATTGTGCCTGGCAAGCCTGAAGATCTTGATGTGCCTGTCTATGATTCTGCCGAATGGCGCACTGAGCATGATGTAAATTGCTACCCAGGCAGGGAATATGAATAGAAACCTCTCTTCGAAACCCCACTCTGGCCTCCAAGGGAGACTGACGTATGTGACTCTGAACTCCTCGACTGAGTAGCCTATCCAGGTGAAAATCCCGATGACGAAAACTATTGTGTACATCATTGGCTTCATTGTCATAGAAGTCATCTTCGCGCTCTCGGGTGTCATTTCCATCTGAAGTCGGTTCATTTTTTCCATCCTTGCGGTGTCCCTGGACTGCCTTGCATCCATGAGTTGTTTTCTGATTTCTTTGCTCCTGTGGGATAAATGCAATTGCATTATTGGATCCATGAAAACTCCTCTGATGACGGTGTTTACTACCATCATGGTAGTCCCAACAAGAAATACTGTGAGAACAAAGAATTCCCCATCATATGGCAGGACAGGCTCTATGATAGTACCTGCTGCATCTGCAAGGCCCTCTCTGATCCCCTCGTTGATGCTTAATAGTAACATCATTCCAAGCAGCACGAGCATTGGCATCATCATGCTTGATAGAGCTTCCGCTTGAGGATCACCAGTGCCCGCCTCAGCCATGAGGCAACCTAAAAGCCACAAATCATGAAGACTTCGGTCCTCCTTGTGCAGCAGGCCAGAAATTGAAAGACATCTGGGACCATCCAACAGCCGGCCTTGAACATCCAACTAGATTTCAGTTATTCTTCTTCATCGCCACTAACCAGAGGTTGTGATTCTGCACATGTTCTGCAAATTAATCCCCCTTTGGGTATGTCTCCGCCACAAATAGCGCATATCGGCACAGGGGCGACCATTTCTTCCTGGACTCCGTGTATCCAATCGCCATCCTCACCAAACCATTTCGGTAGATTGGGCTCTACTTCTGCTTCGTCTCCAAATTCCGCGCCAAGGGAACCTGAATCTTCTGGGTCTGAGGTCGGATCCTCTGATTCTATCATCGCAGTCACCTCGATAGTTTCTGAACACTCCACTCTACCAACTGACCACCTATGTACTTCAGATCCTTCTTCAGACGCCGAAGTATGTTCGAAAGTCAATTCTCTGCCTGTCGAAGAACTGACATCGCTGGAGATCATCCCAAAATTCGAAGTAAGGGAGTCAAGGATAACAACGTCCTCAAGAGGGGTGTCGGATGTATTACTAAAAATCAGTCTGATCTCATGTTGCCCAGCCTCTGGCCCTGGGAAAATTGACTTTCCAGTCTTAAATTCCCTCCTTTGGGTTATCACCCCAATTGCTGGGATCTTCACACACTCTCGGGTAATCACAGGTCCATGACGCTCTGATGACAAATCCACCCTGCAAGGAGATCCAATCGGATTTAGGGTCGCTGATGGGTCCAACGCTTCAGCTAAATATCCGAGATTCAATACTTCACCCGGGCGGAGGGATATCGGGGACTTTGTCCCGATTAATAGTTGGATTGTGTGTCCATCACCCGTGCCTTCTTCCAGGGTAAGATTTCGACCATCTACAAGGTCCAACCTCATGTTTTCATGTTGGATAATTCTAGAATTGATGGAGACTGATAGGCTTTCCATGCTGATCCTGTCAAAGATATGGGGGAGGTCATCAACCACCCTGATCAGATTGATAGTCGAGGTCCCTACATTCTCAATTGAAATATTGGTATGTACTACATCCTCTGTGTAGGATCTAATTCTTGATCGATCATATCCCTTCTCTACACGAGCATCAACTATGGGCAGTGACTTCGGTCGAAGCACCACAGAGCCAGATGATGCAATGTCTAGATTGGGTACAACGGATGACTGTATCCGCTGAGTGAAACGAGGTCTATCACTGGAACTGTATGGGACGGGCTGCGAGTTCCATGTATGACTTGGTTTTAGGATCTCTTTTATCCCCGCGATCGTGAATAGAGGCTCCTCTTTTCCAACGACTTCCATTGACGCAGCTTCAAGAGTCAAAGAGAAACTTGATGCGTTTTCAAATGCGCATACACATTCCCATTCACCGGGACGTTCGCCTTCGGTGGCAGTGACGTATGATATGTGCCGCGTTGAAGCCCTAAGCGAATTAGGGACGAGACCTGATATTAGTCCGGGGCTTTCGTACTTCGCAACTATCTCTCCAGACTCCATCGCCTCTGTGGATGAAATGGAGATAGTGGGCTCCAACTCCAATGTCATTATTTGATTGATCTCCAGTCTTGGAATTCTCCAAATCAAACTATCATCCATTATCGAGTAGTCAAGACCTGGCTTGAATTCCCATTGCGGCGGTATTACCCTGTTGATGTCTATATCACTCAGTGGCTCAGAGCCAAGGTTTTCAATCTCTATTCTGATTTTTATTGCGTGGGGTTCAGATGTGTATGGCAAAGATAGTGATGGAACTTCATCTCTGGTGGGCTCGGTGTCCAACACTTCTTTTATCGATAAAAGGGGTCCATGCTCGGCGTCGTACTCAGTCCTGTGCGTCGAGGATGGTTGAATCTCTCGTAATTTAATGATTTTTTCTTTGAGTGTTGTTGCGTCTATTTGATCAAGTTGGAGGGAAACTCCCCAAATCCTGTCAATCTTACTTGGATTGATGATTTCCACACTTCCGTTGACATTTCTCAACTCAAATTTGCCATCAGGAGCTTGAATGGATTCCTCATGTTCCCTTATCTTGCAGATGACTGCATCCCCATCGGATGGATATTCTGTACTCAATGCGGTTTCAGGGCGGGTTTCACTATCATGAACCTCTCCATCCTCGTCTTCCATGCAGGCCCCTCTTCGTTCTCACAGATGATGGATTGAAAATCAACCTTCTTGCTGTTCTGTTGTCCTGAGTTGTAATGTTAAATGCTGCGCTGTCTCCGGGTGTATGTGAGTACTCAAGACGGCACAACTCCACCCGTCGTTTTTGTCGTTGGAACCGCTGGTGCTGGAAAAAGTTCTTTGGTCACCGCATTTCAGAGATGGGCGCGGTTTTTGGAGGTGGATGTCCTCGCTATGAATCTGGATCCAGGGGCGGAGAGGGTCCACTATGATCCGGAGTTCGACGTGAGGGATCTCGTGTCCCTCTCTGATGTCATGGATGAATATGACCTCGGCCCCAATGGTGCACAAATTCTGGCCGCGGACTTAGTTGCAGCACAGGCCGAAGATGTATTCGAAGAGATCGAGGGAATATCTGGCGACATATTGATCATCGACACACCTGGTCAGGTCGAACTTTTTGCGTTTAGAGAGGCCTCTAACCATCTGGTCCAAGTTCTGGGACGAGGAATGGCATGCCTTGTTTTCCTCTTCGATCCAATGCTTTCCCAGACCCCAAGTGGATTCGTATCTCAGATGCTACTTTCATCTATTGTGCATTTCAGACTTGGTCTGCCAACAGCGAATTTCCTATCAAAATCTGACTTGCTTGAACCTGAAGTTCTGGAGAGAATAATGGATTGGGGTAGGAATTTGGATGTTCTTGAGGCCGCCTTGTACGAAGAATCTACCTCACAGCGATTCGATGCAGCCATGACAGGACAGAGATCTGAATTCGCAATCGGCCAGCTTAGGATGATGCAACACGCCTCTATCGTTCCTGGATTAGTACCTCTGTCCAGCGAGACTGAGGATGGTCTAGCAGACGTACTTACCTTCGCGCAAATGGTGTTTGGAGGAATGTCAGATGCACGTGATGGTTTTTCAGGAGACATAGAACATGAGATTGGATGAAAAAAGAGATTTGCTTTCGATCGACGATCTGGAGGATTTCTTCTCAGAAATCATAGATTGGGCCCTGACTTTCAAATCAGATACCAACTCTCATTTAGATTTCCAACCGCTAGCCGGGATGGCAATTGGCTCAATCTACGAAAAGCCCTCTACTAGGACACGGGTTTCATTTGAGGTAGGAATTTCCAAACTTGGCGGTCAGCCACTAACCCTCTCTAAGAACGACATCCAACTTGGCTCCTCGGAGTCCGTCTCAGATACTGCAGCAGTGCTATCCAGGTACTTGGATTGCATAACTTACAGGTGTTTTGGTCATGAAACAGTTGCCGAGTTAGCCGAACATGCCTCTGTCCCTGTCATAAACGCCCTCAGCGACCTTCACCATCCATGTCAGGCAGCAGCGGATTTGATGACCATAATAGCAAGAAGAAAGCCAAGCCAAGGACACATTGCTTGGGTCGGAGACGGAAACAATGTTCTTCACGACCTGATGCTTGCCGCTGCAATGACAGGATACGACCTTGTTTATGCCACTCCGGACGGCATGGGTCCAGATCCATCGGTATTGGAACGAGCCCTGGCGCTGGCGAAGAAAAATGGTACATCAATCACTGGCACATCTGACCCAAAAATCGCCGTCAAAGATGCAGGAGTGATTTACACGGATGTTTTCATATCGATGGGCGAGGAACATATTGAAGGGAAATTAAAGCTTTTTGATGGATTTCAAGTTAACGATGAACTTGCTGCACTCGCCCGCCCAGATTACATTTTCATGCATTGCCTCCCAGCGCACAGAGGGGACGAGGTGACGGATTTAGTGATGGACTCAGAGAACAGCGTTGTATTCGATCAAGCTGAAAATCGCATGTGGGCGCAGATCTCCATTCTCACTTTCCTCTGTAATCAACAGGCATGGCAAACTTACAGGGATCTAATTTAGCCAACCAGACAGGCACTTACAATGACTCCAACCATAGAAATTTGCAGGGCCCGCTTAATCAGATATTGGGCGGCCCTGTCTTCCTCTAGGAACAACTTGTTTTTTACAAGCATCAGGAGGAATCCTCCTGGAGAGACGAATAATATATGATGGATGGGGAATATTCCCATCAGAAATGGGATGAATAGAATTACGAGTGCCAACAAAGTGAGTACCCAAGCTACTGATCTGGCATTTTCAATTCCCACTTTTTTTGGAAAGGTGATCCTATCAAAGTCGCCATGTATGTCCTCTATGTCCTTGATTACCTCTCTGGCGAGGCTAAAGGATACTGCCATCCCAGCCAGTGCTAGAACCCTGTGATCTGCCGGGTTGCCAAGTCCTGATGCCCCGAATAGCACATCCATCCCAATAGCCACTGCTATGCAAAAATTTCCAATGAGGCCTGAGTGTTTCAAACCCTTCATGCCGGAAACACCCTCGTACAAAATTAGGAGCAAAATCGCAGCAGCCCAAATCATCCCACTGGACAGGATCAAATCGCTTTCCCCTTCAGAGCCCAGCTTCCAAAGGCCTGCTAACAGGAATATTATGGAGAGAACCATGGCGCTGATCAGTCCGATCATGGCTGAATCACTGCTGATTTTCCCAGAAGGCAGGGGCCTATCTGGTCTATTCAGCCTATCAGTTTCTATGTCTGTAATGTCATTGTAGGCATTCCAACTGAACATGAAGAACATGACTGAGAAGCCAAAAAAAGACACTATCATGGCATCTTCAAGAGTGAAATCTATCCCATTCACAACTATTGCGCCAATTACAACACCAATCAATCCGGTTAGCGAATTCTCGACTCGAAACAAGTCTGAGTAGGCTTTGATGTTATTGGCCATGACACTTGACGTTGGACTCTTGGTATGATTTTGACTATTACAAAGCCGCTATTTCTAACTCTTTAAGTCCCCAGACACAAACCGTGTACACACTTCCTCTGAACTCCCCTCTCTTCTGACCAATCTTGGAGAAACGATTGTCCTTGGCCAATATGTTTCCTACTTGATTCATGGTTGCACCCCATTTGAAGCGATTGTTCAGGTGGTCAAAGATTTCCACCGTGTTCGCCGGGCCGGATCTGAGCATTACCTCTATTTCTGATCTAAGCCTCCTAGTTCGAGACATGGTCACGCAACTCCCCTGATTAGGTTCACATTTCTTGCCCGATTGACGATCCCAACTATCGACTTCGATGATATCTCCACGGCCCTATATGCAATTTTGTGATTACCCCCTTCCTCAAAGATCCCATCATCGTGTACGATGTATGCATCTGTTGAATTTGCCGTAATCAATGATGGTTTCAAGGCGCTGTATGGTACGATCGTGTACGCAGATATACTCTGTTTGTTGAAGTTTTGTGCCGATTTCATGATTCATTGGCAACGATTCTGCATATGAACTACTGATTGGGTGGCGTAAGTGAAAGTGAAAGTGAAACAACAAAGCTTGAGGGTGCTTTTGATATACAACGCTCTGTAGCGCCTACCCTGGCTCGTGTAGTGTAGTTCGGTCCATCATGACGGACTCTCGATCCGTCGACCCGGGTTCAAATCCCGGCACGAGCACCACGTCGATCGTTTTTGTCTCGATTCTTGTTCATTCCAGTAACTCAGTATCTTGAACTATGATTATATTGAAAGTCCATTTGCTAGGACATAGGTATTACTATGGCTAGGCCAAGATTTGCGAGAAGAATTATGACATTGCTCTTCTTATTGCTTACACTTTCACTAGTTCTCAATTCTTACCTAGGACTGTTTCCCGCTTACATCTCCGCCAATGATCCAAGCACACTTTCATACTACGATTATGTTATGTCTGTCACAGGTCAAGAAACTAGTGATATTTACACTGATGCTGCTGTTGTAGGGACACAGGAATATGTCCAGGCAGCTCTGCTACTGCTTGTCTTGATTTGGCTTATTTTGGATGCTCGAAGGAACAGAAGGAGGGGCCCACACGTGACATCAGAGCCCGAATTCGTACGAGGCATTGGTACGAAAAAGAATCCTTACATCCTCCAATCCCCTAATGTGATGCCTGCTGGGGGGGCTGCTCTCAGCAAAGAAGTAATCACCATAAGAAAAGTAGGAGACAACGCAATCAGAACTGTCACAGGTCCCCAGTTCGACATTTCTGCCGTGGAGCAGCCCCATGATGTTGACCATTCTAAAGATGATGATACAATGGTAATTCGATTGAAGGTCGATGATCGTGATCCTGACGACTTGGATGAGGGGGTCTACGAATTCATGCTATCATTCAAAATTCTAGGAAAAATACACTTCCTTTGGCTTATCACCGTTGATTATCGGAAGGGGAATTACAAAGCCACTGTAAGCACGTCATCCAAAAAGAAGAATGATGTAGCCGTGAAGGAAAACGTAATTCAAACAAAAACGGTCACGACGACTTCAGTCTCTGTTGACAAGCACCTCGCGGAGACTGAGCAAAAGCTCAAAGTTGATGCTTTAGACGCTGAAAACAAAGCAAGAGAAGCTGAATCCAAGGCTGCCGCAGCAGCCGCCGCGGCCGCCGCAGCCGAG
>DAZE01000008.1:0-23873 GCA_002507175.1 Euryarchaeota archaeon UBA558
TCTCCCGCGCCACGACTGATCGAGCACATCAGGGAGATCTCCCCCGAGTCCAGGGTTATCTCGTTCAAGCTCGAGTCGGGGATCACGGAGCAGGAGTTGATCGAACGTGCCCGCTCACACATGCATAGGGCTGGAACCAGCGCTGTGGTGGCCAATCTCCTCGAGGGGCTGAAGGGCGAAGGGCCGCGGGGGTACCTTGTCCAGGGGGACTCGGTCAGGACCCTGGACGCGGAGATTGACCTTTGTGAGGCCATCGACGCACTGATCCTGGGTTGGGGGAGTTGAACCCCCGGCATTTTGAAGGGTGGTAGGTCGACCACGGACTATGGCGAAGGGACATGGGAGTGCCAAGAGGGGGATCCCCCCCAAGGACGACTTCAACGCGTGGTACCCCGCCATCGTCGAGATAGCCGACCTCGTGGACAAGAGGTACCCGATCAAGGGAATGGACGTATGGAAGCCGTATGGGTGGAGCGCCATGGGCAACATAGACTCCATCGTCAGGAACGAGATGAGCATGAGCGACCACGACGAGTACAACTTCCCACTACTCGTACCACACGAGCTCCTGGAGAAGGAGAACAAGCTCGTACAACGGCTCAAGATGGCCAGGGAGAAGGGGGTAGACCCATCGGAGCTCAGGCTGGACGAGGAGGTCGAGGGATTCGAGAAGGAGGTCTACTGGGTCCGCCACGCTGGTGAGCACAAGCTGGACGTCCCCATGTTCCTTCGCCCAACGAGCGAGACCCCGATGTACACCATGTTCTCGCTGTGGATCAGGTCACACGCCGATCTCCCCCTCAAGACGTTCCAGATCGTGAACACCTTCAGGTACGAGACGAAGCAGACGAGGTCCTTCATACGGGTCAGGGAGATACACTTCTTCGAGGCCCATACGGCACATGCCGACCAGTCGGGCGCGGATGCCCAGATAGACGAGGACTCGGGTATCGTCAAGAGGCTCCTCCATGAGCTGTGCCTCCCTGCGATCATCTGCAAGAGGCCCGTCTGGGACACCTTCCCCGGGGCTTGGTACACGAATGCGGTTGACGCCATCATGCCGAATGGGCGCACGCTCCAGATAGCATCCTACCACCATTACCGGGACCAATGGGCCAAGGCCTTCGACATCACCTACGAGGACTCCGATGGCAATCAGCAGCACTGCCACCAGACTACCTTCGGCATGAGCGAGCGATTGCTCGGTGCTGTCGTCGGCGTCCATGGCGATGACGCCGGCCTCATCATGCCACCATCGATAGCGCCGATCCAGGCCGTCGTCATGCCCGTGGCCTCACATCTCGACGAGGCCGTGGAGCCCGAGGCCAGGCAGATCGTCCAGCGGCTCAAGGCAGCGGGCATCAGAGCGAGGCTGGACGATAGGGACATGAGGCCAGGGGCGAAGCACTACGACTGGGAGATCAAGGGCGTCCCAATCAGGGTCGAGATCGGACCGAGGGACCTCTCCAACGGCACGTTCGTGTCGACGATGAGGACGGGGGGCAAGGAGAGCTATCCGCTCATCGACCTGGAGTTGTACGTCAGGAAGGGCCTCGATGACGTCTCCGCGGAGCTGAGGTCACGCTCATCCGCATTGTTGGAGTCAAAGATGAGGGTGCTGGACGCACTCCCGGACGACCCGAAGGTCCTGGATGACGGCATCGTGTACGAGGTGGCTTTCGATGGCAACGACGCGGATGCCGAGAGGTTGGAGAAGTCGACCAACCTCACGTTGCTAGGCGATGACCTGCATCCCTATGACGAGGAGGTGCCATGCATCGCCACGGGCAAGATGACCACGCGCAGGCAATACCTCGCGAGGATGTACTGAGCCTCACTACTTGGCTTGCTTGTACCGACCGGTCAGTCCGAAGACGAGGAGCACGGAGCTGGCGCCGACTGCGACGATGTCCTCGTTGGTCAGTGAGCCCTTGTCGCGCCAACTGTCTTCCGAGCTGAGGTCGGGTGCGCTTGAGAGGGTGTAGGTCTCGCCGCATGGGTCGGCGTCGCAGAGGCCCACCGTGGGCTCGAGGCCGACGTAGACGTTCCCGACTAGGATGGCCGTCAGAAGGAGCCCAGCGATCATGGAGGCCCACCGCGGTGACCATCGCTCCTCGTTCTGGACGTGCATCTGCTCATCGTCCTCCGGCTCGTCGGGGGCAGGGGACTCGGGAGGGGGCTCTGAGAACATCCTTGGCTCGGATTCGGTCTGCCTCAGCCCGAGCTTCTCCAGGGCCTCAGCGCCGTAGATCCTCTCGATGAGGCTGATGAGGTTCGGGTCGTCGACCTCCTCGGGGGAGATCTTCCCATCGAGGAGGTCCCTCAACTTGGATTCGTCGACCATGGTGCGCCTGGCGCGGAGGTGCTACATCAAATGCCCTCTCACTTGGCGAGCAAATCCTCTACTTTCGATGCGATGTTCTCAGATGTCAGACCCATCTTGTCCATGATGTCGGAAGGGGATCCGCTCTCCCCGAACTTGTCCCTCACCCCTATCATACGCATCATCGTTGGCGCCTCCTCCGCAAGCACCTCGGCGACGGCGGATCCGAGTCCTCCAATCACGGAGTGGTCCTCTGCCGTCACGATCGCACCGCTGCTTGCAGCCCTGATGATAGCCTCCCGATCGATTGGCTTGATGGTGTGCATGTCGATGACCGTGGCCTCGACGCCCCTCTCAGCCAGCCTATCTGCTGCCTCGAGGGCCCTCTCGACCATGACGCCGCAGGCGATGATGGACGCATCTGCACCATCTCGAAGGACGGATGCCTTTCCGATCTCTAGGGCCTCGGCCTCTTCCCCCGTGTAGATCTCTCTCGTCTTGTTCCTCGCGGTCCTGGTGTAGGAGGGCTTGGGGTGGTCGAGCAGCTTCCTCGTGAGCGAGCGAGCGGAGTTCCTGTCGCTAGGGGTCATGACCGTGACCTCCGGGAGCGTCCTGAAGATCCCCAGGTCTTCCGTCGATTGGGCGCTGCTGCCGTCCTGTCCCGTGTGCATGCCACCGTGGCTGCCACAGAGGTGGACGACGAGTTCGGTCCTGGCTATCCCGTTTCTGAACTGCTCGAAGGCCCGCTCTGAGAAGATGGCGAACGTGCTCGCGAATGGTACCTTCCCCGACTCTGCCAGACCGGCACCGACGAGGGCCATGTTCTGCTCTGCTATCCCAAGGCAGAACGTCCGCTCTGGGTACTTGGCACGGAAGTGGCACGACTTGGTTGACTTCCCCAAGTCCGCCTCGAGCACCACGACTCGCTCGTCACCTGCCATGTCGAGCAATGCGTCCCCATAGCCGTCCCGTGACGCACCGGGCTCTGCGAATCCGGTCATGCCAGCTCCTCCATCGCCGTCGCGTACTGTTCGGCATTTGGCGCCGCACCATGGAATGCTGGGTTGTCCTCCATGAAGGACACGCCCTTGCCCTTGACGGTGTCAGCCACGATTGCCGTGGCCACTCCGCTGCCCCTCGCCCTCTGGAGTGCTGCCGTGACATCGCTGAGGCTATGGCCATCGACCTCTATGACCTCCCAGCCGAAGGACTCGAACTTGGAGGAGATGTCGCCGACCCTCATCTGCTCGTCGACGAAGTTGTCGTTCTGGATCCTGTTCTTGTCGACTATGGCTGTGATGTTCCCGGCCTCAAGGTGGGTCGTGGCCATCGCAGCTTCCCAGATCTGACCCTCTTGGATCTCACCATCGCCCAGTAGGACCCAAGTGTGGCGATCGGACCCATCGAGTCGGGCGGCGAGTGCGGAGCCCAGGCCGAACGAGAGGCCCATGCCCAGGCTGCCTGCGGAGAAGTCAACCCCCCTCGTCCACTTCCTGTCGACGTGGCCCTGACACACCGAGCCCATCGACCTGAAGCCATCGAGGTCCTCATCGGTCAGCACATTCAGGTCCCTGAGGATTGAGTAGACGGCGGGGCTTGCATGGCCCTTGCTCATGATGAATCGGTCACGGTCGTCCCACTCTGGATTCTCGGGGTCGAACCTCATGACTCCTTTGTAGAGGGACACCAGAATGTCGATGCATGACAGGGAGCCTCCCGGATGCCCGGATTGGGCCTTGTAGACCATGTCCACGATCCTTCTCCTGCATCTCTTAGCAGACTCCCCCATCTCAACTAGATCAACGCTAGGCATGTCTCACCCTGTTTGTATTGGTCCTTATTGCTTGCCTATCAAATTGGTTCCCACGGTCCGAGCCACTCAATTATACATGGGTCCTCTATCGAGAGGTCGTGGGGAAGAGCAGTAGCATGGAATTGGATGGCGGGACCTTCGCCATGGATCTCCGCTCCGATGTCGTAAGGAGAGCCTGGCAACAGGTCACTGAGAAAGGTCGGGTAGACCAGGAACTTGGATTGGAGCTCTATCGAGATGCGCCAATGAACGAGCTGTGCATCCTCGCGAACCACCTCAAGGAACGAAGGCATGGGAAAAACGTCCATTTCAACCTGAATCTCCACGTCAACACGACGAACATATGTGTGCTCGCATGTAGGTTCTGCGCTTTCCGCAAGGGACCTAAGCATGAGGATGCATACGCGCTCTCTACCGAGCAATACCTGGACCGCGTGCGCCCATTGGCATCTACCATTGACGAGGTCCACTCCGTAGGCGGACTCCATCCAGAGTGGAGGATAGAGCACTATGAGGAGATCTACAGGGCCACGAAGGCTGAATTCCCCCACATCAGCCTGAAGTCCCTCACGGCCGTCGAGGTCAAGCACATTGGAAAGCGCTCGGGCGTAAGCATCCGCGAGACACTGACGAGGTTGCGGGACTCGGGCCTGGACTCACTGCCAGGTGGTGGCGCCGAGATACTGGTGGACAGCGTCAGGGACAGGATCTGCAGGGGCAAGGAGTCCAGCGAGGAGTACCTTTCCATCCACAGGACAGCCCACCAACTAGGCATCCCCACGAACTGCACCATGCTCTTCGGCACCGTAGAGACCATGGCTGACAGGATCACGCACCTCCATCTCCTGAGGAGCCTCCAAGACGAGACATCGGGATTCCAGTGCTTCGTACCTTACCCCTTCCTGCCCGACCATACGAGGCTCCCCGAGGCTCAGATACCAACTGGGCAGGAGGTCATCAGGACGATCGCGATCTCGAGGATCATGCTCGATAACATACCTCACCTCAAGGCATATCGGATGAACATAGGGGATCACCTCGCCTCGATAGGAATATTATCTGGCGCTGATGACATTGACGGGACGGTCCAGCAGGAGGAGATCATGCACGCTGCAGGGTCGACTACGCCCCAGAATACAGGGTTGGAGGGCCTGATCAGGCTGATCGAATCGACCGGTCAACACGCCGTCCAGAGAAACACCATCTACACACAGTTCGAACCACGCACCTTGAAGAACCTCCCCCGAACGAGAAATCTACCAGTAGCGGGGTGATATGATGTGGGATAGGACAATCGGACGAGTTGCGTTCACGAACTGCGACCCTCTCTACCATGGCCTCTCCGAGAAGTGGAGGATCCTCCCAGCCCCCCCATCGTGGCTGTCCGGCCACGTCGTAAGGAGAGACTGCCTCATGGCACCCATCCCGTCAGCAGACTTCGCCAAGTACAACGACCAGCTAAAGCTTGTCGGGGAGCTCGGGATCGTGTCGCTGGGGCACGTCGGAAGCGTCCTACTCTTCGGAGACAGGCCACCAGACCATATGAGGGACATCGCCTTTCCAACTGACTCATCCACCTCAAAGAGGCTGCTGAGGTGGTACCTCGGTGAGCAGGGGTTGGACCCTCGATGCATCGACTTGGGACCGGACCTCAAGTCTATGCTCCAGCAATGCGACGGCGCCCTCCTCATCGGGGATCGCGCACTGCGGGCTGCATCAGAGTACCCCTCCTTGGTGCAACTAGACCTCGGGGCTGAGTGGACGAGGACAACTGGGCTGCCGATGGTCTTCGGCATCTTCGCCGCTCACAGGTCTGCGGATGAGGAAATCATTGTCGAAGCGAGGACGGAGCTCGTCGCGAACTACAGGTCATTCCTGAGGGACCAGAGCAGGCGCGAGGAGGTGGTTCGGCTGGCGGCAGGAAAGATCGGACTCACGCCAGATAGGATGGACCAGTACTTCCTCTCGGAGGTTTCGAACCTTCTCGACGAAGAGTCCGTGGAGGGCCTATCCAGGTTCCTCGTAGACGTCTGCGGCATGGAGCCGAACGTGGTTTCAGGGTGCATTCACTCCGTTGCACCGTAGTCGAGTGACTTTGATGCCACGTATTCCAGGAGGTCGATGGCCACTTCGCAGGACTCTGATATCACTGGCTCGGGGTCTGAGATGAATCTCTCTAGCGTGGTCATGGCGACCCTGTCCCCGATGGCGCCGAGCGCCTCTGCAGCCTCGTGCCTCACCATGAGGTCCTCTTCCGTGTCCTCTAGCCTCTCGATTAGGTAGGGGACCGCATGCGCGTCCTGCATCTGACCCATCACGTAGGCGATCTCGTGCTTCAGGAGGGCAGACTTTGAGGAATACGCCGCTGCCAGCGCTTCCACCGCATCCTTTCCACCTATGTTCCTGAGAGCGAAGAGTGCCCGCATCCTCTGGAACATGCGTTCGCTCTCGTTGCAGATCGTGGCGCGCAGGTCCTTCACGGACGAGACCTCACTAGCAGGGGCTGGATCGACTGAGTCAAACTCGGAGACTTCGGGCTTGTTCATGTGTTTCCCCACCTCACGGCCGGCCTATGAAATCGATGGCTCGTGGATCAAACCCTGGATCTACGAGTCCAATCCTCTGTCCCTCCTCGAGGAACTTCATGACAGCCTCTCTCCCATCAGGACCGTAGTCAATGGTTCTCTGGTTGACGTACATCCCGACGAACTTCTCGTTCGTCTCGTCCGAGATCCCTCTCCCCCATTTCTTTGCGAATGATAGCGCTGAGTCCGGATTCTCGATGGCATGCACTATGGAGTTCTTGACGTCCATCGTGATGTCTGCACAGAGGTCCTTGCCATGCTTCCTTAGGACGACATTTCCACCGAGGGGGAGGGGTAGACCCGTTTTCTCGTTCCACCAGACCCCAAGGTCGAGGACGAGGTGGACACCCTCGTCTTTCCATGTGAGTTGACCCTCGTGTATGATCAGGCCATGGGTGGACCTGCCTGAGGCCACGGAGGGGAGTATCTCGTCGAAGGGCATCACCTCGACGTCGACGTCACCGAGGGCCAGCCTGAGAGTGAGGTATGCGGAGGTCCCCATCCCGGGAATCGCTATGGTTGACCTCTTTGCCTCATCGACTGACGACTCGAGGTTCGATATGATCATGGGGCCGTAACCCTCACCCATTGATGCCCCACAATTCATGAGGGCGTAGTCCTCTGCTATCGTCGGGTAGGAATGGATGGATACGGCGCTCACGTCGTGCTCGCCATCTAGGGCCTGTTGGTTGAGGGTCTGGATGTCCACAAGCACGTGGTCGTACCGCCTCTCCCCGGTTTCGATCAGGGATTCTGTCATCGCGTAGAACATGAAGGCATCATCTGGGTCGGGGGAGTGCCCGATCGAGAAATGGGTGACCATGAGCCCTCCAATGTGAGGGGGTATAAATCGCCTTGGCAAGATCCTCGGTGCGGCACCATGAAGTATCTCCCCCGTCTGGGGGGAACATGGTCGATCCAGAGAGGCTTTCCACAGCAACAGGCCAGCTTGGCCCAAAGTGTGCCAAGACTGGCAAGCCGCTCAAATTCTCCGAGGCTATCGTCCATGACGGGGAGTACCTCTCATACGAGGCATACCTAGAGGTCACTGGCGCTGAATCGTCAACCGAACCCAAGCCTGTTCCAGGACTCAGAATGGAATAACGCCATCTTGATGTGCCGCCTCATACACCGCTATTTGTGGCGAAGGGTTGGAGCAGGATCGGCTCGCGGTTCGCAGACTTCTACAGGTCATTGAGCCCTGATGACCTCTGGATACCGCCCCGACTGCGGAGGCGTGAGTGGATGTTCATGCCGTGGGGGGACCGCCCGACGGACCGGCATAGGGCTTTCATGGATCCGAGTTCACTCCACTCATACCTGGTTCAGAGGTTCCCCCATTCCTGCTTCCACTCCACTGCGTACTACGACGATCCATCACAGAGGACGATGGCAGACAAGGGGTGGAGGGGTGCAGACCTGATTTTCGATTTGGACGGCGATCACCTCCACGGAATAAGCTACACCGACTTCCCTGGATTGATACAATCCATACAGGAGCAAGCTTGGTCTTTGTGGAATGACTTTCTGGAGCCAGAGTTCGGTTTCAAGAGGGAGTACGCTCAATTCACCTTCTCTGGGCACAGGGGCTTTCACATACACGTTCGGGATCCATCCCTGTTCCACTTAGACTCGAACGCCCGGAGGGAGATAGTTACCTACATCCGAGGGGTTGGATTGGAGGTCTCCTCCACCAAGTCACTTGACTCTGGGTGGTCAAGGCGCCTCGACGAGGGGGTGGAGAGGATTTCTCAAATACTAGCGGCCACATCGCAGGGCGACTCAAATTCGCCTTCGATTTCTGCCTTAATGGAGCAAGCGAAGTCCCAGAACCACCCCGTGAGCAGGCCGAAGATGCAGGACCTTGTGGCGAAGGCATCAAGCAAGGATCACATAGATAGATTGAGGGAAAACAGGTCCCTGAAGGTGTTCGGTGACACTGGAACGAGCCTGTTCTGGGCCTTGGTCCGAGCGAACAACTCCGTCTCTGTCATCGGTGGTGAGACTGACGAGAACGTCACGGTCGATGTGAAGAGGGTCATCAGGCACCTTGGTAGCCTCCATGGAAAGTCCGGACTAAGGGTCACCGAGATTCCCTTCGATCGTCTGGATCCCGATGGCTCACAACACTTCGACCCCCTCAAGGAAGCAGTCGTGTTTGGAGGCCCAGAGGATAAGAGAATTAGACTACTCGAAGACGATGTCCGGGCAGTAATCAACCAAAGGGAGATCGAGGGGGGCACTGGTGACGAATTCACCGTGGATGAGGGCATGGCGATGTTCCTCCAACTGAAGGGCTGGGCAGAGCTCACTGGTTAGACAAACGTCTTGATGCACGTCAACCACGGAGAACCTTGAAACCCCAGAAGTTTCCAGCGAAGTGCATGGGAATAATCCCGAGGCGCAAGAAGAAGGGCAAAAATCAGCCCTTGCCACCACCTCCACCACCCCCGCCGATGGACGGGGAAGCCTCGTGGGCACCACCACCCCCGCCACCCCCTCCGCTACCATCGAACGACTCCGACGACTTCGATACCCTCGTACCAATCGGTGGTGGGCAGGGATCTGTGAAGACAACCGAATTGGGAGAGTTCGATCAAGACTGGTCCAAGAGCACCGACAACAACGACGAAGGTGACTTGGAGTCGCTGTGGAGCGCGAGGAAAGAGGCCAACATCGGGGACAAGGGCCTCGATGGTATGTACGGGCATATCGACAGGATTGCGAAGGGTGACAGAGGCTCCCTCCTAAACAGGTTCTCGGATCGATTCGGCTCTGAGTTGGACCGGGAGATCATAGTGATGAGGAAGGAGCAACAGCAGGTCGTCAGAGACATAGCACCCAAGGTCGAGCTCATTCAAAAGCCAAAGGACACGGATCACCTAACATTGGAGGAATTCATCGACTCGATGGAGGAGGAGGACTTTGTCGAGAAGGTGGCTGAGGCTACGGGTATCAGCGTGGAGATGCTATCCTCGTTCGAGGAATGGGAATTGGTGGAGTTCTTCGAAACCGCAGACGTCGACGACAGTGGGACCATGGAGTTCGCGGAGTTCGCAGAGGCCATCACCATGCTGAAGCAGGCCAACGACGACTTCGCCAAGCTATTCACCATCGTGGACAACCTATTGGGCAACCAGAGCTCGAAATTCATAGAATCATTCACCAAATCAGATGCCTATGAGCTGTACAAGAAGGTCGGGACTGACCCACATCACGCTCCAGAGGCAGAGAGGAGGGAGTTCTTCTCGCTAATCAACGAGGTATTGGGGGACCTACCTGCCTCAGAGATCGAGCAATTCACACAATCCCCTGACTTTGAACACTACAAGATTATGGGCGAGGCACTTCAGTGAGGGATACAGATGGGGCTACTAGAGAAGGCAGGATCCGGGAATGAACCGGAGAAGAAGAGCAAGAAGAAGGCCGAGAAGAAACCCCCTGCCAAGGCCGAACCAACCCCGCAGAAGAAGAAGGAGGCCCCAAAGAGGGACTCCAAGTTCTCCCGCCGCAAGGATAGGGAGAAGAAGGCCAAGGACCCCAAGCCAGTGGCAGACCTTCCCTCGTTTCCAACTGGATTCGAACAACCAACAAGTGGTCAAATGGCCTTCAGGAGATTCGTTGACATCCTCGTCGGATATGGCTGGATGTTCCCTGTCGTAGGGATATTCGCATGGGGGTCAGACTTCGACGCAACATACTTCATCATCGGTGGCATGGTGCTGTACATCGGCAACGTGGGATTCCTCCCCTCAAGATTCAATAGGACCATCGGCAACATCGTCTCCAGGACAAAGTTCGTCACATCAAGCGGAGACAACGCGTCCTGGGCCTACACCTTCCTCAAAGGGTTGAACTTCCCATTCGCCCTTATTGGCCTCGTGACCGCGTTGACGATGCTGTCAGACCTATCATCCCCACTCGGTGAGACGACGGGCTCTGCGATCTTCAGGGTTATTGGGCTGCTACTGCTACTGCCTTTGGCCCTTGACTGGCTCCTGACCAAGTTCTCCATGGCCAAGAGGGGTCTCTGGGAGCGTATCTTCGGTGGCGTTTGGCTCGTGAGGTCCACGAAGACCGGTAGCTCCAAGGGCTGGTTGAAGAGGTTAGACCAACTGAGTGACTACGCTGAGAAGAGAGGACTATTATCAGAGAAGGAAGAGGACACGGTTAACCTGGATTGAGTCTCACTCCTCCTCCTTTTTCATCATGGCAAGTTCGCGCATGTCCTCTCGCACCGCACCATCCTCTATGCCTTCTATGTCTGCCTCATCGACGATTTCCACGCCGAGGAGTGTCTCTATCACATCTTCCATCGTCACTAGGCCGATGATCGTGCCGAACTCCTCCTCCACTGTCAGGATCTGAACCCTGTTCTCTAGCATCACCCTCATGGCCGCATCTATCGACCGACCGGAGAGCACACTCGTTATCGGCCTCATTATGTCTGTCATGGTCGGCTCGAACTCGTCGGCCGCAGCCCTGCGGAGGATATCCGACCTTAGGACCATGCCCACGACTGAGTCATCGTCGAAGACGGGCATCCTACCATGGACCATGACAGGGATCCTCTTGATGACCGAGCCCACTGTCTCGTGTGCCTCCACCGAGGTCATGACGGTCCTTGGGGTCATGATGGCCCCCACGGTCATTTCCTTCAGCATCATGAGATTCTGTATGACGCTCTCCTCCCTCTCGTCGATGACATCGGTCTCCTCGGCGATGTCCGCGATGACGGATATCTCGTCGCGTGTCATGGACTCCTCCTTCACTGAGGGCAGTAGTTTCCTCGTCTTCTCGATGGGCCAGACGATGGGGGCTAAGAGGAAGGTCATCGAATGGAGAACTGCACCTGAGCTCAAGGTTAGGCGCCTCCAGTACAGGGTACCGATCGTTTTCGGGAGAATCTCGGAAAGGAGAAGGACCAGCAGGGTAAGGATAGTGGAAGCTACTGCCAGCGCATACTCCCCTGGGTAGGCCTTCTCGACTTGGGACCCAACACCTAGAGCACCCACGGTGTGGGCGATCGTATTGAGGGTCAGGATTGCGGTCAGGGGCCGCTCTGGGTCATCCTTGAAGGAGAGCCATCTACGAGCTGTGACTGGCATCCTTGTTTGAAGGGCGAGTATGTGTCCCCTTGTGGTGCTGAGCAGGACGGCCTCTAGTATAGAACAGAGAAAGGAGACCCCAAGAGCCACGCTCCCATAGAGCAGAATCGCCGCTTCCGGAGTCACTTCAGAAGATCCTCCAATGGGTGTTTTGGACTATGGTAGAGTGCATATTGGTGCGTTTCTCCGGGGTCACCAGATTGCCCATCCCCTAAATATGTGGCTGTTCACGGTTCCTACTATGTCAACAGGGCCCGGGGAGTATGTTTCCATCTTCATGGCATGGCCATATGCCAATGGCCCCCTCCACCTCGGCCATGTAGCTGGGAACTGCCTCCCAGCTGACATACAATACAAGTACGAGAGAATGAGGGGGAGGAGGGTGCTGATGCTCAGTGGCTCGGATGAGCATGGTACCCCAATAACCGTAACTGCGGACGAAACAGGCAAGTCACCGCAAGCGGTTGTAGATGAGAACCATGACGCGATTTTCGACTCCCTTGTCAAACTGGGATGCTCATGGGGCCAAACCATAGACAGGAGGGGGGTGGAATTTGGAGGTGCCTTGTATGGACGGACCTCGGACCCACGCCATCATGAACTAGTGCAAGAAGTCCTTCTAGAACTCCATGAGAATGGGTTCTTGATCCGAGAGACCATGGAGCAGTTCTGTTCAGTCGCAGATGATGGTGGGATTAGGTTCCTACCAGACAGGTATGTCCAGGGGATCTGCCCGGCTTGCGGAGCAGAAGGAGCAAGAGGGGACCAGTGTGATGCATGTGGCGCCACATATGAGTCCAATGAGCTGAAGGACCCCGTCTCGAAACTAAATCCTGAGATTCCTGTTGAGATCAGGGAGACGGACCATCTTTTCTTCAGGTTGGATCTCCTACAGGGTGACCTAGAGGCCCATGCTGCGAACAGGAAATCCACTTGGAAGCCGAATGTCAGGGCCATGACGCAGAACTGGCTCAATATGGGGCTACGCCCCCGAGCGGTCACTCGAGACATAGAGTGGGGGGTCAGGATCCCCCTGGATGACGAGGTCTGGGGTGAGAAACGGGTGTACGTCTGGTTTGATGCAGTCCAAGGATACCTCACCTGCGCGAGAATCTGGTCGGAGCGGATAGCGGAGGTGTCAGGTTCCGAGAGCGATGCATGGAGACGTTGGTGGATGGACAGCGAGAACCCCCGCCACATTTACTTCATGGGGAAGGACAACATCCCATTTCACACGATCATTTGGCCGGGAATCCTGATGGCCCTGAACCGGGGGAGAGAGGGGTCCGAACGTCTCCATCTCGAGGACAACGTCGCTTCAAACGAATACCTCATGCTATCTGGGGACCAGTTCTCGACAAGTAGGAAGCACGCTGTCTGGCTACCGACCTTCTTAGAGAGGTATGACCCAGACACCATCAGGTATCACCTGACGGTGAATATGCCAGAACTTCATGACACGGATTTCACATGGAGGGAATATGTGGACAAGGTCAACAATGAGCTCATCGGAACATACGCCAACTACGTAAACAGGGTCCTCACGCTTGTTGCTAGAGCCTCAGATAGCGGATTAAACCCCCTTTTGGGACTCCCGGGCCTGGAGGGGTACCCAGATTTCAGGGGCTTCATCGAGGGGAAGATCACAGGCTCAATGGAATCGATGGAGAAGCAGCGCTTCAAGGAAGCTTTGAGGAAGGTGATGGACATCGCCCAGGAGGGGAATGGGTTCCTACAGAGGGCCGAGCCATGGAAGTACCTCAAATCCAATGACCCCTCTGAGCGAGAGAAGGCCCTCAAACCACTTTCAGCCGCGTGGCATAGCCTGCGGGTGCTCGCGATACTCACGCATCCATTCATGCCATTTCAGTCCCAGAAACTATGGGGGATGATAGGAGAACCCGGGGAGTCTAGCGAGGAAACCTGGGATGAGGCACTTAATCCAGATAACCGGCCAGATGCGCTACCTAGCGTAGCCCCACTGTTCGCAAGGCTGGATCTAGAAGAGATACTCTCGAGGGAAATCGAGTCAGACAAGGTCAAGAGCGAAGCCGGTCCCGTGGAAGGCGTGGCGTACATCGACTTCAACACCTTCGCTTCCGTCGATTTGAGGATAGGCATTGTTGAATCCGTCGAGGATCATCCCAATGCCGACCGCCTCTACGTAGTGAAGATCAACGAGGGTGGCGAACAGGAGAGAACCGTCTGCGCTGGCCTGAAAGATTACTATTCAAAGGAGGAGCTATCGGGCAGCATGGTGGTCTTCGTCGCCAATCTCGAGCCTCGTAAACTGAGGGGCGTGATGTCCGAGGGGATGTTGCTCGCGGCTGACGACGGAAGTGGTACTGTGCGGCTGATTAGGCCAGACGGGAACATAAATCCTGGTTCCAATGTCAGGTAATTCAACAGATCTATTTCATAGGCTACCCATGGAACTCTCATTTGAGTCCGATCGTATTCCACATCAAGTGTCTGACTCAGAGATTATTTTGACAGGTACCCCCATTGTCATCCGAATTTGTGCCATCTGGACATATCGTGTTACCCCAACTCACTCCATTGAAATCCAGATCTGAGAGGTCTGCATGCAGGAGATTTGCGTCCACCAGATTGATCGCAACCACATATGCCCCTGAAAGAATCGAGGATTCTAAATTAGCACCTTGCATATTACTTGCGTAGAGATAAGCACCAGTGAAATCCGATTTGCTGAGGTTAGCTTCCATTAGGTAGGCCCATTCGAGGTTAGAATAACTTAGGTTCGAATTGCTTATGTTTGACTCTCTTAGGAAAGAGTCCCCAAGATTCGAGTATGAAAGGTCTGTCCAACTGAGGTCCGCTCCATCTAATTGCGAGCTGTAGAGTCCAGAATTTGACATGTTCCTGACTCGTCTAAGGAGACTTTTTTCGTACAGCTCCTCGCGAAGGTCCATCTCATCGGATAATTGTGATTCTAGAGTTGAAATGGTCTCATTGGCGGTAAAGGAATACAATGACAGGTTGAGGTAATCAGATTGTAATGAGACAAATTCCGCTTCCAATGAGCCATCTATATTTCTACCCAAATTCTCTAACTCAGTCAATAAGATGGCGATCTCTGTCTCCTTCCATTCAAGAGATGAATTAGCCTCGAATAATGCTGTTTCTAGGTGGGCAATTCTCTGTTCCAACAAATCTTGATTTTCCCCATTTATTTCAGAACTATCCTCAGACTCCGACCCTCCGCCAAGGCATCCGGTAAGAAATACTAAACAACATAGAATGAGGGTACTAACTTGCAATCTTTTGACCATGGTGATTTTATTTGGACAATCAAAGATTAATTTTTCTCCGTAAGTGAATGACGCGAGGTGGATAACTCTGGGCGAATGGCTAATAGTTCTTGAAGAAAATTTTCCAACATTGATACTTGGATCAACCTACCCGAGGGTTCAGTCTGTCTACCGCGGGGTCTCGACGAGTCCGTCTATGTACTCCATCACCCTTTTGAGCAAGGAATCGTCTATGTCCTTGTAGGATGAACCGAATTTTTGCTTTACGCAAATTGCCACATGCGCAAAGGGATTTCTTCCATTAGGGTGCAACCTAGAGGGTGGAAGCCTACCATCCAGTTGACGGCCGGCATCCTGCATGTAAGCATAAAGCCGCTTTGCGTTCTCAGGGCTCATAGGGGGATTCCGTGACGTCGGAATATGATGATTTTCATACCACCCTTCTTCGGAAAATGTCCTATGGGTCGAAGAAATCCCATTGAACCTCTGAGACCTCCTGCTCATTCGAACAGGATGCATAGGCATCGAGAGGTTGCTGGTTCAGCGACATGAATGAGTCTCCGAAGGTGAATGGCGCTAGCAGTCCGAGAGCCTCCTGTTTGAGTCCGACGATGTACAGGGACGCAGATAGAGCCTCCGCGGTGCACAACCTCCCCCTCTTCCCCCAACTAACGGGATTGCCCGCGAGTAGTATCGGGAGCATCCGGGACTCCAGTCTGGTTGTGCGCTTGATCATCCTGATCGATTCTTCGATCTTTTTCCACGAGCAGTCTAATGCGACTATGGAACCCCCCCGTATCAAATCAAGGTCCGATGGGGAGAGTATCCTGTCTGTTAGGGGGTCGAGGAGAATCCCCCTCTTAGGGGCCATGGAAATCCGGCTCTTGCACTTGATCAGACCAGCTCTCTCCAATTTCTTCGCCGTGCATTTCCTCGGATCATCCTGGTCTAGGTGTATGGCCTCGATCCTCAGTCGTCGGGATCTATCCATTGGATGAATCCCTCATCATCTCATCGAACATGTCTGCGATTGTGACCGTTCGCCCACTTCCCTTGCGGACGGGTGTGACATTGTCGGCGTCCGTCTCGACCATGATCTCTATTTTGAGCTCCCTCTCAAGCTTCTTGGCCACGCTGTCTGGTGGGACGCTACCGCCCTCGTACCTCTGAAGGTCTTGAACTCGCATGTTCAATCGACGTCCCAAGTCTTGGACCGAGATTCCAATCGCCTCCCTTGCCTTCCGTATCCTCAGATGGAAATCGGTCGCAACCTCGAACTTAGGCCTCTTGTTGTTTTTCCTCGTACTGCCTGAACCAAGACTGGCCTTGCTCGACGCCCCCGTTGTCTTGCTGGGTAGGCTGACACCCCGTTTCTCACTGCACGCAGCGCAAGCTGCGACTCTAGCACCTGAGACGAATATCGTGAACACTGAGGTCCTGCCCTTCCCACATAACTCGCACACGCCCATGACATTGGGAAAGGGCCATCCATGATCAATGCCACCCAGCCGAAGCCTTCCTAACTGCCCATACCCACCATGCTCTATGGCCAGCCGCGCGGCGAGGGAGGAAAGCTCCAATGAAACCCTGGCTGAGGACCCATCCAAAAAGGGGGATATCGACATTCTCAGGGAGGATTTCGAGAGACTGGCCGATCGAACCCAGACACTCCTCACGGAGAAACTGCTGTTGGAGAATGAGGTTACTCAGCTTTCAAAGAGAGCGAGTAGGTTGGAGGAGGACCTTAGGCATCTGAAGTCACCACCCTTGGTTGTGGGGAACGTCCAGGACATCGTTGATGATAGAGCCATAGTGAAAAGCTCGAACGGCACTGTATTCCTCGTGACCTACAACCCGAGGTTGGAAGCAAGTACCCTCATTCCTGGTGCGAGAGTCACTCTGAACCAAGATACACTATCCATCATCGAGGTATTGAACGATGGATGGGATCCACTCGTGGCGGCATCTGAGATCATCGAGAAGCCGGATGTTGAATTCTCGATGCTGGGTGGTCTAGACAAGCAGATATCCTCTCTCAAGGAAGCGGCGGAGTTGCCGCTAACAAACCCTGAGGCATTTGAGAGATTCGGGATAGACCCCCCTCGGGGTGTTTTGCTTTCGGGACCCCCTGGGAACGGGAAGACGATGCTAGCGAAGGCACTTGCGAATTCAACCAAGGCAACTTTCCTGGGAATTGTGGGGTCGGAACTCGCCCAGAAGTACATAGGAGAGGGGGGCAGGCTCGTTAGAGAGTTGTTCGACATGGCACGAGAAAGATCCCCATCAATCATCTTCATTGACGAGATCGACGCGATAGGCAGCAAGAGGCTGGACTCGACGACCTCAGGGGATAGAGAAGTACATCGAACCCTTATGCAACTGCTCTCCGAGATGGATGGCTTCTCCTCCAGCGAGGGAATAAGTGTCATAGCCGCCACCAACAGGATGGAATTGCTAGACAAGGCCTTACTGAGGCCCGGTAGGTTTGACAGGATCATATCGATATCCTCGCCCGACAAGGATGGTGTCAAGGAAATACTTGAGATCCACACAGCAAAGGTACCATTGGCGAAGGACATTAATCTGGGCAAGATCGCCAAAAACTGTGAGGGTTTCAGTGGGGCCGAGATAAAAGCAGTCGTCACTGAGGCTGCCATGTCCGCCATATCTTCAGGCGGTAAACAGGTATCTAGGTCAGATTTCGAGGAGGGGGTCGCTAGGATACTAAAGGAGAGAACTTCGGCGACGAAAACCAACCCTGATGCCCTGTACCAGTGAGGCCTAGCGATGACTCTCATAGAAGCAGTTCCAAACATAAGCGAGGGCCGCGATCCAAGCGTGATTCAAGCCGCTAGGGAGGCTATCGAGTCCGGTGGCTCTACGGTACTCGGCATAGAGCCAGACGCTGATTACAACCGGACGGTACTAACCTATGTCGGATCGCATGATGAAGTTGTGCGATCCAGCGTACAGCTCATTCGCGTAGCATCCGAGCACATTGACATGAGGCACCATGAGGGCAACCACCCTAGGATGGGCGCGGTAGATGTGATGCCATTCGTCCCTCTTGGGGAAACGAAAATGGAAGAAGCCCAAATTGCCGTGAATGACGTGTTTCAGCAACTCGAAGCAACCCATCTTATGTTCAGGTACGGAAACTCCGCAAAGATGCCATCTAGGTCTAGACTGCCTACCCTGAGAAAGGGAGGGTATGAGGGACTTAAAGACCGATTCCTTGGCGGGACATGGAACAACGAGGAGACGAGGCACCCTGACAACTGGAATGGTGAGTGGACTGAAATAAACGAGAAATTCGGAGCCATGGCGATAGGAGTCAGACCTGTCCTTATCGCCTACAATGTGAATGTAAGAGAGGAAGCTCCGATGGCCTCCTCCGTCGCAGCGAAGGTCATCAGGTCATCTGGATTCCCCATCAAGGCCGAGTCTGGGTCAAAATTCAGAGTTAGGGGCCTGCTACAATCCGTGCAGGGTATGGGGGTGCCGTTGGAATCACATGGTATATCTCAAGTATCGATGAACCTCTCCGATCCGGATCAGACGAGCATACACCTCGCCTACGAAACAATCAGGTCGATCATCGAGCCCATGGGCGTCGAGGTAAGCGGAAGCGAGATCGTGGGGCTTGTTCCACTCGATTCCATGTTGGAAGCGGGGAGGTGGTATCACGGGTCTGATGATGACCATGAGACCCTCGTCAAGAAAGCCATCGAAGGACTAGGGCTCAATAGCTTAGGAGAATTTGACCCGAACACCAGAATCATAGAGTGGGCCCTCCGGGCCATGAGGGAGGAGTGAAAATGGATGTAGAGAATATGTTGAAGTCAATATCCGATGGCACGCCCACCCCTGGAGGGGGGGCAGTTGGATGGATAGTTCTGGGACAAGGTACCGCTCTTCTTCGAATGGTCTCAAACCTCACGCTGAAGTCGAAGAAATGGTCTGGTGGCCACGATCCCTCGAGGACCATCTTGGATGCCACTGCAGATTTCGAGTACCGTGCCACGGACGGTTATGATGCCGATTGCCATGCATATGAATCGGTCGTCAATGCCTACAAGCTCCCAGAAGAAAACCAAGAGAGACAGAGAGGCATAGAATCCGCGTCGCTTCTTGCAGCTGAGGTACCGTTGGAATTGATGGAGACGGCCCTTGAGATTAGCTTATTGAGCAAGGGGCTGTTTGGCCTACACAACAAGAACGCTCACAGCGATCTCATATCAAGTGGTCTGCTATTGAAGACAGCAGCCATCATCGGCTCCAAGAACGTCGAAGCCAACATCCCCTACCTATCTAGCGAGGACTCCGTTGCCGTAAAAGCCAGGCATGAAGAATTCAGAATGGGCCTCATGGACGTCATCCCCATGATCACGGAGGGTGGAGACCTATGATGACCGACACGGACTCATTCAGACTAGAAATGGCGATGGGGATACCAGAGAACCTCCCTCCGAAGAGAGCCATCGACCCCAACGTGGACCACGCACCCTCTCGACCTTTGTCTCTGGATCCAATGTCTTACAAACTAGCAATCGAGAATGCACTTCGATACTTCCCCGAGGAGTGGCATTCAGAGCTCTCGATTGAATTCGCGGAGGAATTAGACACATTCGGCCACATATACATGCATAGATTCAGGCCCAGATACCCGATGATGGCGAGGCCAATAGACGAATACCCATGCAAGACTGAGGACGCCGCCGCAATCATGCTGATGATTCAGAACAACCTCGATCCAGAAGTCGCTCAATACCCGCACGAATTGATAACCTATGGAGGGAATGGCTCTGTCTTCCAGAATTGGGGTCAATACCTCTTGACCATGAAGCTACTAAGCAGCATGACGGAACACCAGACACTCGTCATGTATTCCGGCCATCCACTGGGCTTGTTCCCATCGAACCCAGGATCTCCGAGGGTCATCGTCACAAATGGAATGATGATACCGAATCACTCCACACAGGATGACTACGAGTACCACAATGCGATAGGTGTGACCCAATATGGCCAGATGACCGCTGGATCGTACATGTACATAGGGCCACAGGGCATCGTTCATGGAACAACGATAACGCTGATGAACGCAGCTCGAATGTACTTGGGCAAGGCCCCAGAAGACAATCTGGGCGGGGTATTGTTCGTCACTTCTGGATTGGGCGGCATGTCGGGGGCCCAGGCAAAGGCTGCTGTGATCACGGGTGCAGTGGGGATCATCGCTGACACGAACAGACACGCCGTCGAGAAAAGACACAAGCAAGGCTGGCTGACCGAGATGAGTGACGATGTAGCAGTCGTGGTTGACCGAGCAAAGAAGGCCGTCGCAGACCAGGAAGCGGTGTCAATCGGATTCGTAGGCAACATCGTCGACCTGCTGGAGTCCCTCGAACACGCGAACGTTGTCCCCCACCTATGTAGTGATCAGACGAGCTTACACAATCCATGGTTGGGAGGGTACACCCCACGCGGTCTATCCTACGATGAAGCAGAGGAAATGATCTCATCGGACCCAAATCAATTTAGGTCTCTAGTAAGGCAGACCTTGGTTGAGCATGGCGCAGTCATAAAGCGACTGTCTCGAAGGGGAATGAGGTTCTGGGACTATGGCAATGCATTCCTCCTTGAAGCCTCAAGAGCTGGTGCAGACGTCGGTGTGGATGGTAACTTCCTGTATCCCTCCTACGTGGAGGACATCATGGGACCAATTTGCTTTGACTATGGCTTCGGCCCCTTCAGGTGGGTCTGCTCATCGGGAGATGCGGCTGACCTGAGGGCCACTGATGAGATAGCGATAGAAGTCCTGAATGAACAGCTCCATGATGCCCCAACCCAGATCAGGGGACAGATAATGGACAACATTCGATGGATATCGGAGGCAGACCAGCACCGGCTAGTCGTCGGCAGCAAGGCTAGGATATTGTATGCAGATGGCGAGGGCAGGAGGATCATGGCAAAGAGGTTCAACGAGGCAGTATCCAGCGGGAGAATCACAGCGCCTGTCATCCTAGGCAGGGATCATCACGACGTTTCTGGGACGGATAGCCCGTATCGGGAAACATCCAACATTAGGGATGGATCGAGGTTCACAGCGGATATGGCGGTTCAAAACTTCGTCGGAGACGCTGTCAGGGGGGCCACATGGGTAAGCCTCCACAATGGCGGAGGAGTTGGATGGGGTGAAGTCATGAACGGCGGCTTTGGGATGGTGCTAGATGGCTCAGAAAATGCTGCCTTGCGCGCTGACTCAATGCTCCAATGGGACGTTGACAATGGAGTCGCCAGGAGAGCATGGGCCAGGAACGAAGGCGCAATGTGGGCAATCGATAGGGCCCAGACCAACGACCCAAGGCTGAAGGTCACAAGACCAAGCACCGTCGATCCTGACATACTTGATCGTGTTTTGGAGGGACGGGAATAATGGATATTACACTAAACGGCAACAAATTGACGATCGAAGAGATCATGAAGATAGGATCTGACGGTGTAAACATCAAACTTTCGAATGACTCGATCGATAGAATGAGGGGGTCCAGGGATCATGTTGCTCGAATTCTCGATAGTGGGACAACGGTATACGGCATCAATACCGGTTTCGGGAGCCTCTCCAACGTGAGCATAGAACCCCCAGAGTTGAAGCAGCTACAGCGAAACCTGGTGCTCAGTCACGCGTGTGGGATAGGGGCACCCATGAGTCCAGAATCCGTCATGAGGATGATGGCCATTAGAGCGAACTCCCTGGCAAAAGGCGCGTCCGGAATCAGGGTAGAGGTCGTCCAGACACTACTGGATTTGATCAATCACGGACACGCACCAGTCGTACCTTCCATTGGCTCCCTCGGAGCATCCGGGGACCTTGCTCCACTGGCGCACATGGCCATGTCCTTGATCGGTGAGGGGAGATTCCAATCTAAGATTGGTGGCCAGTGGGTCGACTCAGACAGCCAGGCGGTCTTCTCTGACATTGGACGGGAACCAGTGGTATTGGAAGCGAAGGAGGGTCTTTCGCTGATAAACGGCACCTCCCAGATGTGCTCTTACCTCGCAGAGGCCTCATCCCTGGCCTCGAAGCTGTGCGATGCGGCAGATGCCGCATGTGCGATGAGCGTGGAGGCAATTGCGGGCTCCCACACGCCTTTCGACCCCAGGATACATGAAATTAGACATCAAGCAGGACAGGGCAAGAGCGCTTACAGAATAATGGAACATCTCAAGGAATCTGAAATCAAGGAGTCGCATGCAGATTGTGATAGGGTACAAGATGCGTATAGCTTCAGGTGCGCTCCTCAAGTTCATGGTGCTGTCTTTGATGTGCTCGATCACGTGACTAAGGTGGTAGTATCAGACGTGAACAGTGCAACCGACAACCCGCTGATAGTGACGGATGGCAAGGGTGGCTACGACGTCCTGAGTGGTGGCAATTTTCATGGCGAGCCGTTGGCCCTGTCAGCGGATTCCCTCGCCTCCGCCCTACACGAATTGTGCTCCATATCCGAACGAAGGTCCAATCAGGTGCTCACACCCCATTGGAGTGGCCTCCCCCCCTTCCTTGCAAGAAATGGAGGACTCGAGAGCGGACTCATGATCCTACAGTACGTATCCGCTTCTGCCATTGCCAGGATAAGGCTTCTCGCCAGTCCCGCAGCACTAACTAACATCCCCGTCTCCGCTGAGAAAGAAGATCACGTTTCAATGGGGTCCACAGCCTCTGAGCGACTCATCGAAATCTGTGACCTAGCGGCTTGCGTCTTGGCCAATGAGATGATCATTGCATCTGCTGCTCTGGATTTCAGGGAGGAGAAGCCAGGAGTCGGTGTGGTTAGGTTGCACGAATGGGTCAGAACCGTCTCCGCACCTATTGTGCGTGATAGGTCCCTCTCCGATGACACTATGGCTCTCGCAAAGAGAATTCTCAAAGAGGGCGTTTAAATTGAGTCAGACCAGACGACATCTTGAACATCATCCTGGCACTAATCCCCCTTCGTTCACGGCGGTTGTAGAGGAGGTCACTGAGGAAGGAGGGGTAATCCTCTCCGAGTCTTGGTGCTATCCCAGGGGAGGGGGACAACCGGGTGACACTGGCATCTTCATGATCGACGGCAAGTCAATCGCTTTTGGCGAGGTCACAGCAGCGCAGTCCATCCTTCACCCATTGCTAGGTTCTGGTTTAGCGAATGGTGACGAGGTCACTTGCGTCATAGACCGAGATAGGAGAGACAGCCTAGCGAAGATGCACAGCGCCGCCCACATCGTGTCGGCTGTGGCGAATGAGAGATGGGGCGCTATTACGGTTGGCAACCAATTGAACACGGAATCCTCTAGGATGGATCTCAAATTCGAGGACAGGGAGTTGTTTGACAAGGACCAACTGACTGAGGACGCTAACTACTGGGTCCATGAGGACGTCGGCATCAATGTACACCAATGGGGCCGTGATCAGATAATGACAGATGATCGGGTGCGAAACAAGAGGTTCGTAGAGCGGATCATAGACAGGGTCGGCGGAGACGACCCACAGCTCAGGATGGTTGAGGTAGAGGGAATAGACCTATGTCCGTGTGCTGGTACTCATCTACCGTCTACAGGACCGATCGGTGGCATAGTTGTTGACAAGGTTCAGAACAAGGGGAAGGGAACCTTCAGGGTAAACTTCTCATTGATTGATTAACTAATAAAGATAGAATGAAATCTATTGGTGGGCTCGGCAGGAATTGAACCTGCGATCTTCGCCATGTCAAGGCGACGTCATAACCCCTAGAC
>DAZE01000008.1:24173-126712 GCA_002507175.1 Euryarchaeota archaeon UBA558
ATAACCCCTAGACCACGAGCCCTCTATAGCGGGCGAGATACCTGTCACACATGAAACATTCTGATGCTAATGGTTAGAATCATCCAACAATTTTAGACAGCTTTCCGTCACAACCGGCGTTGGGGCATATCGCTGACATTCTTTTCCTGCCATTATCCATGACGACAATCTTGTGATCATCTGGTGTCACGATCGTCTTGCAACGCATGCAGAATGCCGTAAGCCCCACAACCCCACTACTATTGATGCGATATATGATTTTCACCTAGAATAGGGGATAAATGGTCAAAAAAGGTTGAAAATTAAAAATTCGCCGTACTGCGCCTTACAACAAGCATTAGATCGACAATAAAGGGCTGATAATGTGCATTATCGGCCCCCTGTCGGTGACTATATCGTGTGATATTGTCCTTCACTGTCTCACAGAAAATTTGAATTTAGTGAAATCTTTTTAAAAATTAGACGTATCCTAAAAATATTAAGTTATAGTTTCTATTCTATATTTATTAGTTAATCATTTGCAGATCGTTCATCGTACCAAAAGACGATACCCAAGATTCAACATTTCCTGATGGCAAAACCAGGATTGAGCAAGACCTGCCAATCTCTATTGTACCGTTGTGTTTCTCGACATTTTGGGAGAGCGTGGTCCCAGGATTCCTAGTCACTGAAACCAATGCTGTCAAAGGGTTCAGCCCCATCCTATGAACTGCCAAGCTCCCGACAAACGGTATGGACAATGATGGACAGTTGGGGTTGTAATCAGAGGCCATTGAAAATGCAAAATCCCTCTCTTCACATTCTTTCAGTGGCAGATCAAGTCGATTACCTAGGACGTACTGAGTACCGGGAAGGAAGGTTTGCATCGTTCCATTCTCATTAGCATATTCTCTATCTGCCATAGATGACTTCGCAACATGATCTGCAGATACTGCACCAAGGTCCGTAGCCAACCTCAATCCACCACCGTCTTGGAATTCATCAACATGTAAACGGACATTGAGCCCTCTTTCAGACGAGGCCTCGCAAATTTGCATCGTCTCTTCTTTGGTAAACCAACCTGGCTCGCAAAATACATCAACATATTCTGCCAATTTCAATTCACAAACTAATGGTAGTTGGCCATCAATCAATTCCTCAAGATACCTTTGACGACTTACGCCATGTGGAATATCATGGGCACCCAACCACGTCCTGTCAATTGATATTGGTGGATGGCTAATGCCCATGACCTCCAACGCCTGAATCTCATTCGAGACATCCAATCCATATCCAGATTTGCATTCTATTCTAGCTGTTCCAAGTGCTTTGGCAGATCTGAGCCTTTGGACAAATAGCTCCGATAATTTGTCTCTTGTTGCATTCCTAGTTTGAGATACTGTTTTTCTTATGCCACCTCCTAGATTTGATATTTCTGAATAATCAAGACCCTCGGCTCTCATGGTAATCTCGTTACTTCTATCCCCTGCCCAAACCATATGAGCATGTGAATCAACGAATGCTGGTATTATCGCCATCCCTCGGGCGTCAATCATTTGAGTCTCGCCAGATCCTTCCCACTCGCTGGTTAGCGTTCCTTCAGATTCTATCTTGGATACAATGCCATCGGAAAATAGTATCTCTGTACCATTATCCATCATTAGCAGGTCTCGATCAGACATGTCGGCACCTCTGAGGGGATCACCCGTTTTACCGTAATTCAAGGTAGCAACCTCTCCAGTATTGTGTACTAGAATGTGACCTGCCATGTATCATGGGAAAAGCATGAACATATCGTTTTGACCCGTAATTTCTAATTCTAATGGCAATATCATGTATTCATGGGCGTTATCCTAGGCATCGAGAGCACAGCCCACACTTTCTCTTTTGGCGCGGTATCTTCTGATGGAAAAGATGTGTTAGCATCACACTCCTCCCTCTACAGGCCTGAGGAGGGCGGAATACATCCACGTGAGGCTGCGGACCATCACGTCGAGTCTTCGAGGTCACTCCTTGAAGAGGCCATATTAGACTGGTCCGTGGCGAAGTCCGATATTGACGCCGTGGCGTTCAGCCAAGGACCCGGATTAGGCCCTTGCCTTAGGGTCGGTGGGTCTGTAGCGAGGTCCATATCCATGGCATTGGACATTCCACTCATTGGCGTTAACCATTGTGTTGCACACATAGAAATTGGAAGAAGGATGACCGGGTGCATTGATCCTGTGCTGCTGTATGTTAGCGGCGGAAATACACAAGTAATCGCACGTGCTTCTGGTAGATACAGAGTATTGGGAGAGACACTAGACATAGGGATAGGTAACATGCTCGATAAGTTTGGAAGGGCTATCGGGATACCATTCCCCGGCGGCCCGGAAATTGAAAAAAGAGCCCAATCTTACATACAAGAAAACGGCTCTGACCACATACTAGACCTCCCGTATGCTGTTCATGGGACGGACATGGCATTCAGTGGTATTCTAGGAGCAGCAATAGCCCACGCAAAGAAAGGTGAGGACCATGGTCTTGTTTGTCATTCCTTGCAAGAAATCTCTTTTGCCAGTTGTGTGGAGGTTGGGGAAAGAGCGATGGCCCTAACAGGCAAGTCGGAGATTCTGCTAGGCGGTGGAGTCGCTTGCAACATGAGAATACGCGAAATGACTCAAACTATGGCATCAGAAAGGGGTGGATCAGCATACTGGCCTGATTGGCGCCTTTGCATAGATAACGGGACCATGATAGCCGAACTGGGGAGAAGAATGCTAGATGCCGGCATATCCACAAAGCTGTCAGATAGTGGTATAGATCCCTCACTGAGGACAGACATGACACCAATTTTGTGGGCATAGCATCCCATATCCTTATTCGACGCCCTTTTTTCGCCGGGTTAGGTTGGTTAGATAGTGCAGAGGAGACGGAAGCCCAAAGCAGCACCTGCAAATGTCTTCGCAGGGGGTCAAAAACCAAAGAAACCCAAGAAAATAAACCCCATCCCAGCCCCCTCGGCACCTCCAGTGCCAATCAAACAACCACAACCTGTGAAAAATATCCCAAAAGAAGCGATGGTCGAAACTCCTCAAGAAATAATTCCTGAAATTACGCCCACTCAGGAAGAAGAGAATCTGGAAGTCGTCGAATCACAAATTCTTGGAACGCCTAGAAGAAAAACTCATGGGTTGAAAAAGGAAAATCAAGAGAAAATCTCCGAGGAAAAAGAGGATGTAAGTGCCATTGACATAGAAGTCAAAGAGGCACTAGAGAGAGCAAAAAAACGGTCAGAAGAAGCAAAATTGACCCCTAAGAAACCAATTTCTTCCCCCCCTCCAAGACAAAAGAAAAGGAAAACATCGAGTCGGGGTAAAACCAAAACCTATCAACCCGCAGCCAGAGAAAAGCGATTAAATCGAGCAAGACATATGGAATATAAGTATGAGATGAGGGGTCTACTTGCTGAAATCTCGGTTCCTGAAGAACACAGATCCTCACTAATCGGATCAGTCTGGGCGAAGGGAGAAAGGCAAACTGCTGCTCACGCGAAGGAATTCGTGGAGACTAAAATCAAAGAAGGAATCATTGATCAAGACCAGGCTCTACATCTAATCAAACTAATAGACGATTACACTGTCAGGAGATGATTATCCGTTCTTAATTGGTGTTCAGATGGATTATGACCTCCCACCACCCTCTGGAGAGCCTCCATTTACTAGGGGCATTCATCCAAATATGTACCAAGATAGAATTTGGACAATGAGACAATATGCTGGATTTTCGGACCCGAAATCCACCAATTCTCGATTCAAATCCCTACTATCATCAGGACAATCAGGACTGTCTGTGGCTTTTGATCTCCCTACCCAACTAGGACTAGACTCCGACGACCCGTTATCCATAGGAGAAGTCGGAAGGGTGGGCGTCCCTATCGATTCGATACAAGACATGAGAGAATTATTCGATGGTGTCGATCTTGGAAAAGTAAGTACATCAATGACAATCAATGCACCAGCCGCAGTATTGTTCGCACTCTACACCGTTGTTGCTGAGGAAAATGGCATACCACTAGAGGAGATTTCTGGCACCATACAAAACGACGTACTCAAAGAATACATGGCGCGAGGACTCTATGTCTATCCGCCTGATCAGTCAATGAGGCTTGCAGTAGATCTTATCGAATGGTGCTCAAAAAGAACCCCCAAATGGAACCCCATCTCTGTAAGCGGCTATCACATTAGGGAGGCAGGCTCTACAGCTCCGCAGGAAATTGGATTGACCATAGCTAATGCGATTTCCTACATAGATGCGGCAGTTGAACGAGGTTTAGAAATTGACAGTTTTTGTCCTCGTATCTCCTTCTTCTTTGGATGTCATAACGATTTCATTGAGGAAATATGTAAGTTTAGAGCCGCAAGAACACTCTGGTATCAGATAATGAATGAACGATATGACTTCAATGATGTTAAATCCGCCCGAATGAGGTTCCATACACAAACCGCGGGAGTGACCTTAACCGCCCAGCAATCACAAAACAATGTTGTTAGAGTAGCATTTCAAGCACTTGCGGCGGTCCTCGGGGGAACCCAATCCCTGCATACAAATGGATTTGACGAAGCACTGGGTTTGCCAACCCAGGAATCCGCTACTCTGGCTCTCAGGACTCAGCAGATAATCGCAAGTGAAACCGGCATCACGAATCATGTGGATCCACTGGGCGGATCCCCATTAATTGAGGAAATAACCCAAATGCTGGTCCATGAGGGAAAAGACGTGTTCGAAAGAATACAATCTGAGGGAGGTTCCGTAGAGGCCGTGAAAAAGGGCATACAGACCCAAATGATACACGAAAGTGCATGGCAACAACAACAAGAACTAGAAAATATGGAAAGTTCTGTGGTAGGAGTGAACGTTTTTACGGAAGAGGAATCAAACTACCCAGCTGGTCAGAAAATTTCAGACAATACTCAAGAAGCTCAGACTGTTAAGCTAAATTCACTCAAGAACCAAAGGGACCCAGTGGAAGTGAAACAATCCCTCCTCACCATCGCACAATCGATAGAAAATGGTACGAATTTGATTGACCCTATAAGAACAGCATGCAAACATAAAGCCACATTGGGAGAGATCTGTGCGGTTCTCCGTGAAAATATGGGGACATGGGTAGCACCAGGAGGGATATAGATGGGGATTTGGATCGATCACATAGGAATAGCGTGCGAAGCCAACGAAGTGTCTAAGAGATTCTGGGAATTACTAGGATTTACAGATTCTGGTACTGATGAGAACGAAGAACAGGGCGTCAAAATTAATTTCATGAAAGGGGATGTTGCACCCCAACCAAAAATCGAACTGCTGCAACCACTAGGGCCTGACACTCCGGTTGGAAAATTTATTTCCAGATACGGAGAGGGAATCCAACAATTAGCTTTGGGTACAGATGATATTATCGGCTTGATTACAATATTGAAGGAGAATAATGTTCGAATGGTAAATGAGGAACCAATGTATGGCGCCAACAACGCATTGATTGCTTTCGTGCATCCTTCTAGCACAGGGGGAGTTTTGGTCGAAATTGTCCAAAAGCAATCATGAAAAACTAAAGGAATTACCAAACATCATGATACCAGACCTTGTAAAGGCTCTATCTAGATCTGAGATCGATGTAAATGAATTGAAAAATCTCAAATTTGAATTCTCCAACTGGTTGGTAAAGGGTAGAGATTCGGGGGACATATCCACTGAATCTTACCTATCAGCAGGCAAAATAGAGGGTGGTATAGACGTTATATTGGCTATGATAGATCACGGTGCGCCCAAAAGCGAGATTCAACTACACGTTGACTCAGTGAAACTCAGAATTGAGTCAATATCCCAATAGTAATACCTTGAGAATACTGGAAACATATTAAGGTAATATTAATCACGCCACATCATGCCCAAAGTAAGTTTGGATATTCCAGAGCACCTTCTCAACGATCTGAAAAATCACGTTGGGGATGAGAGAAAATTCGTTAGCGTTGCCGATGCCATCAGAACGGCATGTAGGAAAATGTTGGATCAACTAGACCAAATTGATCGCCGACATGGTAGAATTGACATTAAGGAGTGATACTATGAATAGACATCAAGCAGAGGAAGCAGTAAGGACCATATTGAATTATATTGAGAAAACCAACAGGAAAGACCCCCCAAGAGAAGGCCTGGAACAAACACCTGAGAGGGTCATTTCTATGTTCGATGAAATATTCTCTGGATATGCACAAGATCCATCTGAAATACTTGATTCCACTTTTAATGGGGAAGGATACGATGGCATTGTACTTCTGAAGAACATCGAATTCCATTCTACTTGTGAACATCATCTCCAACCCTTCTCTGGCCATGGTCACATAGCATACATACCCGTTGACAGAATTGTAGGGATATCCAAGCTAGCCAGACTCTTGGACGCTCACTCCAAGAGACTCCAGAATCAAGAAAGAATAACCAAAGATATAGCAGAAGATCTCGTTAATCACTTGTCACCTTTGGGTGCTGCTGTCATCCTAGAGGCAAGTCACGGTTGTATGAAATGTAGAGGTGTAATGAAACAGAACTCAACAATGGTGACAAGTTCGATGAAAGGTGCCTTTTTTGACAACAAAGAAGCCAGAAATGAACTTATGCAGTTAATCAAGGAATGATGAATCATATGAACACATACCCCATCGTAGAAATATTCCATTCGGTACAAGGCGAGGGCTTTCACACTGGAGTACCCCATATATTCGTTCGATTTGGTAATTGCAACCTCCGGTGCGAATGGTGTGATACGGAGTTTCTGGATTTCAAGACTATGCATCTTGAGGACATATTGAGGGAAATTAAATCATACAACTGCAAAAGAATAATCTTCACAGGAGGCGAGCCAGCACTTCAAGACCTATCTACCATCGGTGGGGAATTGAAGAAATTTGGTTTCCACCTTTCAATAGAGACAAATGGGACCATACCAATAGATCCTGTTATCGACTGGATTTGCGTTTCACCTAAGGATCAGTTATACCCGAATGCTCCCATTAGACAAAGATTCGGAGATGAATTGAAAGTGGTCTACTGCGGTCAGGATCTTTCCATGTATGATGAATTGCGCACAGGATTCGAGCATCATTTTCTACAACCATGCTACATAGAATCCGATACCGTAGAGGAAAATGGCTCATCTTTCAAACTGGTAGAGTCCATTGTCAAAGAAAACCCTGAGTGGCGGCTTAGTTTACAGACACACAAATGGATGGGGGTATTGTGATGAGGGCAGTTATGGCATTATCCGGGGGAATGGACAGCACAGCCTTGTTAATCAGATTGGTATCTGAGGGTTATGCGGTCACATGCATTTCTTACGACTATGGTCAAAAACACATCATTGAGTTAGAAAAGGCCAAACAGAACTTACTATATTTATGTAAAAATGGCCATGACGTAAGCCATAGAATCGTAGATCTGACCTCAGCAATGTCATTATTTCACTCCGCTCTCACCAGGGATGAACTGGATGTTCCAGAAGGTCACTATGAAGCGGACCAAATGAAACAGACGGTTGTTCCGAATAGGAATGCGATTTTTGCCTCAATATTGTACGGTTTAGCCATATCAGAATCCAAGGAGCATGACTCGAACGTGGTTGTGGCGCTTGGAGTCCACAGCGGGGACCACGAAATTTATCCAGATTGCAGACCCGAATTCTATACGGCGTTAGAGAAGGCTTTCACAATAGGAAATTGGTCGAGTGAAAATATCTCATTTTATCTGCCTTACATTCGAGGTAACAAGCAGACCATCCTAGAGGATTCGGTCAAGAACATAGATCAATTGGGGCTTGATTTCGATACCGTTTTCAAAAATACAAACACATCATACAACCCAGATGAGCTTGGTAGGCCCTCTGGAAGAAGTGGGGCGGACGTAGAGAGAATTCTAGCATTCCATGCAATTGGTCGGGCTGATCCTTTAGATTATCCAGGTGGTTGGGAATCGGCACTAAAACATGCTTTGAAAGTCGAAAAAGAGTGGAATGAGGACAATGGGGACTAACCGCATACTAGATGATGATTTCTGGAGGGAAAACCTCTCTCCAATACAATACAATGTCACACGGCAGGGTGGAACTGAGGCGCCATTTTCTGGAAGACTTAACCTCGAGGATAGACAAGGCGACTACAAGTGCATCTGCTGTGGCGAGAAATTGTTCACGTCAGAAATGAAATTCCATTCCTCATGTGGTTGGCCGTCCTTTCACAGCGAGATACCCTCTGCAGAAATAGCCAGGATACCGGATTACAAATACGGAATGAAGAGAATTGAGGTGAAATGTAGTAATTGCGATGCTCATCTGGGACATGTCTTCAACGATGGCCCGACAGAACACGGCGGTGAAAGATACTGCATTAATTCAGCATCTATGGAATTTGTGGAGAGATGGGATAATGACAACGAAGATTAGAAGATGGATTGAGACTGATACAGGTCACAGAGTCCCCAATCACAAAAGCAAGTGCAGAAACATACACGGCCACAGATATAGGTGGGAAGTGGAATTAGAAGGGACCACAGTCACTGCTAAGGGGACATCCGATGAAGGGATGCTGATGGACTTCTCGGATGTTAAATCTATACTAATGGAATATATCCACGATGTCGTAGACCACGCTTTCCTAGTGTACGAAGGGGATAAGGAAGTTATAGATGCACTCTCGATGATCGAAGACCAAAAGATTGTGGAGCTACCCTTCATTCCTACTGCGGAAAACCTAGCCAAATGGGCATATTACACAGTCGAGCCGCACATGAAATCAGCATACGGAAATCAGATTAGAGTGCGGTGTTTTCATGTGAGAGAGACACCGAAATCCTGGGCCTCTTTTGAGCCCAGATGATTTGGGACGTCTATCAGAACGGACATGCATTTCCCACAGAGGTATCTACCATTACACCTGACCGTTCGAAGAGAATAAAAATCGCACTTTCGACATCTCCAAATCCATTTTCCATTTCTCTTCAATAGGTAAAGATAGAATCTCTTACCGAGATCCCTATCATCGGAATTAGGCCATTTAGAATCAAGAGCCCTAAAACTCGGGCCGTGGTTAGAAAATCCCAATGCGTGTATGTACTCGTGGAAGAGTAAATATCTAGCATAATTTTCCCACCTTTTAGATAACACAAAAGGGTGTAAATCTATTCTATTGACATCAATTGGCCCCCTCCTCTGCTCCTTTCTTACACCCTTTTTGTATCTGCAAACAGCATGTTTCCTTGTGGAATCTGATCGCAAGCTGCCCATATTGATAGAGGCGAGATCACTTAGATCGAATTTATTGAATTCCTCGATATCACTCATAATATCGATTACAGATTTGGACACCTCAGATATGTGGATTCCATCATCGTCCAGAACAATCCCACCATCGATAAATTAGCTCGAGAAGGAATCCGCTGAAGCAGTAATTACAGCCAATATTCTGGATATTTCCTCATCTTTAGGTAATCCCCTCAAGACTATCCTATTCATCGTGTCTTCGATGCTCTTCTTTTTATGTTCTTGCAATGGAATGTTGGCAACCAGTCTGGCTACTTCCTGCCTGAACCTCGCCTTCAAATTTGGGTCCAGTCTTCGATCGCCAGTCAGATGAGAAGACGATTCCAATAGATTATACCACTCATAACAGATGATTGAAACAGCATGACTCAGATTCATGATTGGGTATCCTTCCCAAGTAGGTATTGTCACGAGTAGGTCGCAGAGTCTGAGTTCTTCGTTCAGGAGTCCCTTTCCTTCCGGGCCGAAGACCACTCCTATCCTACCATGGTCAAGAGAGAATCTCTTTGGTAGTTCATTTGGGAGAAGAAAATGTCGGTGTGCTGTCTTCTCCCCTAGCTCTCTTTTCCCAGAGGTGCCGACGGAGATGGATAAATCCAACAAGGATTCGTCTAGAGTCTTGTAATGTGATTTGGACTCTAGTATGCTCTGGGCGTGTTTGGCCCTTTTCTTCCCAACTTCGGTTATCTCTTGGAAGTCACCAACTATCCTCAGGTCAGTGATACCAAAATTCATCATACATCGTGCTACTGCCCCTATATTACCCTCATTTTGGGGCCTAACTAAGATGATGCAGATGTTGCTAGACCAATTTGGTGCTGGACCCATGCTCCTATTTCCCATGAGTTGGGATATGGGTTGATCAGATGAATGATCCGTGTAATCAATCTACTTTCCTTTGTTTGTATCGGGTAATGTAGCCGGCGATCCAATTTCTCATCTTCTTGTTATCAACATCTGTGAATCGCTCAACGAGCGTTTTATTTTCGTCGAAATCAGATGTGAATTGGTCGGGATACCTCTCTATCAACCTGAGAGCTCTAATTTTGATGAATGACGGCCTAATGTTTCCCATGGTATCACTCCGATAACTTGACCTCTATGGGGAAGCCCTCTTCCCGTGTACATACAACTCTTATCTTCCTCGGTGGCTTTTGCATCCCTCGTGCCCAGATTGCGTGGTTTACTTCCTCATCAATCCAAATCTTCTCTTCTTCCCGAACCTTCATGTGCCTATGAACGTGTTTTTTGATCTCTGCCATGGCTCTATTCGCCCTGCGACTTCTAGGTACTGCCCAGGCCGCTCTAAGGGGGATTATCATTTCCTTAACCTCTGTCATCGATCTCACCTCTGCAACTTTGATCTACGCCACATGTGCCTCTTAGGATGTGTTGTCACTTTTCGGGCAGTCCTCATCATAACCCACACAGGGACCCTTCTGTTTTGATTTGTGACCTTTATGAGTCGTTTCTTTTTGGCATATGGTTTGTGTCTAGCCATGATAAAAACCTCAATAATTAGCCAACTCGGGATAACGCGATTCTGCTTCGGCCCTGGACTCATGGGCAACGGCATTGACGTATGATTGTCCTTTAGATGAGATAACCTTGCCTAGGTTCACATTTCCACCAGGAGATTTCCTAGATTCCACGAGCCCCTCAACTTCAAGCTGTTGGAGTATCGTGCGTATAATTTTCCTGGAGCCGGATGCCGCTGCGTTTGGTTTAACTCCCCTGTCTCTTGGTCCACCAAATTCGTGAGCAAGCCTATTTACCCCGATGGGCCCCTTTATGGCCACTTTCCTTAGCACTGCCGCGCTTCTGATAGCCCACCAGTTCTCTTGAACTGGAATCCTTTCGCGATGAATCCCGGTCTTGACGAATGTGCTCCACTCAGGTTGATTGACTATGCCATCGACCTCTAATTTAGCAGACAATGACTCAATCATTAGATCTGCAGGGATGTCGTGTACGGTTGTCATATCTCACACCGGGCAAGCCGCCGACTTTCCGTTCATATTTAATCGTGTGGACTTACGTAAACGTATAACTGCTCATAATAGCACAATCAAATAACGAGGTTTCAAAAAAGTCACCTTATTGTAAATGAACAATGAAGAAAGCCCTATCGAGGAACCCCAACATGCTAAGGACCATGGTTGGGCTGGGGCTTACTCTGATATTATTGCTGGGATATGCCGTTTATTCAAACACAGTGGACACCGAGTATTACAGATTTGAGACCACCAATGAGGAGTCCCAATTGACCTTGACAGAATCTGACGCCGGCACTTGGTTTTCAACTACAAACTCCGCCATTTCCTGGCTGAACGTCTCCGTGGATAATCTACCAGATGGTTCGATACTGACGATCTCCTCCTCCTCTGTGCCCTACCACCACAGCGAACTTCTTGGCTCCGATAACGACGGTAGGATGTTCACCTGTAAGGATATCAATGAGGATTTTGAATTAATCGTCGAGTCCTGCATCGTAGCCTTTACACATTCCGTCACGGAATTAAACGGTAAGATTGAATTCAAATCCATCGTCGCTGTCGACCTTCCACTTGGTGGTGTAGGATATATCGAAGCAACTGACATAGTCAATGCTAATGATGAAGTAAACCGGAAAATCATGGATGCCACGAACATTAACACTTGGACACTATCGATTCACGTGGACGGCCAACCTCTGAACAACTCAGAGGCCCCTAAGTTGACAATAGTACAACACGAACTCATGACTATCGATGAGTTTAGACTGGACCCCGTTGTTGAGACATTGTACGGAATTGCTTCCCTAATAGGTTGCTTCACAATGATGTTGGCAGTCCCCATGATAGCTTACTTTTCAGGTGTAGCTAGACAAAAGAGGGAAGACAGGCTTAGGTCTGAGAATCCTCCGCCCATCACCTGATCAACGGAGTTTGTGTGTAATATCCAAAAGCGATTCCAATACAGAATCCAACCTCTCAGAAAGATCGGAATCGGAAATCTCCCCTCCCTCCAAATGGGTTTTTCCGTGAGGGATTGCTATTTGTTCAGGTATACAAAGGGCACCCAACCACCTACATACGTGTCTCATGTGATTCAAAGTAGAGGTATTGGATTTTCCACCTAGGAGACTTACTAGTGCGACAGGCTTACCTGCGAGCTGTTCCTTGGAAAGCCAATCCAGTTGTAACTTCATGGTACTGCTCATCGTACCATGGTATTCTGGTGAAATCAATACTAATGCATGACTCCTTGACGCCATTTCCCTCAATTGCTTAACAACGTCCGACTCCCAACACCCTGGGGTACCGATGATCGGCGGTGCTGTGACGTCATTTCTGAAGATACTGGCTCGCATGGACCTTTTCTGAAGCCGGGCCTGAACCTCGTTCACTACAATTCCACAAGAGCCATCGATGCCGTATCCGCCACTCAAAATCATAACATCCATAGGTAGACGGTATGCATGTTGGGTTATTTTTGTTGTGCAATCTTAGACACCCTTCAAAATAGAACCCTGTCTCGGGTGGGATTATGGAACCATTCGACGGATATCAACAACTTGCTGATTCGTTAGATTACAATCCAGCTATGATAGTTAGCGAACTCCGTGCCAGAGTTCAAGAAGACCTTGCCACAAACAGCGCGGCATGGATTCTAATAGGCCAAGCATTGGTTAAACTAGGCTTCCAAGAACAGGGTGAAGAATCCATATTATATGGCGAAGGCCTCAAACAAGAATCTGAGTATTCTGACCCCACAATGGTCGATGACGCACTAGGCATATCGAATGCGGATACGGTTCAATCGGCTTCTCAGAACAATGACCAAGTAGAAGAATCTGAGACATTCTCAACTATTACATTCGAAGATTTTTCAGAAACCAACGAACATACACTCGATCCTATTAGTTCGGACACTGAATTTCAAGAACTAACTTCAACTACCACTCTAAGGGAAGAGACAGTGGTATTGGAAACGTCAGAGGATTCCACGACTTCAATAGAGAACGACGGAGATGATCTGTCAGACTATCTTGATACTCAAAACTCAGATAAAAAAGGGGATTTTTCTGAAGATACAGATGCGATTCTATTGATGTCAACAGGAAAGTATGAGCAAGCTATGGAGGCTTGGACCAAACTAATCAAAATAAATGAGACCAGTGGACGGTGGAACGGCCTCGCAGAATGCCTTGATGCCCTTGGTTACAGCAACAGGGCGAATAAGGCCAGAATTAGAGCTTCATCAACTCGTGATGCCCGTGAAACAGCAGCCAAGGTTGATCTGGAATCACTGGCAGAATCCGTCAGATCCAACACTACGTACTCGCCATCAAGGGTTGAGACCGTCAATGAGGGTATCGAATGGTACAACAAAGGAATATCTCTCCTAAGGGATGGTAAACCCCTTGAGGCGCTTGGGTGTTTCGAAAAAACGCTGTACACCAAGGCAGAAGATACTGTCGAATTAAGAATCAGTGCCAAGATAGGTATAGCCGATTCTTATTCAGCGCTTGACAGACACGAAGAGGCTATACGAGCATACGTGCAAATCTTCGAAACCAATCCTAACTCATTAGGCTACGCTGCAGTATACAACATGGGTAATTCGTACATACACCTAGGCAGATATGAGGATGCTATAGCGTGTTTAAACAGGTCATTGGAAATGAATCAAGAAAAAAATCACAAGAAATCTGTAAAGAACATGATCAAACAGGTCAAGGCCTTGAAGAAAGCCTCGAAGAGGTGACCTCTACCATTACCGATTTTGAGGTTGGTGTGTTGCTGTAGTCCGCCACAGACTCGATTGGAATAAGGCGATTGGACTCGGGAAAATATGTCGCGATAGAGCCAGTTGGAATATCATATGGTAGAACATACCAACCCTCAGATACAATTCTTCTACCCTGATGCACTGTTTGCAATCCCACATGCTCACCAGTCCTAAATCCCATCCTACTCATGTCGATCGTTGACATCAGAACTACATTTCTTGAACCATTGATGCCCCTATATCGGTCGTTATTGCTGTAAATCGTTGTGTTAAATTGATCATGCGATCTAATTGTCATCATAACGAATGCTCCGTTTTTGGGTTGAAATCCATCAACCTTGTGTGATGAAAATTCTGCCCTACCAGAGTTGGTGTCAAATCTTCGACTATCCCTTGGTGGGTTAGGCAACTCAAAACCAGATCCTGATTTAACCCTGGTATTATAAGCCTCAAACCCGGGCACTACCCTTTCGATGGAATCCCTAATTTTGTCAAAGTCAGATCCGAATTCCCTCCATGGTATCGAGCCACCACGAAGCTCCTGCAACTTCGTCCCTATGGATGAGATAATTGTCGGCTCAGGCTTGATTGCCATCGTCGACCTAATATTGTGACCTCTGGAAACGTGGACGACCCCCATTGAATTCTCTACTGTCAATAATTGGGGTCCATGGGATGTTATCTGTTGATCAGTCCTCCCTAAGCATGGGAGAATTATCCCAACGTCTCCAGTTATGAGATGGCTCCTATTCAGTTTTGTAGATATCTGGACTGTCAAGCAGCAATTCTCTAATGCATCTGCGGTGTACCCCGTGTCAGACATCGCGGATAAGAAATTACCACCCAGTGAGAGGAATATACCACCCCTCCTTTTCATTCTCATAACTGCATTCACAGAGTCAGCGCCATGTTCTGGGGAAATGTCTATTTCAAATTCCTTGGACAACTTTTCGATAAAGAAATTCCCGGGAGCATGGGTTATGCCTACTGTCCTGTCGCCCTGCACATTCGAATGCCCCCTGACGGGGCATGGACCCGAGCCTTCTCTCCCAATATCTCCTTTTAGGAGTAAAACATTCATGATTTCTCGTATGGTGTTGACCGAATTCTTGTGTTGGGTAATTCCCATGGCCCAACACACAATTGTTCTTTGAGATCTGCAAAAATAATCAGAAATTTCGTAAATTCTATCGCGACTCTGTCCAGTTAGTTCTTCAGTCAAGTCCCAGTCTACCTCTCGAGCGATATTGGCGTAATCTAGAAAACCGGTTGTGTTCAGATTGATGAAATCTACGTCATGGACCCCTTTGTCTAAAATTATCGATCCTATGGCTCTGAATAATGCCATATCGCCATTTATTTTAATGTCCACATGGTCATCTGAAATTGGGGTGCCGGCGCCCAACATGTCAATTGCGCTTTGCGGGTGTCGGAACCTCCTCATGCCGGTCTCCTTCAGAGGGTTGATGCTAAGGACGGATGCGCCTGATTTTTTGGCGGACTTAAGTGCACTCAGCATTCTTGGGTGATTCGTGCCTGGATTCTGTCCCACTACCACTATGAGATCGGCCTTATCAAAATCCTCCAACCTAACAGTTCCCTTGCCAATCCCTATGGATTCATTCAACGCCACACCCGAGCTTTCATGGCACATGTTAGAGCAATCGGGCAGGTTGTTTGTACCATATTGCCGGGCCAGCAACTGCCATAGATATGCGGCTTCGTTTGAGGCCCTGCCTGATGTGTAGAAATAAACATCATCAGGGTCCTTTTGGGCATCCAGCGTTTTTGCTATTATACCTATGGCTCTGTCCCAGTCTAATGGGACATAATGATTCGAACCCTTTTCCAAAATCATAGGCCTAGATAGCCTTCCTTGGGAGTTTAGCCATTGATCGGATCTTCTCCCTAGAGCGTGTATGGAGTTCTCCTCCCACAATGTGTCTGGGATAGTTTTGATTGTGGCCTCGTCTGCAATGGCCTTCGCACCATTCTCGCAATACTCGAATGGCGACCTGTGTTTAGGATCCGGCCAAGCGCAACCTGGACAGTCGAATCCATTTGTTTTGTTAGCCTTACCTAATGATACTGCGGAACCAACGAGCCCCATTTTCGAAACACCATGCCTCCATGCTGATATCACAGCGGGTATACCCCCAGCGGTCTCTTCCACAGAGGTGATTTGGGGAGTATCATGAACCGACATTCCACTCCTAGAGACTCCACGACCCATGTACTACCATGGTCGTGGTTGACCTATAGCCCTGTTTGATAGAAACGGCTTGATTCAAAGAAAACTGGCGGTTTTGAAGATAGTCGCGGGGATCAAACAACTCTGCGAGGTGCTGAGAGCACGGTCATACGATCACCTCTCGAAAAACTGATGAGGGTCAGATCGTTTTCCATCGCCACTTGTATTGCCAATGAGGTCGCAGATCCTACTCCCGATACTATTTTGAAGCCCGTTCTCAGAGATTTTTGCACTAATTCGTAGGATATCCTGCCTGAAAGTACGCATACGGAGGGATATTTGCCTTCAATTACCAATTGTCCGGTGACCTTATCCATTGCATTATGACGTCCTACATCCTCCATAGAGGAGATCATAATTCCGTTTACATCGAAAGCTGTGGCCCCATGAGTACCTCCTGTATGGTAGAATAATCTTTGATGATTCCTTGCAGTTTTGTGATATTCGTGGAGGCGATGTTGTGAAACCGTTTCTTCTGATTCCACCATTTTGTGGTCGTGCAACCGTCCCCTTCCACAAACTCCACATGAGCCAGTCACTAAAAAAGGCCTATCATTAGGTGAAATAGACTCTTCGTTTACATCGCGCAACATTACTGTGGCTACTTCATCATGTATCTCTATTGATATTATGTCTTCGTGGCCATTGATTATACCCTCATTGAAAAGAAGCCCTGTGATTAATTCTGGATCATTACCCGGTGTCCTCATGTATATTCCGAGATCGTGAATTTGATTTCCAGATAAGACTATCCGTAGGGGTTTTTCAAGTGGGGCTTTGTAGTTTATCACGGAATTGTCTTGCCGTCCGAGAACCCTGGAATCGATCGAAATCCATGCTGGCCTTTTGCCGTCGCGATGTCCTTCCATGGTGATCATCCCTAAACGGGTTCAAATATCAACAGACCGCCAGACTACCATGAGCCTGTTGGGCGGGAATGGACTAGGGCTGCCAATGGCTGTAGAGATAGAGGTGGTCGACGTTGATATCACGGTTACCCAATCAGCAGAAAAAGCCATTCTACAAACAATGTCAGGTGATAACGAAAATCATGTTTTGGTAATCAGTGCTGATTCCGGCGGTTGCTCGGGCTATCTCTATGACATGAAAATCATCGAGAGACCACTTGAAGAAGGGTACCAGGAAATAAAGATCGGTGGAAAGTCCATTCTAATACACAACCGAGATTCTGATTTACTGAACGGGATAATCTTGGATTACAAGGATACTCTGATGGGCGGAGGATTCCAGATTACGAACCCCAATGCTAGCAAATCCTGCGGCTGTGGCCAGTCGTTTGGTTGAGATACAATGCTAATCAGAGATCCCAGGCCAATATCCCTTCTTACAGGCGACACGGCTGTAGAAGCGATATCCAAATTATCTACGAACAGAATTGTCCTCAACAGTGAGAATAATTCGGATAGGATAGTTGTATGTGATTCAAATGGTAGGGTGGTAGATGCACCTTATGTTGTGTGGGATGAAAATGGAGTCATACTACTACATTGTACCACCAAAATTCCAGAATATCTGTCATCTGTTGCCAGAACGCTGAGTAAGAATTCAAGTCATGTAATGAATGCTACAGGGGCTATCGAACGATTCGTTTGCCAGGAAAAATACCTCCCCCGTAATGCTGGTATGAGTGTAAATGGACTTGGGGTTTCGGGCCTATATTCGATAGCCCTGAACCCACTTGATTATGAAAATATCCATGTTGTTGATCTTTCATCGGACCTATTAATCGAATTTGGTGGTCTTACTGACTCTCATCTTAATGGAAACCACTTGCCCCACCACATTGGTTTGCTGGAATATGTCAGGTTGGACAACGGTTGCTATCCCGGACAAGAAATTCACGCAAGAATGGACTCAAGAAACCCCTCGTCGAAAAAACTCATTAGGATTAATCTGCAAGGGCCTAGAGACATCAAGTCACTTACGATACAAGGGCATAAATGTAGATTAATCCCTGAATGGTCAGATAGTTATGCACACGGAATTACCCATCAGGACTTGCTTGATGGTGAATACGAGACGGAATTCGGTATGGTTCATACAGCTACGGTAAATATCGCACTATGATCCCTGGAACGATCCCAATCATGAAAAAGGACGCATATCATCATAGTCCTAATGTCAAGCAGGCTCTCCTTTATCATGGTCGGCCTTATACTGACATTTTCTTATTCGCCCGTTGCCTCCGCACAGTTCAGCCAACCAGAAATTATTCAGGAACATTGGTATCATTCCTATGCTACATTAACACTCGACGTGAATGAATGGGCTGATGAAAATCCAGACATAGTCCAACTCGTTGTGGCGGGCCAAACCGAGCTAGGAAGAAATCTTTGGGTCTTGCAGATCTCTGATTGGTCGATGGATATGAAAGTTGATGGGAGCCCGAAAGAAGTAGTTTACATCGATGGGGGACACCATGGTAATGAACATCTGGGGACAGAACTGGCATTTCTGACGGCGAAGCATTACATCGATGGTTGGAATGATGGTGATGAGATCGTACAGTCAACATTGCAATCAACAGAATTGCACATACTCATAATGCTAAATGCCGATGGTAATGACTTCGACACAAGGTGGAACGTCAATCAAGTAGACCTGAATCGAAATTACGCTCACTACTGGAATACTTGTCCGACAACACAACCTGGAACATCAGCTTTTAGTGAATCAGAAACCCTTGCAAACTCGATTTACATGCAAAACGAGGTACCAGACGCCGACTTGTACGTGACTATGCACACAGGAGTATGGATAATGTTGTACCCCTGGGGCAAATGGCCCGACCAACCCTCTGATTGGGAGTTGTTCCATCATGTACGATATGAGGTAAATTCCAATATCTCCGATATCCCCATACGGAATGCAAATCAAGGCCTCTACCCAAATTGCGGCACGAGTCGTGATTATGGCTATGGTGTCATGGGATTCCCCACCTTTACCTTCGAAACGGATGATGAACAGTTCCTTCTAGGGACGGTGGAAGCGCTCTCTGAGCGACTTGATGAGGAATTGGACGTGATGATTTACCTCGTGGAGAATGTATGGTACTGGCGGGCCAGATTACATGTCGAAATGATTCAGATAGAAAATGGGAACCTTATCCTCAATATAGATAATTTAGGGCACGCTTCTACTAGGAATGCTACTTTGATACAAACAGACGGAGATGGAGCAGTAATATGGGAGTCTACTAATTTTACTGTCAATGCATCATCTACCGCGGTCATAGAGCTTGGCTCCTACCCCGAGGGGAGCGAAAACATAGGAAACTGGTCGTTGTACTACCAGAAAAGAGTCATAGACAGCTCTACATGGGTGACAGAGTCTATTGACATAGAAAAAATAGAAGTAAAAAAGGAGAAATCATCTTTACTTCCCTTTCCCAACTTGGCATTGACAATAATAGCTATGCTGTTAGCTGCAAAAAAGAAGAATGCAAAAACCCCTTCTTGATATATAATATTGAACCATATCATGTTATATCTCAATAACTTTTAGCCAAAATATGAACTTGAAACCGTCAGACTACGACTTTGGAGTGCCAGAAAACTATTCGTTTGCGTCTAACATAACTTGTGCCGATGAAAAAACCAGACAAATGTTTGTTCTTGGATATGGGCACATGCTAAATTACAACCATGAAGAAGCAATTGCTTGTTTTATGAAATGTACAGAACTAGATCCTAACTGTGCAATGGCTTGGTGGGGTATCGCGTATTGCGTATCATCCAACTACAACTGGGCTCCAGGCCTCGGTTCTGGATATGATGCTATCCAACAGGGTCTTGCTGTTATGGGACATTGCACAGAATTGGAACAGGATCTAATCACCGCATTATCGAAGAGGCACACAAAAGAGGCTAGAGATTCTGCAGACCCATCCGTGCTTAACATGGGGAACAGCCCAGAACTAAACATCGCGTTCGCAGAAGCCATGGCTCCCATCTATGAAAAGTACAAGGGAGATCTAGACGTTACGGCAATATACGTCGAGGCGCTCATGAATTTGAAGGCGTGGCAACTGTGGGACAAAAACACGAAAACGGGAGAAATCACACCCGCAGATGAGAACACACTCCTATTGGTCAAGATAATGGAGGATACGTTTCAGCAGTACGATGAGGCAAAAGTGCATCCGGCATTATGTCATTTGTATTGCCACGCACTCGAACTGTCACCCTTCCCAGAAAGAGCTCTTCCGGCAGCTGATGTCCTGAGAACAAGAATGCCAGGTCTTGGACATTTAGTTCATATGCCATCTCACATAGACGCATGGGTCGGGCAATGGAAAGAAGCTATAGAATGCAATATAGCAGCAGTGGAAGCAGATGATAGATATGTGGAAATAACTGGTAATGAATCCCAGTTTTACAAATTCTACAGAATGCACAATCATCATTTCGTGGTATGGTGCGCTATGTTCGATGGCCAATATGAAACCGCTCTGAAATATGCTCGAAAAGCAGTAGAAACACTACCAGTTGGCGACGAAAATGGTGGTGTGAAATTTATGCTTGCAGGCATAATTCCAATGGGGGCTATATTTTTGGAATCATACGTTACGATGCCATGGCACGTCATGATTAGATTTGGAAAGTGGGAGCAAATTATCAATGAACCTATGTACGACGACAAAGATGCATTTCCCGCCACTATTGCCACACAACATTATGCAAGAGGGGTGGCCTATGCTTCCATGGGTTTGGTTCACGAGGCGGAAGCAGAACAAGCATTGTTCAAAGAGGCTTTACAAAATCCTGCCCTAGTTGGTAGAATGATGCATAACAATTTCATGTACCAAGACCCTAACGAAGGACCTTCGATATTAAACGTAAATGCATCCATACTAGAAGCAGAAATAGAATATAGAAGGCAATACCTCGCTAAAGAAGACGGTAAGGAACACGACTTCACTGCTGCCTTCGATGAACTTAGAAGAGGCGTGGATCTATCTCTAAATCTAGCATACAACGAGCCATGGGGCCAGATGCAGCCAGTTAGGCACATTCTAGGTGCCTTACTACTAGAACAGGGGCACATCGAGGAGGCTGAACAAGTATATAGGGACGACATTTCTCTGTGGAAGGACAATATGTGGGGCCTTCTTGGCCTAAAATTGTGCCTAGAAGCAAAAGGAGATACTACTGGGGAACTAGAAGAAGTCACAAAACTATTCAATGAAAGAAGTTCCAGAGCGGACACTATTCCCACCAAAACCTGTTATTGCGCACAGCAAGTGGTTAAGGACGACTGTGGCTGCTGTTAGTCTGTTGATATAGGAACATTTGCGGGATCATTATCGTCTGACAATTGATACTTACCCAAATGCCGGATGAAGCTGTAATGATCTGGGGACATGATATCTTCTATCTGTGACTCGAACCTTTTTTCGACGACTGCGCCCCTTGTTCTGAAAAATGCCAACTCGAGTGATATGCCTATCAGCGTAGCTATGTAGAGGACTAATACCACAGTCATGGCGAAGTATGAGGGGTCAGCCAGTGTCCCGTCCCTTATTGTGGAGGATAGTGCTATCTGTCGAGATAGCAGGAAGATTAGACCGACACCCACCCACGGTCCAATCAGTTGTTCTACGAAGCTGTCTGCAGGTATGACTTTCCGATTCCGAGCATCAATAAAAACTAGTGATCCACTGGTCGCGGCCCTAATTATGGAAATTGCGGCTACTAAAATAACGTATACACCTATAGTAATGATTGATATTATGGTAAACGAGAAAGAAAGGTATGATACAATAAGATAGGCAAACACACCTAAGAGGACCGTGATAGGTAGTCTATGAATAGCGGCAATTACGGGTTCAGGGGGGCGTGTCGGGTCTCCAGGTCTGTCCATCCATACGACATCCCAGCCAGTAGTTTTCTTTACCACCTTCAATACCAAAAGTAATAATTTCTTTTCAATTAGAACCCATTCAAAGAATCTTGTGACTGGTATGAGTGGGATAAATACGAACCCGGCTGGTATGCTTAGAATAGGCCACACAACCAAGGAAGGGACGAGTAAGAAATGCCTCATGTCAAGTGGATGCAACATGTCTGTTTCTATCCTGGTCTGCCTCTCCATATCTATCTCATATTGTCGTGCTGTTCTGTCCAACTCTTGTCTGAAATCCTTTATTGGGTAGCCTGAGTCGATTACGGAAGTGAACCTTTCTTTGTAATGAAGATGCTCAGGTTCGTTCCCTATCCACCATGACCAAAGGACCCTCAGAGGTACAGTCAGCAAGACTGGTATAATCAATATGAGGATGGCTGACAATATACCATCAGAGTGAGTCGCCACAGTGGCATCTCATTGGATGCTAGAGTTGAATCTATCCTCAACTTTGGCCCAATTTACGACATTCCACCAAGCATCTATGTAATCTCCCCTGCCAGGGCCGAATTTCTTGTAGTATGCATGCTCCCATACGTCGACCCCGAGTATGGGCATCTTTCCACAACCAACCTTATTCATGAGGGGGTTGTCCTGGTTAGCTGTACTGCAAATAGACAAAGTGCCTGAATCGCTGCATAGCCAAGCCCAACCAGATCCGAACCTAGTAAGGGCGGCCTTCTTGAACTCTGCTTGGAAATTTTCAAAGGATCCAAAATCCCTTTTGATCGCCTCAATTAACTTACCTCCAGGGGGTGTGGAGTCCTCTGGAGCGCACATTGATTCCCAGAAAAAACAGTGGTTCCAATAGCCACCGCCATTGTTTCTCACTGCGGGGTTTTCGGCACACAAGGAAAGGATTTCCTCTATGGTTAGGTTGGATAATTCACCCCCCTCAATGGCAGCATTCAGGTTTCTTGTGTATCCTGCATGATGTTTTGAATGATGTATCTCCATAGTTGTTGAATCGAGGTGTGGTTCTAGGTCAGAGTAGTCATATTCTAGGTCGGGTAGTTCGAAGGTCATAATGACGCCTAGCAGAGGATGTTCAATAAGGTGTCGAGAGGAAATATAAGTGACCATGGGCACCGGGGCTCAATATGGCTCGCATATTGGCCAATGATGGCATAAGTGAAGAATCTAAATTAAAGTTGGAGAAAATGGGACATACAATAATTGTTGAAAAGATAAATCGAGAACAACTTCTTAACGGGGAATTACGTGACTTCGATTGCGTTATAGTTAGATCTGCAACATACTTGGACGGGACAATACTCGAAGCTAACACAGGGGGAGATTCAAAACTCAGGCTGGTGATAAGAGCTGGAGTGGGTCTGGATAATATCGACACCGCATCTGCAGATTCTCTGGGGTTAACGGTCAGGAACACTCCAAACGCATCGACGAACGCTGTCGTTGAGTTGACAATCGCTCACTTGATTGGTAATTCAAGAAATTTTATTGGTGCAAACCTAGACATGCGAAAAGGGAAATGGACAAAAAAAAGTTTAGTTGGGACCGAGCTATCAGGAAAAAACCTGGGTTTAATCGGTTTTGGAAGAATTGCTAAAGGGGTGGCTAAGGTAGCTGTGATCCTGGGCATGGAGGTCCATACTTATGATCCGTTTGTGACTGATGAACTATCAAAAGAACCCGACGTGACCTTTCATGACTCTATCGAGTCCTTATTCACTACTTGCAGCCACATAAGCGTGCATTGTGCAATGACTCCAGAAACCAACGGAATGGTTAACGCAGGACTTGTAAGAAGAATGCCAGATATTTCCCCCAATGGCGTTCAATGCGGCAGGCACATTGTCAATTGTTCCAGGGGCGGGATCCTTAACGAAAGTGATATGCTGGAATTATTGGAATCCGGATTCCTGACATCGCTTGGGATCGATGTATTTGAGAATGAGCCGGATGCTAACCTTGATTTGTCAGCGCACAGAAGAGTCTCGTCTACCCCTCACATAGGGGCCGCTACCATAGAGGCACAGAAAAGGATAGGAGAAGAGATAGTATCGATCGCCTCTACCTTTTTCAACTAGACCAAATTATGCATTCTCGTCAATCCCTCAGAATATTCTTGGAGTAGTTCCGGTATATCTATGTCCTTAATATCAGATTTTAGGGACAGATTCAGCGATTTTTTCTCCTTCCATACCATGGTATTGAACCTAACTATAGATTGAGTCACCATTGATCTGTTGTGCAAGTCATAACCCAAGGGCTCGGGATAGACATCAACCTTCATTGTACTTTCGCTGTACAGTGTTGTGGAAAGATGATGGCAGAATAAAGGGCAGACAGGTGAGAATATTTTCAGGCACCCTCTCAAGATAGAATGTATGGTCCATAAGGAGCTTGATTCTGAATCATATAACCTGCTTTTAGCCAATTCCATCCAGTGACTGGAAAATATTCCAGTGATAAACACCTTGAATTTCTGAGTTGCTGAGTATATATCAATACGCCCCCAATCCTCTTTAGTTTCTTTTACGAGGTTGTCATATTCCGATAGTATCCATAGATCCTCAGGCTTGATTGCACTGGGTTTTACATCTTCTATTGGGAATTGGCTGGCGAACCTTGCAACATTGTAGATCTTAGTTAGTATTCCAAAATACTTAGATTCAATTTCTTCCGGGTTTATGTGAAAATCGTCACCAACCTGAGCATCAGCAGCTTTCCACAGCCTAAAACACTCAGAACCGATTTTGTTTGCCCTAAGCTTCACTGATTTTCCGTCAGGCCCCCTTATTTGCCAAGACCCAGTCCTCCCAGAGAGGCCGCAGTCCAATACGGAATTGGCGTCTATACCATTTCCCCAAGATTTTGACATTTTACGCCCCCAAGGGTCCATGCCTAGTCCATCAATCCATACTGATTTGAATCCTGGTTGATCTAGTAGATGAGCACTCTTCAACAGAGTGTAATATAGCCAGGTTCTCACTATTTCTTTGCCCTGAGGCCTCAAAGCCGTTGGATAAGTCCTAGCGAAGTCTACATCTTCTTGACCATAGCCAGAGACAAATAGATTGGAGTTTGAAGAATCCATCCAAGTATCAAATACCTTTTCTTCACCAGAAAATTTTGTATATCCAAGTTCCTCAATCGATCCAAGTATTACTCGGGTTTCTCTGTCTATCGCAAAAGAACCCCTGGGTGGATCCTCGCACCATGGTCTAACGTAAGCCCCCCTCGGGGGCACGATTAGGACTTTGTTGTCATCTGTATACCAAATGGGAATTTCAGTGTGGTACCATCTCCTTCTGCTAATGGGCCAATCTATGGATATGTTTTCCATCCAATCCAGCAACAACTGTTTATTCCTTTCGGGGATGAAACGAATCTTTTGGGTTAGCTGCTCCAATCGTTCTTGTATTCCAACCTGTTTTACATACCATTCTTTCAGAAGAATAATCTCTATGGGATTCTCACCTCTTTCACTCACAGGTATATCTTGTTCCCTTTCATCTAGGCCCTCCAATCTGCCATCAGACGACAAAATATCTATTGCGGCGGATCTAGCATCCGACACTAGCATCCCCTCAAGCTGGCCGGCTATCTTAGTCATCCTTCCTTCAAGATCTATTGCCTGGAATGGCTCTAATTTTAGTTCCCGGAAAACGGATACATCATTTTGATCTCCGTAACTACAAACCATTAGTACACCAGAACCGAATTCCATCTTAACGGATGGATGGGCAAGAATTTTGACTTTGTCGGACCTACCCTCAACCTTGATTGGGAGACGTGTAGTTTTACCTACTATGTGTTTGTACCTGTTATCGTCAGGGTGGACTAGTACTACCCCGCAAGCACAAATCAACTCAGGCCTCGTAGTAGAAATGATAATGTCATCCCCATCCTCTACACTCCATCTTATGTGGGCCAGATTTGTCTTTCTTGAGATCCTCTTTACTTCGGCATCTGCAATCGTTGTCCCCTCTACTGGATCGTAGAGATTTGGTCTCAGATCCTCGACAATCTCCCCTTTGATAAGAAGGTCTGTGAAAATTGATTGTGTCACGGCCCTATACTCTGGTGAGTCAGTGTGATACTCTGTCGAGAAATCACATGATAACCCAACTCTAATTGCCGTTTCTTTCATAGCCTCGGTATACTCGTCTATCGTTTTCTTGCATTCACCGATGAACTCTTCACGGTCGAACGTCCTCATCTTTCTGTTATGTTTTTTCTCCACTGTGAACTCTATGTTTATTCCATTCCTGTCCACGCCCCAAGGAAAATACACTTCCTTCCCGAGAAGTCTTTGGCTTCTGGCTATGACATCAATCATGCTGTATTGTGCAACGGCACCAATATGCCATGTGCCGCTGGGGTATGGTGGAGGTGTATCAATGATGAAAATTTCCTTTTCACTGTTGGCATCGAAGGTATAATCGACAATGTTTTCGCCATTTTCAGATATATCCTTTAGGATCTTATGTTCCAGGTCTACTGACCATCGCTTATCCTCCAAACGCGGTTTAGACATGATCCCCGGCCAAAGGCACTGGCCTCCACACTTGACAATTGTGTATGAAGGCAAATATCGTCACATACTCTTCCAACTATGAGTGGTATTGAAGCAGTTAATCCCTTTCCAACCAACATGGCAGGTGCGGACGGAGTGATGTCCCGGCTCAAATATATCGGCTCCTCCACAAAAGAAAAGCTGTTATCCAATAAGGATGTCAAGAAGAAATTCAGGTTCAACAACGACTCCATGAATAGTAGCAAACTACTAATCAAAGCCCCAGTGATCACCGTGATTATTTGTTTGATTGTGACAGGTTTTTTCCTTGGCCACTCTGGAATTAACGACTGCAGGGATGGGTATGAGCCGTCATGGTGCAGTGAAGAGTCCTCAATGAACGTGAATGGGGACCTAGAAGTATATCTCCCGCAGGGATCCGATGTCAGTCAAAACTTGTACAAAGTAGAGGAAATTTGGACTACAAACGTCATGATAATTTACGTAGAGTCGGAAGACTACAACATTACGACGGTCAGGATTCTCGAAGAGATGGATAGGGTCGAAAGGGGTCTAAATACAGTCAGGGACGATAACGGCGAAAATGACGACATAATCTATGCTTTATCCATATCTACGGTGGTAAAAGAAGTCAATTCTAGCGCTGGTAGAGTAATCAGCTCTTTCGGGTCTGGGATCGCTACTGCCATTGGAAATGAAGATTTAGCGGAATCAATCAATGCTACTTTGGCGCAAAATGAAGACTTCATCGGAAATTACGACATTCCTGATGAGCAACAACGAGTGGATCAGATTCTCGATGAAATGCCTCAAAATGCATTGGACAAATTGGTACGAGATGTTGGCAGGGACTACAATAGCGATGGAATAAAAGAAGCGGAAAAGGCTGGTTATTGGAATCGTGCTGTCATTATTATTGGTGTTGCAGATGGGATAGATCGAGACGGCGATGGTGAGGCTGACTCATCTGTTGCTGAACTTATTCAAAGGACGCAGGGGATTATCACCAACGTTGCAAGAGAAAATAACTGGAACAGTGATGAATCCGACTGCATTCAAGATGCCAATTCCACAGACGGCCAGAGGTGCCTTAATTTGAAGATGACTCTAACCGGTCCCGTACCACTTACCAATGCCGTGACTGAAGAATCTTTCAAACTATTTTGGAAAGTATTCCCAATCGGAGGAATCGCAGTAGCACTCTCACTATTTTTCTTCCACTGTGATTTACTACAAACTGGTAGGATTCGATTCGTTCAGGGGGTAAAGGTGGTAATCATATCTGGATTACCTACCCTATGTTCCGTCTTTATCACCATGGGGATTATTGGTTTTACAAATTATGAGGTGACAATGACCGTAATTATTGTAGGTCCCATAGTGTTAGCGTTGGGGGTTTCGTATGGACTTCACATAACCAATAGTTATGCTGAGAACAAGGGAACTCCTGAAGAGAAAATCAAGAAAGCATTGGACTCCACAGGGAGAGCAGTCCTACTCTCAGCGATCACGACAATTATTGGATTTATATCTCTAACATTTACACCCATGGCGCCCATACAGACCGTTGGTTGGTGCCTTGCAATGGGTATTGTAGTCGTCTATTTGATGACCATGCTCATGGTTCCAAATCTCACGATGATTCTCGATTTGAAGAAACCTTCCCACCCCCCTCCGAAAATTTTCACTGCGGGTGTAAGTATTCCTACGAAATGGAGTAAAATTACACTTTCTATATTCCTAATCTTCGTGTTGATATCGGCAGGAATCAGCCGAACCAATGTAGAAGAGAACATCGACTTACTGAAGATGGCTCCACAGAATGTAGATGCCGTTCAAAAATTGGGAACTTACTCAGATGAGTTTAATGGCGGCCAGCCAGGCTTCCTGTTAATCGAAACGGACATATCCGCAGATCCTTCATTGTTCAGCGATCCTTCACTTCTAGGGGATCCTTATTCCAACCTGGAAGGTATGGAGGAACTAGAGTCAAAATGCAATCAAGTTGAGAGTACGACTGCTCTCTCGGTCGTGTTCCTGATGAAGGCCATTGCAGTTGGTATCAATGTATCTGGGACCCCGATTAACGATTTAATAGAGGATCTTCCATTACCGGATCCCATAGACGAGCCTGTGGGTGAAGTAGCAGACATACTATTCAACAATAGTAGAAGTGGTAACGTTTCTTTTTGGGGTGCTTTAGACTTATTAGACGCACAGGAGACTGGAGGCGTCCAAGCTCAAAACTTTTTGATATACGTCTTCTACAACAGCCTCTCGTTGGAGATGAGGGAGTTCTTTATCTCTCCAGATTTCCAATCGAGCCTGATATACATAGACATGCCATTTATGGATGTCCAGAGGACCAAGGCTGCAACAGAGCAAATTGACCTTTATGCCAGTCAAGATACCTCAGGTGCCCTTACATCTTCCCCCCTGGTTGGCGTCGCCTCCATAACCATAGAGGTCAATGAGCTAATCGTAGGCTCTCAATGGGATTCTCTAACGTTTGCATTATTATTCACCGTTATCACCCTAGGGTTGGTTTTCAGAGATCTTAGGTTCGCACTCCTTACTACAATACCTGTCGGCTTCACAGTCGGAATGCAATGGCTAGTCATGGATTCAGGGAGTGTGACGCTCTCCCTAGTGACTGTTATGATAGGCTCCATCCTTGTAGGCGTTGGGGTAGACTTTTCAATACATATCGCTAATCGAGTGAAGAAACTTGGAGGAACACTAGAGGCCATACAGACATCATGCGCCAGCACTGGCTTGAGCCTATTCGAAGCCACTGTCGTCACGGCCTCTGGAATGACATGTGCTTACCTCATACCAATACCAGCGCTCAAACCATTCATAACTGTCATAATCATACTTCTAGTAGTGGCGGCGTTATCGGCCCTTCTTCTTCTTCCTGCAATTTATTCATTCTTGGTTAAATCGGGAATACCTCTGACTGGTGGTTCTACCTCCATGATCATGAAGATCTCCGGTAATTTCAATAAGGAAAATCATGAAGATGTTCAGATACCAATATATGATGCCAAAGAGGCGTGGTAGGATATGAAATGGCTAATGAAGAGCGAGTTGGATGTGTACCCTTGGAGTCAACTCTTAGAAGATGGGTCAACCCATTGGGATGGTGTCAGGAATTACCAAGCTAGGAACTTCATGAGGGATCAGATGGAAGTGGGGGACCTTATTTTGTACTACCACTCTAACTGTAAACCACCACATGTGGCTGGCGTGGCTAGGGTGATTAAGCAGGGCTATCCAGATCACACATCATGGGAACCTACGTCAAAATATTTCGACTCTAAGTCCACACCCGAATCACCCAGATGGTTCATGGTAGACATAGAGCCCGTGGTCGCAACGATACCAGTATCATTGGATTCAATGCGTCAAAATCCTGCATTAGAGGGAATGCCCCTTTTGGCTCGTGGCCAGAGGTTATCCGTCCAGCCTGTTGATGATGTATATTTCAACGAAGTTTGTATCATGGGGGGCCTCAATCCTGACGAGATTTAATCCAAGATTCGTTAAGGGTGGGCACGTCATCGGTGGACGGTCGTAATTACGTATGCTAAACCATCGATCTTCTCCACCCCGCTATCCCAAGGCATCCAGAGTCCCCAGTCGGGCTGCTCGCTTCCGCGCCTGACCTGATTCCCGGGCAACATAGTCACAAATTCCCTCCGGAATTTGCCTCTATCAACCTCGATCTCTCGGGGGCGAGGTATCTCAGTTAACCGATGACACATAGGTAAATCGTCTCCGCCGCCCTCTGACTTCGGGTCACCATATTGACGATTTGTGATCGAGAGCACGTCACCACTCCCCCTAGCCCGACCTTCGGAGAAAGCAGTTGCATTTATACAAATCCGAATTAATCCACAGTTTCGTACTTTGATGGACAGCCTGTTTGTACCTGTGTAGCCTCTATCACCCAGCCAGCCTCATTCGTTCTGAGCTTTCCCTCTACAGCGATCGTGGTGCCCTCCATCAAACCCTCGGGCATTGCTATACCGGTGGCATCAACGTATACCTCGCTTTCCACACCAGCGAGTATGAACATATTACCATCCTCTGATATTGATTGAGGCTTAACAACCCCTCTGACATGAACTTCATTATTCTCGTATTCAGAAGACTCATCTAACATTTCATCAACTGTAATCTGAGGAAGAGGTTGTGCTTGGATAAGCATGGCCAAAAGGAGGAACGACAACAAAATTCCGACAGTAAGCAATCGCCCCGTCCTAGTTGTAGCCACGTACCCCGGTCTGGTAGGACATTCATCAGACTTACCTATTATTGTCTGAGAAAATACCTACTGCATCCTGAATGTTCACAATCCCTTCTTGCTGTAATCTACGTTTGAGTCCCCTGATAGTTTTCTTTACAACGGCGGGGCCGTTGAAAACCAATGCTGAGTATAATTGAATGAGGGTTGCACCTGAAGTAATTGCATCCCATGCAGATTGAGGACCGTCTATTCCGCCCACGCCGACGATAGGATGGTTTTTTCCAACCTTCTTGTAGACCAAACGTATTATTTCGAGGCTTCTGGCCCTTAGAGGCCTACCAGATAGCCCACCAGATTCGCTAAACGCTCTTCGTGATCTCGTGGAAGTGGGCCGGGGTCTAGCAGTAGTCGTGTTCACTGCAACGAAACCATCGATCCCATTATTGACAGCGATATCCACCATCATTTCTATCTCGTCGTCTAGAGCATCAGGTGATATTTTGAATAGCACTGGACGTGTGTCATCCCTGTTAGATCGGAATTCATTGATAGAGGACAATAATCTGTCTAACTTATTAGATTCTCCCAATTTTCTCAGTCCAACAGTATTGGGTGATGAGACATTAATTACGAACATATCTCCAAAGTCCCAGAGCTGGTGTAGTGTTGCTATGTAGTCCTCTTCTGGTTTGTTGTCCGACATTGCGATCTTGCTGCATCCAATGTTTAGCGCCAGGGGTGTGCGTGGCCAACTGCCTTTCTCCTTGGTCTCCAATAATTTTCTTCTGGTCTCAACTGCGCCTGGATTGTTGAATCCCATCCTGTTAACGAGTGCCCTATCGGAATCGGACCTAAACATCCTGGGTTTAGGGTTCCCCCCCTGAGGATGGTATGTTATGCCTCCACCCTCGATCCACGAAAATCCAATTGAGGGCCAAAGCGATAACGCCTCACATTTCTTATCCATGCCAGCTGCTAGACCAAGGGGGTGTCTAAACCTCAGACCAAATGCGTCAATGGGTAATGATGGTGTGTTATACAAACTGCTGAGCATCTTCTGCCCAGGAAAAGTTGAGGATAACTTGGACCCTAATTTCAAGCTCAAAGCATGAGCATTCTCTGAATCTAAGAACTTAAGAATGGGTCTTACTATGAGTCCGTATGTCATGGTCTTTTTGATCGAGCCGATGACAGGTTCTTCAAGGATTGGCGTCTACGATGGATGATGAACCGGATTATGGGGTCGCGAGAGTTAGCCAAAAGAATCCTTAGATCAAGGGGCATAATTTACAACGGTAGTCCAACATTACTGAAAGAAATCCGAAATAGTCTACTCACTGCAACTGATTCTAACCCTAGAATTAACGTTGTTTTTGAAAGTGTGCTTGAGAATGATTCCGGTTTTACGTCCCTGAAGTTTATGGGGGTTGAAGGCGCAGTGATTGGAACTTCTGAACCCCCTGGCATGGATACGCTCTGGTTGGGTAAGGAGACACAAGATCTCACACAAGAGATTACGTCATCGATTGTAGAATTAGCCACCGCTGGTTACCCGGGTTGCTCAGGCTGTGTTGACGACATGGATTGGTCAGAGCCACTTTGGCGTGACATGGTGTTAAAAGACCGGGAATGACAGGAACCCAAGTATACAGCAGCCATGATATGGGAGAGGAGTTAGTCATGACCAGTCTAGTAATCGTAGAATCCGGTGCTAAGGGGAAGAAGATACAGACCTACCTTGGGTCTGATTACATTGTGGAATCATGTCGTGGCCACGTTCAAGATCTTCCGGGCCGAGGCTATCCCGATCGCAAACAAGCCAATAAGGCTATGTGGGCCTCCAAGGATAATGCATTACCAGAGCCACCTTGGGCATGGACAGACCACAGTGGTAAAAGTGCCAAAAATACGATAAATGGCATGATAACCAAGGCAAAGAAAAGAAATGTAGAGACAATCTACATCGCAACGGACCCAGATAGAGAAGGTGAGTTCATCGCATGGAGATTGGCAGAAATCTTTTCCGATTATACAACCAAGAGGGTCACCTTCAACGAGGTCACAAAAAAAGCCATTCTTGAGGCTATCAAGACTCCCCGGGAAGTCGACATGAATCTGGTCAATGCAGCAAAAGTAAGGCGCTACATGGACAGGCTAGTAGGATACAGGGCCTCGAAATTTTCAAGATCCTGGAATCTTACCTCAATGGGCAGAGTCCAAACACCCACATTGGGGATATTGGTAGAGAGGGAACTAGAACGTTTGGCATTCACTCCACAACCCTTCTATGCCGTCACTGTTGATTCTAAGAATTTTCAGTTCAAGGTTAGATTTCATGAAAAGGATGATCCCGATGCATGGTTCGATACCTCGACAGAAAAGCCCAAACATCATCCTGATAGAACCAATGATGAGGAATTAGCTTCTAGTGCCATAAACGAAATAAATATTCATGGCACACTAATAATCACAGAATCAAGAAACGGTAAAAGAAGGTCAAGACCTCAATTACCATTTTCCACACCAACTCTATTGAGAACGGCCGGCTCCCATCCCAAAATAGGATGGGGTAGTAAGAGAATTATGCAAGTAGCCAACGAATTATACCAACAAGGTCTGATTACGTACCTCAGAACGGACTCCACAAGAACCAGTCCAGAAGCAAGATCAGCCATGGCTAGTTACATCGAAAAAGAAATCGGTAAGGACAAATTGCGGTCGGAAAATGATAGATTACAGTCAAAGGAGGACTCTAACACACAAGATGCTCACGAAGCTATTCGGCCTACGGATCCATCTAATAGGGAGCCTGAGGGTTTGGAAAAACCCCAACTTACGTTGTACAAGTTAATCTGGAGTAGGTTTGCTGCTAGTATGATGGTAGACTCGGAATACTCAACAATCTCGATCAGGGGGGCCGTGGGCGATTTCGAAAAGCCTTTGACCTCTAGCACATCCTGGCGGACGGTTGAGGGTTGGGAATGGGCCTATGGGGCCTTAAGAGATACACCAAGGCTTACACCACCGGAAGATGATATCCGACTGGGTTCTGTAATTGCCCTTACATCAAATGAAAATTCACCTAGAATGATCATAGATGAAACAAAGCCCCCAAGCAGGTATAGACAACACACACTTGTAGAAAGCATGCAAAGAGAAGGTATCGGGAGACCATCGACTTATGCCACAACCGTCGAAAAACTACTAGATGAAAAAAGGAAGTATGTCGTCAGTGAAAACGGCTCCCTTGTCCCATCTGAAAGGGGAATGATGCTTTGGCAGGATATAGCCCCCATGTATGGCACTGATGGAAGAAGGGGGGTGTTCGAATCTGATTTTACAGCCAGAATGGAGAACAGTTTAGATGGTATAGAACATGGTGGCTTAGAGGCACCAGATGTTTGGACAAACTTTGTCAACGAATTCTCTGAATCACATGATGCTGCACTGGAGAAAAGGAGGTCCAAACCAACGCCTAAACAATTGAATTTCTTGAAACAGCTACTTAGGTCCCTATCCGAAGAGGATCAGATGAAAACACTTGAAGGAAGGGATGTTGAGGAAATAGACGGTTCGGATGCTAAACGGATTATCGATGAACTCACGGAAAAGAACGTTGTTGCCGGACCTTCAGACAAACAAATGAGCCTAATTTACAAGTTATGCGATCAATTAGAAATGTCCTACGAAGATGCTGCCAAACTTGCCAATTTGGACTCCTTTGATGATTTGACTGGTGGCAGGTCTGGTTCAGCTTCAAGCTTAATCTCCAATCTAATAGAGATTCAAAATGAGAAGCCTAGGCCCCCAACAGAAAGGCAATTGAGTTATCTCAGATCCTTACTCGAGAAGTCCAAGACTGATGAGTCAGCGTTCTGCAAAAGCAGATCTGTCGAAAACCTAAATGATATGGACGCTAACACCGTAAGTCAAACAATACAAGAGTTTCGTGACTTACTCGGGATAAAGGGTAGAGGAAAAAAAAGGAAGTGAAATGATTCAGGTAGATGCACTAATCATCGGAGCTGGCCCAATAGGGGGATACCTCGCGAGAAAATTATGTCATGCAGGGCACACAGTATTGATTGTAGAAGAACACGACCAAATTGGAAGGCCATTTCAATGCGCTGGTTTGGTCAACCCCGGATCTATGGAGAAGGTGGGGTTAGAATCTACAGCTCTAACTAGGATATGGGGGGCTAGGATTCACGGGCCTAGTGGGACCCTAGTGGAAATAGGCACGCCAGAGAGGACTAGGACATGGTCAGTTTGCAGGAAATTGTTCGACGAGGCTATTGTTGCCCAAGCGATATCGGCAGGCTGCTCAATTATGTTAAATTCTACACCCAAAAATACTTCAATATCCGAGGATTATATCATAACTACTTTATCAACCGATGGAGGTGAATTAACAGTCAAATCTAAGGTTTTGTTGGGATGTGATGGAGCCCATTCTTGGGTTAGAAGATATCATCGTATGGGGAGGGTAAGAGAGACCATGATTGGATTTCAGATCGATGTAACAGGGTACCAGCATAAAGATGGTAAACTGGACATGTATACAGGACAACAAATAGCACCAGGTTTCTTTGCTTGGGCTATACCTACCGGCACTACGACTAGGATTGGTACCTTTAGCAGACCTGACCTTTTGGGTGAGATATCGAGTGAAGAAACCCTGACAGAGTTGCTCAATCATGAGCTGTGGAAGGATAGATTCGAGGGTTGTTCTGAGGTTGGTAGGTACTGTGGCCCCGTTCCTGCTAAACCTGTAAAAAAGCCTGCCTTAGGAAGGGTCTTTCTTTTTGGGGATGCCGCAGGGTTATGCAAACCAACTACCGGAGGGGGAATAGGTCCAGGGTTCACTCACGTAGATAATAGCTTAGAATTAGTGTCCAAGGTTATAGAATCAGACAACATAAATTCAAATGCAACGGACAGATGGGCCAGACAAATCATCAAACCCATAATGAAAAAACACGATAGGGCAAGAGCTCTGAGAGATTTCTTCCTAACCAACAGCACGGATGAAGAGTTAGATTCTATATTCAGGGTGTGGGCTCGTCCTGAAGTAATAGAACTTATACAAAAATACGGCGAAATAGAGAACCCTGTCCCATTGGGCCTAAAAATGCTGAAAGACGTTCCCGAGTTTAGAAGAATAGCACTCCGAGCCGCTAACTCACTTATTTTTGCGTGATATCATGACATTATCAAAGATTTCAATGAGATATCCGCCATTTGATAGAGATAGAACTAACCCAGCTAGGTTAGACATAATAGAATGTGTCGTAAGGAGTAGCCCCAATTTGATCAAGTCCATAGAAATAGGGGATGTTTCTAGTTGGCATGCACATTGGAAACCACTTGAGCATGAATATGACGGGGATATTAGGAACATTGATGTGAGTACAGAGCCAGGTGAGATAATTATTTCTAAACGTAGAGGTTGGTTCATTAAACCTGATCCTCTGCATAGATTTTCAAGAAAGATATTGCCATTCGGGGTCTTTGCCATTTTCTCGGCCCTCATTCTTCAGGCTGTTTTTGGGAACCAATTAGGGAAAATCCCTATCCTAGGCAATATTCTTGGCACTCCAATCGCAATCGGTCCTTTGGATTATCCTGCGATTCTCTTCATAGCATTTCCACTATTCATAGTACCCATCCTATTGAGAATCGTATCTAATCTAAGAGACATCAGAATGCAAAGAAAATTAAATTCACAACCTCTGGAGGATATGAGATTGGGAGTCTCATATAACAAGGAAAATATCATTTTGAAGATCAATCATTGTCCTCCAAACTTCATACCTCACCGTGCTCGAGTTGTCGTTGGAATGCTGGTGCCTGAGAGAAAAGAACTCCTTGATGTGGTGAATAGGGAGACGGGGGGACAACCTCCGCCAGGCCTGTCGACCCCCACCCCCGTATTCCTAGTCGCACTTGGGGAGTCAGATGGTTCTAGCGTTGGGGAATCAGTACCCATGGCTCTGGATAATGCTGGTAGCCTGTTGTTAGAGCCGTTGAGAGTATCGGACTCCGGTAGTTGGGTAAACGTGACACCAGGGGAATCTGAAGTCAGGCTTTTTGAGCCAGAGGTCGTTTGGCCAGGATCAATATACTCACCATTGTTTTCTATACATTGGGAGGTTCAAATCATCGGTAAGAAAATCACACAAAGTAAAGAAAAACATGATGAAGATGTGTATATAGGGTGGTCACAAGAAATCATCGTTCCACATAGGGACGAGAATATTTCGATACCAGATATGCCACTCTCTGCGGTGAGGGATTTGGATCCGATAGGTAAATGGCCCGTTTAGATGTGGTTGTAATCAGAATCTCTCTTCCTGGGTACATAACCAGCAGAGGTGATTAATCTTCTTAATTCATGCTCATCCACAGATGTCCTTGTTGTGCCGGATGCAGATACCACATTTTCCTCCATCATCGTAGACCCTATGTCATCAGCTCCTGCAGTCAAACCCAGTTGCGCGACCTCAAGTCCCATTGTGGGCCAAGAAGCCTGGATATGTGATATATTGTCCAAGTACAATCGTGATATTGCCAAATGCCGTAGATATTCTACAGCACCAGCCCCCATCTCCGTTTTGTTAGTGCCTCTATTTCTCTTACCAAACGTGTTATTTTCTAACTGAACGGGCCACGCGATGAAAGAGGTAAATCCAGTATAACCATTAGTAATTGCCTTATCCTGTAAATTTCTGATTTTGTCTAGGTGAGAAATTCTTTGTTGGAGAGTCTCTCCGAAACCTATGACGTTGGTTGCTGACGTTGTTAGGCCTATGGACTGGGCTTCCTCCATCACCTTCAGCCAATTTTGTGATGATCCCTTGATTGGGGATATATCTGATCTAACTTCATCTACCAGCATTTCAGCACCACCTCCTGGGAGACCACTCATTCCTGCCGATTTTAATTCGGTTAGCACTTCTAAGGTACTCAGCCCGGTTACATCGGCTATCCCTTCTATCTCAATAGGTGAAAAGCAGTCTAATGCAATAGTTGGGTGTCTCCTTTTTAGTTCCGACAACAGATCTGTGTACCATTTCATGTCAAGCTCTGGGTTTACACCTCCCTGCATCAAGATTCTTGTTCCACCGATTGATTCTAGTTCACTGATTCTGTCACTTATCTGATCAGTGGTTTGTGTGTATACTTGTGGGTGACCTGGAGGGCGGTAGAAAGAGCAAAATTGGCAATTTATTGTGCAAGCGTTCGTGTAATTGATATTCCTGTCAACGAGATAGGTGACGATATTATTTGGTGACATTATCTTTCGCTTTTGGTCCGCTAAATTCAGTAATTCGAAGAATGGTTTTTTCTCATACAATTCTAGTGCATCGGCAGGAGACAACCTAGGACCGTAGGTCGTAATCGCAGAGTTAGTTATTGTCATTCTATACGTCCTTTCCAACTGTATTCTCTATATCAACAACGGTTTTTGGACAGCTGGCCGTCAAAACCTCGGGATCCCCGTCAGTGATTAGCACATCATCCTCTATCCTGATGCCAATACCTGAAAACTTTGGATCTATGTTGAGATTTTCAACCCATTTTGGGAAATACAAACCAGGCTCTACTGTAAGCACCATACCGGGCTCAAGCAGCCTCCCGTCCTCTTCTCCATTTGGCTTTATCACACCTACATCATGAACATCCAGACCGATAGAATGGCTGGTTCCATGCATAAAGAATTCCCTCACCCTACCATCGTAATTTTCCCCCATCGCTTCTTCGATAGTACAATCCAATACGCCTTTTTCCACAAGACCCTCGGATAATGATCTCACTGCAGCTTTGTGAGGGTCAGACCAGGTATTACCAGGTCTACACATATCTATCGCGTCTAATTGCGCCGTAAGTACAATTTCATAGAGATCCTTTTGAACCTGCGAAAATTTACCTCCGACTGGCCACGTCCTAGTTATATCCGAGGCGTATCCTTGGACTTCACACCCCGCATCTATGAGGATCAGAGATCCGTCCTTGACGTGATCCTGGTTGGCATGATAATGAAGGATTGTTGCATTGTCACCCCCAGCAACGATGGAGCCATAGCTAGGAATGGATTTATTCTTCATGAACGTAGATTCGATCAGAGATTGTATCTCGAACTCGTTAGACTCCCCCTTTGTATTCCTCATCGCATGTTTATGTGCATTTGAGGCGATGATTGCCGCCTCTCTCATAATTGAAATTTCTGATTCGGATTTTCTTATACGCATTTCTGCCAATAATGCTGAGGGGTCCACTACAGCGCTGGGTCCCTTTCCAGAGACAGTTTTCTCTCGTGTTTTGGTAATTAACAAACGATTCACCAAGGTGTCTAAGTCGTGATCATGACCTTGTTGTATGTAGACAGTGTTTTTTGTCTGTATCAATCCTTCTAGAATTCCTAGGCGATTTTCCCAATCTCGAGCGTGGTCCACAGGCCATCTCTCCTGAGCTCCGACTACCCCGACTCTCCTTCCTTCCCACCTTTCTGCCAATTCGTTGTTGTCACGTACAAATAACGTGGTTTTCCAATCTTCGCCATCATGATAGCCTACAAAAAGTGCTTTCGGCTCTTCCCATCCTGTCAGATATAGAATATCAGAAGAAGCCCTAAATGGATAGTGGACATCATGTGACCTGATCTTGAGGTCATTAGTCGGGATCAACAAGATGCTGTTAATATCTAATTGGGATAGAAGAGCTGACTGCCTTCTAAGATATTCAGGTAATGCGAATACAGGTCCATCCGGCATGGGCCTTGGTGATCCATGATCTACTTGAGTATGTGGTCTGTTTCAATAGAATTCGGCGTCCATTTTGGTATATCGAACTTTGATCGTCGGCTATTGTATAGGAAAGCCACAATTAACAAGGTAAGGATGGAAAGGAGAAGGAACACAAAAGTATCTTCCGATGTGTTTTCATGTTGCTTAAATGTAAATTGTGTTGTTGATTGGGAACCATCATTGTCTATCACGATTAACGTGGCAAGCCTTTGTTCTCTATCCCCCAAGGGCCATTCTAGAATCATGTGCTTGCAGCCCATCAACCAAATTTCTGTTTCCATGTACCATTCACATACTATTCTGTCCTCGTCTCCGGAGTTTGTTGCATACGCTACAATTTCCCATGGACCTAATTCATCGGGTTCGAAAACAATTGTATCATGAGTTATTGGTAAATCCCCGAGTTTAGCCTCTATTATGGGATTTGAGTCAATAACTCTGATTCTCTTCTCCAATGATGCTGAGTTTAATGAATTGTCGTAAACGGTCAATCTAATGCTGAATGACCCAGCTCTGTCAGTAGTAAAGTTGATTTTACTCCCATTCCCTATAATCCCAACATCTATGTTTTCTGTCCCCAACATAACAGACCAGACATAGGTCAGGTCATGGTCACTATCTGGGTCATAACTCAGGGAACCATCGATGAGTAATGGGTTAGAATTTTCATTTTGCTGTTCGGGTAAATGAAAGATTGGCACTGGAGGGATTGTATCTGATTCGGCTTCTTCTCCGATTACGGCCAAAGGAAGGTGAGACGTTATGAGGGCCACAAAAACCAGTGTAGATATGGAACTGGATGTGCGGTATCTTTGTGTCACGAAATCTACTTAATACACACACGTATGAAGAATGCGGGCTATTGTTCATCTATCTGATATTTGCATTGTCCAGGTTATTTCATCAATTCTTAACATAAGCGACTCTCGTGTTAATATCGAGTCACCATGTTTTGATTCAAGTATGCAATCGCATGCTGCACTGGCTAAAATTGATGATTCAACTAAATTATGTCCATTGCCTAGGGCGAAGGAGATAGCAGATGCGGCGGCATCATGTAGTCCGATTTGTTGTCTTGGATTGACGATGGAAGAGGGCGTGTGAACAATACTTCCATCACCGTGATAGAGAGTGACGCCTGTATTTCCCCCCAATACAAGAATAGCCCCCCAACCATGTTCCTTGACAAGTTCCATGGCTGCATCGTGTGCATTTTCATTACCCAATCTACGGCGCAGTAGGTCTAGTCCTCTCCTCTCAAAGATCACTACAGTGGCGCCACTACTCCGATCTAGCCCTGTTAACTTTGGGTCCATTATGACTGGAATATTGTGTTTAGAGGCTTCTTGAATTAGGCATTGTGCAGATTCTTTAGAGATTACGCCTTTGTCGTAATCAGAAATTACTATGGCGGTAGAACCCTCAACATTCTGGACTGCGTCATCTCTGATCCGACTTGAGATATAATTAGGTATACCCCCAGGATCCTCGATGTCTGTTTGTAACATTATCTGGGGCCTATCCAGTAAACTCTCCCTAGATCCAAAATACCTGGTTTTAACCATAGTTAGGTGGTTTTCAATAACTTGAACCCCAGTAATATTTACTTCTAATTTCTTTAGGTTATTGAGTATGGTGTCGCCATCTACATCCTTTCCAACAGCTGTATGGAAGTCCACAGTTATTCCTAGAGAGCTAAGACTCTGCGCTATGTGGGCGGCCGCACCTGCATTTTCCTCTGTGTGTGTAATTTTCAGTACGGGTACCGGTGCTGTTGAATTCAAATTGTTTGCATAACCGTGATGATATCTGTCTAGCATCACATCGCCTATTAGGACAACTCTTTCATTATCTGATGTTCCAAGGGTCTCGGAAAGTCTCTTCAGTATGGATATCCTATCCCGCACACTAACATCTAGGTCGGCCACGTTTGGACCACACTGATCAACAACAAAGAGGTTTGGGGGAACCGACGACTCCAAGGACTAATACGATACCCGGGATACATGGACCAGAACCCTTTGGCTAGAATAAGAACTGAGTCCAGAAAATGGTGGGATAGGTCATCTTTGGGGAGACCCGATAAAGGAGGTCTCATTCTTACACCAACTGATGTTGTTTTCTGTCATTTACACCGAAATATGACCTATCCAAATTTGGATTGGCTTAGCGTAATCTTAGCAGACCGGCCAGAATTGATATTCGAATCACTAGTTAACGAAGCACTAAGATTACCAGGCAACAAGGTGGTCTGGCATGACCATTTTAAGCCCATGTCCCTGTCTCACGCACCCGGTACAAACGCTCTGAGATGGAACTCGAATGGCCACCCTGATAAGGGGTCTCCTGATAGTGAAGTAAGATGGTTTCATGCCAGATCTGATTTCCATCCAGCAGAATTGTTGGATTGGACCAATGAAGTAAACAAAGTAGGGAGATTGGCCGAGATTCTGATCGTGGACGACGATCTTGATGTCGTCAGCTACAGGTTGCAGGAGTTTTCCCCAAGAGGGGAAGCTGACCAAAAAAAACTAGCATTGGGAGATAGTATACGGCTTGTTGACCGCTCTAGTTTCGCATTACTGGATTCTGAACATAAATTGCCCTCTTACCTTGGTGGATACGTGATTGACGAAAATCAACACCAACAAATTGAGGAATCTAAAGCAAGAGTTTACCGGGATCTCATAGATAGGGGGTTGTTCGTTAGAAGCGGATTCAAGTATGGGGTCAGGTGGAGGGCCTACGTTAAGTCTGATTTTTCCGATCATGCACCTTGGCTAATAAGCCAACCAGACTCCTCCCCAACAGATTGGATATCTGCTTGTCAGGGGTCGAGATTGGCCTCGGGGGTTGGGAAAACCATGTTGATACCAGTGATCCAAAAGAATGTCAGATATCTTGGTGTGTTAAGACCACCATCTGATTCTAGATGGAATCTGAATAGACGAAATTAACTTCCTGTTGTAAATCTGATTCACCCGTAAATCTTGTTTTATTTTCATTACCCCTTTTTGGGGGTTTGTATGAAGATATAGCCAATAACAAAATCGCAAGTGAAATGCCGTTCGAGGGGGTTGATATCCACTCCAGGATAGGTATATTGCTCATCCTAGATTCGGTGTACAAGACAAATGGCAAATGGGTCTGAATTCCATTATCATCAACAAGTACAACCGCTCCCCTCGCTACCATGTTCGATCTCAAAAGTCCATTTGGGTTGATTGAGAGTGGTATTGATTCGCCTGATTCCAATGACATTGTGGAGTCAATTTCCACAACGCGGGCTGCAGGACCATCTATGTGCAGGTTGTAAAACATAGTTCCCACCCCGATCATCTCGGTGTCAAGCATTATGGCTTGTTCTTTACTTGAGTCGATGTCAAACCGAACCTCTCTTTCCACGATTTTGTGATTGACTTCGAACCATTTTGTCAGAACGTCTGCATCTATGGCAAGATCCCCATCGTGATTTAGACAACCTACAGTCAGATTGAGGGTTCCCTTCAACCTTGAGGTCTCAGATAGTTCTAGCACTGTAAGGTTGTAATGACCACTAGTAAGGAACTCGCGGTATACTAATCCATCAGATTCAGAGGGCGACCATCTAGAATTAATTTCTAATTCACAATCATCCTCTAGAAACACATGAGCTGATAGTGTTTCATTTTCTAACAATACTATTGGAGATCGTTCGATGTTTACGAGAACGGCAGGCTCTGATACTATCACATCTATCAGAGCATTACCTTCTCGGATATTGACTATTTCGACTGACCAAGGTACTATTTTACCCGTAGAGTCCCTTATTATGATTCCTTGATTGCCAAACATTGAGCCTGGTTGAAATGTATCTGTGTATTCCCCATCATTGTCCCCCAAAATTAGTGCGTCATTTGCATCAGCTTCAATGATGTAAGTCCAAGGGTATTGGGGGTTGGAATTCAGCATGTTTTCCTCAATGTCCCCGTTTGCAGTATCCTGGTACTCAATCAAAATTCCATGTCCGGGTAAACTTCGATCGAAACCGTTGTTATCTCGATAAGTAATGTAAACCGTCTCGTTGTGGTTAACGGGAATAATTGCCACGTCGCCAGTTTGGCTGAATGAAGATATCGTATAATTTGCATTGACTTTTGTATCTATTTCGATAAGTTCCCTACCAGGATCAATTATCGATAGTGTAGATGCAGTTGGAAGCGCTGGAATTAAACCGCCACCATTCCAATTGCCGCTTGCCATGATCCCCCAATCACCAATACCATTCCAGTCTCTGGATGGCACATCACCATGTACATCATAGAGGTCGTATCCCCCCATTTGGTGAAACATCTCGTGGATTATTGTCCCGATACCAGATTTCACCGAAGATATAGTGTAATGTTGAAATTTGAAGCCGTTGTGCCTTACTTCGTCATCCAAATAAGAAAAATGAGACCATATTGAATCAGGACCACCTCCTGTTTCCTGTGGTTCTGATCCGTAGAGGAATAATACCCTGTCAATTACCCCGTCCCCATTTAGGTCATGTTTAGCTAAATCTGAGTTAATGGAGGAGATCGAAGAGACTATCAAATCTTGTACTAGAGAATCCCGTTCCAAATTATCAGACCCGTAGTGATTTATTGGATATGTCGGGATAATTGTTTCAGATATCGAATATTGCAGATCAGTCCTTCCAGCGCTCGCCTGCCGCAAGTATGCGGCGGCACCGTCTTCCCCTTGCATAATCTCTCTTACTTCTGATAATAACACATCTTCAGAAGATGAATCTTCGCTGAATCTAAAATTCATTGGCACTATCAACCAAAACTCTTGATTCTGTAATGGTACCAATTCAGGCCGCTCAATTTGGTCATTGTTATCCCTGGTGAATAATGCATTAATTTCACTTGACTGCAGTTGAATGGTTGATATGGCGATCATCACAAGGACCAACACAACCTTCCGGATTACCCCCATGCTTGTATCGAATAGATTTCTAGTCTTGAAAGAACCCCTATACTGGATATCAATTTTCTAAATTTCCGCAGATCGGAAATTACTGGAAATAAGTTTGGAGATACTTTCAGAAATATTTGCAAGTCCGAAAATAATGACTATTCTCAAACCATCGAAGTTGTCTGCCATCGCTACAATTAGCAATGCTCCAAATATCAAATGAAACCTCATCCTTATAGATGTATTTCGTTCAAAATCTGGAATTAAGATTCTGGTTGTTGATAAAATGCAAATAAGGGTGATAATGATAGTGAATATCCAAGAGATAGATAAAGAAAATTTTGCGATGGAAACTGGGTCAATCATTGCTTCAACCCCATCTATTTCATCTGATAATACCACGAGAGAAGCAATTTTGGGGGTAATGTAAATTACGAAAAGTATTGCAGTGGGCACCATGAGTGACACAGTGAAAAATAATTTCTGGATTGCTTGCCTCTCTCTCTCGTACAAGCCACTCTCCATGAATATGTAGAGGCCCCTACAAAATAGTGGAAATGACGATATCAAACCAAGTAGTATAGATGCCGACCACCTCATAGTGTACCAGTCATATGGGGAATATAGAGTCAATGTCAAGTCGTCTTCGCTTGAAAAAACTTCAATCCATTGTTCTATCAGCCCTTGAATAAAGAAGCTAATAATCAATGAAATCAGGCCACAGAGTACGATTGAGGGCATGATTGAGGCCCGGAGGTCTCCTAGGTGTTGTTGAATCGTCTTTTGGGGCTGCAGATCAATACCTCATAGCATGTCCTTAGGGGCGAGGGGCGCCCTGGCCGCCAATATTGTCCTGTAGATGCCATATGCCGCCCATACAGAACAGAAATATGCCACACCTGTCAGGAACCAATTGTAATCCTGAGCAGTCCATGATACAGCTATGTACAGGGCAATCAAGCATGCTATTGCTCTGCGGGTCGCCTGCGGGTAGGCCAGTTCCATTGCAAGTGGTTCGGGCCCTTCATCGTACCGCCTCTCTAGAATCTCCTTCTGGAAAACAGCACCTACTATGAGTGCTACGAGGGAGGCCCAGTATAGTTGATTACCATTAGAAAAGACCGAATCTGCTATCCTAGATTGGCGTTCTTGTTCTTCTGCTTCTGGCGAATCTTCAACGAGGAAAAGAGCATCATATGAGCCTACGGATACGGTTCTAGTTTCCAGAGTAGCAACGTTGTCATCATTCTCGATAGTTCCTGGGGCATTGATGGTAAATGATAGCATGTTCCAGTAATCATCATCTCCCGGCGCTCCATCTCCGTTGACTGAATTACCAGCAACCCAGAAGTGAATGTCGCCCTCGTCCTCCGTCGGGGCTTGCCACGTCAATGACCAGATTCCTGTGTCTGAAGTTTCAGAGTGGGAGACATCGCCTTGTGAATCCTCTGCTATTCTAAGCTCCTGATCTTCTTGCCATGTGAAAGTACCAACGTCCCCAGATGTTATGACGAAACCGGCTTGAGTGTTACCATCATCACCGGCTAGTGTATGGGAATCTGCTACTTGGATAGTGAAGTCATAGATCTCAGAGGTAGCATATTGTATCGGGACACCAGTAACCATTACTACGGCTCGCTCAGATATCTGTCCATTGTTATGACAACTACATCCATATTCAGCCGTTGGGTTCCCGTCCCCGTTGAGGTAAGGGGGACCTCCACTGTTGCCCAATGCTGGCAGAGACAACAGACATATTGTGAATAGCGCTATGGCAGAACGCCGGAGTATCTGATTGCCCATGTTTCCTCCCCATATTCTCGTGCTCATAATCGTTCCTCGGGTATTCCCTTCAATACTCTTTAATCGCGGTATTAAGTTCTGTCATCATCTTCTTACCGTCACCGAATAGCATCATTGTCTTGTCCATGTAGAATAGATCATTGTCGACACCAGCGTATCCTACGGATAGACTTCTTTTAATGATGACAACAGATCTAGCAAGATCCGCATCGATAATTGGCATTCCTGCTAGTGGCCCTTCTCCTGACCTTGCAACCGGATTGCATGTGTCGTTCGCTCCTATTATCACCGCTGCATCAGCCTCGGGCAGTTCTGGGTTGATCTCATCCATCTCGATGAGCTGGTCATAAGGAACACTGGCCTCTGCCAATAGAACGTTCATGTGACCGGGCATCCTACCAGCGACTGGATGTATGGCATACTTGACCTCGGTCCCAAATTTCTCGGATAGCAAATCAGCAAATTCTTTGACTTGATGTTGACATTGGCTAACAGCCATTCCGTAGCCCGGTACAATTACGACCTTCTGTGCCCCATCTAGAATCATTGCAACTTCGTCAGGATCGCTGCCAACTTTTGTTCTGGTGACAGATTCCTTTTCTGATCCGCCAAATGATTTGAATAACACATCCATTAGCCTTCTATTCATTGCTTTACACATGATGAAGGTCAGAATTAGGCCACTTGCTCCGACCAAGGATCCTGCAATTATCAAAACTGGGTTCGATATTATGAACCCGGTAAAGGCTGCTGCTATACCGGACAATGAATTTAGCAGGCTAACAACTACTGGCATATCGGCGCCGCCAATTGGCAGGACGAGTATAACGCCTAATATGCAAGAAAGTAGTATGAGTGCCCATATCACCTCGAGATCATCTGGCGCCATTACCGAGAGATAGATCATATAGAGGGCGGTACCAACAGCAATTGCTTTGACTGGATTAAGCCATGATGGCCCCCAAGTCGGGAATCTCCTCCATTTCCCAAGGATGTTGAATCCACCCTTTAGCTTGGCAAAAGCTACGAGGGAACCTGTCAGGGTCATCCACCCTACTAGTGCTGAGAGGCCTATCGCAGTCCACGCTACGTGAAGCTCGAGCCCATTCGGTATGGTATCTGACTCTATTGCCGAGTAAATTTCTGCAAGTGCGACTAATGCACTAGCAGCTCCCCCAAAACCGTTGAACAGTGCCACGAGTTCCGGCATCCCAGTCATTTCAACCCTAATAGCTAGCCAAGACCCAATTACGGCCCCAATTAAAATTCCGGATGCGATCAGTATGGGGGACTCTATCAAATCAATTTCAAGGATTACAGTGACCACTGCTATGAGCATGCCAATAGCACCCATCTGATTCCCCCTAGGAGCGGTTCTGGGGTGTCCTAGCATCTTCAAACCGAAGATGAAAAATGTTGCCGAAATTAGGTATCCGATCTGATACCACTGGGGATCCATCTAGTCTCCTCTCCCTTTTTTCTTGCCGGCAATCATTTGCAGCATCCTGTTAGTTACAGCAAAGCCACCGACTACGTTCACCGTAGCTAGTATGAGAGCGAGAAATGCGATTACACCTGATATTTGGGTTTGGCCCGCTTCGTACAACACATTGGCTCCAATAATTGCTCCAACAATGCTGATTCCGGAGATTGCGTTAGCGCCACTCATTAGAGGTGTGTGGAGTGTGGGTGGAACTTTGGTGATTAGTTCAAATCCTAGGAATATGGCAAGTGCGAATAAGGTCAGGCTTGCAATCAGTGTCGTGGGTTCCATCAGAGCACCTCGGAGAGTCTGGTTTGGTTTTCATGAATTTTACCATCTCGACAGACGAGAACTCCTCCCATCCCTTTGACATGGAAGTCTGTGCCCAAGGGTGCCCCTACGAGGATGTCATCAGATTCTGAGATATTGAATTCTCCATCCTTGACGAGTGAGGTCAGGAATGTAGTTAGGTTATTGGAAAATAACATGCTCGCGGTGTTGGGTATCGTCCCTGGAAGATTGCAGATCCCGATAACCTGTACGCCATGTTCTGTCTTGATGATTTCATTCTTGACGGTTGCATCACAATTTCCGCCAACGTCTGAGTTCATATCAACTATCACAGCGCCTGGCTTGAATGTGCTTACAGCAGACTCTGGAATTGTGATTGGAGCTGGCCTCCCAAAAATCCTTGCGGTGGTGATGATCAAATCTGCATCAGAGGCTACTTGACAAACGGTTTCATTTACTTTGTTTATGAATTCTGGAGTCAATGGTTTGGCATATCCAGAATCATCCTCGAAGTCATCCATGCCATCTACGTGTATGAATCGCCCACCTACAGATTCTATCTGTTCTGCAGCTGATTTCCTGACATCTGAAGCATATACCACGGCGCCCAATCTCTTGGCAGTGGCTATGGCCTGGAGACCTGCAACACCAGACCCCATAATAACAACCTTGGACGGTTTGACAGTTCCAGCAGAAGTGGTCATCATTGGTATTGCCTTTGGCACCATGGAAGCACCTAGAATAACAGACCTGTATCCAGCAAGATTATCCTGGCTAGAATTAACGTCCATAGATTGAGCCCTGGAAATCCTTCTGGGAATCATGTCAAGGCTCAACAAAGTGACTTTCTTGTCGTTGCATAGGTTGACTCGTCTAGGATTTCTGAACGGATCCGCGACACATACTAAGACGCACTCGTCAGGTACATCTTCCAGGTTGGGAAAACCAATTGAGACCAAAATATTGGATTTGACAACCTCATTTCGATTGACAACCTTGGCACCCATATTTTCATATTCCGAATCAGAATGATTTGATCTATCACCGGCACCTGTCTCGATGCTTACTTCAAAACCAGCTTTGATGAGTTTCTTGACTGAATTTGGAACAATAGAAACCCGATTTTCACTATCGTTTTCCCTAATTACTCCTATGTGCATTACCAACATCCTCCAGGTAGGCTATCCCAAGTTGATCTTCGCTCACGCAGGCACCTCTTGAACACGTCGGATGATCGAACAATATAGTCAAACTTGAGAAAACCCAAGTACTGGCCCCTAGAGGATGGAGCATGAGCACAGGTAAGAGGACGATTGCAGTCATAGGTGCAGGAAATGTTGGGGCCACGTGTGCCTTTTCTCTGGCGGAACGGAAATTAGGAAATATTGTCATGTTAGATATATTTGAGGGGTTTGCTAAAGGTAAGGCACTAGACATGAGTCAAGCCGCTCAGATCCTGAATTACGACGGGGTTGTAAAAGGGACATCATCATATCAAGACATAGAGGGGGCAGAGGTCGTTGTCGTAACCTCTGGCTTCCCAAGGAAACCTGGAATGACACGGGAGGACTTGATTTCGAAAAATGCCTCGATAATTAGTGAAGTAGGCGCTGGAATAAAAAAATACGCCCCGGATTCGATTGTAATTGTTGTCACAAACCCATTAGATCTGATGACATATCACATGTGGAAGGCTACAGGCTTTCCACATCATCGAGTCGTGGGACAGGCAGGCATATTGGATTCTGCAAGGATGACACATTTTGTCGCTGACGCCGTGGGAGTTTCCAACGAGGATGTACATGCCATGGTTCTTGGGGGACATGGAGACACAATGGTCCCACTCCCGAGGTATACAACTGTTTCAGGCATCCCCATCACACAACTATTGGACTCTGAAACCATAGAACGGATCGGTATCAGAACAGCAGGTGGTGGAGGTGAGATCGTCAAATTACTGGAACGGGGATCCGCGTTTTACGCGCCAGGAAATGCCGCAGCTGTGATGGCTGAGTCAATTTTGGAAGATAGACGTAGATTGCTGCCGTGTTCCGCTTACTTAACAGGGCAGTATGGCTTAGAAGATGTCTACATTGGCGTGCCTGTGGTACTGGGAAAAAACGGTGTTGAGAGAATTGTAGAGTTAGATCTGGAGAAGTCAGAACTGACCAGTCTCCAAAAATCTGGAACCTTCTACAAATCACAATTGTCAGATGTACTTGGATGGGGATTAAATTAACCGAATAGAGCACTATGTTCATCTTGAACATGATGGTAGGATACTTCTCGTGGACCGAGAAGGCAGGGGGCCAAGAAAAGCTCGCCCTGGCAGGCAATATCATGATCAAGAAGACATAATGAGACTACCAACACCCACAGAAGTGGCGGATATGGGTATTGAGTATGTACCCAGAAGAGTCAACATCTACAGCTTGGGCAATCGCAATGTAAGAATCGAATTATCGACACCAGATATCTCCTGGCCCTCAGATTGGGCATGGAAGGATTCGCTGATATCTGATAATGCGGTTGATCCCGTCGCCCGAGAGTCGGTTTACAGAACAATGCACAGAGTTGTGAGTAAAGTCGTGTTAATCAACGATGATAGGCAGGTGCTATTAGTGAAGGTGACTCGGGGTTTTTTTGCAGGGTTTTGGACTTTACCAGGTGGATTCGTAGACTACGGTGAACATCCCAGAGACGGAGCAATCAGAGAAGTGAAGGAAGAATTGGGCTTGGTAATCTCAATACCAGACCACAATGGAGAAACTGGGCCTAGAACTGAAGAAGTCTGTGAATATGTACTGAGGGAGGCAATATTCAACGACGAGGGGATCGATTGGATCTCACTCACATACAAATCTGATTTTGTCGATAGGGGGCAGAAAATTACCCCCAAAGACGACGAGATAGAAGAGGCGAGATGGTTCGACGTAGATGAGGCTGTTAACAGGTGTGTATCAGTTTTTGACAGAGATGCAATAGTGACGCTTGTGGGTGATAATCAATCATCATCGGATTCCCAAGATTCTATGTAATCCACTAACATGTTTAGGAAGTTGCTGATATAACCAAATGCGAGAGAGAAAACTGCACCATACACTAGCATGTCAGAGGCTGATGCTGTTGATACGATTGATTCTCCGACGATGCTAGCACTTGAGAACCAAGAAAATAAGATCCCTATGCTGAAACCTTGTGTGAACCAGTTCATTTGCCTCCCCCATCGGCAGGGTCTGCGATTACATTATGCCTATGAACCTCACCTTCGGGTGTTATGGTGGGCCTGCCTGGATTCGAACCAGGGTCAAATGCTCCCAAAGCATCTAGCATAGACCAGACTAACCCACAGGCCCGTGGGTGCCCCGAGCGAAGGGCGGCGAGAACATGAACCTAACCTAGAAATCTAGAACAATCCAAGATTCAGGTCCGGTCCTAGTTAAGATGCCCTCTATTTCAGCGACTCCAACACAATGCAAGAGATCCTGCTTGGTATGACCGTATTTATCAAAATAAATTTCCAGATCGCCCATCGAAATTTCTGAGTTAATATCTGTAATTTCAGTTATTGCCTTAGTGAAGGTCTTCGAAGGTTCGATATTTTCTTTGTGTGATGAATAAGACTTATTTTTCTTTATCCTTTCATAAAATTCGGACCTCAATTGTTGGGGCATGTTTGCGATTTTGATAGAACTTGCTAATTCTCTTCCAGTTTCATAAGTTGACTCTGTCACCATATTTTTGTTTGATCCGCAACGTCTACATGAGACTCGCTTACCTATTATGCCGCCAGTAGCAAAACCACAGCTGCATCTTGCCAAGATGTATTTCCCAGCCATTGGTATTGATTGAAAGGAGGAGGTTCATGAGTATTGGCCGGTACCGTAAGGGTAGGACGTCTTGTGCGATGAGGAGGATTTTGGCCATATTCTCGGCATTACTAATTGTGTCTTTATCTATCGTCGTGGTGATTGAAAATAGGTCTTTCACTACACTTTCATGGGCATTGCTTCTGCTCATACCGATGGCTCTGGCTATCGGAATTGGATCCCATGGTAGGAATAGGGAGGTATCGAATATTCTCGAAGGTACTCCGTCCGATCTTGGTCCAAGAGGAAATCTGGAAAATGAAATTGAGCCAGATGATCTTCCGGTGTTGTAATTACATCAATCTGATGGTCTCTAGATTCGCCGGTGCGTGTGTTTGTACACGGAATGTATCTCTCAAACCTTGTCTGAATGCATTACATGTCTGTGGATCCCCATGGTGACAAATGATTCGCCTAGGAGTAGGATTCAGCGCTCTGACATAATCCATAAGTTGTTTCCGATCTGAATGTCCACTAAACCCGTCTATAGTGACTACATTGCATGAAACTGGAATCATGTGAGTCTGGCCTCGGTCTACCATAGGTACCTCAGGATGGCCAGACTGTAGCCTCCTGCCCATAGTGCCCGAGGCTTGGTATCCGACAAAACAGAGTGTGTTATTCAACTCTGGTGCCCAATTTTTGAAATATTCCATAATAGGTCCACCCGTCATCATTCCCGATGTTGCGAGCACAATGCAGGGGGATGGGTCATTCAGGATAGATTCTCTCTGTTCCCTAGAATCTACCTGCTTAAACCAAGACGAATTAAACGGGTTTTCTTCGCCTCCTCTAAGCACTTGTTTTCTAAGGTCTCTGTTTAGGTAATCAGGATGGCTCGCATGGATAGCAGTTGCTTCTGAAATCATGCCATCCAACCAGACAGTGATGGGTGAAACCTCGCCACTTTTGAACAGTTGATCTATGGCCAACATTACTTCCTGGGATCTGCCGACGGCGAATACCGGGCAGAAGATCTTGCCACTTCTAGAAACTGCTAGCTTAACAAGATCTTGTATCTCATGTGTAGCATCTACGCGGTTCGGTTGAAAATCCTGGGGCCCTCCATATGTGGATTCAATTACAAGCGTATCGGCCTTGGGGAATCTCACTGTTGCTGCATCGAATAGCCATGATTTTTCGTACTTTATGTCGCCAGAAAACAACAACCTGTGTTCGTGAGAGCCCTCGCCGATGTGCATGTACACAGATGATGAGCCGAGTATATGTCCGGCATTTTCCATTGAGATTTTTATGTCTGGTGCTATGTCGGTCTTTTCACCATGTCCGATATCAACAACGTGCTTGATGCATTCTTGTATGTCGGCTTTGGAATAAGGCGGGTCAGTTCCTTCGGCTTGCGCGACTTTGATGTAATCTATCTGTAGGAGAGTCATCAAATCTCTTGTGGGAGGAGTGCAGTAAACCGGACCGCGATAGCCATACCTGAACAGGACGGGCAACATAGCTATGTGGTCTACATGGGCGTGGGTGAGTACGACTGCGTCTATGTTGTCTAGTGGGAGTAATTCAGGCGCGTTGAAGAAGGGTTGAACCTCATTCTTGTTGACAGTTGGCTTTGCACCAACGTCAACGAGTACCTTTGATTCATTTGTGGTTACTAGGTGCATGGCCCTGCCAACTTCTCTGTATGATCCCAATGCTGTGATCCTGGCCCAAGGTTGCCCCGGTCTTTTTGGTCGGTATATCCTAGTCCCGAACTTTCTCAATAGTCCTCTTCTTTCATCGGCCATCTCCCTTCTGTATCTACGAATGTCATGTTGTGTCCTACTTTCGAAAGCAGGGGCGCGAGTTACGTTCACAAGCCAACCGATTTCATCTCTAAGTGCCTGGATGATTGTGCCTTTGTGTCCTACTGCTGTGGAGGGATCATCGCATTCTATGGTTACTTCCGATAATGCCGGATCGATGAAAATATTCCGAACCTGTGCCTCGTTTGGGATGGTTTCCCTTATCTTTTGTTCGACTTGATCCTCATTCAATAGAAGATCCCTGTGTGGGCGAATCACAACCCTCCTCTTTATTGATTTGGCAATTTTTACAGTGAGGCTTTCGCCACCCCCTTTACCGAACTCCCGAGGCGTGTGAGTGATTATCGCTATCGATCCAGCCTCGACGTCTATTTCGTAGTCTAGACCATTAGGAATCATTTTTTCGATTCTCTTTTTGACCTCGTTCAAGGTAAGTCTCATCTCATCAACTCGTAGTTCCTCAGGTGAAATGCGTAATCAAACGCTGGGCATCAGCCCGGGAATGTTATTGTATCACAGGTTTGCGAGGATATCAGAGATCTCCTCGTTGGTCAATTGGACATATCCATCTTTCATAGTGATTACGGCTAAATCCATACCATTACCGCTTGCGCTGTCTCGCTGAGCTGAGGCCAATAGGGCTTTGGCAGCTAGAGAGGTGGCTTCTTTCTGTGTCATGTCCTTTGAGAACTGGTCTTCTAGAACACCGTACATGAAAGGACTCCCTGAACCAGTGGCACAGTATAGGTCTGGTATCGAGCCGCCGGCGGAATCTATGCTGTAGACACTTGGTCCACTCTCATCTACGCCGACTATCAGAAGTTGGACGTAGTGTGGTCTACCAACTAGTATATTGGCAGTGAGTGTTGCTGCACCTTGCACAGTCATTGGATTGTCTCTCTTAAGTTCATACAGGGCGAGTTCCGCAGTGAGCATGCGTGCCAAAGACTGTGCGTGGCCTACCAAACCTGCCGTTGTGAGTGCAACTCTTCCTGATATTTTGAATAGTTTCTTGACGTTTTTGTTTGCGATGAAGTTTCCCATGGTCGCTCTGTGATCGGCACCGACGACGACTCCGCCGTTGAATGTGATACCAACAGTGCTTGTTCCAGTTTTAATGACATCTGCTTCGGGAGCCATGACAACACCAACGGGTTTCCCCGTTGGCATCCACACTCTGGCCCCCCTTATGAAGCCATTCAGAATAATTTCTCCGATGGCCTAATGGGAGAGTGGTTCCTCTAAGCCCCATGGGAACATTCTACGATGGGGGAGTGGGCATGGATGGTCCTTCGGACGGGTCAACATTCCATGATTTAGGAAAACTATACCCTAATGCGCCCATACCCGATAAAGAAGGCCTAATCCTAAGAAACGCCACCATAGACGATCCCAACGGATTGGTAGACGTGATGAACTGGGTATCCCAAGGTGATATCATAATACTCGATGTCTCACCTGTGATTGACAATGAGGATCGACTGAATCAGATTATCAACCCATTGATGACCTTGGTGGAAAAACAAATTGGTGGGGAACTACTGAATTTTGGTCGCACCAGGCTGTTAATTCTACCAAATACACATACAGTCGGTTTTGAGGATGGTGCATAGAGCATGGAAAGTATAATCGAACAATCTTGTCCGATGTGCCACACAAATGGTACCGTGAGGATGATTGTCAATGTTCATGAGATTCCATATTTCGGAGAACATACTGAATTGACTTTGTCCTGCAAAGCTTGTGGATGGAAAAAAACTGATTTTCTGTCAGGCGATGATAACACACCATCAAAGTGGGAATTGGGGATCAACCGGGAAACAATCACAGCTAGGGTGATTAGATCGTCCTCATGCACAGTTAGGGTGGAGGAGTTGGATCTAGAAGTCGAACCGGGTATCGCTGCGGATGGGTATGTATCCAATGTTGAAGGTGTGCTAAACCGTTTTATTTCGGCAATAGAGATGCTACAAAGACAAGCTTCAGAGGATGATGATGAGAGTTGCTATGCTGATTGTCAGGTATACATAGATACCCTACAAACAGCCATCGTAGGGAAAGAATCAGAACTTACTTTGGTATTGCTAGACCCATTGGGAAATTCAAAAATTTTACATGAAGAAGCACGAAACACCAGTCTCAGTGAAAAGGAAGTGGAAGAACTGTCTATTGGCCCAACCATGCCAATATTCGACGCATCTGACTTAGGACTCTAAATCGCATCTTCCGCAAGGAATTCCTGAAGGCTATCTGACCAATGTTCTCGTTTCTCCTTCAGACCCAATAACCATTCTTCCGCGCGATCCGCACACAAATTCTTCATCTCCCCTGCTAGTATCTTGCCAGATTGATACTCGTCTGCGATCTTGCCCAACTCGACATCATCAGATTCAAAGAAAAATTTGAGGTATTGATACGCAACGTCCATGGTTAGGTCACCACCATATCTTCGATGTTCTTCAACCGTCGCCTTCCCCCCACTGTGGGCCTTCATGATCTTTGACCTGACCACTTCCATAGAGTCATCGAGAAATATAGTGGTTTCGGGTTTGGATGATGACATCTTCCCACCAGTCAAACCCATAGCAAATCTGTGATAACTAGATGAGGGTGCCATAAAACCGAGGCCTCCCCATTCCCTCTCTAACTTTGAAAGTTCTGAGCGTATCCTGATAGCATCATCCCGAGTAGCCGCGGGTATCGTCATAGTGCCATGCTTGGGGTTCGACCTGATGTCCGCAAAACCCTGTTTTTTCATCTTTTCTTCTATATTTGTAAATATTGCAGCCCTGGCCTTCCTATCTATTCTCCCATTTTCACTGACTCCAAATTTTTCCAAATTTTCTGGTTGCAAACTCAGAGATATGAGTAGACCCCTATTTTTCTGTTGTTTTATGTTGAACCACTGTGTTTTAGATACGATATCTCTGGTTAGGCGTATGTGCGGGTCCTGATCCACACCAACTGGAACCACTATTGGTCTAATACCGCCATATTCGTTCAACATCGGATGGACAATATCACCAACTTGAACTAGTGGTGCCTGTACGTGTGCTAGGTTGGTATCGCCCTCAAACCCGTAGATTGCACCTAATTCGGAGAGGTTAGTCCTTCTCCCAAGCCTGAAACCTAGCCTCTGGACCTCAGGCCTTGTTGATTGAAAATAAACTTGGGTTTTATCGGGGTCTAGTCCCATTGCTGCATAGTTCGAAACATATTGTTCAAGTGCTATTTTCCTCCCTTTATCGAGTGATACTCCCCGTGTTGCCAAGGATTCTAAATCTGCCACAGCAACTGAGACATCGGCGCCATGTGATTGATACCACTTTGCCTGTTCAATGACCATAGTATGGCCAAGGTGCATCCTGCCAGATGGCATCAGGCCCGTAAGAACACCGAACGGCGTGTTCCTCCTAGCCGCCTGCAAGACTACATCCATATCCCTTTGTGCGAAGACTAAGCCCCGAGAGTGTAAAATACTGGGATTTTGGATTTTATTCATATCGATACTATCAAGTCCAAATTTCTCTGCCAAGAGACCGTAGTCTGTCGATTGATCTGAATTCCAAGGGTCAATCCTGACGTCCTCCATGATACTTGGCGATGACCGACAGAAATCAAGGCTTTGCAATATTTCACCGTTAAGTCGAAGAATGAAGACCCATAGAACTCTATGATGGCGACGATTCATTGCCTAGGAACCGGCCTTGTAGGCTCATATGTTGTCAGATATCTATCGGAGAGGGGGCATCTGATACATGCATATGATCTAGACCCAAGTAGGGTAGAGGGGCTAAGAAATGTAAAAACCCACAGAGTTGATCTAAATTTCTCGGTGGAAGATATTTCATCGGCGGAGGGTAGCCTAGCACTCAATATGCTACCAGGAGCAATTGGGTGTGTCTGGACTAGGGCATTATGTGAGCGATTTACGACAATCATAGACCTGTCGTTTAGTGAAATAACACCGAATACCACCTTCTTAGAGGCCGATGAAATTGGAACGAGGATTCTATGGGATGTCGGCATAGCACCAGGGCTGTCAAATATGTTGGCATCCCACGCCGTTAGGAAAATGGGGAATTTGAGTTCCTTGAAAATATATGTTGGTGGGAACCCTACTGAACCAATAGGTGAATGGAAATACATGGCACCTTTTTCTCCTACTGATGTCCTGGAGGAATACACCAGACCAGCTAGAATCCTCAGAAATGGGTTGCTTGACGTAGTTCCTGCTATCACGGATAGGCATATCATCGAGGTACCTGGATACGGGAAGATGGAAGGGTTCCTGACCGACGGACTGAGGTCTCTAATTGAAACTCTGCCATGTTCTAATATGTACGAGTATACCGTTAGATGGCCCGGCCACATTCAACGTTTTTTAGATGAGGTTGGCGATGGTAGCTTCGATCAAGATGCTGCAATGCGAGCCTGGGAGCACGATGACGAGACGCCAGAGTTCACTTGGCTAATGGTTCAAGCTGTTTCTGAGGAAGGTGAGGTCATGGCATGGAATGTAATTGATGAGGGTGGAAAGGACGGACATTCCATGGCCAGAACGACAGGGTTAGTGACGGCAATTTGCACTGAGATGCTCATCGAGAATGAAGACCTCGTTCCGCCAGGGGCCCATCCTCCGGAAGCGCTGCCAGATTATGCTGTTTCTAGAATTATCACAGAGATGAAGTCTCATGGTGTTATTATCGATGGCCCAGAAATAGACCTCTGATGTTCTTTGTCGTTTGCGATTATTTTTCGAATGATCACTGGTGTGGCAATCAATATTGAGATAGATAGCAAGGGTAATACTAGGGTTGGACTAGGAATTTCGGATCTTTCTATGAGCCAAGTAAATCTGAGTGGGGCATCTCTGAAATCCTGGCTCCATTCTCTCATGTTAGTGGTGTGGTGGCCAGCAATGGTAATGCCGTTTTTCAGACCATTGAAAATGGAGGGGGAATGGGATATGGCCAGGGCTTGGGGGCTATGAATTGTTACCGAATCACCCGGTGGGATTGTTAAGTAGAGAAGGCCATCAGTATCCTCTCTATGCCCTGCCCTCAGGATTCTCTCATCTTTTTCCAATGGATCATATTGCACACCGGACCATTCTAATGTTATATCCTGACCTACATTTTCAAGTAAAACAGTGCCGGGTGTATTCCAAATGTTCAGAGTAGGGTTGCTAAAGGTCGCAGAGTTAGAATTGATTTCAACAGTTATGGATGAAGATGATTTTTGATGAGTCACCCATTCCCCCCAAGTGGTAAACCAGTAGTCTTGGTCTGATAACCATTCTACTAGATCTCGGTCCCTTCTGATATTCATATCATCAATCCTAGCAATCCAATAGAGTGATATTAATTCACCCTCATCTGCGGATTCTATCAAACTCCTGTTTGAGAGTCCTGATTCTATTGAACCACCGTTCCTATGAATGACTGTGAATCTATCATCATCCGAGTTGGAGAGGTCACCCACGACAGTGAAGCCAGAATTGTGCAAAACATCTCTAAATTCCGATGAAAGGTCTCCCTGAGGGGTTCCGATGGAAATCGGTTGTTCACCCCACCTGGATGCATTAATTCTACCAGATAGGTATGCCTTGCATTCCTCAACAAAATCGAAATTATTGCTTAATAATGCAGATTCTGGTGTTTGACAGCCGAACTCGTCGCCGGCTTCCAATCTCTCCGGTCCTATGACGTTCCCCAACCAAGTATCATCTTGGTATTCACCTGAAATTGGCAATGATGTGACGGAAACCAACATAATGGTGAGGAAGATGGAAGTCGAAGTTATCCGTCGGCCCACGTCTTTGGGGTTGCTACATGTGACATGAAGTCTTGTTATGCAAAAAGCATCAAATTTGGAATCGCCCGGGCCTGTCCAATGCAGGACGCATTTAGCATGCTATCAGACGCCACAGGTCTGAATGGTACCGGAGTCCCTAAGCCCGTCCCATTGTTTTACAGAGCCTTGATGGCATCATTGCCTCCAGTGGTACGCTCATTGACTAATGTTAGGTATCTGGGATTGGATAGGCTACCCAGAAATGGTCCGGTTATATTGGCAGGTAATCATACCTCGCACATAGACCCTATAGTCGTCATAATGGGAGCCAGAATACCTGTGAGATATCTCGCAAAGACTGAGCACTTCAATGGGGGATTTACCAAATTTGTGATGATATCAACCGGACAGATTGACACCAACAGGGAGTCGGGGGGTACTGAAGCTCTGTCATCTGCTGTAGACGTGCTTAGTGATGATGGGTGGATGGGAATATTCCCAGAGGGCACTCGGTCCCGTCGTACTTCTCCTCCTTTCCTACAGAAAGGAAAGACTGGGATTGCGAGGTTGGCTGCAAAATTCCCGCATGCAAGTGTAGTTCCCATATGCATAAGAGGTGCTAGGAAATTCATGGAACCCGGTAAAGCTAGAATAAGGCTATTCACACCAATTGAAGTTGAATTTGGAGAACCAATAACCTTCTCACAATGGCTCACCTCACCCGAGGGGTTCAACCTCACTGAGGCCGAAATATTTCAGATATTCGATTCAAAAACTGATAAAATCCAGCTTACTATGGGTAAAATGTACAGAAGTTTCACAGATCAACTTATGTCCACGTTGAAGAATATGGGTGCTCCATAATCACATGTTTCAAGGACTGTCTCTGGTCCGTGCCATTGGTGGAGACCTATCTAGACTTGCTCAGGAGAATTCTGGACGAGGGAATAAAGAAGGGAGATCGAACGGGTACCGGAACCCTTTCCATCTTTGGGCATCAAATGAGGTTCCCACTGAACAATGGATTCCCAGCAGTGACGACGAAAAGGGTACACTGGCCTTCTGTTATACACGAACTTCTATGGTTCATAAGTGGGGAGACTAACATTGAATATCTGAAAAAGAACAATATAAGGATCTGGAATGAATGGGCGGACGATAATGGGGATCTTGGACCTGTCTACGGGAAGCAATGGAGAAAATGGGAAACCAATGAAGGTCATGTCATAGATCAATTGGAACAGGCCATTAAGCTCATAAAAAATAACCCTGAAAGCCGGAGAATAATTGTTTCAGCATGGAATGTTGGAGAATTGAGTAAAATGGCGCTCATGCCCTGTCATTCGCTGTTTCAGTTCTATGTTGCTGATAACGCTCTTTCTTGTCAATTATATCAACGAAGTGCTGATGCCTTCCTCGGAGTACCATTCAATATCTCTTCATATGCACTTTTGACCCATATGATAGCACAAGTGTGTGGATTGGAGCCGGGAGAGTTCGTTTGGACTGGTGGAGACTGCCATCTATACCTTAACCACATAGAACAGGCGAAACTCCAGATCTCTAGGAAACCACTCTCGCTCCCGAATTTGAAACTCAACCCAGAAATTACGGAGATAGATAGATTCAGCTACGATGATATACTGATCGAGAATTATACCCATCACGAACACATTAGAGCGCCTATAAGTGTGTGATTAAATGAAAATTAAGATGATTTTAGCGATGGACGAAAACAATACTATAGGCAATGATGGAGATTTACCTTGGAAATTGAAATCTGACATGAAAAGATTCAGAGAATTGACCATTGGCGATGGTTTCAACGCTGTCGTTATGGGTCGAAAGACATGGAATTCCATACCAGAAAAGTTTCGGCCTTTGCCAGATCGATTGAATATAGTAATGTCACGTGACTCTAAATTATCCCTCCAAGGAGCGGAAGTTGCATTATATGATGGTCGCGCGATAGAGATTGGGTATTCCGAGGGCTGCGAAGATTTGTGGATAATCGGTGGGTCTGAGATATATCGTCTTTTTTTACCCAAGTGTGATGAAATTCACTTAACCAGAGTTCATGAAAAAATCAAAGGGGATACTGTTTTTGATGGAATTGACCACGAAGAATGGACAGTCACAATATCAGAGAAGTTATTTAATCAAAGTGGAGATGATTATGACACGACTTACTCGGTGTTAATTCGGAAAGATTGAAACGGTTTTTCTAAACACTGGTTAATATCACGCCGTGCAGCTACCGTATCATGGCGTTGGAATGCAACATAGATGCCAAGGGCAAAGCCCTTCGCTTAATTGGAGGGATTTTCGCTTTGCTGGGAGGTGCGGTCGGATACTACATCCTTGATGCCGAATACTTGCCCATACCAGAAACCCTTGGGCAAATGGGCGTGGTTGCCGTTGTAATAGGGGGAGCCTTTTCAATATTCGAAGCCAGAGCAGGTTGGTGCATCGTAAGGGCCCTAGGATTCAAAACAAGGTTTTGAGGGCTCATTGAGAGATGGGCTCACCTTGCGTTCAGATCAATCTCTCCAATTCCGTAACTATGGCTATACCTTAGATAGCCTCTCCAACCTCTCCCGTCATTCTGGCAGGTATTCTGTGACCCGTAATCCCAGGTTTCCCCTTATGGCCTCCCTCTTCATTATCTTGTCCATTTTCTTATGAAATTCATCCTCAAGGTCAACAGACATAGCGAGGGAATGACCCAGTATTAGTATCAGCAGATCGGCTAGCTCTTCCGCTGAATCCTCTTTTGGTTTGCCCTTAGTTATCGAGGCTGATAGCTCGCCTAATTCCTCTATCGTCAAGGATATCCTATACCCCATGTCATGGCCATTGTTCTCATCGGAAGCAAAATCATGTTTAGAGTGGAATGCTGCTACACGTCGCATCATGGTCAACCAAGAGCCATCAGGAGTACATGGAATTTGTAAATCGCTCGCCATCCAGTCATCGACGGTGTATCTTCGCATGATTTCAAGAAAAGACAAATGGTCATTAATTTGACTAACTGATTTTATTCTAGAATGTCGTAAAGAGGCATTCAATGCAACTAACCAATATTGACCTCGTTGCGTTGGCTTGGCTGGATACAATTTCATGGTCTATCGGTGCTAGAGGGTCATTTGGTGTTTGACCAGCCGCCCAATTGGAAGAACAACAAAGAGCAATGTGTGGCACCCCTACTTCGCTAATTAGTCTGGATTCGGGGCCAAGTGTCATTCCTACCACATGAGCTCCGAGGGCCCTAAGCGCGGTGATTTCTGCAGGGGTTTCAAATTGTGGGCCACTGCTTTGTGCGGACACAATGCCTGTGAATGAGCTTAATCCATTTTCGGGACACTGGTTGATTTTCTCCATATGAAACTCGGAAAAGCAAGATGTCCTGTCCGCATGCGTTGCAGTATCATCGAAAAACGTCATCGGCCTTGAGGAAAGATCCAACACATCTGATACAAGGCCTACAGATCCTGGGGGGAATTCCTCTACCATGGTTCCAACAGAATTTATGCTGATAATTAGATCAGGTTCTAATGATTTTGCAGCGTGTATATTCGCTTTGTAATTGATGTTGTGTGGAGGTGTTCTCTTTCCAATTTCGTCCGAGTGGTGCCTATCAATCAAAAAAATCTCAACACTTTCATGAGATACGTGCTTGATAGGGACTTGACCCCACGGGGTATCGGATCTAATTATCGAGGATTTTTGGTACTGAAAATCTTCAGCCAAGGGTTCCATACCTGTGCCCGCAATAATGCAAAATCGTTGTTTCATGTTTACTCCAACAATCTAGAGATTAGGTCTGCTTTCTTGCCTGATACGGGCTTTCCTGCGGATTTGAGTAACTCCTTCAGTTGGACTACAGTCATGCTTTCGTAATCTGTTGGTGTTTCATTATCATTGTTGGCCGTCTCGTTTGTAGGAGTTTCTGGATCGGTTTGTAGATTTGGGGTTATTGATTCTGAGTCGATGTCTATTTCATCTTCGGAAACCGCGTCTCCATCACCATGATCCTTTTCTTGGGTCGATTCATTCGCTCTAATCTCCTCCAGAGTTGGGCCGTCATCTACAGTGACGCCAGATTGGATTAATTGGCTCTTTCTCAGCATCACAGCCCTCACAGGGTGTATCGAAGAGATTGAATCTTTGATTGCATTCTCGAGGGTTCCATCCATGATGGATTTCTGTATTGATACCCACGTTGAGGTAGCGCCCATTTTGAGAATGGCGTCTCTTGCTCTTGCCCTCATCTCTTGTTTTTGGCTAGATTTTGCAGTTCTATGAGTTATGATGATCGGTTTGATCCTAATGTAGAATCCATCCTCCGTAACAACATCAACTGTGTCATCTACCTTGGATCTGGCGCGTCGTACTTGTCGTCTAATGTGGTCTTTGGCAACCTCGTGGCCTATGAATTCTGTAATGGCATCCGACCCTATGGTGTGGGTGATCTGAAACTTTACTTTTACATGCATTTTGGAAAAATCTCCGTCCAATTCATTTTGCATCATCTCGTAGACCCTTCCGGTCAGCATAGAGTCTTCTTCAGCGAGAGTTTCCCCTATGTTTCGATATGACCAAGGGTTTCTCGGAGCGCGGACAGTGAACCATCGTTTAGCTCTCCATTTGTCTCTCTGCTTACGTGCCGCTAGTCTGGATTTTGCGCTTTTGGCCATTTTCTACGCCTCGTTTCTCATCGGGGGCTGCCCCGCTTGCAAGCCGGCCAAAACTGTCCAGTATTTCAACCGGCCGCTCTTGTCTACGATTCCACAAGGGATATATTAGCGGGACTAATGGCCCAGTGCATGTCAATTAGATCGATTCACGTGAAAGTAATCGCATCCGCAATCGACGACATAGAACTAATCAGTAATGCGGTGTCCAGTTTGCTTCACAAAGAAGCAGAACTAGAAATCACAACTAGCAAATCATACCACGGTGCAAAGCAAACTACCATTGAAGGATCGGCCAAGAGAAGGAGGGATGTGAAGCAAGTCGCAAATAATTTTCCTCGATCCTTTTTCAATGAGCTAATAAACAACGAGCTTGAACAAAGGATAGACGATTCGAAATTTCTACATTTCCGGTTAGACTTGCAAGAATTTGTCAAAGGTAATATCATCCTCGTGAGAGGAGATAGAAGGCGGCATCCAGTCAAGGTCAGAATGAAAATCGAATCGTACCCTGGCCAGGATCCTCTGATTGAGGCAACAAAATTCCTGAGTGGTTTAGCAACACAAACTACAGAGAAAGACGAGCCTTCAATAACTGGGTCATGATACGGACCATTATGCCCCACGTAGTGACTGAAGCTTGTGTGAAGCACAAGTACCAAGATTGCGTTGCTGTTTGTCCAGTCGAGGCTTTTCGTGAAGCTGACGATTACTTGGTTATAGATCCTGATGAATGCATAGATTGTGCTGCATGCGTCACAGAATGCCCAGTCGAGGCCATATTCGCAGACACTGATGTCCCTGAAGACCAGGAATCATGGATCGAGAGGAACGAGGAAGAGTCTCCGGACTTGCCGATAGCAGAAGGCGATTCGCCAGTACTTGCGAGTGACTAGGAGGAGATCTTATGGCTTCGATTGACCTAGGTTCCATGAAGCATGGCCAAGAACTTCTAAAACGTGGTTTTGCCACTATGCAAGAGGGTGGCGTCATAATGGACGTCGTTAATGCGGAGGAGGCTGCAATTGCCGAAGAATCTGGTGCTGTGGCAGTAATGGCATTGGAACGAGTCCCTGCCGACATAAGATCAGCCGGAGGCGTGGCTAGAATGAGTCACCCGGACATGATCAAAGGTATATTGGAAACGACCACCATCCCAGTAATGGCGAAGGCAAGGATTGGGCATGAAGATGAGGCTAGAGTCCTACAGTCCTTGGGTGTCGATATGATCGATGAATCAGAGGTTTTGACACCTGCTGATCCATTCTACCACATCAACAAGAAGGCCTTCGATATACCCTTCGTTTGCGGTTGTACGAACCTAGGCGAGGCAGTCAGAAGGATCTCTGAGGGTGCAGCAATGATTCGAACAAAAGGCGAGGCTGGTACTGGAAATGTCGTAAGTGCAGTGCAACACTCAAGAATCGTGACAGCCGAAATCGAGCACCTCAGAGAATCCGATAATTTCGAATCTATTGTTGATGTAATTATGGAAGGATATCATCGGGTAAAGTCCGCTACGAGTCTTGGATTTATACCCAAAATGACTCCTTTTGGATCTATGGATGATCTCCGCAGAGAAGTAGAATCCGTAACTGAGGATGTCAAGGAACTAGGTCGCCTACCAGTAGTCACGTTTTCTGCAGGTGGGATATCTACTCCCGCGGATGCTGCTTTGATGATGAGGCAAGGAATGGATGGCGTTTTTGTCGGTTCTGGCATCTTCAAGTCCTCAGACCCCCAACGTACTGCCGAAGCCATAGTATTGGCCACCCACTCTTACAACGATCCCGAAGCGGTGGCTGAGGCATCGGCAATGATTGGGGAGCCTATGCCGGGCCTAGAGATAGAGACATTGGCCGTCAGAATGGAAGATAGAGGCTGGTAAATTATCTACCACGTCTCGGCCTGATACTACGCCGACTTGATTTTCGACCAAGTGAGGTAGAAGTCGTCCTCCTCTGATCCTCCTCCCCTGTGCCACCCAGTGTAATTGCTCCAGATGAAAGCAACATATCAGCGAGACTGTCGGCCATTTCTTCAGACTCCGATGGTTTGGTGAGCATCTTCTTGGCCTGAATATTGTATTCTTCTATAGATCTTTTTTGATCGTCTTCTTGCTCTTTCAGCTCATTTTTTATCTCGTCTACTTCCGAGTAGAGTTCCATCAATACAGAATGTACTTCATCTGCTGATTTCCTGTTTGAAACGAAAATGGCATGATACCTGTCTCCCTCGGACCTGAGGAAATCTCTCTCCTCAAAAAGGGGCTTTATCTCATTCCAAATCTCGTCTGCCTTCTCATGGCATTCAATCATCATTTTATGTTCCGCGTCTGCTTCTGCTTTGAGTGTCAGGATGCTACCGTCAAGATCCTTCAGGTCTAACTTGATAATGGAATTCTCCTGTACTTCTGGCAACAAGGCATTCCTTTTCGCCCTTAGGAGTTTTAGTTGTTTCAGTAGTTTATTCTCTTTGTCTAGGCTTAACCTACCATCAGTCATTATTCTATCTTCTATGTTCGATATCTCTGATTCAGTTTCAGCCAGTTGAATTACAGAGGATCTCGAATTTCTGTCATCTTCCTTCTTACCACGACTCTTACCGATCAATTCCCTTATTCTATTTTGTATCTCGTCCCTTCTACCACGATGTTGCTTTGCAATCTCACGAATGGACTTTTGTTCTTCCATTTTTTCGTTTATCTGATCTTTGATTTCCTTGCCTTGGGCTTGTACGCCATCTCTGCTCTCTGCAGATGACCGAGCTTCGTCACTGTACGAGTTGCGCTGGTTTCTGAGTCGTTTCGCTTTGGTTTCCATAGCATGAAGTCTAGTCCTGAGGTCTTCATTCTCTGGAGATGCGTCAGTACTGTCCACGAGTGACCCTAAGGGATTGTATTATTGAAGGGATTGCATCATGAAAGTATTGGCAATATTGCGCTAATTGCAGAGATGGCTGGTATCATCGCTGTGAATATGGCTGTCACGATCATACCAGAACCCAAGCCCCTTCTGAAACGTGTTGTTAGATCTGCCCTAGATTGAACGTTTAAGACGCGCCCATTTACGAGGCTACCGTTTGTATCCTCCAATCTGATTGACACCGTGGCCTCTCCGAAAACGCTTGGTATCAATGATTGCCAAACAATCGTGCTTTTCCCTAGGATCTCAATCTGACGATCAACATTGTCCTTTGAGGATATTTTAGACGGTGGTATCGTCAATCTGTAGATTCCCTCCTTAGGTCTGAAATCAGGTGTTTGGACGCGTAATATGAGATCTAGGGGTTCTTTTCCTCGATTCAATATCATAGCCATTAAATTGGTCCTACCCCTTGCTAGGTTTTCTATGTCCACGTCAAACCAAACATCACCAAATGTGTTTCCTACCTGTTGTCGTCGCATACGATCGTAAAGCCTGAAAAAAGGTGAACATGATGTTGCAGAGTGCGAAAGTAGCCTTACCCAGGTGGTTTCACCTAATTCATCATGATTGAACAATTCATCTATGGTTTCTCCATCGATGTAATTCAACAACCTGTTTCTCATTTCAGCATCATCAATAGCAGTTTGTGCTCTAAGGTGGAGTAAATGCAGAAGATTCTCTTGGAATGTAATCATGTCCAATGATGGCAATCTAGCAGAAATATCTCTGAGATGAAGTGACATACGAGAATGGAGAAGTGGGTCAGCATGTGCCCTTACGAGGTCGAGGAAGGGGTCAGACAGGAGTGTTTTGTGAACTGCTGGTTGGTATGTGTCCAGAAGACCCCATGGCTCCAATGTGTTGAATGAAACAAGAGGAGCTGTGACCTGTAGGCCCAGAGATGCAAGTATAGTGGAGAGGGCAATGATTGTGAACGCGGCTTGAAACTCATTCAAGAAAGGATTAAGGGACAATGCGACCAATATCAAACTTGATAGTAATACTGTTATCCTACCTCTCAAAATCCTTCGTGTCACATCGAAAATCCTCCTTACCTCTGCATATCCGTGAGAGTTGTTCATTGCCATTCCTTGTTGGAACAATTTCCGCTCGTGTTCATCGAACATCGAGATGTTCAATCTAAGACTAACGAAGAGAATTAGGATCAGGAAGAGGTTGGCTATTATTATGAAAATGGACAAGAGCAAAAGGAATACTGAGATGTCTAAACCTGTTTGGGACTGGAGTCCATCGGACCACCAACTTGGTGAGGTTTCGGCATAAGCGACTGAGGATCCGAGAACCAGGAGTAGAACCGCAGGGGTTAGGAAGTCCATACGTAGACCGCCGGTTATGAAAAGTCTCTCTAACCTTAGTACAATCTGATGTAGATTTTTCTCCCTTTCTGTTCTGCCAATTGGTGAATCGTCTTCTTGATTCTGTTGCATAATCGACGCATTTTCTTGGTCCGTTGATTCTTCTTCCATCTCTAATCACCCTGACGGACCATTATGCAAAACATCGTATTAGTGTCTAGAGAATATTCTGTACCGTCTATTTTTATTCCGGTTTCTGTTCTCTCAAGCTTAGAACCGATTCGGATGCCGATCGTGGATAATTCTCCAAGGTTAGAGTTAGCCAGTTTCAATGAATAAATAATTCCTTCAGTTCCAGTTTCCATATCAAAAGCATTTGTCGTGATTCGGATGTCGGTTTTTCTTCTTTCAATATCAGATATTTTTCTCCCATCTAGTGTCTCGGATGGGAACCCTAGGGCCTTGTCTAATTCATACTCTGATTCTTGGTCAAGGTGGTGTTCAAAGTCAGCAGCTAATCTGCGTGCTCTAGAAGTTATACCTGCGACATCTGTTAGTAGGATCTCAATCAGAAGTTGCCTTCGTTTGACTTTGTTGGCAAGGACGAAACCCTGTGATGTGAGTCTGGAGCCCCTGTAGGGTATGTGTGTGATTAGCTCCCTGGAGGCCAATTTTTTCAACATCTCTGTCACAGAAGCAGGACTGACTTCGAGACTTTTCGCCAAGTCGCTTGTTTTTACAATTGTAGATGGGTCCTCCTCGAAAACCTCCAATACTCGCTTCAAGTACTGTTCCTCGCCCTTAGAGAGATCTACACTCATGCTGAATCCTCCACAGTTGCCTCAAAGGTACACTTGCAAGCAGGGCATCTCGCCATAACGGGCCTACGACTCAAAGGTACCTTAAGTGCTTGAGCGCATTGAGGGCAACTTATGATGTCACTGGAGGAAGAAGCCTTCAATTCCGTTCCTTTGATGATGGAATTTTCCTTTTGATTCAGTGTATCTGTTGTTTGTCCTGTAGGTGGGTTATTCACTGTTGAACATGCCGGGCATCTTACGTTTTGCTCCAACTTGCTGTGATAAAGTTGCAAGCCGCAGTTTGAACACTTAGTAGTCAGGTCCTTCGGAACCTTGGGGTCTTCCCCCACGAAGTTTGTTGTGGTTACCTCGGTATTCAAAGTCCTCATCACCAGTATAGTAAGTAGAAGGACGACCACCCCCATTACGGAGCCAATTATCGCTGCTTGTAATTGGAATGGCAATTCGAAACCACCATCATCTTCGGATTCAGGTGTATATTGAACAGTTGTAGTGTATGTGCCTAAGTTTGATTTGTAGACAAGCTGAATTTCACCCGGTGTACCCCCAAGAAATTGAGAAAATGTGATAGTGGAGGAGTATTCGTCTGATGGAATTATTTCGGGTACTTGTTTTGAGGATATAATTCTCCCATCCACTACCCAGATGGCCTCAATTATGCCGTTGTTCAATGTGGATGTACCGGTATTCTTGATTGTAAAGGAAATAGCTTGGAAAGGAGAGTCATTCCCAATGGGGATAAATTCCCCAATCAAATTGGCATCTGTGAGTAGCGGCTCGAGAACTATTTTCTCAGTGGCCCTCTCTCCTGACCAGCCTATTGGTTCGGCATAGACATCCATTTCCCCAGAATAGTCCCCTGGAACAGGGAGAATAAAAGATTGTAATCCAGGCATCATTGAGGCAATCACCTGTGGCGACTGGGTATTGAAACCACCTGAAATAGAAGGAGTGGCGGAGATCCTCAATTCCCTATCCCTTCCCTCAGACAATAGGACTGAAACCTCCAATGAGTCCAACTCAGCATCGTGTATAACAGAAGTAATTATCAGAGTCTGTGTGGGTAAAACCGCCACCTCTATTGAGTCAGATAGCAAATGGGAGACTCCTATTCCGTCTCCAATGACTGCCCAATGTACTGTAGTTAAACCGGTGTTATCCACATTGATGCTTGCCTCCAACTCTTTTGATGATCCAGGTTTGATAACAACTGGTGATCCTGTCGATTGATCACCACCGGAAATAAGCTTGAGGTAGGGAGAAACAGTCCTATCGCCCCTGTTATGAACGAGTGCAGATAAAGTGAGGAAATCACCCTCATGCAGAGGTTCTCCCTGAAGAGCGACACCCAGTTGCCCTGCAGGTACAAGGTCAAGTGGATTGGGGTCTGCGCGGAAATCGATGCTGTCGGTTCTGCTACTAGGGAAAAGTCTGAGATGAATTTCAAAAAGGCCGGTAGAGTTTATCGGGATGCCAACATTTGTTCTTTCCAGATTTTCCCCTTCACTAACCTCGTCATTTTGGAGCAGTGTCCAAATTCCATCGTGTTTCATCCACAGCTCCCATCTTTCATCATTCTCCATATTTTCTTGATCGACGGAAAAACCTACAATGACTATGTCACCAATAACAGTAATTGAACCGTTCTCCGAGATTTCGTCAGTTATCCCGTTTCTTGTTTCAATGTCCCATTGTGCTATGGGTGGTTGGTTGGACTGACCATATATGCTTACGCTTCCGACGACCAATAGTGTGGCCAATATAGCCGGGCCCAGCCAGAGTCTACGCACGGGCTTCTTCCGTGCTTAACCCGTTTCAAATCGACGGCTAAAAGAACCACTATCGTGCAGTTTAAGCACGGAATGTCTGAGCGCCAAACGTGACTGACCTCGAAAGCGTGGGGCCAACCCCAATTGAAATGGCAAAATCCTTGCTGGCTAGAAGAATAATGCTAAAGGAAGCACTGCCCGGTATTATACGTAATCTTCAGGCAGAGGAGGAGTCTATTCTACCTAAATTGAAACGAGGCGTAGATCGACATGAAAAGTCGAATAAATTAGTCTCAGAACTGAAATCAAAGAGAGACGCCCTCCAAAAGGAAGCAGCACTAATTTTGAAGGATGTAAAATCTCTTAGAACGAAGATTGAGGAATCCGGCGGTATGATAAGGTTAGATCCAAATTGGGCCAAAGAAAAACTGGAAGAAAAATTGATTGACATAGAGACCAGGATAGAAACTCAAGCTCTAGACCACAAAGCCGAACGCAAATTGATATCTATCAGATCGGCATTGTTGAAAGAAAATGAACAATGGCTACAGTCAAGAAGGGATTCTAATCCATTGATGGTCGAGTACGTTCAAAAAAGAAGAGAAATGTCACGGTTATTCAAGGATGCAGATAAGTTTCACAGCAGGATGATTGACCTAGTAGAGAAAGGGCAACCACTTCACGTGAAAAGGCAGGAATTGGAACGTGAACATACGGAAATTAGGAAGCAACTGGATAGGGCCAAGGAACTAGAATCACAATCCGAGGCATCGGTGGCTTATTGGGATAATGTAGTAAAAATAGGGTTTGAGAAAGGTGGCGGTGCTGATCTTTTACGAAACTCAATGACTGTGAAATCAGGAGGAATGACGTCTTTTGCGAGAAAGGCCGGTAAAAAAGAAGCAAGGAATGGAGGTGGAGAAGATGAATAAGGAAGGGATACCAACACCGCCCAAGGAAATAGAAGCCAAAATATCCCAATTAAAAGATAAGAGGGGGTCATTAAGAGACGAGAGAGCAATGCTTGTTGAATCAGTACGGGGCATGCGAGCTTCAGCATCCGAATCTCGTGAGAAGTCCACTTCAAGGAGAAAGCACCTCAATCATTTTCATGAAATCAAAAAAAGTGCCGATGCTGCAAAAAAGGAACGGGATGCGATAAACTTGGCTGTTCCACCTCCCGTATCTGTACTTGAAAAGTGGTCCTCCAAGAGTTTGAAGAAATTACAGGGTGTGAATAACGATCTAACGACAATGCCTACTCTGACGCGAGAGATACGGGAGTTTAGTAGATATTTTGAATTAATAGCTGCCATAGAAGTCAAGAAAAAGGGGGAGATAGCCCATACCGCTTACGTAAGGAGCATACGTTCGATGAAAGAGGTCATGGATAACCTCGAAGTAGAGCACCCAAGAAAGGAAGTAGATGTAAAAGGCAGCGATGTCATCAGAAATGAGATGAAAGAAATAAGAAAAGTTTCGAAAAAAATCGAAAAATTGGACAAAGAGATAGAAAAAATTGGTACTGATTTAAAGAATCTCATCAATAAATCTAGGGAAATCAAAGAGCAGATTAAGATCAACAGTGCCAAGGACAGAGTCATGAGCGGCACAACTATCGCTGCAGATGATATCGCACTCCTACTTGAAAAAGGGGGAGACTTGGGCGATCTCACAGGTATTACTCAAAAGAAGAAGAAGGATTCTTCCAGAACCAATGAAAACAAACTAAAATCAAGAAAGATCGGTGCCGCACGTGGGGGGCCCAGAAAGACAAGACTGCGATCCGAAAGATAGCTAGAGGAACGTGCCTATTATATGCACAATGGCATACCGATGGCCGATAGTCAATGGGTGTGCTTGAATCGGGAGGCCTCAAGAATCTTTTCGGCGATAAGCCTAAGGTTATCGAACAAGAAGCTTCATTCTTCAAAGATATGAGGGACGAGTGGAATGAGAAAGTTAAACAACGCTCCGAGGAAAGGAATGGCTACAACCTTCAGGTTCAAGAGTTAATTTCAGAGGTTCAGATTAAAAAATCCATTCGAGATAAGGCGAATCAGAAGGTCAAGGAACTCAAAGACTTGCGGGCTGAGCACTCTAGAATTCTTAAAGAAAAAAGAAATGCCTTGAAAGCTGTTCTGGATGAAATCACAGAAAATAAACAGAATATCAAGGAAAAGAGAGGGCGATCAGCCTCTAGAATCAGAGTGGAGATGGATCAGCTAGAGCAAAAGTTCGAGAGAGGAAGGCTGAGTATGAATGAACGGGCTTTTATGAAAAGGATGAAAGAACTAAGTCAGGAGCTAAGAGATGCGAAAAAGAGCAAGTCCTCGCCTGGTTCCCACCAAGATTTGCGATCTGAAGTAAAGGATGCTGCTAAAATTCAAGAAGAATCCCACAATGATGTGGAAAAAGCCGTAGATCAGGCTCAAAAAGCGCACGACATTATGTCCCGCATATCAGAAGAGGTGGATAAATTGAGGGATGCTGCTAATGAATCACACTCGGGCCTAATAAGGGCGAAAAGAGAAGCCGATCTAATGCACTCAAAATATATAGTGGCCCTGAAATGCATGCATTCAATGTCCGACTTGATTTCAGCGCAACACGCGAAGGAAGAAGGAAGTCTCGATGAGGGATCAAATGATCAGACAGGCGTGTCCGATATAATGGAGCAGTTGATGTCAGGTGGTACGATCTCAACCGATGACTTGATGTTAATTCAAAGGAAGGGTTAATTTCAGCCATATGTGCTTATTGATCCGCCTATTCCTTCGATTGTATACTCTAGTCCTGTCTCCTTGTTCGTGATTATCCACCCCGGCAACCATATCCTGCTGCAATCCAATTTCAGAGTTGAGTCTACGGTTCTAAACCACACCAGTAACGAGGTTTTGCCGACGTTAGGGTTTTCTGGTGAAATTCTTTTGTTCAGCATCTCTTTGATTTTGATTCTTACACTACGATCGTCTGACCACACCCCACCCCATTGGATCTGTTCCATCTGGATGGAGCTTAAATCATTAGATTCTAATCTGAAGAAATTATCCCCCCAAGGATTTTCTATCATAATTGTTTGTGACCACATCGTTTCATCTTCTGTTGAAGTCAAGTTAGCACTCCCTAACCATGCCTTCCCTTCAAGTAAGATCGGACGAGTATGCCCGTCAAAGGGTATTTTTCCTAAGACCCTATTGAGCTCTATTTGTTGGGGTACCACGAGGTCGTTTTCTAGGCTAAGGCGTCTTTTTTCTGCCATTTTTTCGACGGTTCGTATTATTTTTTTCTCCAGTTCTGCTTCTCCCAAAAGTGTTGAAATTTTCTCACGCTCCCATAACTCAACCCCAATAGATGCTAGGACCTCCTTAACAGAGACTGGTACAAATCTCTCAGAAATTAGTATGATAGATTCAGATTGTTCTACACATAGGAGTAAACGTTGAGCATCTTGTTCTGTCAAAGGGATGTGCGAATGGTGTGCATGCCAGATCGAAAGGGGTACGTTGGATACGCCTGCCTTAGGTTCAGCAACACCCAAGTGAGAGAAACCAGGTATATCGGCGGTATTCAAAGCCGGGCTAGGATGGATCCCCGCTAGGCCAAGGGCTCTGAGGATCGGTTCGCTCATGCCTTCGGATTGAGCCACATGCCATGAAAGTCTCTATCTCAGAGATTGTGATCTAGGGTCATCAAATCTGACTGTCCAGCGTCGATGATACAGACAGAGCTAATCGAGAAGGGCTTGGCACAAGCTGATCCAAGCTCCCGATTAACCATGGAAAGTCTGTGTACGGGTATGTTTGGATGGTTAGTAGTCATTCTTTCCACATGGTCTTCCGGACAGTTTGCTGCTACTAATACGAGTCGAGCATCCCCGCGGGAACACGCTGCCAGGGTTTCCCTCTGGCCGAATACCAGTTTTCCCGTGGTAATTCCTTGTTTTATCTGTCTTGATATGTCCAACTAACCATCTCCTCAATTATTCTTAGGGGCATAATATAATTCTACTGAACCTGTACCAAGTGCTACTGGTTGGCCGACAATTACATTCTCTGTGACGCCCTTTAGGTAATCCCGCTCTCCGATGATACCAGCACGCAAGAGGTGGTTTACGGTGACTTCGAATGCGGACCGAGCAAGTATGCTGTGCTTAGTACCGCTCACACCATGCCTTCCGATTGCTCTGACTTCTCCTTCACTCGTCATTACATCTGCAACTGTTATCAGGTGCCTCACATCTACGTCCAAACCAGCTCCTTCGAGGGTATCCCTCAATTCTGAAATTATGGATTGTCGCGCTGCCTCTATTCCAAGATACTGATAAATCTCGACGATGTTGTTAGTGTAGGTCCTAGACCTGTCGACTCCGGCAAACTCACTTACTTTAGATAGGTTTGACCCAATAGTGGCGATGTAATATTCTCCCGTGTTTTTATCTGGGCCCTGGACGTTTGCCCGTGATATCCCTGGGAGGCCTTTTAGCCTCAGTTTCTTTACCTTGTCTTCTAGTTGGAGGAGGGCCGTGTAGGTTGGTGGGTCCGCAGCCAAGCCTGCGAGGTCATCTTCTTTTGATACACCTGGGATCAATTTCAATTGTTTTGGGCGATCGGGATTATCAGCCTGGACATATAGCTTGAGTGCTCTAGATAATTTATCCATAACCTCCCTGCCATTCATGTTCTTGAGTTTTAGATTTTGATTTTTCAGATCTAGGGTTAGTACCCTTTGTGCGACATCCACATCTATTGATGCTATGTCTCGGGTAGTGGTCGTCTCCAAGCCTGCTGCAATGGATTGAACTTGCTTCTCGTTGGTCTTCAGTGCTTTCTTTCCATCGGGAGTCTTGTCTTCGAGATATATCATCATCGTTGGCGTGTTGGGCTCTTTCCTAGCATCAACAATCTCTATGACCCTTGGGAGTCCTTGTGTCACGTTAACAGTGGCGACACCGGCGTAGTGGAAGGTGCGCATGGTCATTTGAGTGCCGGGTTCCCCTATCGATTGGGCTGTTGTTATCCCGACGGCCTCATGGGGGTCTACCCTAGACTCGGCCAACATGGCCTTTGTTTCCTTCATCACGCTCTTTATCTGCTTAGATGTTAGTTTATCCATACCTCTAGATCGTATTCCTTCCGTTAGATCATGGATAATTCTAGGTGTTAGGATCATCTCGTCCTTGATCGACTGTGCTTCGATTTGTTGATAAAGTGGGTCGTCTGTGTCTATCCCTCTGAGGATCTGAGAACTCTTATCCTCCTCTCTGTAGGATTGCAGTGGCAAAGTGGTCTTTTTTCTAGTGGATCTCCTCTTCTGGATTCTGACCCTTTTTGTGGTTGTGGCAGAATCCCTTTTGCCAGATTTTATGGGGGTTGTGATCTTTGTATGTATGGATTGTGCAGTCCCGGAGTCCGTTTGACATATCTCAGCTATCTGTTGTGGATTTAGTATTTTGACGTCGTCCCATTTTCTATCATCAGCAAGTAAGTGGGCATGTTCTTCATCTACACCTAGGTCTGTTAACTTCTTCTTGGTTGCGCTCTTTACCACCATCAGGATTCACCCCCTAGTGCTGCATCCAGGACTTGGTCTATTGGAACAGGGGATCCCTTTCTACTTCGAGCCGGGTCGACACCGTCTTCACCATATTCGAATTGGATAATCCTGTCCGCAGTGTTTCTTACCGACCTCATAAGGTCATCATTGACCTTGAGATCATCCATCGCGTTGATCAACCTCCTCTGCATGTAACCAGATTTGCTAGTTCTTACGGCAGTGTCGACTAACGACTCTCTACCTGAAACTGAGAGCATAAAGAACTCGGTTGGCTCAAGCCCCCTCTTGAAGGATGAGGAGACGAACCCCTTTTCCTTGGCTCCCTTCACTCCTCTCGGGAAATGTGAGAGTACTCTGTCGTGGTAGCCCCTCTCCAACCTTTTGCCTCTGACCTTTGGCTGTCCGATGGAGCCGGCCATCATAGCGAGGTTGTCCATCGATCCTCTGGCTCCAGAGGTTGCCATCACGACTGCTGCGTTCTTTTCACCGAGATATGCCTTCGCGACGTCACCAGATTTCGCCTTACCAGAGTCAAGAATTTGTAATATATTCTCCTCTAATGTCTCCAACGGTGTTCTTCCAGGCCTAGTTTCATACCTTCTTCCGTCATTACCATACTTGGATAGTTCCGTGTCCACGGCTTCGCTTGCTTCCTTGTTTATTTCTGCAATTTCGGCCTTTGCATCGGGCGGGAGGTCTTCGTCATCTATTCCTGTCGTGAAGCCGAGGGATGTGCACATTGCAATGGTCATCTTGGTCATTCTGTTTAGGAAGTCGGCACCGACTTCTGTGCCATGGGTCTGGACGACTGCGTCAAGTAATCTCCCGTCTTCAGCACCTATCCCTCTTTTGTCGATAGTTCCAGTGACCTGACCTTGTCTTACATTTACCTGATCTCCGCTCCTGCTCATGTATGATAATGTAAAGTCACCTGGCACAATAAGGCTGAGTATGTCTGACCCCTTGTATCCAGCGACTCCATTGTTTTCTACAAGTTCTGGTAGGTCTCCCTCCCAGTCGACTGCCCCCAGGATCTCGAGGGCTAAATTCCTTGGTAGAATCCTGTCCCCCTGGGTTAACAGGTAAGCACCTGAGATGTGGTCGTGGATTCCCCCGATCACAGCTCCACCGTATCTTGGTGTTATGATGTGTTCCTGCACCCTCATCAGTATCTTTGCCTCAGCACGTGCCTCTTCACTCTGAATTACGTGCAAATTCATCTCGTCACCGTCGAAGTCAGCATTGTAAGGTGTACAATCTGCAAGGTTGAACCTGAATGTCTTACCTGGCATGACCCTGACTTCGTGTACCATCATTGACATTCTGTGGAGAGATGGCTGTCTGTTGAATATGGCTACGTCCCCATCAATCAAATGTCGCTCGACCACGACTCCGGGTTTGGGGTTCCCGTCCCTGTCGAAGGTTGACAATCTGTCTTCTACTTCGGTCCTGTATGCTTCACCATACTCGTCTTCCGTTGCGGGGCTTCCACAGTGAGGGCAGTGCACTTCCAAGTGCTCGGGAAGGTATTCCTCAGGATTACTCTGTTCCCAGATCCACCTTTGGTGTATTACTGCCCTTGGGTCATCTTCTGGTAGTGATCGACCCCTATCATCTTCGCCTCTGAGGTTAGTGAGGGTTCGTTCCAAGTCGACGACCCACTCCTCTTCAAAATCACCAAGCTGTGTTCTTCTCATCCTCCTTTTTAACTCCAATCCAGGCAGGAAGTTCGGTGCGGGAAGGACTGAGTTTAGGTCCGGCCTCATTCCGGGGTATGGCTCGTCATCGCCGCCAGAGTGGCATTGAGAGTTCAGGCATCTAAAACCGGCCCAGATAAACTTGGTTCTGTCAGTAATTCTGACCCTGCTCGTATCGTTTCTAATCACGTAGTTAACACCAGGATGTACGTCAGGACCTCTCAAAACCATTTGTCTGAGTTGTTCTCTGTTCCTGCTTGTGACCCGTATTGGCACAGTCAGTTCCTTGGCGGTCACCACCGGGACTCCAACCTCATTTATCCCGAGGTTCGGGTCGGGGCTGATGACTGTCCTGGCACAGAAGTTGACACGCTTTCCTGAGAGGTTGCTCCGGAATCTTCCTTCTTTGCCTTTCAGCCTCTGTGTCAGGGTCTTCAGAGGTCTCCCCGATCTGTGCCTTGCTGGTGGTATACCGCTGGTTTGATTGTCAAAGTATGTTGTTATGTGGTACTGTAGTAGTTCCCACAGGTCTTCAACAATCAGTTGCGGGGCGCCAGCATCACGATTTTCTCGTAGTCTTTGATTGATCCTAAGTACATCTACTAACTTGTGTGTTAGATCGTCTTCGGACCTGTCACCGCTGTCTAGTGTGATGGATGGTCTTACGGTTATTGGTGGGACTGGAAGGACCTTCATGATGGTCCATTCAGGTCTACTGGATGCATAGTCCATGCCTAGGAAGATCAGATGCTCATCTGGTATTTTCTCTAGCCATTCTCTTATGTCGCGAGGGTTGAGTTTGTGTTCGCCCTTGTCCTTTTTTTCTTTGAAGGTCGTGGGTTTGTCGAGAAGTATCTTACCTTGCGCGGATCCACAATGCATGCAAATCGCGTTTGTGGCTTTAGTTGTGACTTTCTCTATTTCTTTTATCATCTTGGAAAACTCAGTCGACCCAACGCCGTGTTTTATCATCACATCATGGATCCTTTGTCTGTAGAAATCCTGTTCGGACTTTTCTGGGTCTATAGGATGTGTCCCGGGCTTGTCGTGTAGTAGGACTTTACTGCAATTATTGCACGTGGCCTTCAGCGCTAGTTTGATTAATTGCGTGAAGCCAATGTGGATGACAGGTAACTCTAGAGATATATGTCCAAAGTGGCTTGGACAGTCCTCATATTTGTTACCGCAGGTGTCACATCTGACTCCTGGATCAATCACCCCCATCTTGGGGTCCATCAGTCCCTGTTTGTAGGCATGGCCGTCATCTTTGTAGGTATCCGCAGTCTTAACTTCGACGCTGGACATCTTCCTAATTTCATTAGGGTTCATAAGACTGAATTTAATCGAGTCGATTCGTTTTGGGATTTGTGCCGGGCCTCTGTTCCTCATCTCTGGTCCTCCAGTTCCATTCTCATTGCTACTCCCAGACTTTTCATTTCATCTAGTAGAAGCTTGAAGGCATATGACGTCTGAACTTGATGAACGTCAGCCCTGTCTCCACAAACAGGGCAAACTGGTGTTCTCCGTTTCCAATCATAGTAGGCTATGTGTCCGCATCCGGGATTATTACAAACATGCAAGGGCCATCCATCCGACTCGTCTAAGAGTCTGTCTTTGATGACCATGGAGGCTCCGTGTGCGATGAGACAGTCCCTCTCCATTTCTCCGAATCTCAGTCCGCCTTGGCGTGCCCTTCCTTCTGTGGGCTGACGTGTCAAGACTTGTACTCGGCCCCTGCTCCTTGCATGGAGCTTAGAACTGACTAGGTGGTGAAGTCTCTGGTAAAATATCACGCCGGTGAAAACTTCTGTCTGGAAAACTTCGCCGGTCTCGCCATTGATCATCGTTTCTCTACCCGTATGATTGAATCCCTGCCGTAGGAGCCCAGCCCTAAGCGAGTCTTCTTTCTCCCCGTCAAAGGCTGTTCCATCAACTTGCCTACCTTCCATGGAGCCTACCTTTCCTCCTATCATTTCTAGGACGTGAGCTACGGTCATTCTGGAGGGTATAGCATGAGGATTTACCAAGAGATCGGGTATAACGCCATCTGCAGTGAAGGGCATATCTCTCTCGTCTACCAATCTCCCGATGATCCCTTTTTGACCGTGTCTGGAGGCGAATTTATCTCCAAGTTCTGGAATCTTTTGAGATCGGACGGTGGCTCTCACCAACAAACCAGAGTCCAAAGACTCCGTCACGAAGACGTGGTCCACCCAACCATGCTCACCAACTCTTACCCCCATTGAAGACTCCCGTCTCTCTTGTGCTTGTAGGAATGCGCCTTGACTTTCTTCCAAAAATCTGGGTGGGCTAGTCTTGCCAACAAGAACTGCGGGTATGGAATCCCTGTGCTCTGCGATACCAGATAGTTCCACTTCTGGGGATGGAAGTCCATCTCGCTCGAGGTGTTTGTAGGATTCCCATGCCTTCAGCCCCTTAACCTCATCTAAACCGGTTCCGGGTACTTCTATTCTCTCTTCCTGACCTCCAGGGAATCGTTTGTTCTCTGCATTGTAGGTCCTCACAAATGCCGATCTACCAAGCCCTCGCTCAACTGATGCCTTGTTCATGATGACTGCGTCTTGCATGTTGTAGCCATGATGGCTAATTATGGCAACAACGAAGTTTTGACCACCTGGCCTTTTCTCGAACTTCGTAGTTTTCATCGATCTTGTTCCGACTATGGATTGTTGAGGATAGTGCATTATGTGGGCTCTCGTATCTGGCCTCATTCTGTAATTCGCACTCGGAAGTCCAAGGCTCTGTTTTACCATCGCTGTTCCACCGGTGACTCTCGGGGTTGAGTTGTGCTCAGGATATGGAACGAGGGCTGCACACACACCAAGAATTAGTTGTGGATCGATTTCGACATGTGTGTAAATTAGTACTGTCTTGTCTTTCCTTTCTTTCCTTTTGAGGGAGTCTATTTCTGGCTGGTGATATGCTAGTGGTACACTGAATTCTTCAAAATTAGACTCACCATTGGGCATGGAGACCTCCACCTTTAGGTTTGCTTCAGTGGCGTCTGGATCTCCTAGGTTGAGCCATTCAACCTTGGCTGGCATGATCGGCCTGCCATACTTGGGCGACACATCTGGTAGATCAAAGGGCCTAGGTGCTATGAGCAGGTCCTCTTCTTCCTCTGCATCGACCCACTCCACAATTCCATTTGTGACTAGGTCGTTAAACGACCATTCGCCTGACCGTAATCGGTCAAGATCCTCTGGTGTGAGCGTGAGATTGCCGCCATCGAGAATAAGCAGTGGTCGAAGCATCCTTCCTCTGTCAGTGTTGATGAATATGTCCCGGTTCAGGGCGTCGTGCCTTAGACTGACCTCAGACCGTATCTTGCCTTGTCGACGTCGGCGTTTGAATTGGGAGACGAGTCTGTTCGGGTCTTTGTGTAGTCCAAAGATGTCTCCATTTACATGTATCCTAGATCCTTCTGCCCAACCTTCAGGGTTTGAGTTGACGCCTGCTTCTGTCAAGAGTGCTTTGACCTCGTCTTCGGGGACTTCCTCGGAGACGTCAATCATTTGAGCTGCGTTTTTCACGAGGCCGCAATTCTGACCCTCGGGGGTTTCATTGGGGCATAGCCGTCCCCATTGTGTTGGGTGCAGATCACGAGCCTCGAAGTGTGGCTGGCTGCGAACTAACGGGCTTGTGACCCTTCTCATGTGGGAGAGCGCTGCGAGGTAGGTAGTCCTGTCCAAGAGCTGACTAACGCCCGATCGTCCCCCGACCCAGTTGCCTGTGGCAAGGGCATGCATGATTTTCGAAGTGAGAACGTCGGGCCTCAAACAAGCATTAATTCTAAGCTCCCGCTTTCTGTTGTGGTGCCTCTCCAGTTGGTATTTTAGGTCCCTTGCCAGTTGTTGAAGGCTTACTCTGAACAAGTCCTCAATTAGGTCTCCAGCAAGTCTCACTCTCTTGTTCGCGTAGTGGTCCTTGTCGTTAGGATCCTCGTCGTTGATTGCCATTTCTAATACCTGACGTACTATTCTGCCTAGGAAAATTGCCTTCTTGTTTCGGTGTTCCATGCCCTGACCTAGGTGTGGGAGAAGTTCCTTGTCTAGCAGGTTATTGATTCTGGTTTCCCTGTATTCTTTTTGCTGGCCGGCCGCAAATTTCTTCTCCAACCATGCAAGTGCTTCATCTTCGGTTTCTACTGAATATTCTTCGTTATCTTTTACATCATTTAAGTTGGCAACAGTGTATTTCATTGCCTCTACTGGTCCAGCGATGGCTGCGAAGATGTCTCGGTCGTTATCCATGCCGAGCGCCCGCATTAACAGAACCACCGGTATTGCCGTGGTGCCAGCGCTCGGGATCTTCACCATTAGCATCCCGTCTCTTCTTTTCTCTACGTTGAGGGGTTTCCTGACCCCATCTCTTTGGGAGAAAATCTTTGCTACCTCTGTCTCATGGGCATATTTTTTGTTCTTCTCCACGGTCACCCGATTGGGGGCAAGATCTTCCATAGAAATGAGTACTCTTTCGGTTCCGTTGATGATGAAATAGCCACCAGGATCTAGCGGGTCTTCACCAGCTTTCTCTAGTAACTTTCTGTAGGTCGCAGCATCATCGTCCGAGGTCTCTGGGTGAAGAGGCCTCTCGTCGGCGTTGTGCGCGTGTAGGTTACATCTCGCTGATCTTACCATGATAGGAAGGTTGCCGATATGGACGCTTTCCTCTTCGTCAGGCAGCGGTTTGTCGTCACGCACAATCTTGAAGTCCATGTAAACAGGAGAAAAGTAGGTTAGTTTGCGTATCCGAGTCTCCATCGGCGTAGCTGGGTGTTCTGCCCCATTTGCCTCCCTTACTGTGGGTTTGCCGAGTCTTATGTTTTTCATTCGAACAATAATTTCTTTGTCCAAAACGTCAAGTTTGATCATTCCGCCTTCATCATCTTCGATGGGTTCATCTTCTCCAATTCTAATGGACCTGACAATTTTCTCCATTCTGCTGAGAGAGCCGTCTCCAAGGGGTATGCAATCGTTGTAGGAAGCCAATTGATGGTTTACAAGGCTCCTTTGCCTGAAATATGATTCTACTATCTCTTTCATTGTTCTCACCTATGCGCTCTCCACAATCAACCTGTATGCCACACTACTGCCAGCACTCGGACTGTGTCTGACAATTTTCAGTATCCGATTAGCCAGCCAGCCCGCAGGAAGGTCCTCTGTTTGCAGTTCTGTGGCTTCTTTAATAGCCTGTACTGCGGGATCAGTGATGAGGATTTTCGGGAGGAGTTCTTTAGCAAGCCTTTGGTTACCCTCTTGGTCGGTTCTCATCATATTCCATGGAGAGAGTTCTTCTGTTTCCCTTTCGATCTCTACAAGCTCGTGATGCGGGACCAAAATGTGATTGAGCACATTGAATCTATCGTTGCCCTCGGGGATGTCTTCCAATAGTGCAGCTGCTCTAGTGAGAGTGACGCTAGAGCTCGACGACCTCCTGCGGGATTTGCTCTGTTCTTCAATAATGGCCATGACGCGATCCAATTCAGTTTGATCGTCAACCAAATCCGTCCTCTTAGCCACTTCTTCTCTCGTCATTCTCCTGATTGCATCCAAATTTGCGTCCGTCGCCAGGGCTATTGCATGATCCTCAGCAATTCCAAGTTCAATTAGACGCTTCTTGGTGGAACTCTTTACTGCCAAACTGAATCCTCCCTGCAGCCCAACTACGCCTGAGCCTGCGCTTTTTCAGGTGGGCCTGAGGGGATTCGAACCCCCGGCCACCGGGTTAAAAGCCCGGCGCTCTACCTGACTAAGCTACAGGCCCATGGCATATGCTGGGCAAGCCACCGGGCCCAAGTGGTGTTTATGAACGTTGCCTTGGGTGAATAGAATCGGGACTGTTGTGCCCGCAGTAAACAAATGCGGTGACCTCTAAATGAGTGCTTCTGAATACAATCAAAAATTCGAGGTTAAAACGCCCAAATCAGTTTACCCACCAAGGGAGGACACACTCTTACTGGCGAGTTGCATACCCAAACCCCAGAATGGACTTAAGAAGGCCCTGGAGATAGGGTCTGGTAGTGGTTTTCTTTCGATGGTTATAGCCTCTAAAGGTTGGAAGGTCACATCGATCGACGTTAACCCACTCGCTGTTGCGGCAACGAAGGCCAATATTCAGGAGAATGGACACTTTGACATCCACTGTATCGAGGGCTCATTTGACGAGATTGAATATTTAGAGGAGGGTATGTTTGATTTGATAGTCTGGAATCTGCCCTATGTGACTGTTCCTAAATCCGGGCCGTTTCTTGAACCTATGGAGGAAGCTTCGATGCTAGACCTTGGAACAGACGGATGGAGTTCAGAGTTGAGGTCCTATCTTGAATCTCACCCGAACATGTTGTCACGTAAAGGGTGCGTATTACTTCTTTACAGAACCTACCCAGATAGTCCTTCAAAACCCGAGGATTGGCTCAAATCGGGTTGGACCTCTCGGAAAATGGCACAGAAAATAATGGGTGATGAAATGCTTTGTGTCTACTCACACTGGCGGCCATGGGGAGGTTTGGAACCAATCCAAATTGATACAATTAAATCAACAATGGATTATAATTTCAATAAAAATGAAGTGGTGCAAAGAATCATAGCAAACAAGCAGATTGGTGGTAGGGGCAGAAGAGGAAAGGATTGGATCTCAGATCCGAACGGCTTGGCTGCAACATGGTGTATCACCGGGCAAAACAATATCAATTCTGGTATGTTCCAAGTAGTTCTAGGTGCAATGATATCCAGGTCATTGGGATTTGAATTAAAATGGCCAAACGACATCATAGATACCGAGTTTAAGAAATGTGGTGGTATCATGTTTTCAATGGATGGTGACAAGAACCTAAGAATAGGCGTCGGAATCAATAAAACGCCTCAGCCAGTACATGGAATTCAGACGACAGGGTGGGAGTTCGTTGATGTGGAAATGGAGAAGGGGCATGTATTCAAGATTGTAGATGCTTGTGTGGCAACTCTTTTTGAATCGCATCCTTTGTCACAATCAGTCAACGTTGAGGATTACCTTCAATTCGCATGGCGTTCCCTTTCAAGAGTGCTTTCAAGAGGAGTTCGTCTAAATTACCGGAGAGATTTGGCTACCGTTTCTGGGCTAACGAGGCAAGGAGAAATCACTGTACTTCAACGAGGACTGGTTACAGAGGTTTGTGACTTGGACACGATAGAATGGAAGGGTTGTTAATACAACATAGAATCCAATCTGGATTTTACCAACCGGATTTTCCCGCTGGAAGTAAGTGACCTCACTCCCGTAGTTCCCATAATATTTCTTCTGAGCATTGGATATTCCTGAAGCTTTACCCTTAAAATTAAGGTCTTGTCATCATCCGAGGTCCATGCTATACTTACGGTTTCAAGATTTTTAGAGAGTGACTCAATAAATTGTCCACTGGACATAGCCTTGTCATCGAAGACCACCCCCACCCATCTGGTCTTTCCACGGGCGGCCTTGTTTACCTTGGGCACGACCTTCCGTAAGGGGTACTACTTAACGCAGATTCGGTCTGCCGGACATGTGGTAGTACGGGATACCAACGAGGTAAAACTCTCCGAACTATTGTTTGAGCCGACACCGCTAGCCCATATTTGGACAACAATTGTCCTTCTTTGCACATTTCACATTATATCTTTAAGGAGTAGTGGTGATATCAGTGCCAGTCTGTTCATAGGCGTGGCAATCGGCTACTTTTTACTATCCCTACCACCTTTACAATTCATTTTTGGATGGAAGAGGCCGTCTAGAATTTCAATACCAATATTCTTGTTGTGCTCAGCCCTATTTTCAGCCGTGACCCATGTCCTTGGTAATAATTTACCAGACGGTGTGCCCGGGATCTCTGCATCCCTTTCCCTCATTTTCCCCGTCGTCGCGCTTGGAAGGGGTTTTTTCCTTCTTGGCGGGTTCATGGGCAAGGCCATCACTTCCAAGCCAAACATCTTCATGAGTATCGTAACAAAAAATGTTTGGTTTTTGCTCGTATTTAGGATCATTTTTCTTTCATTCCTGGTGTGGTGGTTTGGGTTTGGTGCCAGAAATCCTATCGATAGCGATCCATTGAGTATAATCTACTGGTCTACCCTCTTTGTTGTCATGCTTCTCCTTGGCCACATCATACAGAAGAGAAACAGTATGATTGGAGGCGCATCGTCTGTCGGCACGAGATCGTTTTCAGCCATATCTGTCCTTTTGCTAGATTGGTCAATGGTTTCATCCATGAGAATGTTGGATGAAGGAGCGGTAGCTTCAACGATGTTCGAGGAGTTGGCTATGTTTATTTTTGTGATAGCAATGATTTTGTGGTCCAGGACAAGCAAAATACCGGACCCAAAAATGACTGCTGCTGCTTTGTCAATTGGCTTTGGTTATGTTGTCCTCTACGCGGGCTCAATATCACAATTATCTACAGCGACCAATCTTAACATTTCAGCAGTATTGGGTATTGGTCACGGTTTGACTTCTATCGTGATCCTTGTTCTTGTGGGCCCCCTATCGACAAGAATTGAGAGGAAGTTGGGCTCTAGTTCAATCCAATCCACTAACCACGGCGACTACTCTGAGCCTACCAATCAACCTGTCTGAAACTCGTGCGCCGAGTATAACCTGACAATTCTCGTCAAATTGGGACGTAAAATCCTCCGTAATGGATGATATGTGAGACAGAGTCATATCCGGTCCCCCTTCAACTTGTATGAGGCAACCTTTGGCCCCGTCAAGCCCGATGTCTATGAGGGGTGAACGACGCGCATCCTCAACGATCCTTCTCGTATCATCCAGCGGGCCTGAAGCAACAATCAATGTAGCCCTCCCAATGTGTTTTACAATCGATTTTAAATCCATCAAGTCTAAGTTAATTTTTCCCAATTTCCCGATGGTGGAGATCAGTCCTTCCACTAACTCCTCTATCCACCCAGATCCTTCTTGCCAATTCGACCTTCTTCTACGCGATTGCCATGCAAGCCTTTCCAGAGAAACCCTGATGCAAATATCAGCGGCCTCTTCCAGGGAAGGCAGGGCATCGTTTGCCATTCTAGCCCTGAATGACTGCTCGGCGAATGGCAGACCTGCAACGACAACAACTATTGCGCCTCTTTGCCTTGACGCACGGGCTAGCTCTATGGTGGAGCCTGTTCCAGTTCCACCTCCCAAACCAGTGAGAATGACCACAAGTTCGGCATTTGTCAGAACCTGATCTATCTCCTCCAGTGCTGAAATGGTCCTGTGGGCAGCAAGAGCGGGTAAAGCAGCTATCCCTCTCTCCATACCAGTTGGATCCAAGTGCATGCAATGGGCGTTCGAAGCCCCTTTGAAGCTCTCCATATTCGCGTCTACTAGCATTAAGTCAGACTCCGATGAAATTCTGGAGTGCGCACCCCTTGCCCACCTGCAACCTAGCCCACCCGCACCTATCACCAGCAGAGAACTGGACTCCATCGTTCCGCTTATGGTATCAGGCAGTCTTTGAAGATGAGACCTAATTTAGGATTAATACGTTTGGAATCTCCTAAATTTTCTTCTCTCGTCTCTTGCCCATGCATTTTCAGGTTCAAGTTTCAGAACTTGATCATAGTAATCGATGGCCGCCTCATAATCACTCAAATAGCGACCATGTAGATGGCCTAATATGTTGAGCACAGGAATGCAAAAGGGGTCATCTTGCTTGAGCTTATTCAATATCTTCTCTGCTTTGGTCAAGTCCAACATATCCATGGCTTCTTCTGCAAGGTCAATACTCGTTATTTGCTCTTCAGTCAAATTATATGTGTTCACCCAGACAGGGCCTGCCATAGCCTAACCCGGAGGTGTTCAAATTTGATTCTCCCGGTGTTCAATGTTGTTTAGATACGCGGGTAATTTCGCCCTTGAGAATGCAATGTTAATAGGACGCTCCATTTCAAGTTAGATTAACGGAGTGGGGTCGATGCACTGGGATAGGCTTCGGCTTCGTAGAATTGCGGCTTCAGCCCTCATGTGCATGGCTTTGATTGGATCTGCTTCGGCCTTGCCCTCAGGGATAGGCGGCCAGCAAGTCGGAGACGATGACGTAGCGATAGCAGGGTGCACTTGCCACGCCGAGGATCCGGACAATTCAATCACTGTGATATTGGATGGTCTGCCATATCACTACGAACTAGGCAAGTCGTACCCCTTGCTCCTGCAGATAATTGGCGGTCCTGACGCAGACACCTCATCGTACACTGGGGGATTTGCAATGAGGGTCGATGGTGGGCTGCTGTCCCCTGGCGATTCTCCATATGTGCAGAACTGGGACAATGACAACATGGCCCTTACTCACACCGAGCAAGGTAGTAAGGTGGCCGAGAGGTCATGGAATTTTGAATGGACAGCGCCAACAGAAGAAGTTGGGACTATCACATTCTGGGTAGTCGGGAATTCAGTTAATGGGGATGGGGCCCCGTCAGAGCTGGACAGGTGGAACAGATTGAGTGCTTCCGTCGGAGAAGGTATTGACAATGGAAAGACGAGGGCAGTATTCTCCGGAAATGGGCAAATTGAGCCCCCGGCGCCAACCGAACAGCATGTTGACTTACATGAAATGGGTGCGAAGCTCAGAGCACATTGGTTGGGACTTCTAGGCTTCGGAGCCGTGATAATTGTAATCGTATTCTGTGGTTTCTTCCTAAGGTATGGATTCTCAAGGCACTACAAGGGAAGGTCTAATCTGTTGAGACTCAGAATCAAGCATCTTCGAAGGGGGGATCAATTATGATGGGAGACAAGGTGACACAATTACTGAGGGATGTTGAGAGAGGGGTCGTATCCGTAGAGGATGCACGAAATGCGCTAGAGGGTGTGGATCTATCGGAAGATGATTACATCAAAGCTGTAGACCATGGAGTGTTTAACGACCCCAAGCCTGGAACTATCGTAAGAGCGTCGATATCTCCGTCAGGGGATTCATGGCTAGTTATCCTAGTGGGCCTTTGGGGGATAACGTGGACCCTGTTCTGGGCGGGAACATTATCCTATGGGCTGTACAATAAATGGGATCAGCAGCAGCTATCTTTCCACCTCGCGATGACATTACTCACACTAATCATACTAGGCATAGTCTACCTACGGTTCGTGATGCCGGACGTAGTAGTAGTTAAACACAGGCGAAATAAGTACATTACCTCAAATGACACCGAGGCATGGAAACAGTACGAGGTGTGATCATGTCCAGGAGATTCAGACTCAGAGAAATACCCACGGATCAGGATGGGGGGCCCGATGATACCTACAAAATCGACAGGAGGGACTTCATGAGGCATTCGTTCAACGCCGCAGCTGGACTGATTACCGTCTCATTGGGGAGCGTTGGCTTCGCATCACTCTTGATGGGGACATCTGAGAACGACGGGGGGGACTCCTCCGTTAGGTTCTGGGTCCCCACAGGAGCAGAAGACACAGTGTGGTACGGGACCCAACATCTGGAACCGATGTCTTACTCCTCATTTGTTAGTGCCGCGGCCCAATCATCCACAGGCATGGCTGGGGCCCAAGGAGTTTGGTCAGGCCTCCCCGTGAATGTGGTTTACGTTCCCCACGAGGAAAACAAAAACACAGCTGTCGAGGAGAATAAGCCACGATTCCAATACCTAGAAGGCTACACAGCTGAGGGGGATTATGTTGGCTCGGCCTACGAAATGGACGAAAAGGAGGAATACTCATCACTCTCGATACATGACAATCTGATTGTAATCTTTTCAAGATGCACACACTTGTGCTGCATACCTGGATGGCAACTTGTTCAGAATGACTACACCAACGATACTTGGATTCCAGGAGGCATAGACAGCGGAGGGAACAAATTATTCTGTATCTGTCACTCTAGCAGATTTGACCCGACAGCAATCGAAAAGAATCGCAACAGGAACAGGTCTAATGGTGCGGAATTCGAGTACTTCGGTATTAAGAAGGCCGGCGGTCCAGCACCAGTGGGATTACCGCTGATTCCCTTCACAGTCAATGGAGATGTTATTGAAGCCCTTCCTGATTATGTTGATTGGTACACGTTCTGCGACTGAGGTGAGATGATGCTACAATTCTGGTTTTTATGGCTGTTCATCGCGATAGTAGTCGTGATCGTGGCATTTACATTGAGGAAAGAAAGGGACGACGTCCCCAGGAAGGATATACTTCGTGCAGTGGAAACAAGTGCAGGAAGCATGGGCCTCGCAGAGAAGTCATTCCTCTGGGCCTTTTCGTGGCTCGACACGAGATTCCGGATTCAAGACTATTGGTCAATGAGTCGGAATGCATACTACAGCATGCATCGTCAAATGCCCCTTACCCATGCCGAGAAATACAAACTCAGAATCATCTGGTACTGGTATCCCCTTTACTGCTTGGGGGGAATTTCCTTCTTGGCCTTCATCATTCTAGTTCTAACTGGATCAGTGCTAGGCCTATACTACGTTCCGGGGGGAGAAGGGGACCCCACGCCAGCATACGGTTCGATGCAATTCATAATGACTCAGCTACCATTCGGATACATAATCAGATCAATACATCACTGGACGACTCACTTCATGGTCGCAGCGGTTTTCCTCCACATGTGCAGGGTTTACTTCACCGGTGCATACAGAAATCCAAGAGAGTTGAACTGGCTGATAGGTGTTGCTCTAATGTTCTTCACTATTTTCTTCGGGTACTCTGGCTATCTGTTGCCATGGGACAGCCTTGCTTTCGGCGCTGCAACAATCGGAATCAACATGGCACTTTCCACGCCACTGATTGGTGGTTGGATTGCGACCGCTATGTTCGCAGGCACCTCTCTTACAGCGCAAACAGTCACAAGAATGTATTTCCTTCACGTGTTCATACTCCCAGTTGTGGTCACGACATTGATACTAGTTCACCTGTTCATCGTCTGGGTACAGGGAATTGCGGAGCCACATTGAGAAGGGGGAATTACGATGGGGATGATAGAGCGCTTTGGTCGGATTGCGGACACGTACATGGAAGAAAGGAATCAACTGTTGGAAGCAGATGAGGATAGGAGAAGGGTCCATGTTGGTCACGGTTTCTGGCCTACTGAAGTTCTACGAGACACCATTATTTTCGCTTCAATAATCATGGTCATAGCATTTTACTGCTGGCTCATACCGCCACCGCTCCATTCTGCAGCTGATCCCTTTGCACAAGCAGGGTTCGTGTTTCCTGATTGGTACGTTCTATTTTCCTACGGCTATCTAAGGTGGGGGGAATACCTACCACAATTTATCATACCAGCTGGACCAATCGGTGAGTTCTTCGGTTCCCCGGTCATTTCATGGAACGCAGCATGGTGGGGAGCCGCATTAACAGGAATACCCGTCGGTATACTTGCCCTACCACCGTTCTTACCAGGAAGGGAAAAGAGAGGTGTAGAAGACCCTCGTTTCGCAACTGCAGGGGCCATCTATCTCGCACACGTGTGGTTCATCTCAGTTTTCTCGATCAACATTTTTCTGGAATTGTACGCCAAGGACCGACTCGACTATTGTTGGGTTGACCACCATATTATCAATTGTGGAAGGCAGCAACCTTGGACTGCCGAGGTATTCAACGCCATACCATGGGTATTGACCGGAGTTCTGATCTTCGCCATAATTTTCTTCGCTATCAGATGGTTCCTTGTCAGTTCAATCGGAGCGAGATTAACGCCGAACATGGGGCGGCAGGTGGCCATTGGATCGATAATCGCTGCAGTCTTAATCAGTGTGGTCACATGGCCAGTTTATGAAAATGGATTTTGGGATTATGGCGGACTTGGGGCCATGGATGATATAGAGGAATTAGAGAAGCTAAGGGGGCAACCTATGGATGTCCTCATAGAGTACGACAAAGGTGAGAGGGGAGGTGCATGGGATAGGTATGGTGAATATTGCGTTGGCTACGACGATAGCAATCACTTGGAAGCCTGGTCCGAGCTTCCTGAGGGCGACGATCCCGCGGATTGGTGCGTAATGCCCGCTAGCGAATTTATGGCTTGGGGCCTCTATCAACCAACCCAAAGATATCTTGTAGACTTTGGGAATGCCAATGGTCACATAGATCCGGAAAACGAATTGAACGGCGCATACCATTCGGGAGGTTATCTTGGCACGGACGCCAAAACATCATACACGTATCAACACAACCAGACTTTCTTCGTTGAGAACATGGGACTCGATGAAGTAGTGACCGACGTAGGGTGTTCTTTCCGAACAACCGTGCGAGGGGCCGGTGTACATACACAAAGTCTGACACTATTGGACTCTAGTGGCACGACTATCTGGTCCCTATCGGGGGATGAGTGTGAATCCAGTGTGATAAGACTCCAAACAGGAGAATCATACCGTCTGGAATTCATCAGCACGTCAACAGCTATCGATGCCTCCGTAGAGGTAATCCTAAGCTACACCCTCAGTGCATACCAGCCATTGATACTGGGAGACAATGGCAATGCGATCTTGAGATCTGATACGGATTTGGCCTTTACTGAACTACAAACTATGTTGGTAGAGAATCCAACGTTCGAAAAGAATCCAAAGAGTTTGGATGCCAAGCTAATCTATTCTTTATTCATACCATGCGCAGGCTTTGGTGCCCTTGTTTACATGGCACTACGAGGCATGGCCAGAGGATATGAATGGGAGATGAACAAGTGCTATGGTTGCGACCTGTGTGATGATGCATGTCCCGTAAGGCTATTCAACGCAGGTGACAAGTTGAATATCATTTACAATACATGGAACAATGAAGATGACGGAGTCCCGCTTTACTCTTGCTTGACCTGCACTGCATGCACCAACGCATGCCCACAGCTTGTGGACTATGACTCATACGTCGACATTAGGAGAAGCATGATCGTTGGAGGCCCTCCAGCGGCAGAAATACCTCACACAGTGCTTCAGGCCGTTCTGGCCGCAGAGGCAGAAGAGGATGCAGATGATGATTTTGCACTGATCGAAGAATACCCCATAGACTCAACTATCGGCTACTACCCGGGTTGCGTTGACTATATCGACCAAGAGATGGTTTTCAGTCACCTAAACGAAGGAGAAATGAACCTTGGTGAGACAACCACCGCGGCCTTCACGATTTTCGATGAGATGGAGTTAGACGTCTCATACCTAGGTAGGGACTTCCTGAAGTGCTGCGGCCATGATCAAAAATGGCAAGGAATGAATGAAGTCTTTGAGAAGCTTAAATCCTACAACCAGAAAAAACTCAAAGACAGTGGAATTGAGACTCTCGTCACGTCGTGCGCAGAGTGCTTCCGAACTTTCGCTCTTGACTACGAACTGGATGAAATGAAAGTAATGCATACGACCGAGTTCATCACACAACAAGGGTTCGACGTCAAGATGGCCGTAGAAGAGGACTTGACAGTCACATATCACGATCCATGCAGGTTGGGACGCCAGATGAACATCTATGACGAGCCCAGAGACCTTGTCAAACAGGTGGATGGTGTCAATCTTGTAGAGATGGAGCATCACGGAGAAGACGGGCTTTGTTGCGGGGTATCAAGCATGATGTCATGCAACGAAAACTCAAGGGCCCTCAGATTACAAAGATTCGACGAGGTCAAAGCAACAGGCGCTGAAGTGATGCTCACATCCTGCCCCAAGTGCGTAAGTCACTTTGAATGCTTGAAATTTGAGGGGGACCCAAGACACGACTTCGAGATATTGGATGTTGTCTCCTTTTTGGCAAGGCAAATAGAATCAAAGCGAGCCTGATTGACTCGAAATTGTATACATTGCAGATGCCAGTGATAGGATTGCAGATATTACGACACCCACCATGATCATCCTACTGAATCTAGCTTCGCCATAAGCCAGGGCTGTGAGCCAAAGGAAAAATCCGACCATTCCAGAACAAATGAATGAGAACCACCCAGATTGGAATGAGGACTGTAGTACAACCCAAACCCAAATGGAGGTAGGTATCGAAATTGCTATGAAATCAGTTAGGATTTGTCTATTGGACGATACAACAGCCATGCCCTAGGCGGAAACCATGCTTTCATGAGTGTGTCCCAACTGGTTGAGTCAAGCATGACGAAAATATCGGACTTGGAATCAAGGCGTGCGATAGAGCAGAGCCGTATTAGAGCACTAATGACGGCTCAGAGGGCAGGCGAAAGGGCGAAATTAAACATTGGTCCGGAACATGTAGCGTGGGTCAAAGAGGAGTTATGCATTGGCTGCGATCAATGTACTATTGTTTGTGATGATGATGCAATAGAGATCTATCCAGTGAAATTAAGGAGCCCGATACTTGATGTCGATATCAACAAGAAGGCAAAGATCCTACGAGACCCGTGCACGGGGTGTGGACTGTGCGTCCTTGCCTGCCCAACAGATGCTATAGTCATGATAGATCGTTGAAACCAGATACAAGATCTTCATAAAGGCCCTCAAATTTAATACAGGAGTTGCTGAATGAAAATCGATCAACTACTCTTTGCCTTCCCTTCTTTCCTTTCTCTAGGAGTCGGTCCCTTTGACTCAATTCGCCAATAATCTTCCTAGCGAGATCTACTTCATCTCCTAACTCGAATAATGAACCAACTTCATCGTCAACCATCTCCGGTATTGGGCCACAATTAGTAGCAATCACAGGGACTGCAGAAGACATGGACTCAAGTGGTATGAGGCCTTGACCTTCATAGTACGATGGAAATACAGTAAGATCACATGAGTTGTAGACGGTGGATAGCTCATTAAAATCCAGACTACTTTCGATTCTTATCGATGGTTTGAATTTCCATTTTGTCGCGTATTTGTATAAATTCTTCTTCATACCGCCACGTCCTACTATGAGCAACTTAGCATCCGGGATCTCTTTTATCACGATTCTGAATGCTCTGAGTAACGTACTGTATCCTTTCCTGGCGGCCAACCTCCCTACCGCCAGTAAGACCGGATCGTCATGATTGAAACCATACCTATCTCGGACTTGCTCTCTCGCTCTCTTTGATGATTCACTTTCTTCTAGTGGCGAGAAAAGGTCTGTGTCTACACCCCAGTGTATCGTTTTACAATTCCAATCTGGCGGCATCTTGTACCTCCGGATAAAATCTAATTGGGTGGCATTCGAATTGGAAACTGAAACATTAGCGAGCCTAGCTGATGATTTTTCGTACTTCGAATAATGCATCGCAGTTAGTAATATTGCAAGGTCATTGGGGTTCCTGAAAACTGCGGGTTCACCAACATTTCTTGCTGTAATCAAGCCATCTCTCTCTCCCAGCCATGAGCCATGTAGTGATGCCACGGTCGGTGCTATGGATGTGCATTTCATCATTTGATTTTTAGAAAGGCTAATCATTGGAAGATGGAGATGGATGATATCGATAGGTTGTCGCTTTGCTATCGAATTTAAGGCCTTGAGTGAGTGGTGGGCGAACGATCTTGTGAAATACATCGGGATTTTTGCCCATGGTACTTCATGAACGTAAATACCATGTTCGTCTAAATGGGCCTTTTTTTTGTTTGACCTCGTGATGACAGACACATGATGCCCATTCTGTGCCAGATGTCTAGAAAGGTGATACACGGTGCTCCCCATTCCACCCCAACGCGGGGGGTATTCAGCAGAAATCATGACTATGTGCATTCGACCTGGTAATGGCGCTGCGCAGAGACCGCTTGAATTGATCGTCTAGTGGTTTTGTCATTCAAATGTTAAAATGGAACCCCTACCTAGGGCTAACGTGAAAGATCAGTCACCCGACCCTGTCCGCTTTGGAGCCGAGTTTGGCCCTAAGCGAAGTCAAAACTCTACTGGAGTTAGTCTGTCCACTTTCAAGACGTTAGTTTGGGTATCCAATCTAGGCGGCCTTCTGTTGTTTGCGATAGGATTGGAGCTAATGATCGTGAAACAACAATTTTACTTTGGTCTAGGATCTCTTGTCGCGGGCGTCATCATCGCATTGTTCCCATCTAATTATGAGATTGTTGGGATGGAAGAACCAAATGAAACTAAACAAGGATGACGTCATCGGGACAGCACTTTACAACGGATTATTGTTGGAGATTCACTTCAAAGCCGGATTGATCACATCAACTAGATTGATTCAAAATAATGGTCTTGATTCCATACCCGAACTTATGCCGTATGAGCATATTGATATGAGTAAATTAGACTCCTCGAGAGTATCTGTATTCAGATGGCGTGTGTACGATTTTTTTGATGGAGACAATCCCGCAAGGGACAATCATAACATATGGTGAAATCGCTAAGTCACTTGGTTCCAAGAGTTATTCTAGGGCTGTCGGCACAGCATCATCGAATAACCCGTGGCCGATATTAGTACCTTGTCACAGGGTTGTTTTAGGGAATGGCCTGATTGGAGAGTATAATTCACTGAGTGGAATTAAAACTAAATCCAAGATTCTGCGATCAGAGGGGTTGGAGGTTGGAGAGGTCGGCAATTACAATCAGAAGAACCTGATAAAGATCGCCACAGAAGACACAGATGCCAATATCCAAACGAAGATGTAGGTATTCTGAGACAGTGGTCTAGGAGCGTCATTATCTGATCCGTCGGTCATCAAACTGAGGGGGAGAGTCGTAGATGTAAACCTAACCACAGTCAAAGCCAGGGATGCAGTAGTATCACACCGATTAAAGGGAAAAACACCATAGTAGCATTATCATCTATTGATTTAGTCTTTGGTAATTCACCCATAACGGTCAAGGGAGCCAAAATGACAGAGGCTAGCAAAGGTGTCCCCATAAAATGCCAACACCCCAACCATACTACATAGGAGGCAAATAATCCAAGTAAAATAGCAATTTTCAAACCCTCCGTCCTCCTTTTTACTTCTCCCATGACAGGATCAACGATGCACAAACCAAAGATGATAGGGGCCCCGAACAAACCTGCTCTTAATCCGGTATTGCCCATCGTAGGAGAAATCAACAATGCTATGGAGACAGACAAAGTGCCCCATGCTAGCGCAGAGATCTGATTGGATTCATATTCACGTTGTCCAATAACAACAATACCCATTTTCAACCTGATCCCCTCGACTAAAATTATGGATAAGCATACTATGCTGACGAATTCTTGAGGGTTTAGGGAGAGGTTTGCTGCTATCGAGTGGCCACGGGAATAATACAACAATGGTATGATCACCATCGATATATGCGTGACTCTTCGTATCACATGACCAAAATCCCCGCCAATGGAATGTTTCGCATGATCAACATTTACGTCATATTCTTCCATAATTACTCTCCATTCTTTCAGCCCCCTGCTTTGAAGTGATCTTGTTCTGCGATATGTCATGTACAACATCATCATATAACGGGGATCTTCTTATCCTAGATATCATTACTGATTCAAGAGAGATTTTTGCTCGCGCGGTGCTTTTTCCCAGGTCAGGTTCCAATGCCTCTAACCTATGAACAAGATTTTCGATTCCATCTCCAGTAAGTGAAGATACAGAAATGACCGGAGGAGGGTTATCAGAATAAGATAGCCCATCTTCGACGGATTTCATGGCATTCAAGGATCCAGGGAGATCAGACTTGTTGCAAGCAATCAGGTCAGCAATCTCCAATATCCCCGCTTTTTCTGCTTGCAAGACATCACCACGATCCGGTCCGTCGACCAGCAGGATTCGGTTCGCCACGGAAATAACCGCAAACTCGCCTTGACCCACCCCTACCGTTTCGATTATGACCCTGTCCCATCCCGATTCTGACAATGCCTGGATCATAGCTTCAAGTCCATTTGGTATCCCACCGTGATTCCCCCTAGCAGAAATCGACCTGAAATAAACTTGAGTAGGGTTGGAGTGGACCATCCTTGCCCTATCTCCCAAGAGGGCACCCCCGGTTATGGGAGAAGATGGGTCGACGGCAAGAATTGCTACCCTCTGTTTATTTTCTGACCAATGGGATGCCAGCCTATCAATCAATGTCGATTTACCCGCACCCGGTGGGCCGGTCACACCCAAAACCCAAGCTGATTTTGTTGTCGGAATGTCAATCTCTTCACCGTTTTCTATTCTGGTAAGGAGTTTGGCGAGAGACCTCCGATCCCCATTTTTGGCATTTTCGAATAGTGAAGATCTAGAGTTTAACTCCATCTCCAGGTACCCCCTTGACCTACTCCAACCGGGAGCTTCTGCTGAATCCTTTCATTGACATTTTCCAAGAATCTTATCGGATCATTAACACTAGTACCAGGACCGAAAATGGCTCTGACTCCGCAGTCATATAGAGGCCCCCTATCGATGTCTGGAATGATTCCACCTACGAAAACGGTCACCTCATCCATTCCTTCCGCCCGTAACAGCTGGCAGATTGTGGGTATGAGCCTAGCATGGGCGCCTGACAAGGTGGAAATTCCGATGGCACTCGCATCTTCGTCGCGGGCGATAGCGACTATTTGTTCTGGTGTCCTTCTCAGCCCAGTGTAGATCACCTCATGACCTCCATCCCTCATGGCCCTAGCAATGATTTTTGCACCTCTATCGTGCCCATCAAGGCCGGCTTTCGCGATGACTACCCTCATGCCTCTCTAAACACGCTGGATGCGATGACGATTTCAATGAACCGCATTCTACGATCATATGAACCTTAATTCACTTTATGAATGGTACAACATGGCGGTGCATGGAAGACAGTGATGCGCGTATTGCGGATCTGAGGTCTAGAAAGTCTCGATCAGCGGCAGGAGGAGGCATCGATAGGACCAATGCCCAGCATGCAAAGGGGAAATTAACAGCAAGAGAAAGGCTCGAGGAATTGTTAGATGAAGGTTCATTTGTGGAGATAGATGCCTTGGTTGAACATAGATGCAGAGACTTTGGGATGGACAAAAACATCATTCCTGGAGATGGAGTAGTCACCGGTCATGGTACTATTGATGGAAAATTAGTCCATTGTTTCGCTCAGGATTTTACGGTATACGGCGGGTCACTAGGTGAGATGCATGGCCTAAAAATTTGCAAAATACTGGACTTAGCTGTTAAGACTGGTACGCCGGTGATCGGCCTCAATGATAGTGGAGGTGCCAGAATACAAGAAGGAGTTGCAAGCCTTGGGAGTTATGCTGAGATTTTCTTCAGGAATGTCAGAGCTAGCGGGGTAATTCCACAGATATCAGTCATCATGGGACCTTGTGCTGGTGGGGCCGTATACTCGCCTGCGATTACGGACTTTGTTGTGATGGTCGATGGGACATCGCATATGTTCATCACTGGCCCTGAAGTGATTAAAACAGTCACAAATGAGGATGTCACGTTTGATGACCTAGGCGGGGCTTCCACGCATGCGAAAAAGTCTGGGGTTACGCATTTTGTGGCGGACAGTGATTCTGAGGCTTTATTGCTAGTCAGAGACCTTGTAGGGAGGCTTCCTTCAAATAATCTAGAACGCGCTACCTTGGGTAATTCAATGGACCCAATTGATCGAATGTGCCTCAGCCTTGACCAAATAGTCCCAAGTGATCCCTCGTTGCCTTATGACATGCTAGATGTGATTGAAGAGGTATGCGACAAGGACAGCCTTTTGGAAGTCCAATCGGAATTCGCCAAGAATTTGATTGTTGGATTCGCTCGATTAGGTGGTGAATCCATCGGGGTAATCGCTAATCAACCGAAAGTACTCGCCGGCTGCCTGGACATCGATGCTTCTGTAAAAGGGGCTAGATTTGTGAGGTTTTGTGATGCATTTGGAATCCCACTCGTTACTTTTACTGATGTACCTGGGTTCTTACCTGGCGCAAGTCAGGAGTGGGGAGGGATAATTAGACACGGGGCCAAGTTGCTGTACGCCTATGCAGAAGCAACTGTTCCGAAATTGACAGTGATCACCAGAAAGGCGTATGGAGGGGCATACGACGTTATGTCCTCTAAACACATTCGAGGAGATTACAATGTTGCATGGCCCACTGCGAGGTTGGCTGTCATGGGTGCCAGTGGAGCCGTACAGATTCTACACAAAGGGCGTATTAATAGCGCAGGCAACCCAGATGAAGAAAGAGCACGCCTGATAGAGGAATATGATGAAACCTTCGCGAACCCCTACCAGGCTGCAGCATTGGGCTTCATTGACGATATTATCGAACCCTCTGAGACAAGAAAAAAGTTGATATTAGCATTGAGGACGAACCTAGAAAAAATCGAAGAAAGACCAAAACGAAGACATGGCAACCTACCACTGTGAGATGGTGAATATGGTTTCCAGGGAAGAGAGATTAGCAATCTGTATTGCGGCCCTCATTATGCAAGAGGAATTGGAAAATACAAGGATTCCAACTCCGTATAGAAGAAAGGGTCGACCCTGGGGCGTTGCTCACAGAGTAAGATCTTCAGAGGGGGTCAGGATGGGATGACTAAAATTAGGAAATTCACAATTAATGGCCAAGAAGTAATTGCTGAGATAGAAAGAATCAACGGTTTCCTACGAATAAAGATCGATGATAAAGTGCATGATGTTCTAATTGAAGGGGCAGCAGAACTATCCGAGCCGGCTAAACTAAGGAAACCGAAAAGTGGTAGAAAAAACAGCGCTAACGGTTCAGTTGTTTCATCGATACCTGGCAAAGTTGTATCGATAGATGTTGGCGTAGGTGATGCCGTACAACGCGGTCAGACAATTATAATTCTGGAAGCCATGAAAATGCAGAATGAAATTGTCTCTGGCATTGATGGTGTCGTAGCCGAGGTTAACGTCTCAGAAGGAGAAAGCGTTGAGGCCAATTTTCTATTAGCGAAAATTGAACCTGAACCACACGATTAAATCTCAGGGTGTATTTTGCACACCATGGAAAAGTGCGACGTGGATGGGTGCGAGGAAAAGGCTGACAGAATAAGCAGACTTTCCCCCGAAGGCTTCCTTGTCGGCACTGGTAACAAGGCATATTCATTCAGAGAGGCTTACAAAAGATTTCGATATTGCACTCTACATCACGATAAATTAATGAAATCAGTCTGGTCAAGGGTTAACGAAAAGGGCGATAAATCGGATGATCACGTGGCACCAACTGCAATTTGATCATATAAGCCCTAATGCATCTTCAATTCTATTAAGCTCGGGCCCGGTAGTACCAGTCCCAGCGAGAACGGACTTGTTGGAGGCAAGGCATCCGGCTCCAACGTATGGTGATCCAAAGCAAACCGTACCTACCATCAAGGGTACCGAAAGAGCGTCAGAAATTAGAGATGCTTCGGATTCAGTAACGTCAGGATGGGCAAGCACGCCTGAATCATTCACTACCAATGAAGATCCTACTGTGTCCTGGCCAGCGACCCTCACTCTTGTCGCTGGAACACCTAGTACGTCAGAAATTACCTCACATCCCGGGCCTGGAATAGTCATACCTACCACTGCACCATGATTGTTACATGCTATCAGATTACCAGCAGCATTGACACCTGATTCCATCACGACCACCTCACTGAATGAGGTGAGTTTGTCAAGATCGGATTCTGTTGCAATGTCAGCTACCGCTATACCGTTTTTGTTACCACGTAACAGGCTACCCAATAGACTTGACCCCCCAATCGAGAATGGAGCCATTTCCAAATCAAACGTGTTTGAGAGCATCTCTTTGCACTCTTCGTCAAGGGAAACCGGGTGGAAAAGAACGTCCCCTATAATTGAGACATGAACCCCTACTTGTGGGTGGCCTAGGATATCTCCAGTAAGGGTAGTCATGTGTTTGCCTCTGGAATTTCAGAATTATGTGAGTAGAGTGTTGCGGGGATGAGGATGGGTGGCACAGCGACGAACGTTCCCGTGGGCTCTCGCACCACAGTACAGGATTCGACGCAGGAGGGCTTGACTTCCGGGTTCGGGATGGGACCGGGTATTACCCCTCCGCTGTGGCCGTGCACACCGCATCTTCGAATTTGATGAATCGAGAAGCCTATTGGACAGAGGCCCACCTCTGGCTAGGATGTAAAAAATTGTCAAGATTGCTCGGGGGGTTAGTGCAGCTGG
>DAZE01000011.1 GCA_002507175.1 Euryarchaeota archaeon UBA558
CTGGTAGGAGCCCATCGGGCCCTCCCACGTTCATACTACTCGGCCGAACAACACTCGACCCCAAGTTGGAAAAAATGTCTGCCATGTCCGATCAGGATCTCGAGAACGAGAAACTGAACCTAAAGTTGGCTATGGAGTCCGACAGGGACGATGGCAAAGTCACCCTGAGGGAGTGGAATGAGGCCTGGGAGAAGGTATTGCGTGGCGTGGATATACACAAAAGCCTAGCTAGACTCAACTCCAAAGGAGCCACGGCAGAGTATTTCCAGGTAGATGTTACGTCCGGCGAGAGGGTCAGAGCCGTTGTCGATGAAGTAATTTCACAACACGGCAGGATCACAGGAGTAATTCATGGAGCGGGGATCGAGGACTCGACTCCCTTTGAGTTAAAATCTGAGGCAACAGTCAATCAGGTCCTAGACGTAAAGGTGTCAGGGTGGAGGGAAATTTACAACTCCCTCAAAGAAGCAAATCAAGACCTGAGATTTGCCTGCTCTTTCACATCGGTCTCCGGCAGGCTTGGGAACGCCACCCAACTCGGATACTGTGCCGCAAATAGAATACTTGACGCTGAGCACTCGAGGATCAACAAGGGTGGCCTCACGTCGATCTCGATTGCGTGGGCTCCATGGTCGGGCGCAGGGATGGCAACTAGGGGTTCCTTGGAGACAGTTTTCCAAATGGCCGAGGTGGACATGATACCCCTGGAGACTGGTGCTAGGATGTTTACGGACGAGGTTTTCACCCAAGGAGGTGAATCAGTCCTGATCTCAGGAAATCTCGGAATTCTCGACCAAAACAAGTCCGTTAGGATGGCAGGCGTCGTGCTCCCTCCGGGTTTCTCCAGTGAGTACGGCACAGCCTCAAGGCATCCAATGATTGATGTGATCACATACTGTGAATACGGGAAGGGCGCTGTTTCTGCGGTCAGATTAGATCTTGAATCACACAGTTACCTCGTGGATCATTCGATTTCAGGTGTACCGTATCTACCCGGGGTCATGGCATTAGAAATGATGGCGGAGACAGTTCAATCTTGCATTACCAGTGGAAACAGAATATCCGCATTCGAAGACGTTGAATTTGGCCTGCCAGTCAAGCTGACAAAGTCCCACAAAGAGATTCGTTGCATAGTGGAGGCAATCGAGGGAGACTGGGCCGAGGCATACAGTTGCAGGATAGTCTCGGAAGCCCCCGGCGGTATGGCAGAACCCATTGTGCATCACACGGCGAAAATCGCGCTTGCTTCGAAGAATCCGCAAGAGAAAATTGACGATCTGATAACCACCGACGAGGACGGATCACGGATTCTCGGTGCTGTGGACATCTATGGCTTGATGTTCCATGGCCCTAGGTTCCAACCACTAAAGGGAGTCGTCGCGACCATCGAAACCACTTCAGGCACTGGCATCGAGGCCAGGGTAAATTCCATACAGGATCTTCCAGATCCTCGACTATTCAATATTAGAGGAAAAGCAATCATCCCCGATTTGACGTCCTATCCCATGTTGATCGAGTCCTGCTTCCAGGCAGCGGGGCTCACATCGATGGATCTGGATTCGGCGGAATCCCTCCCCGTCGGAGCCAAGCGTATTCTAATCGCAGGTGAAATTCCCGAGGGTTCCTTGACCGTAACTTCGGTTAGGAAGGGATCCGAAACCAACGGGACCTTCGTGCATGAGTCTGTAATCAGACTGGATGGCTCCCCGATTATGCGGATCGACGGGCTCAAAATGAAAAAACTCAGAGACTTGAACGATGATCAACGTCCCGGCTTGGCAGAGTATTCCGGAGAATTGACATGATTCAAAATCAGAATATGTCAGTTGACGGGTTTCTGACAGAATACGTCGACCATGACGACCTTTCAAGCCAAGGAACCTTGCCGATCCTAGTGGAAGAAAATAGGTTCCGTAGGATGAGGGGAGATAGGAAAAAACACCATATTTCGGGGAGGATCGCCCTAGGAAACCTTCTATGTGCCATCCAAGGCGATGTTGCCAATATTGAGCCTGGAAAGGGCGGTTGCCACACCAGAAATGGAACTCTGTTGAACCATTGGAGCATATCCCACACAGATCATGGTGCCGTGGCAGTCAAATCGACCGGACCATATCCAATAGGGGTGGATATGGAGCCCAAGTCCAGACTTGTCGATACGGGAGCCTTGGATCAGATTGCAGCGGAAGAGGTAAAGAAACAAACCCCATATCCTACGAATCTGGAGACTTGGATGGCCATTGAGGCTGTATCTAAGGCCACTGGATACGGCCTTTCAATCTCCAGGGAAATTTCCTACTCAAGAGGGGTATGGAAGCTCAGGGGAGAGTCATGGAAAGTGGATTTCGAGCAGAGGCTCGTTGGAGGAGTCCACCACCTTGTTTCTATTGCCCGTCTAATCACGGAAGCGCCTTGATGGAGTCGTGCAGAACGGGGAGGGCATCTTCCCATGAGGCTACGATTCCGTAGTCGGCAACGGTGAAAATTGGAGCCTCGGGGTCCTTGTTTATCGCAACGATGTAACTACTGGATCTCATTCCCGCCAAATGCTGGATTGCTCCGGATATCCCCACTGCGATGTAGAGGGACGGAGTCACAGTCTTTCCAGTCTGACCGACCTGCATACTGTGGGGGAGGCCCCACTCATCCACGACGGCTCGACTAGCCCCAACTGCGGCACCGAGAGTAGAAGCGACTTCCTCCAACTTTTCGAAGTTTGAGACATCCCCCAAACCTCTTCCGCCGGAAATTATGATATCCGCCTCTGAGACATCGATCTTCTCGCTGGCCTTGGTTATCGCCTCTTCTACCGCCATTCTGAGGTCTTCACCCGAATCGATCGTCGATATCGGGGCTGAGCCCCCATTCCCTGCTGAATCCAACGAGTTGGCGCGGATGGTAATGACAGCAGGACTGGAGATGGTGACCTTCTCTATTGCCTTGCCTGAGAAGACCGGCCTCTCTACGTTGATACCTTCCGAGATCGACGTTACGTCCTGGACAACCGACATGCCGAGTTCAGCAGCCAGACTAGCCCCGAGCTCGCGGCCTCGGGGGGTAGATGCCAGAAGGACGGTTCCGCCCACAGATCCCTTCAATGCGCTCGACCATGACTGGGAGTCGAAAACGGAGAAGCAGCTTCCGTTGAACTTCAGCACCCTGTCAACTCCTACTATCTCAGAGGCTTCAGACTCTCCGCCACCACCGGGTATGATTACTGTGCATTCGCCGCCGATTACGGAAGCCGCGTGCACCAACTGAGGCAACGTTGAATGTATCCCTTCTTCTTGCTGTTCTGCGATTATGGTAGTACTCATGCAAATTCCTCCTTAGATGACGTTGGCCTCTTCCCTGAGCTTGGTGGCGACCTCGGCAGCGGAATCGGGGCCCTCGAATCTCTGACCCTCGGGCTTCTCGGGAGGGTAATCCACCGACGTGGTGGAAACACCTTCGCCAGTGCTATCCACACCGAGGTCTGCGAGAGTTATCCTCTCTATTGGCTTCTTCTTGGCCATCATTATCCCTCTGACGTTTGGCCTTCGCAGTTCCACATCCCCCTTGTCGAATGCAAAGACGCAGGGTAATTTGACAGAGACTCGTTCTATTCCTGAGGGTGTGGACCTAGTGGCCTCAAAGCCATCGGAGCCAGCTTCGATTCTGGATACCAAGCCGACACATGAGTAGTTCAGTATCTTCGCAACTCCCGGCCCAGTTGAGCCTGAGTTGGTGTCGGCTGCCTGCTTCCCAACAAGCACGACCTCGGCCCCAACTCTGGTCACTGCCTCTGAGAGTGCCTTTTGGAGCGACAGCGAGCCGAGGGCCCCATCGTGGACGACGTGCAGTAGCTCGTCAGCACCCACCGCTGCAGCATCGATCAGGGATTTCGAGGACCTCTCGGGCCCGAGGGTTATCGCAACAACTGTTGCCCCAGAGCCGCTCTGCAGGCTCAAGGCTGATTCCAAGGCGTACTCGTCATAGGGGCTTATCGACCATTTGGATATGGCTCCCTCATCCACGCTACCGCTGATGATGCCGACTTTGGCTGTCGTGTCAGGGACTTGTTTGATGAGTACGGCTACCTTCATGCTATCACGTATCGCTCTCACCAAGTCAGTCCTATGAAGTCAACGGAGGCATCATGCTCCTTTCGTGAAGGCTTGTATGCCTGTAATGTGACGTCCTAGAATCAGGTTGTGTATGTCATGGGTCCCTTCGTAGGTCTTTACCGACTCAAGATTAGCCATATGCCGCATTACTGGGTACTCGTCCAGGATTCCGTTCGCACCATGAATATCCCTTGACACCCTCGCTATCTCCAATGCTATGTCGACATTGTTCATTTTCGCAAGAGATATGTGTTCGGGTATCCACTCACCAGCGTCTTTTTTCTTGCCCAGGTGGTAAGCTAGCAGTTGCCCCTTGGTTATCTCGCGGAGCATCCATGCGAGTTTGTTTTGGACGAGTTGGTATGCAGCGATTGGATGGTCGAACTGAATTCTGCTGAGGGCATAGCTTCTGGCAGAATCGTAGCATGCCTGAGCCGACCCGATGGCACCCCAGGAGATCCCAAATCTCGCATTGTTGAGACATGAGAATGGCCCCCTCAAGCCCTTTACTCCCGGAAGTATGCGATCTTTTGGTATGCGACAATCTTGGAACACCAATTCAGAGGTGACGCTTGCCTTGAGGGAATGTTTGCCCTTCATCTCCGGGGCAGAGAAACCAGGATCCCCCTTCTCTACGATGAAACCCCTGATGACTCCATCTAGCTTTGCCCATACAATTGCTAGATCCGCTATGGTTCCGTTTGTAATCCACATCTTTGCTCCGTTTAGGATAAAGCTGTCACCGTCTTCTGTTGCTTTCGTAACCATGTCCCCTGGGTTGGATCCATAGTCCGGCTCTGTCAGGCCGAAGCATCCAATGAGCTCTCCTGTGGCCATTCTGGGGAGATATTTTTCTTTCTGGTCCTCACTACCGAAGTCCCAGATCGGGTACATGGCCAATGACCCCTGGACACTGGCGAATGATCTGATGCCGCTGTCGCCACGCTCCAATTCCCTGCAGATAACTCCGTAGGCGGTATATGACAGACCGGGGCAGCCATATCCTTTGAGCGGGGCTCCAAGTATGCCCATGCTCCCGATTTCCTGCCGCCATTCATCGAGGAAAACCCCCTCCCTACAGGCGTTCTCTATCTTTGGTATCACTGACTCGTCAACCCAACCCCGCACTGCGTCGCGAATCATCAGTTCCTCGTCCGTTAGCAGGGAGTCAACATCGTAGAAGTCAAGAGCCTCGTATCCCATAATATCTGTACACCCGCTGAGGTCGAGCCCCTTCAAGGTTCGCAATTCAAAAGGTCCCACGCGACCTCGTTGACCATATCCCCAATGCCATCAGACCCATTGTTCCGAGTGCGAGCAGGGTCACCAACCTTGCAATCCCAGGAGCTTCGCTGGATTGCACGGGAATGAGTAGGGCTACAGTGCCGTCCCGAGTCACTATCCAATGGTCTTCACCACTCCCGTCCCAGTGACTGGATATGGTCGACCCACCTATGCCAAAGGATTGACTGTTGATGTCTTCCCTGGTCAACCAAGTGTACGTACCTCCGCCGTGGGGCTTGTGCTCAAGAATCTCTGCTGGTGTAGAAACCACCAATATCTCCCCAAGCCCTGTGAGACCAAGGGACATGGGCGTCCCCGGTGTTCCAGTTATCTGTTTTTGATCGACGCTGGGTATCCCGCCATCGAAACTCACTTCGGCGAGGTACCTCTCCATTGAGATTCCGATACAGACGGGGGTGCCACCTGGCCGGCAGACAACGTCGGACCAAGTCCTGCCAGCCCCTCCTATCCACGAGAGCCTGTGATCGCGATCTATCACGCCTATGCCTTGATTTTGGGATACGACGACGCAGACAAATGGATCTGGCAAGCAGTCAATGGCATTGATTGCGGACCCCCCGGTGCCTGGAATGGGCAGGACCTCCGCCCCGCCATCGCTGGTGGTTCGCATCCTGAAGAGACTGCCCTCCTCGGTTCCAACATAGGCCCATTCCCCATTGGCGTTCCACGACACAGATAGGAGGGTGTCAAATCCGAAAGATTGCTCCAGAGCAGCCATTTCTAGCGATTGATCCGAATTCGAGTATCTTAGCACGGTTCCATTCTTGCCCACTGCCAATGCCGTGTTCCCTCCGGGATGGTAATCTGAATCCAGTAGGTCCTCGGTAGTGGACTGTGCAAGAGGAATAATCGTACTGGGGGACTCCTTATCCATTGCGATGGCGTACCCCTCAGCGCCAATCACAAGAACCCATCTCGAGGCGCTGTGATGCGTGGAACCCTCTATTCCCGGGTCATAGTCGATCAGTTCGAAGGAATGATCGATTTTCATGACAGATCCAGTTTCCCCACTCACGGTCGTGATGGTTGCGAGCAACAATCCCAACACCAGTGCCCTGCCGATCATGGGTGTCCGAGGACATTACACTGCTTAGCCACTGCGATCCCGGGTTCAGTGTCTTGTATTTCGGACAGCCTTCAAATCCTTCCTGTTCCTCCCCCGGCCATGGAGCGCTTTGATGTAAAGAGAGGACTAGTGAAGAAGATAGGTGAAGAAGGCGGATTATCATCGCTCGCGTCAAAATATTTTGACAATGTCGATGTACAGGATGTCCATGCCTTTTCCGCCTCTCACGGAATCATGACCTCGATAGACGGAAAGTACGACGATTCTGGTGCGTTGATTGTCGACGTCACAAATGTGCCACCGGATTTCGACGACCCCGATGCAGTAAAGTCGGCCATGGACGCGAGAAAGAGGTGGACCCAGTTCTTGGATGAAGCAACTGGCTACAACTCCAAGCAAAGGGGAGACAAAGCCAAGGAATGGGCAAAAAAAGCCTCAAAGGCAGCTTCTGGAATATCCTCAGCCCGACACTTCATGGGAATGGCAACAAACCTGTCTGAGGACATCAAAAAACAAGCCGAAGTCATGATTTCTGAGATAGAAGCTGCACTCGAGGCTGGAGATAACACCCGGGCAGCTGGCAAGGCGGAGAAACTTGGCAAGCTTCTCAACCCATGAGGCCTGACCATGAAATCTCTCGAAGATTACAGCGATTCGGCCCAATCAGCCATGAATAGGATGTTCAAAAACGTGGAAGAGGTTGTAGGTGGAGACCACGTCGCCTCCGTACTGGACGGGGCACCCAGTGCGGGAGGGGACGGAACTCTTCGAGCCTACATTGGGCTTGAGCCAAGTGGAAAGGCCCACGTAGGGTGGATATTGATTTCAGATTGCATCAGAAACATGTTGCAGGAAGGCGTGCAGGTTACCATCCTTCTGGCAGATTGGCATGCATGGGTGAACGACAAGTTCGGCAGAGACATGGAGAAGATATCCATCGCCGCCGATTACATGGCTGAGGTTTTCAGGTCCCTTTTGGGGTTCCCAGAGGAGGGAGTAGGCCCCGGTCAGCTCAATTTCCTCATGGCGAGCGACTTGATGGATAGCGGCGAATACTGGGAGAAAGTGCTGAGGTGCTCCAAAGGCATGAGCCTGGCCAGAGCGAGGAGGACATTCAGCATCATGGGGCGCAGCGAGGACTCCTCTGATGACGACCTTTCAGCTTTCCTTTACCCTCCCATGCAAGCCGCGGACATATTCCACCTGAAGGTAGACATAGCATTCGGAGGCATGGATCAGAGAAAGGCACACATGTACATGCGCGACGTTGCTGATAGGAATAAGTGGACAAAGGCGACCTGCATCCACACTCCTATGATATCCGGGCTGAAGGGTCGCCGAGGAGGACGCATGGAGGTCTTTGATCATAAAATGTCCAAATCGGATCCCGCCAATGCGATAATCCTTCACGATTCCGCCAAGTCACTTAGCAAGAAGTTGAGGAAGGCATATTTGGACCAGAATGATGCTGATTCCCCTGTTTACGAGATAGCGAGGCACATCATCATTCCAACTCTGGGCGAGTTGAGGGTGACTCCGAAACCCGAGTTTGGAGAGCCCACCACATGGAGTGACGCTGACGAGCTAGCGAAGGCCGTCATGGAGGGTGAAGTGCACCCATTTGACCTCAAGATGGGTGTTGCAGAGGGGCTCTCTTCTGTGTTGGCCCCATTGAGAAGTCATTTCGAAGATAATCCTGAAAAATTGCAAGAAATGTTAGAGATAACCGGAAAATGAAAAATCGCCCAGACAAAGGGTCATAGCCTAGTTGATCGGGGATCTCGCTAAATATCAAGTCTAATCGGAGGGGTATGATGACAGTTTCTGTGGGTATTGACGACATCGCGATCCACATACCTAGACTCTATTTCGATATCAAGGACTTCGCAGAATTCAGAGGGGCGGACTACGGCAAGTTGAATCGGGGTCTCGGCCTATCCGCGATGGCCATACCAGACGTCCACGAAGACACCGCGACGATGGGTGCGAATGCGGTTGCGAGGATAATTGACAGGAACAAGCTCGAACCGACAAAAATAGGTAGGATATATCTCGGCACAGAATCGGCCTTGGATGGGTCGAAGCCTACTGCTACGTACATCATGGACATGCTCGAACAACGGTACTCGAAGAAGCACGGCCCGGAATGTTTCAGGAATTGTGATGTCGTGGACATGACATTTGCTTGCATCGGGGCCGTGGATGCGATGCACAACACTCTGGACTGGGTTGCCAGGGGTGGAGTGGAGCAGGACAGGATCGGGGTGGTAGTCTTTGCTGACAATGCAAAGTACGACCTAGGGTCCTCAGGCGAGTACACCCAAGGTGCGGGTGGCGGGGCCATCCTCATCAGGCACAACCCGAGGTTATTGGAGATCCCAGACATATGGGGTGTGTCCACGATGCCAGTTCATGATTTCTTCAAGCCTCGTAGGGAAATTACCAGGAAGTCAATAGTCGAGACTGTACTGGAACTGGCTTCAGATGCTGGAGAGAAATTCAAGACAAACCTATCCGAGAGAATCATGAGGATCATCGACAAGACAGACAAGCGGGACCATACCTTGTTCGAATCCGAGACCCTCAAGGTCCACAAGGACACTCCAGTATTCGACGGGGCCTTCTCGAACAGGTGCTATTCGGAATCGGTCAAGCAGGCTTTCATCAACTTCAGGTCGAAGGCCATAGCCCATGGAAGGTATGATCCGAATGATGATGATATCCTCACAGAGCAGTGGTCCAGGATCATAGTCCACCTGCCATATGCCTTTCAGGCCAAGCGAATGTTCCCGGATGTTTTCCGTCACGACAGGAGGCATCTCCCGACATGGTCGGAGATCGAGGCTGAAATAGGCCCAGAACCAATTAGGTCAGACTACCCCGAGGGCGAACCAGGGGAGAGCGAGTTCGAGGCTGCCAACGACGCATATCGGAGGAAGATTTCCAAAACCAATCAGTTCAAGGAATTCGTTGAACAGAGGATCGAAAAGACACAACGCGCATCGTCAAAGGTCGGCAATCAATACACTGGCTCCATTTTCCTCGCATTGATGTCCGCATTGGAATCCGACTTAGAGGATAATCAAGACATGAATGGCACCCGCGTTGGCCTGTGTGGATACGGGTCTGGTGCAAAGGCCAAGGTGTTCGAGGGCGTCATCCAGCCGGATTGGAAACACATCGTCTCAAGATTCTCGCTCTTTGCTAGGATCGACGAACGCCAATCAATCGACAAATCCGTGTATGAGTCCCTACACAGGGGCTCAAAGGACTCATCTGTAATCAGTCCGTCAGCGGAGTTTGCACTCGTCTCAATAGGGGCTGAGGGCCACCTAGAGGGCGAGAGAAGATACTCGTGGGTGAATTAGCGCAATCACGGTCCGCCCACACAACTGCTTTTCGATTCCCATGACCATACGGGCACTCTTCTCCATCTTGATCACAGCGAGCTTGTGGTCAGGGTGCCTGAGCCAAGATACTCCGAGTTTGCCGAGTGAATCAGACGATTCCGAGCTCATGCCCGAGATAATTTCGGCCGTTGATATCTCCTATTACCCCCTGATCTCAAGCCTGAACCACACTTTTTACGACCCAAGCGGGGATGAGGTCGATTTCATCCAATCATTGAAGGATGCTGGGATCAACACAGTGAGGCTCAGGATCTGGCATGACCCAAGCCACAGCGGCTCTTCCTTGCAAGAGGTGGCAGAGTTCTCTGAAAAAATAAAATCTGAGGGGCTAAAACTCTGGCTCTGTCCCCACTATTCAGACACTTGGGCTGACCCTGGAGCCCAAGATCAGCCCCGCGCATGGGACGGCCTAAACTACTCTGAACTGAAAGACGAGTTCTATCGGTATACAAGTGACATCGTCTCCGATTTGAATCCTGATTTTGTCCAGATTGGGAATGAGATCAACAACGGTTTTTTGCATCCTCATGGCGAAATATCGCAAAATAGGACGCAATTTTTGGAACTACTCGATGCCGGCTCCAAGGCCATTAGGGAAAACTCCGGCCACGCGAGAATCATAATCCACTATGCCGGGTTGGAGTCCTCCGTTGACTTCTACGGCGAATTGAGATCGTTGGACTATGACATCGTAGGCATTTCCTACTACCCACTGTGGCACGGCAAGTCTATCGAGAGGGTCGGAGACAGACTGAGGGAATTGGCCGATCAAAACAACAAGGATGTAATGATCGCAGAGACTGCTTATCCATTCACATTCGAATGGAACGATTGGACGAATAATATCATAGGGTCAGAGGACCAGATAATCGCCTCTCTCTATCCCGCATCACCACAGGGCCAATTGGATTTCATGTCAGCCTTGAAGGACGAAATCTTGAGTGTGGAGAGAGGAGTTGGCTTCTGTTATTGGGGTGCTGAAATGATATCCTGGGACGGCCCGGAATCGAATAACGGTTCTGTATGGGAAAATCAGGCAATTTTCGACTTCGACAATCGGATGCTGCCTGTCGCAGATGTATTTGACGTAGAATCCCCTTGAGGCTATTCACTCCTCTTCGAGGATATCGCCCTATTGATAACGATCCTTTGGACTTCTTGAGTTCCTTCGTATATCTGAGTAATTTTTGCGTCCCGGAAGAATCGCTCGGCGGGGAAATCCGTTGTGTATCCATAGCCCCCAAGGACCTGCACTGCCCGCTCAGAGACCCACATCGCCGTGTCACCAGCTAGAAGTTTTGCCATCGAGGCCTCTGTCGTGTGCCTCGGCCCACCTGAGTGGTAGTGGTTTTGCTTAGCCCATGATGCTTTGTAGACCACCAGCCTAGCAGCGGAAATTTTTGTGGCCATGTCCGCGAGATAATTCCCTATGGCCTGATGACGCGATATTGGCTTGCCGAAGGTAGCCCTCTGTTGGGCGTAGTTCAATGCGGTTTCATAGGCCCCCTGAGCGATCCCGAGTGCTTGTGCAGCAATTCCTATTCTAGAGTTATCCAGGGCATTCATCGCTATCGGAAAACCTTCCCCGGGCGCTTTCAGAACATTCTCTATCGGCACACGACAATTCTTCAGAATCAGTGAGCAGGTGTCTGAGGACCTGATTCCAAGCTTGTCTTCCTTCTTGCCGACAGAAAAACCGGAGAAGCCCTTCTCGATGATGAATGCCGTGGTGCCGCCATGGCTGCGCACACCGTACTCGGGGTGATCTACATCTTTTGCAAACAGTACGTAGATTCCAGCGCTACTACCGTTAGTCACCCACATCTTTTCCCCGTTCAGTATGTAGTGAGAACCGTCTTCACTCACCTTGGCGGTGCAACTCATTGCGGCCGCGTCAGTCCCTGAGCCTGCCTCTGAGAGGGAGTATGCTCCGATCTCACCCTCGGCAAGTCTTGGGAGGTATTTCGATTTCTGTTCCTCGTTGCCGTGTATGGCGATGGTCGCGGCACACAGTCCTACATGGACGCAAAACATCACAGAGAAGGATGCATCAACTCTGGCGAGCTCCTCGACAACAATCGCCTCGGCTATGTCGTCGATCGGATTGCCCCCGAACTCCTCTGGGATAGTCATGGACTGGAGCCCCAATTCACAGAATTTTTTCCACTCTTCGATCGGGGGTCGCTGCTCCTTGTCTCTTTGGGATGCGGTGGGGGCAAGTACCTCTTCGGAGAAGTCTCTCACGAGTTGTCTGATCATTGATTGCTCGTCGGTTTCTTTGAAATCCATGGCGGCCTCGGCCCTTTGAAGCGGTGGATGGTTGTTAACCCATCGAAATTTGAATTGTATCGGACCGTCTGTCAATCGAATGATTCAAGTTAGGTGGGTCCCGCGCGCGGATCGATCAACATGGCGGAAGACGGTGACATTGAATTCAGCGTTGCAGAAGACAGAAGGTACACAAAGGAGCATTTGTGGCTCCAGGTGATTGACAGGGAAGAGGATGAGGACGGTAACGTACAAACTACTGTGAAGGTGGGCGTCAGCGAATACGTAGCGGCAGTTTGGGGGGAATTCATCCGAGTCACACTCCCCAACTTGAGTGCTCTCGACGGCTTTGATGAGGGCGAGGAAAAATCTCAGGAGAAATCTGGACTTGAAGGTGAGTTGGCTGCAGAGGACATACTCGTCACTCTGAGGACTGCTGACGACGTGGTGCTACTGGACAGCCCCTTTCCCTGTGGAATTCTTGAGTTGAACGGTGAGGTAGAGGACTCACCGGACCTGGTCAATTCCGAGGCATACGGTGATGGCTGGCTGATGATAGTGAGGCCACACGAATACGAAGAGGATCATTTCCTTTCTCCTCAGGAGTACATCGAATTCTTAGCAGAGAGCCTGTAGTTAGGGCCAAGACAATACCTCCCAATCTAGAGGGTCCCCATTGACGTAGTCGATTTCGCCAACGCAATCGAGGACTTCGTCTTTGCACGTCATGTCCCTTTCGATTTGGAGTCTATGCAGATGACCCTTCAGCCGACCGAGTCTAATTCCAGGATCCAAACCTGTGAACTCGGAAAGCGTGTTCCCATCAACAAGTGGAACTGCCCCCGCTACCGGAGGTTCGATGGTGCTCAAAATCTGAGATCGATCCTCGCCCTTGCTCTCTAAATATCTCATTACCCTCCCTTTCCATTCTGGTGGAACAGCCACGTGGAATCTGCGAATTTCCTCAGCGGAGACAAGGGAGTTTTGAACTTGCAATGACATCAGCAAATCAAAGATTGAGATCTCTTCTTTTGTGAGCTTTAGATTGTCCTTGAGGGTGTCCGATGATGTGTTGGGGCCAACATCGCTGTCGGCGTAAAGCAACGCCATGTCCACTGATATGTCGCCTGTTGTCCGAAAACGATCTGGGAGGTTGGCACCAGGCAGTATTTTCTCGAGGATACCGTGTTGTTGCATTAACTTGAGTGAATTACCGCCCGATGGGAGGTTGATTATCCTCCTAATCTCACCCCCTATCCTTTCTGACGATACATTGTCAATCATGCTGACACATTCTTTCATCGCCGCCTCAGTTTCATCGCTCAAGCGCCAGAGGTCTGAGGCTGAAAGAAATCGATACCCTCGTAATATCCTCAAGCCATCTTCTGAAAATCGCTTGGACGGGTTCCCGACGGTTCTTATGGTCTTTGACCGCAGGTCGCCAATGCCACCGAAGGGGTCGAGGAATTCGCCGTCTGGGAAGGAAATCGCCATCGAGTTGACCGTAAAGTCCCTTCTTGAGAGGTCCTCGATTATGTTCTTCCCGAAAACTACCGCATCTGGCCTACGACCGTCAGTGTAGCCTGCTTCAGATCTCAGTGATGTGACCTCCCAAGTCTTGCCATTGCCCGGTATCCTGACGCCGATCGTTCCAAAACGAGCGCCATGTGTAAGGGAGTCAGGGAAAAGTCGAATTACATCCGCGGGAAGCAGGTTCGTGGCAATGTCCAAGTCTGAGTTGTGCGTTGATGAAAAGCCGTCCCTCACCCATCCTCCGACTATCCACGCTGTTCCCTCAGAGGACAACCTTCTGAGCACTTGGAGGTCATCATCACCGAGTTTTGTTAGTAGGTTCGAGGGGTCCTCCACGTCGACCCATGGACGACCATCGTTTTACGGTGCCGTTCAGACAGTGCTAAACGCTGAGGCAGGTCTTACGTGCTGTGAGGGTCCAATTGATGCCGGTGGAGGTTCTGAAGCCTCATGAGCAAGTTATCCAGAAGAAGGTGGACCAACTGGAGAGGATGACGATCAGATGGGATGCATACACCAAGCCCTTGTTGGTCGATGGCGCCACGGGGACTATCCTCGATGGGCACCATAGGTTCGAGATCGCGAGAAGGCTCGACCTGCAGTGTTTGCCTTGCGTTGTTGTAGATTACCTCGATGATGACTCAATCACGCTTTTGCTCTGGCCAAACAGCGATAGGGAAGGCATAACCAAGGATGACGTAATCCAAGCAGGCCTGTCTGGTGATTTGATGCCCCCTAAAACTAGCAGGCATCTTTTGTCAGATGATTTGCCACCGATTTCAGTACCACTGTCAAGGCTCATGGATCCCGCCATCGGCTCCTAGCGTTTCCATGATCAGGAGCGAAATGGATGAAGATAGCTCATTATCAGCCCTTGGCTCCTCTGCAGACAAGGACTCCACAAATTTTGGACTGGGATCTCTGCCTATGCGGTCCAGAACAATCCTCGCTTTGGTTGATGTAGAACGATTCCGGTCCCTGATAACCCTCAGGCAAACTCCCTCAACAAGATCCCCCCTGCCCCTTCGTAATATTCTCTCCAACAGTTGGTCCGATGCATGTTCCAAGACCATATCAACCGCCGAGCCATCCTCCATCCATGACGAGTTTCGGAAACCTTTGGTCAACAAAGTAACGTCCTTCGGGTTTGTACTGGCCAGGTATTGCTGCACCCAAGCAAGCCTCACTGCCAGGATTGGGGATTCGGTGATTGCCTCAGAAGCATCTTCAACCCCCATTCCCACATCCACATAACGGTTGTATGCCCCCTTGATCGATTCGTCGAGATTTCTATCTGAGATGTTCTTCGCGACTACACTACGGACTACAGAGGCTGGATCTGACATCAGTTCATGCATGACCTCCTCGTTTACCATTCCCGATTCAAATAGAGTGTCAACAGCTATCTTCCTGACAGCTGTATCCATTGATTTCACCGCATTTTTCGACTCCTCGGAGTCTAGTCGCATCAACCCCTTCCATGCGGCGATTCTTACCTTCAGGTCACTGTCACTTGTGAGCTCAATCAGTGTTTCTCTCGGGTTTTCTAGTCTCAAGGCCACTCTCGCAGCCAGGAGTCGCCTCTCTGTAAATTTGCTATTTGCTAGATCACGGGCTATCCCAATGTCCATCCCGTCATACCATCTCTCTATGGCTATCATGGCCCGCTCCACAAACCACTCGTCAGGGTCGTTCAAGAATGGGATGAAATGAGGCAAGGCTGACGGGTCCCCATCCTCGAAAAGCCTCCTGACCGCCTTTCTCCTTTGGCGGATATCCTTGTCCCTGAGACGACTGATCTCCTTGGAGAGCATGTAGGTACGAGCAAGGGGTCCTGCTTGAACCCAATCAAACAACCGAGTTGTTCAAGCCATGTACCCTCTGCGGAGGGTGGGGTCCGTGGTCTAGGGGTTATGACGTCGCTCTTACAAAGCGAAGATCGCAGGTTCAATTCCTGCCGGACCCACCATCAACCCAATTAGGGCCAGCCCGCCACCACACAACATGGTCGAAGAGATCGCAGGCCTAGCGTCGCGGATTGGTAGAAGGCTAAAGAAGCGTGGTTGGTCCATTTCCGTGGCTGAATCATGCACTGGCGGGTTAATCTGCTCGACCTTCACTGACATATCAGGAAGCTCGGCATGGTTCAAACAAGGCTGGGTGGTATACACCAATGAATCGAAAATATCGGAGGTAGATGTCTCCCCGAACGCATTCGATTTAGGCGGAGAGGGGGCGGTCTCCCACAAAGTCGCCCTGCAGATGGCACATGGAGCTAGGCACCATGCAGGGACCGAAGTTAGCCTGTCAATAACAGGGATTGCTGGGCCCACCGGCGGAACTGAGACTAAGGAGGTTGGATTGGTCTACGTTGCCGTGACAACGCACGACGGAAGATACATTGTGAGGAGGAACGATTTCGGATCTAATGATAGAATAGAGAATAAACGCTCATTCGTTCAATTTGCACTGAGGATGGTACTTGAGATTCTAGACCACGCAGATGACATAGAGATGAGGCGAAAGAAAGCCGAGCAAAGAAGGACCATCGATGATGAAAACGAAACTACTGAACAAGACGAATGGGATGGAGCAGAGGCATGGGAACCTCGCGGCATTAGCAGAGCAGAACCATCGTCAGTCGACTTTTCCACGGAAACAGATTGGGATTGAGTTGATCGGGCGAGTTCTGACCAAACTACACCCGATAGCATCATGAGCGACCTTCTGACTGTGGCGGACCATGACCGGGGATGATGAGGCCAGACTCAGTAGGGAGTTGATGTCTCATGGCCTTCTAGTCAAGCGATCCGCCATCCCCTTGATTGAGTCTGTTGACAATCTAGACCAACTCATCCAGGCTGCTCTTGAGAAATCAATCAGGCTCTTGGACGACTCCAGTGTAAGGAGTCTAATACAATCAGGATCCAATTTCATGGAGACACCAGAGGATGGTGAAACTCAGACCAAGGAGATTCAAGAACCTCCCAGTAAGAAATTTGCGGGCAACTCCGGCAGAATTCTCGCCCCGTTGGAGAGGAAAGAGATACAAATAGCCCCTAGGCCACACGGTCTTGAGCACTACTCCATAGGGGATTTCCCTATGGATGCAACTGACATCGACCCCGAGATAAATATCCACTTTGACATCACGGGAAACTCTGTCACTGAAGGCCGCCTGACCGACATGCAGTCTTGTTTCACTGACAGGTTGGCGAAGATTAGGAAGATGATCATGGATTCCGGATCATTGCCAACACGGCCGTCGCGAATATCGGACGCATGGAGGGAGAGGAAATCAAGAAATTCACCCGAAATGGAAGTCACGGTAATTGGGCTTGTCGAGTTCAAGAGGTTTGGAAGAAATGGGGATATACAGTTTGCCCTAGAGGACGAGACTGGCTCTATAGAGTGCATATTGTTCCCAAAGCCAGGCTGGACAAAGACACATCCTGTCACGGATGGGTTGCTAGATGACGATGTGATAGGTGTGACTGGATACTTTACAGAGAGTGGCCGATTGAGGGCCTCGGACCTGCATCGCCCATCTCTTGGAGCCCACCAGAAGGCAACGTCTGGCAGTGATGCTGCAATCTCCGTCGCCTTCTTGTCCGACATACACGTGGGTAGCAAGACATTCCTCGATGCTCAGTGGAAAAAGATGGTCCAGTGGTTCAAGGAGGATCCCCTCGCTAGGACGATCAAGTACTTCGTGATGACAGGAGATGGGGTTGATGGAGTGGGGATATACCCAGGGCAAGAGAAACACCTCTCAATTCGCGACCTCTACAAACAGTACGGTGAATTGGCCCGAATGATCGAGGAGCTGCCAGATTGGGTCGACACAATCATCATGCCCGGGAATCACGACGCAGTCCGTCCTGCTGAGCCCCAGCCAGCCTTGGATCCTGACGTTCAACAGGACTACTCTGACGTCACATTTTCCGGAAACCCATCAGATTTCAGCTTGCATGGTGTTAGGGTGCTTGCTTACCACGGGGTGAGCATATCTGACTTTGTGTCGAGCCTACGCTCGGTAAGCTTCGAACACCCCGAAAGAGCAATGATGGCCATGTTGGAGAGGCGGCATCTCGCCCCCTCATGGGGCGGCAAGACGCCTTTGTCACCCGAGCCGGAGGATTCCATGGTGATTCAAACCATTCCGGATATTTTCGTCACCGGCCATGTCCATGGTCATCATGCTAGCCAGTACAAAGGCACACACATAATCCATAGTTCGACATGGCAGAATCAAACCGACTACCAGCGAATGCTAGGATTCCAACCTCTGCCTTGTATACTGACTGTGGTAAATCTGGAAACCCATGCCGTCGCTTCTATTCCGTTTGTGTAACCTAGAATTCCTCGCCCTCAAAGAGAAGTGGCCAGATGTTTCTCAGATCATCAGAATCCACGATCGGGACGGAGGCCGCCTCAAATGCTTCGAGAGACCACCTCGCACTTGGGTTGAATGCTATGAAGCC
>DAZE01000003.1 GCA_002507175.1 Euryarchaeota archaeon UBA558
TCATCAGCCTCCACCCCGGCGAGTCCCAGGCCATCCATCTCTGAAGAGGTCACCTTAACCTCCTCCTCAAGGACAATGTCATCCTCACTTGCTTCGATGACGAGAAGGTCCTCGTCCTCCTCTGAGACGGGCTGTGTAGCATCAGTAACACTATTTTCACGTTTTTCTGAATCTATCTTTGAGGGTAGGATGTTCTTTGCGTCCTCTGGCATGTCCTCAAACTGTGATGCGAATTTAGGAGTCGAGGAGAGGCTCACATCCCCCTCGTCATTATACTGTGAGACCTCGATTGTCACATCATCCATCGTGAAGGTGGTCTGGCTCCAGTCAACCATGGGACCCTCTAGGTCTTCTTCTTCCTCGTCCTCCATGAGGGCTGAAAATATGTCATTGGCCTGCTGTTCCACGTAGGCCCCCTGTTGCTGGCTTCCATCTTTACCTAACTTGTAGCCACACCTGAGACAGTCACTAAGGCTCTGGTCATTCAATTGCTCGCAAAGCGGGCATTTGACCTTTGCTTTAGACCTCTTACCCCGCCCAAAGAACATCGCAACCGAATCTAACCAAACTTATTGATGGTTTAATGTCTGTTCATCCATGTCCTCGGATAGAAACATGGTTTGAACCAAACCTTCAGAGATAGACCCCGCTCTGGAAGGGCTGTGTCTGACGCTCATTCCAGTCCGATAAGAATACACAATTCTGGAGCGAATTTGGCGAAACAAGCCCTTGCCGAGCAAGAAAAATCAAATTGGCCCATGCCTGAAGGTACGGTACTTGCCGGCGCGGGAAGAAGGGGAGGAGCACTCATAATTGACATGACACTTTTATTGGCAATATTGGCTATCGCTACTAGAGGGCGGATTTTTAATGCATGGAACATGAGACTGATCCCTAGCTCTGATGTACATTATTGGATTGCTATGGTTCTAATTCTGTCGGTTTCCACCTGGCTGTATTTCAGAGCTACTGGGATCGTCTTTTCTAGATCTCTTGGTCAGAGGATGTTCTCAATCGCCATTGTTGCGGAAGACGGCTCGGAGATGACTAGTGATATGTGGGACAAGAGGAGCCTCGGGAAGTTGCTCTTTCTGATTCCTTTGTTTAATTTGTACCACGCAGCATATGAAATCCAGAGAATAAGGCAAAGACATACACACCAATCAAACCTTGATAGGAGAATCGGTTCTATAGTTGTAATTTCCAATTCCCTCCCCCCGGCATTAAGGCGTCATTTGAGGTGAATGAGTGCTTGAACAGGCAGATTGGCTCAGAGCAGGCAAACTCTGCGTCTACCCAACTTCTACTCAACCTGCTATTGGCAGCCTCCCGAAAAAAGACTCGCTTGACTTGCTATTTCGTGTGAAAATGAGACCAATAAGTAAACCCGTATCGCTGGGTGTGTCCTCGCTTGAACAGGCATCCAAGTTTGTTTTCATTCCAGATAATCTACAACAGTTCTTGAGTTATTTTCCAAGAGGCTCCCTCACAGTTCTTTTACCCCCAAAAAATCAACCCGATGTGCGATTGGGACAAAATGGCCTGGCGATCAGAATACTCGAAAATCAACTGGCTAGGGAGTTAGTTGATCTCGTAGGCCCCTTGTCGGCAACGAGTGCGAATGAAAGTGGAAAAGAACCTCACGTATCGTGCAAGTTGGCGGCAGAGGAATTAGGAGGATTGGCTTCAGGTGTACACTGGATTGATGGGATCTGCAAGGGCGGAGCACCCAGTACTTTGATATCGTATCCCTCTGAGATCATCCCAAGTGGGCCTCGGCGGCCGGAGATATTGAGAACAGGAGTTGTCCCTGAGAATAAGGTGATTGAAGCGTGGAAGAAGCTGACATAAAATTCTGGAAGGACGCTGGGCATGTGGCTCGCAGGACCATTGAAGGAATAAAGGGAGAAATAGTCGCAGGCAAATCCTGGGATGATCTGATTGACTCTGCAGAGAGGTTCATTAGAAGACATGGAGGGACGCCTGCTTTCCCAGTCACGATATCTGTCAATGACATTGCCGCACATTACACCACGAATTCAATTCTCACAAAGCCAGAAGGCCTGGAAGAAGAAATGGTATTTGAGAAAGGAGATCTAGTTAAATTGGATGTAGGAGTACACATCAAGGGTGCACTGGCAGATAACGCCCTAACAGTAGAAGTCGGTGGTGGGGGGAACCATACAGACCAGATTCGCGCGGCAAAGGAAGCCAGAGACGCTCAAATAGAGGCTATGACGCCAGGTAGCACGTGGGCAGAAATTGGTTCTGTCGCAGATCAAGTTCACACCGATGCAGGATTTCAGCCTGTGACAAATCTCTGTGGGCATAAATTGGAAGAGTGGAACCTGCATGCTGGCGTTTCAGTCCCTTCTTATGATTGCGGAAAAACAAATCAATCATTCAAGGGAGGCCCTGAAGTTGGTGCATTCTACGCCATTGAGCCATTCAACACTACCGGAAAGACCGGAAAAATTGAGGATATACAACCCTCCACTTCCTCTAACATACACAGGGTGACTGGAAACATCACCGTTCGAAAGGCAGTTGCCAAAAAGAAACTCAAACCTCTTGGCGCAACAATGGCAAGGTACATCGAAGAGCGGTACTCAACCCTCCCCTTCGCCGAAAGATGGGCTTATTCCTTACTTGAGAAGCCCTTCCCTGGAGAGGATCCTGAAGGAATAAGGAAAAAGTGGAACGCCCTCATCAGAAAACTAACCAGTATAAGATTCTTGGAATCCTACTCGGCATTGAGATGCGTGGATAGAGGCAATGTGGCCCAGTTTGAACACACTGTTTGGATGAGTGAGAGTGGTGCCGAAGTCTTGACTGTCGAATGATTACGAGGATCTCAAAAAGTTCGATCCTTCACAAGGGTTATGAATGTTTGAAGTACTTCACCGAATCGTACAGGGAACTGAGGTTCTCGCTGAGTGCATCCCATCCCCTCGCTTGTGTCTCTGCCCTGTACACCTATTCCTCACTTGGCGTCAGCCTCGACAGCACCCATAATTGTCACACAAATAACAGCGATTAGAATCAGCCCCATCCCGATTTTTTGTTGAACAGAAGGATCCTCCCCCAATAGCAATACGCCCCAAATAATTGTCAAAACAGGTTGCACAAGAATCGCAAATGAGGTATGAGCAGCTGGCAGCCTCGGTAGTGAATAGGTTATTGCGACCCATCCAATAGATTGGCATAGTATTCCAAGCAGAACCAACCACACATGGGAAGGAAAACTAGGACGGAAATCAATCGGTTCTATGTTCAATCCTTGCAGGGGAAGCAGGCCCATAACAAGCAAGCCCAATGTGCCTCCCGCTGTGGCCTCTAATTGAAGACTGGTTGCGGGCGAGAGTGACCTGTTTGAATACCGGTAAAGAATCAAAAATAGGGAATAGAAAATAGCAGTGAAAATTCCTGCAATGACGCCCAATCTCGGCTTGGCTCCATAGGCTGAAGAGTCCCCCAGTCCTGATATGAAAAAAAGGCCGATAATTACCACTGGCAATGCCAAAAGTATGGCTTTGTTTGGCCTTTCGCCGAATAACCACCAGCTTGTAATTGTGACTATGATCACCTGTGAGTTTCCGATCAGAGTTGCAATTCCTGTCCCGACCCAGTCAATCGCACTATGGTATGATATGAAATCAAATGCTAGGACAATTCCAGCAATGAATGCAAGCCATTTCTCAAGTCCGACTCTTTTGTCCTCTGAGGTCCAGATTACCGTTAGAAACCATAGAAATGGCAATGCATAGAGCATCCTGAAAAATGCCCCTGTCAGCGGGTTGGTGTTCGACAATGAGTACATCATAGGTGCAAAGGAAATTAACGTCGCACCGGCCAGAGCCAAGCCCATCAATTTCCTCACTGGGTATACCTGTTGCACCAATCGCCCCCGGGATATGGGTTTGAAACACTTGTCCTATGGAATAAACTTCAGAATTTGCGGAATTCACGAAATGAATTGATATTATGTAAGATTAAATCTGCTGTGATAGTAGCTTGAATGCGTAGACAGCAGAAAGCGAACCGATTACTTGAGGGGCTATGTGAATCCAGACGGCATTCATGCCAAGTGCCCCGGCAGTTACTAAGGCGCCAGTCACCGCTGGGTTGAACGACCCTCCCGAAATACCCCCAACGCTCAACGCCCCTGCTAGTACCACAAGAGCAATCGCAGCACCATAGTATCCATTACCAGATGTTGCATCGCTGGTAGCCACATTTAGGATAACGAAAACAAGTGCAAATGTAAACAGCAATTCTGAGAAGAACGCAGGCGTCATTTCAACAACGAGCTCTGTTGGAGATGCGTCAGTAATCAGTAACCCCCCAGATACGATCGAACCAACTACACCAGCTATCAATTGAACCACAATGTAGGGAAGCACGATCTCTCTTTGACATGCACCGCGAAACCACACGGCTAGGGTGACTGCAGGATTGAAATGGGCCCCAGAAACATATCCAGTTGCATATATCATCACCATCAAGACAGAAGCAATGGCGAATGGCGCATATCCTCCGGCAAGGCCGTGGACTGCTGCGGTACAGACTGTCAGTGAAAGAAAGAAAGTACCAATGAATTCTGCTGTTAGTTTTGCCTTTAGGCCATATTCAGTCATTGCTCGTCGCATTTGCTGCAAGTGTTTGAAGTTCTCCACTCTGAAATAGCTCAAGAGCAATATCCGAACCTCCAATCAATTTCCCACCTATGAATAACTGAGGCATCGTGGGGAATCCAGACCAATCTCTGAGAGCGTTCCTCGCTCTGGGATCAGATAGAACATTGACGGATGCGAATGGAACCCCGAGTTGTGAAACTACCGAGGCTGCCCTGTTGCTAAACCCGCATTGTGGAGCTTCAGGGGTACCCTTCATGAAAAGAACAATACTGTTTTCTTCGACTATCTTCTGTAATTCATTCGGCGTCCAATTAAATTCTGTCATACTTATTTCTCCTTTGGTCTTCGGATGTGAATGCCCATGAATTGTTTTTCACCCTCGCCATGAGGGTCGAATACAGTGTTGCCCGCGGCTTTTGCCTGTTCTTCTGTCATACACTTAAGATCCAGTGCATGGACAACTCCGGATTTGATGTGGGGCATGAAGAAGTCAAGAATGGGTCTTTGTCTTTCAAGAGGGAGCATGCCATCAAACGAATCTGAGATCACTCGAACGTGAAAGTGGTCACCTGTGCCGTGTAGGTCACTGACTTCTACAATCGCACCTGGAACCAATTTTTTGATCTCTGACCCCACCCAGTCCGCGCCTGCCATGGCCATAATGATAGGCCAACAGATTTGAAGCCTATCAATGAAGTGTATCACAAAGAAGAGAGGATCTTGTTATGGTTCTCTGATATCGACCCTTTGTCATTGATCAATCCACTCCCAACGACGGCCACATCTACTCCCCATGATGAGACAATTTTTGCATTGTGCGCTTTGATCCCCCCATCAATCATTAGCATTGTCCTCTTGCCGCCATTGGCAATCTGAGAATCAATCATGGACCTAAATTTTCGAACCTTCCCCTCAACCTCCGGCATGAATGATTGCCCCCCTTTACCCGGCACAACTGACATAACCAAAACCAAGTCAAGATCCTCTAGATAGGGGATTATCTCATTCTCATCCGTATCGGGATTCAACACGAATCCAACAGCTTTTCCAGCCCCCCTGATTTCATCAATTATTTTTTTTGGTTCTCTCACCGCCTCTATGTGGGCTATGATGAGGTTGGCTCCGGCATCAGCGTATTGCATCCAAGTTTCCTCGGCGTTGGTTATCATCAAGTGACAATCGATGAATACATCCCCACCAACTCTTTCCCTAATCGAACGAACAACAGCCGGACCGAACGTAATTGTCTTGTTTGTGACCCAATTACCATCCATTACATCGAGGTGAATCCAATTAATCCCGGCTTCTATGGCATCGTCTAACACACGTCCTAATTCCGTGAAATCAGCAGTCAGTATTGAGGGTGCAATGTCCATGTCTGAAGGAGCCTGAAGTTGACTTAGTTGTCAAATCTTCTATAATTGAAACCCCAATTTTCATTGACGTGGAGTTCAGCAAGGATTCATACATGAGGGTATTTTGACGGGCTACATGGGACAGGTTGTTGAGACATCCGATTCAGATTTCCAAACTGTGATCGGGGAATCTGAATGGGTCTTAGTCGATTTTTGGGCCCCGTGGTGTGGGCCTTGCAAGATGATTTCCCCTGTATTGAGCTCAATTGCAGAAGAACGAGAGATAACCATAGCAAAGGTCAACACAGACGTAAATCCTGTCACTCCAGGGCAATATGGTGTGAGAGGAATTCCCTATCTTGTGTTATTTCACAATGGGAAGCCAGTCGACCAACACACTGGTGCAGCACCAAAGCCATTCTTTGACGAATGGCTAAATCGTCACATGGCGTAAACATTCTTTGTTACTCAATTCGCCTTTTGGTCCTCTACATACATTCTCAGCCGATTCCTGAGAGCCTCGTGTAACCACATCCCACCTCTGATTTCAACCATCAGTCCCCTGGAAATCAGATTCCTCGGGGGCCCACCGGAAACCCCTGCCAACTTTGCCAATTCAACCCATGGAACAGGCCTCTTTTGTTTAGCAAGTACCAACAATAACGATTTTTCTTCCGAAGGAAGAACTTCTACGATTTCTGAATCCAGGAACTTGACCCAATCAGGATGTTCCACTTCACCATACATCTCCAATAACTCGATGGCCAGTGGATGACCACCAGTTCTCTCATGCAGTACTTCAGAAGACATTTCCTCGACAATGTCCATATGTTGAATCCACTCACTCAACTCATCCTCTGTGAGTCCACTCAATGCAATCTCAGTCACTCTTCCGCGGGTCACTACATCCCTCCTGTCATAGAAGTTAGGCGACCTCCTAGATATGCCAATTATCCTAGAATCGCAAGCCTCTGCAACCTGTGTCAATACTCCGACTAGACGAACTCCATTTTCATCCAAGTTGTGAATATCGTCGAGGATTAGTAGTATCTTTCTCTTGTCCCCAAATTTATCATCTTCGTCCAACAGAGTCGCAGTCAATCTTCGTCTGAATAAGTCCTGATCCATATTATTTCCTGGCGATGGAAGGGTAGAGATCAGGTCGTATGGATCATTGATATCTCGCCCCCTATCATTCAACACCCTGTGAATTATACTGGTCGCCAATCCTGTCGCAGTATCCCATGTCTGGCACGGGTAATACATGGTCAAGATTCCCTCAAAATCCCTTTTCTTTGTTTGAAACCAGTCTGATATCAGAGTTGTTTTCCCAGAGCCAGCAATCCCGGTGATCATGCAAAGGCATTTATTCTGTGAATACCACAAATCTAACTGTCTTTTTTGTTCCTTCCTTCCGTGAATTTTTCTGCTTTTGGGAGGATCTGTATCATAGGTTGCATGGGCACCTGCCATCATTTTAATGGATCCAGGGAGCCTCCTATTGTTTTGAATAGGTCCAAACCTAATATCGCCATAATTGAGGGCCCCCTCATGTTGGGCATGCATCAATACAGATAGTAGATTGAGCTCAGCGTTTAGCCTATCAGGAGCCTCTCTAGCCGGAATTTCAAGAATTCTACCCTGTTTGTCCCTCAATAGAACCATTGTTTCACCTAGTCTCGATTTGATTGCATTTGCCATTTCTACACCAAGAGGTGTGAGATGCCAAACCCTTTGCCTCCTCGTCTCTCCCATTACTTGACGGGTACTTTGCGCCGCAATTCCCGTTGATACTAGGTCTCTGATGCTCCTCGAAACATTTGGGGGATGAACAGCGCATGCCATTGCAATACCACGGCGAGTAATCTCGATATTTACGGTGTGCATGTCGACTGTAGAGTGGTGATTCAATAGGTGTAGCAGAATTCTATCCGCAACCGCCACATTGACTTTGGACCCGGTCGGCATTAATTCTGACTAGACTGTAATGAACATCAATGGTTCCCTTCGTTGGAATGAGGGGAATGGCGTTCGAACAATAATTCAATGCATTCATGAACCTCGGGTATGACAGAGTTTTGGGTGATGTCATGGGAGACAAATCTATCATAGCAGCGTTGAACAAAGCACTTGCATGGGAATTAAGAGCTGTAGCAATGTACGCACACTATTCAGCATATGTTTCCGGGATTCACAGACCCCACCTATCCGTCTACTTCTCCAACGAAGTTAACGAGTCGATCACCCATGCATCAACAGTCAGATCGGCCATTGTGAAACTGGACGGGAAGGCAATTACTGAGCGAGCCCCGGAGGAAATAGTCCACACTCACGATTATTCAATCATGCTCGAGGAAGCATATAAGACTGAGAAAATCGCTAGCGACGTATACCACTCAATCTTGCCCATGATTGAAGAACTGGGTGATGATGAGTTGTATGACTCACTAGAGGTGATATACTTCGATGAGATGCGATCTGTGGAAGAGTTGCGAATGATGTTAAAGTGACTGAATCAACCGATTATGAACTTCCTAGGCTATCGATTATGTGCCTACACCTCTGCCACACAACATGCAGTATTACGTAGATCTCCTTGAAGAATTGAGAGAAATCGATTTAGCGAATCAAATAGGTAGTTTGTTGGGATGGGATCAAGAAGTCATAATGCCAAAAAATGGGGCCAGCAGTAGAGCAGAGCATCTTGCCTGGATATCAAAAACAGTCCATGAGAAAATTAGTAACCCAAGGATTGGGGAATTGATAGCATCATTGGAAAATGAAGATCTCGATGAGATACAAACAGCAAACGTCAGAATCTCAAAGAAGATGTATGAAAGAGCGACATGTTTGCCGACTGAGTTCGTGGAGGAATTCGCAAGACTCAAATCACAAGCACACCATACGTGGGCGGAAGCAAGAGAGAAAGACGATTTCTCCATCTTTCGGGATGATCTCGCAAAAATCCTAGACATGACTAGGAAAAAGGCTGAGTATTTCGGATACACGGATTCACCGTATAATGCACTTCTAGACCAGTATGAGACTGGTTTGACTGTGACAAGGCTTGACCCCCTGTTCCAGGGCCTTCGCAGTAGCGTCTCGCCATTGGTTCGATCGATCCTAGACAGCGGAATTACCCCCTCCGACGATTGGGTCCACGGCGTAAAATGGCCAATGGAATCTCAGGAAATGTTGAGTCAGAAAGTTTCAGAGGCCATCGGATTCGATTTCAATTCAGGTAGGAGAGACTCCTCAATACACCCCTTTTGCGGCGGTCCAAATCCTCAAGACGTTAGGTGGACTACTCGCTATGATGAATCAGAGCCATTCGGCTCTTTGTTCGGATCAATGCACGAAACTGGCCATGGGACTTACGAACAAGGGCGGCCAGCGGCTTTAGTCTATCAACCCGCAGGGAAAGCGTGTGGCTTGGGAGTCCACGAAAGCCAGTCTAGATTGTGGGAAAACCAAATTGGACGCTCGTTGGCATTTTGCGAATGGGTCCTACCTCTCTGGAAGGATTATTTCCCTGGGGGCCTTGAAGGCGTCACCCCAGAGATGCTTTGGAAGAGTGTGAATAAAATCCAACCAAGCTACATTCGGACTGAGTCCGATGAGGCCACCTACAATATTCACATAATGATACGATACGAATTAGAAAAAATGATGATCGAGGGAGATGTAGAGGTAGACGAAATCCCAGATATGTGGGATGACTACTATCATAGGTATCTTGGGATTACACCACCCAACCGAAAATTGGGCATTCTTCAAGACATTCATTGGTGCATGGGTGCAATAGGATATTTTCCCACATACACGTTGGGAAACCTCTACGCAGCACAGTTATTGGATAGTGCGAAGGAGGACATAGCCGACCACGACGAGAAAATTCGAAGTGGAGACTTTGCTCCACTATTGGCTTGGATGAGGAGAAAAATACATGATAGAGGGAGTATTCTTGAACCGGCCGATCTAATTGAGGAGGCGACGGGTAGACCACCAAGTCCGGAACCGTTTGTAAGATACCTATCGTCTAAAATAAGCAGATTATATGGAATAAAATTGTAAGAATGTGATGCAAATGGAAGGCCACCATCAATTAAACGAAATAGCATCATTTGTCAGGCTACTTCCGGCGCCGATAACATCGGTTACGCACAATGAGAATGAGGTTATTGCGGGAGACAAGGGTGGAAATATATCAAAATGGTGTATATCTAATGGTAGAAGATCATGGTCGAGGCAACTGGACCCTTCTGTGTCTGACATACATATTGTGAATAATCTGGTGATGGTTGCTAGTGGAAAATATCTCTATTGTCTTACTTTGGAGGAGGGCAGGATCCTATGGTCAGTAAGTTTTGATGGAGCGTGCGACCTACTGTCCCCCAACGAGAAAACAGTCTGGGTGACATCCTCTGTCTATGAAATTGAAATTGGTCATTATGTTGATTGCAAAGTACAAGAGTTAGACAGTCAGAATGGAGCGATGATTCAAAGCCTTGACTTACCCTCGAAGGCGTGGTCTATAGAAAACACAGGAGCCGATTGCATATTGGGTCTAGGCAGGCCAGATCCAGGTGTGTATTTCATACGCAGTGGCACTGGAACACTCGAGCCAAAAACCGAAGCACCAGATTTGCCAATTATTGAATCTGTCAGGTCTTCTAAGGGAAGCATATCCTTTCTGACGGCTTCAGGGACCGCTTTTGAGATTGATAGTCGTGGGCGTTTACAAAACATAGTGGATGAAGCAACCTGCATTGGATATCGGCATGATGGGACATGGTTGTGTCAGACTTCAAAAAGGAAAAATGGGTTGAATGTAAGCGATGATTCTCTAATTAGGCTGGCCGAAGCAAGATTTGTAGTATGCTCAGAGACCATGACGGTGACAATGACCAAATCCGATCCCACCAAGGGAATGATTCAGGTGAATAATCTGGATGTGACGTGGTCACATAGGGGCGAAGTGACATCGTACAACGGACAAGGTGATAGAATTTCCATAGGCTACTCTACCGGGGAAATAATTCTCCTAGAGTCGGGAGTAGTTGAGAGAAGAGCTCGGGCCGCGGATGTCAGTGGAGAAGATACGGCTAAAATTCGAGCAAGGTTAAGGATGTTAAGATTTGAGGAACAGCCCTAGGATCCTGTAGTAGAAATAGAGGTGGATAGACCCCTATTTCCAGTGGACTGCTCCAATATTACAGAAAGATTTATGGACTACCCCTTACCCTGTTGACCTTGCCGCTCCGGTGGAGTGGTGTGGGAGGGCTTCGGCACCTCCCGCGGGCCACAACAACCGATCTAAATGATCGGAGCGGTAGAATCAGCCGTAAAACGCTGAGGAAACGACCTGTCACATGTGGGTGATAGGGCAGTGGGAGAACCAAGAGTAAGCAAACCGGACGCAAGGAAGGGGAGCTCATCATGGGGAACACTAGGGAAAACAAAACCGAACCTTTCGAGGGGAAAACACAAACCGAACTAGAAGACTATCCCACAGAGGTGCAACGAACAAGGGGGAGGAGACAATCCTGGAAGCGTAGTGCGCGGAAAACCTGTAGTAAAAAACAGAAAGGAAACGCATCAGGAACAAGAGCGGAGAGATCCGTGGAGGACTGGCATCGGACGAAGAAGAATATTGGGATATTACCAATTGACTGAAATCGTACGCGGAGACACCAAGGGAGACCTTGGAGTAATCGTCAAATGATGAAGGCGGACAAGTAGCGCCGGAATCATCTACCCGGGAACACCCGGGCCCTCGGGCCCGGGTGAACCCCAACCGCGGAGTCAGCAGGGGGTCGCTCCCCCATAGGCAGCCCCCTGTTGCTCCCACCTGTCCATTCGGACAATATGTGGTCCCCTCAAACAGACTATCAATCATTTCCCTCCGAACCGGGGGAATCCATGTGTTTCTACGATATTACACCAAAGCGACTCACTCTGATGGGCCAGTCATCTCTTCCGGCTTTACCCATTCATCAAAATCATCTCCATCTATCCCCATCGCAACAGCTGCCTCCCGGAGTGTGGTTGCATTTGTGTGTGCATGCTTTGCGATTTTGGCCGCCATATCATAACCTACATGCGGATTTAGTGCTGTCACCAGCATCAACGACCTTCCTACAAGTTCCGAAATCCTTTCCTCGTTCGCTTTCAACCCGGACACACACCTTTCCGAGAATGATAAACATGAGTCTGACAACAATTGAACGGAATGAAGAACGTTGTAGATGATCATCGGCTTGTATACGTTCAGTTCGAAATTTCCTTGACTCGCTCCAATCGTGACGGCAGTGTGGTTTCCCATTGTTTGGCAAGCGACCATTGTGATTGCCTCGGCTTGCGTTGGATTCACCTTTCCAGGCATAATGCTGGAACCAGGTTCATTTTCTGGAAGTGCAAGCTCTCCTAATCCGGATCTTGGACCTGACCCCATCCATCTGATATCATTGGCTATTTTGAGAAGGCTTGTTGCCAATCCACTCATTGAACTCGATGCTTCCAATAATCCGTCATGACCAGCCAATGCTGAAAATTTGTTTTCCACGGGGTAAAACCCCAAACCAGTAGATTTGGAAATCAAATCACAAACCAATTCTGAAAAACCAACCTTTGTATTCAAACCAGTACCGACTGCAGTACCTCCTATTGCTAATGCGAGCAGACCATCACGAGCACGCTTAATCCGCATTATATCTGAATCCAACATAGCCACGTAGCCTGAGAATTCTTGCCCCAATGTGAGTGGAACTGCGTCCATGAGATGAGTCCTACCTATCTTGACAATCTCGTTGAATTCATCGCGCTTCCGATCTAACTCATCTCGGAGTTTTTTCACAGATGGCAATAGATGGTGGTGCATTTCCTCTGCAGCTGCAATGTGCATGGCCGTTGGGAATGTATCATTGCTGGATTGGGATCTGTTGACATGGTCGTTGGGATGCACTGGTTCTTTGCTTCCAACGATACCACCCGCAATCTGAATCGAGCGATTAGATATCACTTCATTCGCATTCATGTTCGTCTGAGTTCCAGATCCTGTTTGCCAAATTCGGAGAGGGAAATGAGCATCCAATGAACCAGATACAACTTCTTCGCTAGCCGCACATATCAACGAACCAATGTCTGCTTCGAGATTTCCTAATTCGACATTGGCCTCAGCGGTGGCCTTCTTTAGAATCCCAAAGGCCCTTATCATAGCTCTTGGCATGATATCCTTTCCGATGTTGAAATTTTCAAGGGACCTGGCAGTCTGTGCACCAAAATATGCATTTTTTGGGACTTTTACCACGCCGATTGAATCAATTTCATCACGATAACCGTCATTATCTAGGTTATTGATGGGCATCGCCGGAATAGTGGCTGGCTTGGGTATGGAGCCACTTAGACCACTCTCTATCAACCGGGTTATGGTGGCTGATCTGCCATTGGAGCGCCCTCTTCCAACCTTTTTGTCAAGTCTTACTGCGAGATCTTCAGGTATACTGATACTGATAATTCGACGGTCACCCGCTCTATGTTTGGCCATGTATTGCGGATTAATTATTTATTAATAAATATAGTCAAACAACTCACTGAAAGAATATTATTCATCCAGTCGACTCACACTGACTATCTTTTGTGGGTCGATCGGTCGATCTCCGGGTCCAGTTTCACAGTTCTCAATTTTGTAGACGTTTTCCATGCCTGAAACAACCTCCCCGAAAATTGCATGGTTACCGTCTAACCATGGCGTTGGGACCGTCGTTAGGAAGAATTGAGATCCTCCCGTATTGGGGCCTGCGTTCGCCATAGAGAAAAGTCCTGGCCGGTTATGTTTCTTTTCCAAGGCTGATTTTTCGCACGGAATCTTCCAACCCGGGCCACCTGTCCCCGCTCTTCCATCGAAAGGGTCTCTTGATCTTGGACAACCGCCTTGAATCATGAAGCTCTTGATTACTCGATGGAAGTGCAGTCCGTTGTAAAATCCATCGTCAACCAACCTGAGGAAGTTCCCTGTCGTCTCAGGGCAATCTTCCGTGTAAAGTGCAATATCGATGTCTCCAGCGCTCGTAGTCATTCTAACCCTTGTTGGCATGTATCCTCCCACGAGGAACTAGTCCAATAGAGTAACGCAGGACTCTATGCAATCAAAGAACCGGGCATCATCCCTTCAGGGGGTTCCAATAGCCTAACTGTACCGTCGGGCTCTAACGCACCCAAAACAAGGAATTGACTCACAAAACCGGTAGGGAGCCTCTTTTCACCGAGATTCAGCGCCCCAACTACTCTTCTACCAATCAACTCTGTCAGTGAGTAATTTGTGATTTGGGCTGAACTCCAAAGATTTCCGATCACAGGCCCAAAGTTGACTTTAATTTTGTATGAGGGCTTACGCATCTCTGGGAATTCCTCAGATCTAGTAATTACACCCGTCCTCAGATCCAATTGAAAGAAGGAATAAGCATCAATGTGGACTTTCTTGCCCAGTTTCTCTGGATGGTAGGGCTCACTTGGGTCAATTATATGTCCAGTCATTCAATTACCTGCTACATCCGACCTAGTTAGGAGTGGAAAGAGGGGGATCCCCCTCTCATTGAAAGCAGAAACACCTCCTTCCTCTCTGTCTAATATGGTCACGCACCCAATTACACTGCAACCAATTTCCTCTAGTAGGTTAGCGCATTTTATCGCAGAACCTCCTGTCGTGGTGACATCCTCAAGGAGAACAACTCGATCCCCCTCTAGAATAGTGGAACCCTCTATTCCTGGAGGGTTCCCCGTTTTTCTACCTCCACGCCCCTTGGGTTCTTTCCTTACGACGAACCCTCTCAGATTACTCCCCTTTGCTGACTTTGCGATCACGATCCCAGTTAAAGGAACAGCACCCAACTCGAGGCCTCCTACAGCATCGACATCACCTAATCCATCCAATATCTGATGGATCATTATACCTATCAGATGAGCGCATTCAGGATTCATCATTACTGGTTTCATGTCGAAAAAATGAGGGCTTTCCCTCCCACTGGCAAGTGTGAATTGGTCTTCTGGCGAATACAAGTAAGCAAGACGCCTTACGCTAGCCGAAAGTTGGGACTTAATCTCACTTGGGTTGTATTCCATCGGGACCAACACATGACCGTCAATCAATGAACCTTGGCCGCGTTTCGACAAATTCATCGCGAATGTTATTGGGTCGCCTTGCACGCATGTGATTTACTTCAGGGTTGATTGATGTGGTGTATGCATTTGGCCCGACTAGAGAAACCGGTCGCTTGTCAGCCGAATATGCGACATACCTTGATCTAATCGAGGCGGAGACTGACCTCGTATACAAAATCGCAAATGAGGCGAGATCTAAGGGAATAGACTTCAAGACAGAGGTGGAGATTCCAAGGGCGAAAGACCTAGCTAGCAGGACTGTGCGTTTACTGGAGAGGTACCTCAGGCCCGAGGAGGATAGCAGCCCAATCCAGATAGAGGATCGATTAAGAGATCTCTTGGACACCATGGATCGAGAATCAGCTTCTATTACTATAGCGAGAGAATCTGCAAAAATGATGCATGAACTGACGGGGGATTTGCGGAAATCAATAGATACGGGCCTAAGAGTAGGTCTAGCGGTTCTGACTGAGGCAGTTCTAGTCGCTCCATTGGAGGGAATTGGCGAAGTAAGAATATTGAATAATCATGGAGACGGATCTTCGTTCCTATCCATCGATTTTTGCGGCCCTATTAGAGCAGCAGGTGGTACGGCACAGGCCATGGGCGTGTTAATTGGGGATGTGATTCGACGAGAACTTGGCATAGAGAGATACCAGCCAAGTGAAGGGGAAGTAGAACGAGTGAAAGAAGAATTTGGGCTTTACAGAGGAGGCTTGCAATACAAGCCACCCCCCGAGGAAGTCGATATGATCGTTCGGGCATGCCCCGTGATGGTTAATGGTGAGGGAACCGAGAGGATAGAGGTAGCAGGGTATCGCGAGGTGCCTAATATCGAGGGTTCAAGAATCAGACAGGGGGTCCTCCTTGTTATTGCGGAGGGTCTGTGCCTCAAAGCACCAAAGATCAAGAAACACACGGACAGGTTGGGGGTGGAGGGATGGGACTTCATCGATATCCTGGCCTCAAAGGGGAAAGACGCGAATAAAGCAGAATCGAATGCAAAGCAAAGGCAAGTCAAACCTGACTCTCGATACATGGGGGACATAATTGCTGGTAGACCTGTTTTCGGAGAACCTTCGAAACCTGGCGGATTTAGACTCAGATATGGTAGAAGTAGGACAACAGGTCTAGCTGCTGCAGGTTTGAATCCTGCAAGCATGCACGCCATGGGCGGCTTCTTATCGGTAGGCACTCAGATGAAGATCGAGCGGCCAGGAAAGGCATGTGCAGTAACTCCAACCTCAGGGATTGACGGTCCGCTCGTACTCTTGGAAGATGGAACATTCACCATGGTTCACGATGAAGTTTCATGGAATGCATTAAGTGGCCAAATCAGTGTTATCTGGGACGCTGGAGAAATTTTGATCGGGTTCGGTGAGTTCCTGGAAAACAACAAGGAACTAGTCCCATCGGGCTACAATCTTGATTGGTGGGCCAGTGAGCTTGCCTCCAAAATCGATATGCCAGAAAAGCTAGATTCATTCTTTGAGATACTGAATGCCGACCGTTCTCTGTTTCCAAAAGGCCTTCCTTTCAATGGTGCGATTACGAGGGGTGGAGAACCTGAGAATGAGCGAGAAACTAGAAAACGAGATTGGAACAGGAAGTTGAAGAATCTAGACTTAACATGGGATCAAGTGGTTTCGATTTCAGACAAATTTGGAACTGCAATCCCGCCCCCGTGGAACCTATGGTGGTCGGATTTACCTGTGGCTCTGATCCCATCATTGTGCCTAGCAATGCAACGTTCAATTAAACAAAGTGGAAAATTAATCATACCCCTGAACCAGTCAGAAGAGGCTGTTGAGGGCTTAAATCAGGAACATATGAGCAAGATCAAGGAATATGGAGTGGTAAGATATTCCTTGATGTCCCTGGGATTACAACATAAATTGGACAATGATAACATTGTAATTGAAAGATACTGGGAACCATTGTGTGAACTCCTCGATATCGACAATGATAACTTCGGAAAGTCGGAGATCTTGATAAAAACAGAACAGAGGCTGACGCAGATAGATGAGGCAAAGTCGATCGTGCTCTCAGAAAGCGAAAGGTCATCTGAGGTTGAAAAACTTAGGACGGAAAGAAGAATCAGAGCTGAAACAAAGGCGAGACAGAGGAACCTGGGGGTAGAGGAGACCGAAGCAATCGGAATTGCTGCAGCTGCGGAGATAGATGACCCAGGGCCGATGAATAAAGAGGAATTTGAACAGGCTGTGTCTACACTAGACGATAACGAGGTTGAACAATCCCTGTGGATCGTCAGAGAAGTTTCATGTCACAGATGGGAGGATGCCGTACCAACTAGAATCGGCGCACGCATGGGGAGGCCGGAAAAAGCTGAAAGAAGAGAAATGAAGCAATACACACACGCTCTTTATCCAATAGGCAATAATGGTGGCCCACAGAGATTGCTAGATCAGATCGGTAAGGGCGCACTGAGCGTAGACGTTAGCATTCGCCGATGCATGAATTGCGGAAGGGACACGCACGAAATTCGCTGCCGCCACGATTATGGTGATGGCTCCCCCCCTTGCAATGGAAGAACGGAAATCAGAAGGAAAAAAAGTACAGATCGAAGACTCGGGGAGAAAAGAAATATCCAATTCACAGCCCTTCTTGAGGCCGCTAGAAAAAACCTCAATCTGAACTCATTACCTCGACCAATCAAAGCAACAAGACAACTTGAATCAAGGTTGCAAACCCCCGAGCCCTTGGAAAAAGGAATTCTGAGGGCGTTGCATGACGTATCAGTGAACAAAGATGGAACATCGAGGTTCGATATGATTGACGTCCCAATAACTCATTTTCGACCTCTGGAGATAGGCACTTCATGGAAGAAATTAGTGGAGTTGGGGTATTCAGAGGACATGGACGGTAATGAATTGAAATCTGATGACCAAATATTGGAAATCTTCCCTCAAGACATCATTCTTTCCTCAAATGCAGAACTGCATCTATCAAGCACTTGCAAGTTCGTGGATGATGAATTGACTAAGATTTACGGAATGGAACCATTCTTCAACTATGAATCAAAACAGGATCTCGTTGGACATCTAGGAATAGGGCTCGCACCACATACATCGGGAGGGGTACTCTGTCGCATAATTGGATGGACAGACGCCTCGGCTGGGTATGCACATCCTCTGTTCCATGCTGCAAAGAGACGTAATTGCGATGGCGATGAGGATTGTGTCATGTTGTTGTTGGAAGGACTATTGAATTTCTCGAAGGACATCCTCCCCTCTAATCGCGGCGGTCAGATGGATGCGCCTCTGGTCTTGACGACACGTCTGCTTCCGAACCAGATAGACAAAGAAGCATTGAACGTTGATTGCTCATGGTCGTATCCCTTGGAATTCTACCAAGCGACATTATCTCAACCACATTCTTCCGGGGTAAAGCAATTTATCGACATAGTAGAAAATCGCGTCGGGACCATAGGAGACGTTCGAGGATATGGCTGGACTCACGATTCCGCTGGATTGAGCTCAGGACCCTCAAATTCTCAGTACAAGCTACTGCCTTCCATGGAGATGAAAATGGACGCGCAACTCATGTTGGCATCAAGACTTAGAGCGGTCTCTGTAAAGAGGGTGGCTAAACAAGTAATTGAATCCCATTTTCTTAGAGACATAAGAGGCAATCTAGTCGCTTTCACAAGACAAAAGATTCGTTGCGTAAAATGCAACGCATCATACAGGAGAATTCCCTTGACTGGAACATGCATAGCCAAAGTAGCGAAGAATGAAGCGACACGACGCTTAGGGAACTCATCAGACCATGACAGCCGCCCATTTTGCGGCGGCAACCTCACATTGACAGTGTCTCCAGGTGCAGTCAAGAAGTATATCGGCGTAACAAACAGGGTGATCGAAAAGTACGGAATCGACTTGTACACAGAACAGAGAGTAAAATGGATGGAAGATAGTGTAGAATCTCTCTTAGAGAACGACAAGGTCACAATAATGACTCTTGGAGACTTTATATGATTCCGGAGAAACCCAATTCTTCCAGAATCCTCTTCATCCACCTCAACTTCAACAATTTCCTCTCGGGCTCAGTGGTCCCAGAGAATCTTCCAACAACATCGGACCTAGTACCGAGAAGCACAATGTTTGACACGCTGATTCCCATAGACACGACGATGCAAACAGCTCTGTCCCCATCGGTGAAACCTCCGGGATTTACCATACCATCTATGGAAAAAGGGGTTTGATGTGTGATAGAAATGGGGAGACCACTCACTCTTGGTATTAGATGCCTTAACGAATCCTGATTATCCCCGTGCGCATGTATAATCATGGGGATATTGTTCTCGATGGATAATGAAAGACCTGTGCCCCCATCACCGTCAGAAACAACCCCGATCACGGAATCCCAACCTTCTTTCGGATCTTCCAAGTGAGAGAAGATTTCTCCAGAACCGTCCGCGACAATAAATCTACACCCTTGTCTTATTGCATCTTTAATTTCCTCTATTTCAACCGCTGCCCCTACGATAGCAATGCTTCCGGAGTGTGACAATAACTCTCGTCTGATGCTATCCCATGTTTTGTTTAGATCAACGAGAGAACGACTCTGTGATGCAGAGGAGACCAACTCGTCGACTAGCCATTTCGCAACGTACAGATCCTTATCAAGCGACCATCCAAACTCAGACCTTATGTCATCTTGAATCTGGATCAGTCTCTCATCCATTGTTAGATGGCGATCTCCGATCATGAAGTTTGGCTGCCGTGAGCGTTCAAGAACCCTGCCGGTTCTGAACATACAACATGCCTATGCCGGGTACCCCTCCAACACTTACAAATGAGAGTGTTCTGGCAAGATATCCATTCTTACCCCAAGCCAGATTCCACATGCGAAAGTTGTTCGACGATAATGCAATCGATATCGATGCGATTATCGAACAGGGTTGGTTGGAAGAAGCCAGGTCTTTGGGTCGATTGAGGCTTGTCGAGTCAATTGTACACAAATCAAAAGCCGATCCAATGGGAACAGTGGATCTCGCCAACGAAGCTTCTAGGTTATTCTCTATGGCTGCTTATCAATATGCATTCTTGGTGGTCTGTGCCTCGTTTGATGATAGACTGGTATCAAGGTGGGCAGAGGGAGAATCAAGTTTGGCAGATAAGAACATAGGGATCGATGAATTATATTTCGAAACCATAGTGAAGACCTATATTTCCTCACTGAAATCCTCCTTTGAAAACGGCCAAATAATATACTCAGTACCTCTCAGTGACTTTCTTGAGCTGTGCCCGAAAATATCCGGATCTTACTGGAGACTAGTTAACAGACCGGTGAATCATGGTTGGGTCACCCTTGACCCTGCTTCAGGTGACACCAGTGCTCAACGTGTCGCCAGGTTGGTCAAAGAGAGAATCAGAGAGGAATTGATTGAGAGGAGTAGGGAAAGCATGGTAAGAATGTCCGAACAATTAGCCGATAGGTTGGGCGAAGAAGTGACTCGTATATCCGAACTTTTCGGATCTCAAATCAGGTCTGAGATACCAATCGCATCTGCTACCAAAGAAGATTGGCCCCCTTGCTTTTCAAACTCAATAGAGGAACTTGCTTCCGGGGTAAACGTAAATCACGTCGGACGCGTGTTTGTCGCCGCCATGGGCAGGAGCATGGGACTTCCCTTAGAAATGACCTGCTCCTTTTTCGAGGGTGCTCCGGATTACGATCCACAGACAACGTCGTATCAAGTAGGTCACGTGTATGAGCGTGAATACACGCCCCACGGTTGTGGCGCATTGAAAGCAGCGGCCAGATGTCCAGTTGGGCCAGGCGATGATCGGCTGTGCGATCAGGAATGGTTGACTCACCCTCTGAAATATCTCAGGGCAAAACAACGTTCTAGGGCGAAGTCAGAAACAGTGTTATGACTAAATGAACGCCGTGTCATCCAACACTGGAACAAACAATTCAAATCTTGGATCCTACTTGAGCCAAACGAACCCCCATGGTTAGGACACTCGTCATTTCAGTTGATCGCGACAATGACCTAGGGGTCAAAGCCGGTGTTAGAGGGCCAGTAATTGGACGAAAAGCAACCCTAACAGCAGCCTTGAGACTCGGCATCGCTGACCCTGAGGAAAGTGACACAAACGCCATCATGGGCGCACTTCACCATCATGACAGGCTCATTGAGAAATCTGACTCCAGCGATGGGGTCGAAGTGGCAATTCTTACCGGGGACGTTCGTGTTGGTCCAAGGAGCGACAGAGCGATAGCAAGCCAATTGGATGAGGTCATACGACTTTTCCAGCCAGATACTGCTGTCCTTGTCACCGATGGAGCAGAGGACGAAGCCTCAATACCCATCATATCATCGAGAGTCAGGATCGATCACATAGAGAAGATCATCGTTAGACAATCAAAGGGAATTGAGAGTACTTACTACTACATCGCCAAAGCAATCGAGGACCCACGATGGAGAGCTAGATTGCTGGTACCCATAGCCACCTTCCTCCTCATTCTCGGTCTAGGTCTGATCTTACCAAAATATGGCAATATCCTAATCGGATCTCTTCCATTAATAATAGGAGGATGGATACTGGCGAAAGGACTTGGTTGGGAACAACAGTTGGAAAGACTGTTCGATGACATGCGAAGTAGCGCATCTGGAGGACTATTCTCCTCCCTTTTATGGGCGGTGTCAGTGGTATCTGTATTATTCAGTATACTAGCCGCTTTCGATATTTTTACAGATAATGTAGCATATGGGAACAGGTCAAACTTATGGATATGGGCCCGAGCGATCGATGAAGCACTTCAGTGGCTTGTAATAGCCGGCGTTTGTTTTTCACTCTCCCTTGGGGTCCTGCGTTGGAAAGAGGGGACTTTTCGCGGCCAGTCGATCCTGATGATTGGATTGGGATTAGTGGCATATGCATTCATCAATGCAACAGTGGACCTCCTTCAGGAGTGGCCAAACTACCAGCCCTCGGTCTCCACAGTAGTTGACGACTGGGGATTGCCATTTATGTCGGTAGTTTTCTACTACCTGCTCAGAGTCGTGGTCGATTCCCTGCGAAATGAAGATGAAGATCCGAATGCTAACCGACACTGGGGCATCTAAGTCAGACGATCGTTCTGATTTTGTGAATGGCCAAGCGTGTTAGACATTCTTCCGTTTACGAACCCTCTCCATGTATCGACTGTAATTCCCCGGCCATACGACCACACTGCCATTCCCTGGGACCTCCCAGATTGTATCGCATATCTTGTCGAGAAACCATCTATCATGGCTGACTGTGATTATACTCCCATCATATCTTATCAGAGCCTCCTCAAGGGCCTCTTTTGCATCTGTGTCCAGGTGATTAGTCGGCTCATCTAGGAGTAGAAGATTATTCTCTTCCAATAATAATTTCAGTAGTGCGATGCGGGCTCTTTCCCCACCGCTCAATGAGCTCAATTTTGTACCAACCATATCTTTTGTGAATTGAAATTGCCCTAACAATGCCCTTATGTCCCCATAATCCATCCTGGGTTTCAAAAATCTAATTTGTTCTATTGGAGTGAGGTCGAAATTTAAAGATCTATGGTCCTGATGAAAGTATCCTATCTTAACCCCTGGCCTGACATCAATTTCCCCTTCGTCGAGTTTTAGTTCCCCCATTATGGTCCTAAGAAGGGTGGTCTTTCCGGCCCCATTACCGCCCACAACACCTATTTTTTGACCTCTTCTAACACTAATATCAACGGAGTCAAAAATAGGTCGATCCAATTCGCTGAAAGTTAATTTCCCCCTCTTTATATCTAGGACCTCTAGGCTAGATTTCTCACTGGATTCCAAAGAAAATTTGAGACCTCTGCGAGATTTGGGCTTCAGGGATCTCAACCACTTTAATTCACGCTGAGCTCGATTAATCATTACATGCTTCTGTGAAATCGACTTGTCGTATTTGTTCGCTGATTTCATGGATTGAACGGCGCCTTTCAACCGTCGAAGCTCCTTTTGCGTTTTTTGGATGCGATCATCCAAGGTCTGTAGAAAAAGGGCCTTTTGCTTCAAAAAAGAAGAATAGCCCCCTATGTAACCTTTCACATGGGCATCTTGCACTTCTAGTATCGCATTGCAAATCCTATCCAGAAAGTACCTATCATGACTTACGACGACTATTGCTCCCTCGAATCCTAATAAGAACTGCTCAAGCCAATCTAATGTCTCCAGATCCAAGTGGTTCGTGGGCTCATCCAAAAAGAACACTTCTATTTCCGATAAACCAACGAGTTGTCGAGCAAGGGCTACCTTTGCCCTTTCACCGCCCGATAACAACTCGAGTTGAGTGTCCATAGGATGTTGAGATAAATCAAGGGCTCGAAGTATTTCTTGAGCCCTGCTAGCAACATTCGATCCACCTGATTTGGCATTCATACTTTGCAACTCTTGATACCGATCGATATCCGCCTGCCAATCACCCTCATAGAACAAGGGATCGGCCATTCTCCCCTCGATATCGGCCAACTCGGCATCTATTTCCTCAAATTGCCTTCCTTTCCGTTCCAATTCCTCCTCCAAGGTGGCTCCCTCATCAATATCCCTGACTTGGGTAAGGAAAGCAATCCTCAGTCCCGGAGCGAAAGAAATCTCACCGAGATCTTGGTCTTGTTCAGAAATAGTTCGCAACAAAGTGGTTTTACCTGCACCGTTGTGGCCAACGATACCAATCCTGTCCCCTTCTTCAATTCGGACATTTACCCCTTCGAGAACTGTGGTTGGACCGAAGGATCTGTGCACCCCCTCCAGTCGTATTAACTCTCTAGCCACATCATTCGGAGGGTAATGGGGTTGAAGTGGCCATCGGTCAAAAGGTCCGATGAATCAAAGAATACCCGCCATGGCGTAGACCTATGGAATCCGTCATCAAGATAAGTTGGAGGGGGGACCAAAGTGAGATCATGAGGGCAATCGAATCCGTAAAACCAGACGATTCTGATTCCTTTACCATTGAATACGCCAAAGCTGAAAGCGTTTTTTTTGCAACTATCACAATAAAATCAAACTCACTTTCTTCAGCCAAGGCGACAGCAGATGATATTCTTGCTTGTTTAGGCGCCGCATCCGTGGCAGCGGATCTCCTCGACGATTGATCGCTAATTTCACATAATTTACATATAAATGGAAAAACACTGCTTCATATCTCACACGCTGATGGAAGAGGTATGAACACAGGAACGATACTTGCTTTCCTGATCGGCACATACGCCTCTTTCGCTATTGCCGTGATGGCCGCCACCCCACTACTCGCGTGAATGATAAAACCGGACCCTGCAAATAATCAGGGACCGTTAAATTGATCCCATCGGAGCGAATGGTATGGTAATACCCCATGACAGGTCGAGTTTGTTGTGGAATGACGGTCCAACTGGTAGGTTCACTGAATCAATGGAGCGCTGGATTAATGCAATGTATTCAGATGACCCATCCAACATAGATGTCATTACAGCGGGTCGGTCAATCTCCAGAATAATCGCCAAGGAAAACGGCGTCCTATCAGGAAGGCCAGTACTCGATTACCTCATTGAACACTACTGCAATGGAGCAACAACAGTATGGAATTTTATCGAGGGCCAAGGATTTCAGAAAGGACAGGAAATAGTCTCCATAGTCTCAAACTCCAATGAAATTCTAAGGATAGAAAGAATATGTATGAATTTGATTACTAGATTGAGTGGAATCGCTTCGACGACGTCCAAATGGAGCGAACAATTGGGGGGGGTTTCTCTTGCAGCAACCAGAAAAACGAACTGGGGAATTTTAGACAAGTGGGCAGTTCATATTGGAGGGGGTCTCACTCATCGCCTTGACCGCTCGGACGGGCTAATGATCAAGGAAAATGATTTTTCGCTGGCAAAACTAACACTGGAAGAAATCCTTTCAACCTGTAGGACAGCAAGTGATTTTCCTGTGATCGAAGTCATATCATCGGATCAGGCGTTAAGTGTGGTCAATTCATGGATTGGACTCCAAACTGGACCTTCAAGCACACATCAATTAACTTTGATGATGGACAACCTAGGGCCTGAGAATTGCAGGAAATTCTCCGACCGACTGGAGGATATGGGCCTGAGGCAAGAATTCGTTTTGGAAGGCTCAGGTAGGGTAAGGTGGGAAAATCTGCAAGACTGGGCCCAGTCTGGTGTAGACGTGGTGTCATCGGGATCCATAACCATGGAGCCTCAAATGATTGATATGACGATGCTGATGGAGGCCTCGTAGTGACTATCCCTGATGATCATCCCAGAAGGGAATCCTTGTTATCCAGACAGAAAATAGTTGATGCCCAAGCAGCTGGTCTGCTAGCAGACTCCGCAATGATTGCCCATGGTAGGGGAGAAGCATTCGACTATCTAATCGGAGAAAGGACTACTGACTCTGCGAAAAGGGCTGAGATGGAGGCATTGAATCGTCTTTTCAGAGCGAAATCTCCAGTCATTTCAATGAATGGAAACGCAACTGTACTCGCGGGCCAAGAAGCCATTTGCCTTGCGGCATTAACCAACAGCAGCGTGGAGATCAACATCTTCTACAGGACAGATGATAGAATGCGTTTGTTATTGGCCGAGATCCACAATATGAAGGACTATGTCATGGAAAACCCTCCTTCAGATGAGATCGAGTTAGAAAGGTGGAGGGATATGGTGAGATCTGTCAAGATACACGGAGAGAATCCTGATGCTAAAATACCTCACCTAGAAGGGCCTAGAGCACTTTGTAGTTCACAAGGAATCTTCCGAGCAGATGTCATTCTGGTACCATTGGAAGATGGAGATAGATGCGAAGCCTTGGTAGCGATGGGAAAGGAAGTTATTGTAGTAGACTTGAATCCACTTTCGAGAACTTCAACCACAGCCTCCGTCACGATTGTCGATGAAGTCAAACGAGCCATGGAGCGAATGGTCATTATGGCACTTGAGGGCCCTCTGAACAGCAATTCAGACTGGGACAATCGAGCTGCATTGGTGGATGCCCTAGATGAGATAGGAAGATCGACGAAACTACTCTCCTCTTGACATCAGGCCTTTTCATTTTTCAGTAGCGTTCTGACTTTGTCTGCAATTGCATCACCGACTTCCGAGGTTGTTCCAGTCCCACCTATGTCGTAGGTTTTGGGCCCATTTGAGGAAAGGTGCTGAGATATGGCCTGTTGTAGGATATTCCCGTACTTGTCCAATAATGGATCATCATGTCGAAGGGAAAGATTCTCTAACATTAGTTGGAGCGATGACAGCATCGCAATGGGATTCACTCGATTCTTGCCAGCGTGCTTTGGGGACGATCCATGCACAGGTTCGAACATCATATGTTTATCACCTAGGTTCGCTGATGCCGCCATTCCCATACCACCTTGCAATACCGATGCCAAGTCAGTGGCTATGTCGCCGAACATATTCGGAAGTACAACAACGTCAAGATCCTCTGGGTCCCTTACCAGCCACATGGTGAAAGCGTCAATATAGGCTTCCTTTGCCCCGATTTGAGGGTAGGATTCAGCGATTTCACGAAAGATGGACCGAAAGAGCTGGCATCCTCTAAGGACATTGGACTTGTCAACGCAGGTCACACTCTGGGGGACACCTAACTTAGCAGATCTTCGCTCAGCTAGATCGAAACAAAACTTGTGTATGCGTTCACTACCAGCCCTTGAGATTGGTCTCGGGTCCCACCGAACCTCCCCTTCTAGGCCAGGGAATTTCTCGATGATCAATTTCTCATCCTTCTTTCCAACTGCGGATTGTGCCATCCTCCTCAAAAGAGAATGATAGAGGCCTTCGGTATTCTCCCTGACCATAACCAAGTCAACCAATGATGACCTCCAAATCTCCTTGTAAACACCGTGAACTTTGTGATGAACCCCGTCGTAAAGCTTCACAGGCCTCACATTAGCATACAGATCAAGCCCAGATCTCAGGCCTAGTATAACCTCCCCACCAGCCACATCCCCGTTTGGAAGCCTGGCTTCTGGCCACCCGATGGCTCCGAGCAGAATTGCATCACTCTCGTCTCTGCAGATCTCGAAAGACCCCTCTGGCCATTGCTCTCCAGTTTCTAGATAGTGTTGCCCGCCGCATGGAATAACCCTAATTTCAAATTCCACATTTCCATTTTTCTGAAAGACGTCAAGCACCTTTAGGGCTTCAGTCATCACTTCTCGACCTGTCCCATCCCCGGGAAGAGCAACGATGCGATACGCGGACATCGTACTTCGCAGAATGGAATCCTACATCAAGCAACCCCTAACAAGAACTTAGCGAATAATGCACATTGTTCATAGACGTCCAGACGGAGTAAGGTCCTCATGGGTGAGGACGGATCGACCGGCAAAAAGAATCCAATGGACATCAAAGGGCTCCCAGACTCAGTGACTACCCTGTGTGACACCATGATGAAGATGGACCCAAATTGGAGTCTACTAGAATGGTTGGACAGGCGGGCTACGGAAGAATTAGATTTGGCCGCCTCTCATCTTGGAAGGGAAAAAATCAGACTAGAACAGAGATTATCGAGAGTTGACGATATTGCCAGACACATGGGTAGGCTAAACGAAGCTAATTCAATGAGCAGACAGGACCCCCTCCAAAGAAATCTATTCGATGTCTACGATGGTGCCAAGAGGACCCAACAACCAACGGTCGCTGAAATCTTGGAATCCGCCGCAAATGACGCACCTCCAATCACAGATGATGATCCTATGCTCTCCATGATTTCTCTAAGGATATTGGATATGATAGAACATGCCAACGCCGATGGCTGCGAATTCATAACATGGGACGACATCCTCAATGAATTGATACCATCCAACCTCCAAGAAGAAGAAGTAGAAGAGGCAATTGCCCATCTTGTCCAGAGGGGGGAAATTATCGAATTCAAATATGGGCAATTTTGCTTAAACCGAAGTTAGAGGCTTTACTGAAACCGGAATCCAATGTCAAGAATATGGAATTTCCAATATAATCAGAATGGAAGATATTAACACCTAAATCCACTTGGAGTAAACCCATACTGCTCAGCGGAGTCGAGGATATAGGAGATATCAAGAATGGGAATACACCCTAAAATAGGCATAACAGGATTGCCGAAATCCGGTAAATCCGCAGTCCTCGAGAAGGTTGTAGATATGATTACAAACGAGAGGAAGGATGAGAGGAGATCGCGAAATGATCGATCTCAAGGGATGCCAATCGTTGGGGGTATGAGGACTGAGCCAATACTTGAGGATGGCGTCAGAATTGGCTTTGAATGCGTTGACATAATAACTGGCGATCGCGCAGTAATGGCACACAGGGACATTGACTCAAGAACTACGATTCTGGGTTTGGGAATCGACCCCACTGGATTAGACAGGGTGGCGGTACCAGCCATCGAACGCACGATAGAGACTTGTGAGATGCTAGTCATAGATGAGATAGGGAAATTCTCAGTGGAATCAGAGGCCTTTGTAAAAGTTGTACGCTCTGCTTTGGAGTTTGATATGCCAACAGTTCTGACACTTCACAAGAAGTCCAGGCATCCACTGTTACAGGACATCAGAAGAAGAGACGATGCTAGGATACTAGAGGTAACTCCAGTAAATCGCGCATTATTGCCATACAAAGTCCACAAGCTGGTCAGGGAAACATATTGACCTCATCAATTGAGTACTCCCCTCCCCTCCGGTAGAATATGGCCACTCCTGCCAGACGAGCTTCCAGGGTCCTCATGGGGTTCATAATCGCACTCATCCTGGTTTTCGCGCTGGGCCTCCGTGGGGGCTGGATACAGATCACCGAATGCCAGCCACAAAATTGTGGGTCTAATTTGGCCACAGAACTCTTAATTGGATTATTTTTAATCTCTTCTCTGTATGCATGGTGGCTTCTGAAGAAATCACCGAAAGCCCCCTTCTCAAATAGAATCTCAGACATTTTTGTCGACCTCTCCGAGGAAGAATTGTGGACTGAGCTAGAACAAGAGAGGATTGAGACGAACGATGTTGAGAGAATATCAGATGCATGGGCAAAACTCGAAGTTTCGACCATCGAGCAAGATGACAAATGACGAAGCGAAACCTTCACCCTCCGTCTGCTCCCGCGTGATAATCATGTCAACCATACCAGAGGACCTGAGATATACTGCTGAACACGAGTGGGTTAACATCGAAAATGAGATCGCTACCATTGGCATAACAGATTACGCACAAGACGCGTTGACTGACGTAGTTTGGGTCGAACTACCAATGATTGGAGACAAGGTTGAATCTATGGAGCCCTTTGCAAGTGTCGAATCGGTCAAATCAGTATCTGAGATTTATGCCCCCTTATCGGGAGAGGTAATTGAAGTAAATGAAGATCTTGAAGCCGCACCAGAGTCTATCAACAATGACCCATATGGAGATGGGTGGATATGTAGAATTAAGCTAAACACAAAGGATTTGTCTGGATTGCTTAACCATGAGGATTACAGGACCTTGCTTGGTGAGTGAACGATGCCCCCCCTCCACCTCTATGTAGATGGATCATGCGGCGACAATCGCAACGTAGGTAGGGAAACGATCGCAGGATGGGGAGTCTGCATAGTCAGAGGGGACTCAGGAACGGGCAGGGGCCAAGGCGAAGTGATAGAGGAGTTCAGTGGACGAGTCATCACAGATCCAGAATCACCAGAATACATGGGTGCGAGTGTTGGTTCGAATAACACCGCCGAATTAACTGCGATAGGACATGCCCTGAGATGGGCACTGATTGATGAGAGAGAGGATGCACTGACAATAAGGTCAGATTCCGAATATGCGTCAAATCTCACCGTTGGCATTTGGAAGCCCAAGGCAAACAAAGAAATCGTCCGTCGTATCAGATCTTTCTGGAAAGAATGCCTGTTGAACAGGACCATCACGATAGAGCATGTCAGAGCACACAGAGGGCATAGATGGAATGAAAGAGCTGACCACCTTGCCTACAGAGCTATGGAAGGCAGGAATCCGGATCCTTTGCAATTCTGGAAGCCCGGCAATCGATAATCAGGTCTCATTCAGCAAACCCGTCGTGAGTATCGCATATGTCCCTTGGAGTACCAGCAGTGATGCTATCAGATTCAGAATCAATCCCCCCGCTGGTGGAATAGCTAGCCATCCCCCTGCAAACCAGGTAGAAAAAATCATAACAGCACCCAACGTAATCAATAACTTCCCACTTCGTGCAACGTCATTCCACAGACCGAGCCATGGAATCAGCCCATTTGTTTTAAATTTCCATCTAAACCAGCCGACATAAAGGCTGAATAAGCCAATCAGTCCAAACACGCCCAGGGTAAATGACTCATCTTCCCACGGGCCCGAGGGAGCCCAGCCGACAAACAGAACCTCGATCATGATGATGATTCCAATGCCAAAGAAGGGCCACCATGTTGATGCCCTGCGACTCATGATGTCTCGTGGCCCTTCTACTTCATCATATAACGGGTCGAAGAAGCGTAACGGACATTCATACGGAGGACTTGATATTATGCGACATGCGAGATTTGTTGGCACCGCTTCACGACCATAAAGGCCGAAAGACACCAAGTGAAGCATCGAGAGCATGGTTTATCCTAGTCATGATATTCAGTTTGATTGCAGGTTTGGCTGCTTCAGAAGGCAATGTAGTGGTAGGCTCTGCTTGCGGGCTGGTCATCGCTACCGCTTTGCTGAATATCGGTTGGTTCTTACTAAACACATTAGGAGAGAGCCGGAAAACAGTTGCATTGACTGGAGCTGTCAGCCGCATGCCTGATATGAGTGAGGCTGAATGACCTTTCATGGGCGTGTCGTATCGATGGGTTGGCAAACCCGACGCCGCACACTTAGACCTCAGATATAGAGTCCTGAGAGAAGGCATGCCCCGCGAAACCGCAAGATACATTGATGTGGATGATGATCAGAGCACAAAATTTGTTGGAGCGTTCATTGGTGAGGTAATGGTGGGTTGCGCGACATTGCAATATGATTCCAGAGAAGAAGCCGATCTGAGAATCAGGGGAATGGCAGTGGATCCGGATCATAGAAACAAGGGAATCGGCTCTAATCTCGTTGGAATGCTTCAAGACTATGCTATTGAGCTAGGGACAGGGATATGGTGCAATGCTAGAGTTAAAGCTATGACGATGTATCGACGAAAAGGGTTCAGAATAACATCTGAACTATTTGAGATTGCGCCCATTGGAATGCATTATGAAATGCATTGGAGCCCAAAAGATATTGCCAAATAAACGGAGGTGGAGGAATGGTAGAAACAAGCACTTTGACTAAAGATGAGATTGAGGATATGATTGAAAGAGTCAATTCAGTACCGATGATGCACACCCTAGATCTTGAGATCTTGCGCCTAGATCATGGAGAATGCGATGCTAAGGTACCAAGGAAGGTTGAATGGGACGGCATATACCAAACCATGCATGGCGGTATCCTGGGAACTATAGCAGATTCGGTCACCTGCTGGGCAATACTCACGCAGATAGGATCAAAAGAGAAAGTGGCAACCACCGACTTCAACATCAGATTCTTGAGGCCATGTTTGACGGATGCATTATGCCATGCGCGTGTGGTAAAGCTTGGGAGAACACTCTGCGTGGCTGAGGCTGATTTGCTAGATACGAACGGCTGCAAGGTTGCAATTGTACAAGCGACCTATGCTCGGTTGAACAATTAATCGAATTCGCATTTGTTCTCGGCCTATCGTTTGCCTTGAACGCAGTGATGCATTAAGTTGTGGAGCACGAGCCGGGATTTGCACCCGGGTACACGGATCTGCAGTCCGTTGCATAGCTACTCTGCCACTCGTGCTTGTGGGATCCACCGAACATTTCGATTTCAACGCTTCCCGAGTCCCGATTTGTACCGCATCTTAGAATACCTTCATGGACACGAGGCTAAACCTATCCTACATGCCCGCGGTCGCAACCCGTTTTGATAACCTCGGCGTCGGATTTGCACCTTACCTCCAGCCCCCCCCAGATGGAGTAATAAGATGGACAGTCGGCGAGCCTGGATTCCAAACTCCGGAACCTGTAATCTCCACTGCTGTGTCCGAGTTGTTAGATGGCAAGACGAAATACACCAGAGGCCAAGGATCACCAGCACTCTGCGAGGCCGTTGCACACCATTTAATGAAGACCAGCAACATAAGCGTAAGTCCGGAGAATGTTCTGATAACACCAGGCGCCAAACAAGCCCTACTCTACTCATACATGACCGTCCTAAATCCCGGTGACGAGGCAATCTTACTTTCACCATCATGGGCCTCATACGAACCGATGATTTCAATCATAGGAGGGGTTCCAGTAAACGTTCCCGTAAACCGTAAAAACTTCCATCCAGACATTGATGCAATTCGTTCCTCTATAACCGATCGCACACGAATGATAATGGTGAATTCGCCTTGCAATCCAACCGGCGCTGTCTACACGCGGGAGGAGATTGAAGAAATCGTATCAATTGCCATTGAAAATGATCTCTGGATAATTTCAGATGAAATATACTCGAGACTTATTTGGAATGGAGGCGAGCATGTCTCTCCGGCGACAGTGGAAGGTGGAAAAGAGCGCACTATTGTCATAAGTGGTTGGTCAAAAACATGGGCCATGACAGGTATGAGAGTGGGTTTTCTTGCAGGACCCCAACAAGCCGTTAGAGCCGCTGTAAAATGTCAAGCCAACTCAGCTTCTCATATACCCACATTCATGATGGAGGCAGCCAGGGTCGCATTAGATTGCGATGATCATGTGGAACAATTCTCCGATGCATACAGGCATAGGAGGAACCTGATGGTTCAGGGCTTAGAAGACATACCGGGCTTGAGAATAGTAAACCCAGAAGGCGCTTTCTACCTGTTCATAGATGTGACAGGGACAGGAATGTCCGATGTCCAGTTTGCAGATGGAGCCTTGAAAGCTGGCGTTCAACTTATTCCAGCATCGCTCATCACAGGTGGAGAGGGTTTCATTCGTGTATCCTATGCTGCTTCAGAGGAGGACATCAAAGAAGGAATAAGCAGATTGAGGTCATGGCTTCTGTAATACAAAGCTAAAATTCCAGAAGGCATTACCCTCTACGACACAAAAAATAGAGGCTGAGATAAATTAGAATAATTCATAAAGAGAAATCGACCGACACGGCCCCGATTTCGGTGGTGATAGGGTGGTTAAGGCTCACGGAAAACACGTTTACATCGACTATATTGGGTATCAATATGATGGATCAAACAATGGTGAAAAAATATTAGAAGTCATGATCCAATCTGCCAGAGTCGCGAACACCAGGCCCGTTTTCTCACATGTGGAGGAGTTTGATGGTCAGAGTTCACCTCCCGGATTTGCAGCTGTTGTACTTTTAGATGAATCCCACATTACTGCACACTGCTATTACGAAAAGGGATGGTTAGCATTTGATGCATTCACCTGTGGTGATGGCAATCCTGATCTTATCGCGGATTTCATAACAAAAAATCTGAAAATAAATATGCCCGATCTTCAACAAATGCGGAGGGAGTTGGTAGATAGGTTCCTTCACAACGACGAAGAAGAGGCTGTGATTGATTGAAAGAAGAAGGCGATCCCGTGAGAGATTTCATCAAACGGAACTACAATCATTTCAACGCCGGAGAACTATCGAGATGTATAGAATCACTCCGCGAATTCCTCGATAATGATGGCCGATTGATGATAACCCTTGCTGGTGCCATGTCGACGGCAGAGATTGGCAGGACACTCTCACCTGCGATCAAAGCCCAAAAAATACATGCGATATGCTGTACAGGGGCTAATCTGGAGGAAGACCTGTTCAATCTAGTTGCAAGGTCAGATTACGAGAAAATAATAAATTGGAGGGAATTGACGCCCCTTGATGATCTCAATTTTCACAATAGAGGTCTCAATCGTGTCACAGATGTCGCGATACCAGAAGATCGGGCGATAAGATACGTAGAGGAAAAAATCATGCCTTTATGGAAAGATGCCGAGGCTGCAGGAGACAGGAGATTTCCTCACGAGTACATCTATGATCTCCTGATGCATGGTGATCTGGAGTTCGATGGGGATCCCGATGACTCATGGCTAATGGCTGCCGCGGACGCTAACATCCCGATCTTCACCCCCGGATGGGAGGACTCCACTTTGGGAAACATCCTAGTCGCACGCGTGATCGATTTATCGATATCATCTCAAGACATCGTGCTGAGTGGGTTACACTCAATGCAAGCATTAGCGGATTGGTACAGAGAAGACGACTCTCCTACGGGGATTCTACAGGTAGGAGGTGGTATCGCCGGGGATTTCCCTATATGTGTGGTTCCGATGCTTAGGCAGGATGTCGGAATAAATGTGAAATTGTGGTCTTGGTTTGCTCAGATATCAGAATCAAAGCCATCCTATGGGGGTTACTCAGGGGCACCTCCGAGCGAAAAAATCAGCTGGGGAAAAATAAGCACTGAGACCCCTCGATTTGTTATAGAGTCGGATGCCACCATAGTTTTGCCATTGCTTCTACAATCGATAGTAGAAAATTGATCAAACAACTCGACCTCGGTATTGTAGTCCCTGTTCTTCAATTCTGATCAGTTGATTGTACTTCGAAGTTCTGTCAGATCTAGCCGGAGCACCCGTCTTTATCCAACCACATCCTGTTCCTACTGCCAGGTCGGATATAGAGCTGTCACAAGTTTCACCTGAACGATGTGACATGATGCAGTCAAACCCGGCGCCTCTAGCAATCTGCATCACTTCAAGAGTCTCAGATACAGTCCCTATCTGGTTGGGCTTGATCAAGATTGAATTGGAGGCTTGGTCAATGATACCCCTCTCCAACCTCAATTTATTGGTCACATACAGATCATCTCCGATTACAAGAACATCATGACCTTTGTCCGTGAAGGATATCCAGGACCCCCAATCATCCTCTGAGAAGGGGTCTTCTATCGAAACTATAGGGTATTTTTCAATCCAAGAGGAATACAACGAAGACAGTTCTGACCCATCGATCATCTTCCCATCGAAAGAATATTTGCCAGAATCATAGAATTCAGTAGCGGCTACATCCAGTGCTATCCCGATTTGACTTGAAATTGAGTATCCAGCCCTCTCGATGGCTTCTACCAACAATTCCAAGCCCTCTTCGTTCCGTCCCAAGGAGGGGGCGAAACCCCCTTCATCACCGATTCCAGAAAGCAGCCCCTTCTCCTTGAGTGCTTCTTTTAGGGCGTGATAGGTTTCAGTTCCAGCCCTGAGAGCAGATGTGAAGTCTGAGAATCCATATGGAACCACCATGAACTCTTGTACGTCTACGTTAGTCGCAGCATGTGCACCACCATTTAGAATGTTCATCAAAGGGACCGGCATTACACCGACTGGCCATTCACCAGGTATGGATTTCCACAATGGAATCCCCCTTTCTTTGGCCGATGCCCTTAGAACCGCCAGGGAGCAACCCAAAATAGAATTCGCCCCAAGTAGGCTTTTGTTCGGAGTCCCGTCTGCCGAAATCAGACGCTCGTCAATCAGAGTCTGGTCATGGACACTCATGCCAATTAACTCATTTTTTAATATTGTATTCACATTATCCACAGACCTTTTGACTCCTGACCCCCGCCATTGAGAGCCGCCGTCTCTCAGTTCCACAGCCTCGTGAGAACCAGTGCTAGCCCCAGAGGGAACTGCCGCCCTCGCAGAGAACCTTCCATCTACAAAACAGTCAACTTCAATCGTCGGCCGCCCTCTCGAATCGAGAATCATTCGAGCGAGGATGTCGGTGATCTGCCCTACCATGGTCCTATCCGGGGGGCACGCCCTGTCAAGTTTCCCGAGAATTATGCATTCAACCAACCAAGCCATTTGGAGACAGCTGATTGTAATATGGGAATCTCTAATTCCGAGCGACAACATCTTTCCCAACATAGTTGTTCTTGGGATGGTGAGATTGAGAACAACTCAGCTTTGCAAAGGACCCCATCATCTTGAGAACTCAATCTTCGATAGTCATCCACGAAGCAGTGGATTAGGTTCTTTGGGAAATGGTGCATCACGGCTGTTTCGGGGCAACACAATACAGCACTCTTTTCCAAAAAGAGTAGAGAAGAGCCATCGACCTCATTTATCTCATGTCCGTGGAGATTTACGTGGTTAAGCATCGCTGCGACATCGATGTTGTACCAGTCAGACTCTTCCTTCGTAAGTTTCAATGATGATATATCATCAAGATACTCTTGAATTTCAACTTGGCTGGATTGAGGCGCGTCCCGCATCAATAGATCGAAAAACATCCACTGATTTGAAACCAACCAGCAACAAAATATGTGAATAATTACCAAAAAATGTAATATTTTTCATTTTTTTTTCTGTAATCATGAACCAATGGCATAAAAAGTGACTGATTAACGGCAATATCATGCCTGAAGTAGATTCACTCGACAGATCGATACTATCAGTACTCAGAGACCAGGGAAGATCCTCATTTGTTCAGATCGCCAACTCAACCGGTGTCACAGAGAGAACGGTCAGGGCCAGAATGAGAAGGCTGGAAGATGAGGGCATTATCAGAGGGTATACGATACGAGAGACTGGAATTGGACTGTCTGCGTTAGTTCGTCTCAGTGTTGGGCCTGGTATTGAGATTGGCACTTTGGCAGGTGAATATGCATCTTGGGATGGTATAGAATCAGTTTATGAAATAAGCGGAGACGCAGATCTTATTGTCTTGGCACATGTTGATGACACTGTGGCTTTGCGCGGACTCTTGGACAGAATTTGGTTAAGTGCCCCGGGGAGCATAATTTCAACAAGAACCGAGCTTGTACTTGAGCAGTACTGATAACCTGTGATTCCTACTAGAAAAATTCTAGAAATATAGTGGGGCCGAATTCATTCTTTCCACTTTACTGAGCATCCAATACTTTCTGTTCTCTGGACGCGGATTTTCTGCCCTGAGACATATTGATTCAGTGCATCCTCAAGCTCACATGTTGTAGCATTGGACGGATCTCTGGGGGAGTCATCAAGACGACCCCGATACATTACGTCATGACCTCCAGAAATTAGATAAAATTCTGGAGTTCGCTTTGCACCATACGATCTTGCAACCTCTTGAGTCGAATCATGTAGGTAGGGATATGACATCCCCTTGGAGGCTCTCTCAACCATATGGTCCCAATCATCCGAAACATACCGTTCGGGGTCATTTGAATTGATTCCGACAAATCCTAATCCAAATTCTCTTGCCATCTTCGCCATTGCTTCAATTCTGCCCTCTGATGCCACAACGTACGGGCAGTGATTGCAAGTGAACATCACAATCCCTCCATTTTCTCCGATCACCTCATCCAAGCCGACTAAGGACTCACCATGGGCCTTATTCGCATTTGGCAGCTTAAATGATGGCGCTTTATCCCCTGGCTCGATACCATGACTTGAAGGCATGAGCTGCCGAAAGCATCACCTGACATGAACCCTTTCTGCGGGAATCCCTGCCATTGACCTCATCAATCTCAGCCTAGATCTGGCGTGTTGATCACTAGGATCGATATCCAGAACCTGACGCCATCGTTTGTAGGCCGCCCTGTAATCTCCCGCTTTCTCTTCAAGTTCGGCAAGGATCATCAGCACGTCAAATCTCCTTGGATTGCATTCTGAAGCCTTCTCAAGGTCTGACATGGCCTCACCAACCCGATTAAACTCGAGATATAACCTCGCTCTACAGGCCCATGATTCGCTATCACTTGGATCTAGCCTGATTGCTTCATTGAGAAGAGCCTCGGCTTGCTCACCTCTTCCAGTTTTTATGAGGCAAGACGCCAACAATGCCATTGCATCGACATCTCCAATTTGAGATGAGATAGCACCTTCGAGTAGATCTATCGCCTCTTCCCACAATGATAGCCCAACCATTGCCTCAGCACTACGTTTTATTGCTATTGGATTGTTTGGCCTGGTTCTAACAACCTCCGTTGAATGTTGGGCTGCCAAGTCGTACTTATCTTGAATTAGGTACAACATAGTGAGGTTCAGTCGGCCCGAAACGTGACTTGGGTCCATCTTGACCACGCTCAATAATCTCCTCTCTGCCTCTTCCATTCGTCCTTCTCTGGCATAGGCCAATGCACTCAAAAATTCCATTTCGACTTTATCAGCTCGAACTTTATCACATTCCCTTAGCACGGATCGCGCCTCATCGAAATCCATTGTTTCGATAAGTATACGCGCCTCTTCAATTAGGACACTGGGATCCATCTCTGCGATCCGTCTTGCCCTGACGATGCACGTCCGCGCCTCGTCTAGATCACCAGAAAGCCTGCTGTAGTAAGAGGCAGCCAACCAGCTTCTATGATCTTCTCTATCGAAACTCGTCATCTGTAGGCTGCAGTCCTTTAACCTCAAGATGAGGCTCTCTGGCACCGATCCAGTATTGTCTCTCTCCAGCCTGCACTGATTCATCAAAACTAATACTTCAGATTCCAAAAGCCCTATTGTTGGGGCGAATGTTCTTGACCTATCCAACAATGCCAGGGCGTTATTCAGGTCACCAACGGCGATTGACAACTTTATTCCGGCTTCGTAGAGGGCTGAACTCCCAACAACATCAATTTTTGAGTTAAGGTGAGCCATCGCAGAATCTGCCATGCCCATTGAAACAATTATCGAAACCTCCATCAGAATCGAATCATCGGATTCAGATCTTATGTCCCTAATCAGCCTAAGCGCCAAGTCATAATGTCCCTTCAAATGCGCAATTTTAGCCCTCATAAATAAGACGTCATCAACGTTCCTCTCTTCCAAAGTCATGCCGTCTAGCAATTCCAGACCTTCGTCCAACATCCCTTCTGATATTTTCTTGCGAGCCCGCTTGACTCTGACCGCGGGCGACATGTCCAGAATATCAGGGCCCACAGCTCTGGACCGGAGATTATGAATCGACCCCACAACCTCTACTTCCATTTCCCCATCCCAATCTAGTGATGCTAATCTCCGTCGATTCCGAGAAGATCTTGAGTCACTCTCAGGTAATAGGGATAGCTGCTCAATCAGCGCTGGCATGTCATCGGGTTCTGAGTCGATGTGGGCCTCCAGAGCTTCAATCAACTCGTTCCTTGTACCAGTGACTCTGATTATTCTCAGGAGGCCAGACATGGAATCGAATCTATGCCCTTCTCTGAGGGAAGCCTCGTAAGCATCGCGGGCATGTTTTTGCACATCATGCTCCTCAAACAATGAGCCCAGTCGTTCAAACTGTGAGGAGGTTAAAGTCAGGTCATCAGGTCTTACACCAGTCGAATCTAACATCGATCCAAGCCTTCTAGTGAGTTTCCCCATTGCTATCAGCGATTCGTCCGAATCAGCCTCGTCATTCTCCAAAGCCATTGCAAGTAACCTCGCTGGATGCGAGACTAGATCACAAACCCTACTGATACTTTCCCCGCCCAATCTGCTCAACATTCTCTCTGCGGCGTCGATTGCAGAGTGGGCTGCAAGTCTATCATGCACAGGATCGCTCTCTCCGATGACGGATTCCAATCCGTCATTCACTGATGTCAATTCTCTGTGTACAGTATAATAAGCGGACGACATTGTGTCAAGCTCTAATTTTATCTCGAGCGCCTTTCGCTTGATGTATCTTTGGCGGAAAAAGGCTGTGGCATAAGCCAGTATCAACAGTGCATAGACCCCTATGACTATGCGCGAGGCCTCTACCATGCAGCCAATCGAATTCGTTGAGGCTTTGATGCCTTCTGTCTAATCATACGACCAAGTGGCAATTAGACACCCCTTCGCAGACCTTCGGTCACAGGTCTGTGGGCGCATACGCTGAGACGCTCCCCTTCCTTGCAGTATTGCCTACGGTACTGACTAGGACGTTGTCAATGCCCGCTTTGCTGGCGAGATCAAAAATCCGATCACTCATCTTCCCGGCGAAAACAAGTCCGACGGCACCCTCTGTTTCTTCTAGAGCCTTCCCAAGAGCAGCTGCGCCAAGAGGGTCGCTGCCCGACCCATCTTCAAGGATGATGACAGCCTGATTCCTTTTGAGGCCCTCAAGGTGTTGCCCCCAATCGGCCATTACCTCCGGTGCTTGGACTTCGGCTTTCTCATGGCCGAGAGTTGCATTGTCGTCGCTCTCCATTTGTTTCTTAATTCTCTGGACTACCTTCGCTGCGACTTCTTTCTGGTTTAAGCACTTGGTAATCGTTTTACCTTCTAGATGTTCGACCTCAAGGCTCTTTGGTGCAAATGCAACATGGGTCAGGGATTTTTCTAGCGATCCTGAGAGCTCCATCAACAAGAGGCTACCTCCACGGTCCCCGTCGAGGAACGCCGTGACGTTTTTCTTGGTGGATGCCAATTCGATTAGCTCATCTGGGACGCCAGAACCCATCATTGCAATCGCATTTTTGATTCCGTATTTCAATAAGTTCCTGACGTCATTTCGACCCTCTACGATGATTATTCCATCGCTTTTCTTCACGTTAGGCCCAGCAGTCATTCCACTCACGTTTACTTCAGTGTCAACAGTTAGAACAGACCTTACCTCATCCAGGATATTTTTGGATTCATCAGCCCCTGAGCCAATTAGATCCATCAGTAAGCGCTTGGCCCGATCAATCACAACATCTCTCTTCGCAGATACAACATTCTCGATCCTTTGTACTCTTATGGACGCTTTGCAAGGGCCAATTCTGTCAATGGTTTCGAGCGATGCTCCGATTACCGAGGTGGAGACTTGATCCATTGACGTGGTGAGGGTTATCTCCCCATTTACACTGCCCTTTCTCTGGTTCAGTGAAACATCGACATGGCCTATTCGGCCACTCCTCTGTAGGTCTCGTAGTTGTAATTCTTCACCCAGAAGCCCCTCAGTTTGGCCAAAAATGGCCCCAACAACGTCCTTCCTTTGGACGGTACCATCTGTTCTTATGGTCGCGTGTATGACATATTTTCCTTCTTTCTTTGACATGTTATTTCCTCCGAACTATCACCATTCCCTCAAACGGGAGTTCGCGGCCTTTCGCCGCCATAATTGGCAAGGATGGGTGCAAGGCACCCGCGAGTGGGACAGTGATCTGTTCATGTCTTCCTGTTGTGTCCTGCATTTGAACACTTTGCAAAATAGTCTAAAAAATTAGCAAATAAAATCAGACTCGCCTATGGGTCAAATCCATATCTGACTCCTTCGGTTGACCACTCGTGGACAAGGCTATTGACACAACATCGGTCTTTCGAGGAGCGACCACTCTGGCAATGAAGGATGGCCATCTTGACGATCAAGAAATGAGGATTCTAGCACGTCTTTCGCACGCTTTGAGATTGGCCGAAGGTCTACCATTGAAAATTTATGACAATATCCTCGAGGGAAGAGATAGCGACTCCGGAAGAGAAATATCTAGATCTGAGGCTTTGATGGTATACGGCCAAGTACTGGAGGCCTATTGCACAATTTCCGAGCCGACACCTGAAACAGCTCTCTTGCTATCCTACATGCGGACTGTGTTTGACATCAACGAGACAGAGCATCGTGAGTTTGTGAGGAGTGTGGACCGACATCTGGAACAAGTGGTTCATCGCAATGTTGCAGCCCAACTAAGGACAACAATCGATGATGCAATAGAACTCGTTTCAGACCCTCTCCAAAAACTAAGGATCAGGAAATGAGGTTCCAATATGGCCTTGGATGCATACCTATCATCCATACCTGATAGGAAGGCAAAGTCAGTCAGAGCCCTCCCGAGGATACTTCGGGAAGCTTACACATACAATGTCCCGGCTCTGATAATGAAGTCTAGCACCGACAGGCTCTCAGTCGATGGTGATTACTCTTTTTTCCTGGGGACGCCAGATGCCTCCCTGAGAAGAATCGCATCTTGGCTCATCACAAAGAATTCCGAAACCCCTGAGGTACTTGCATCAATCTTGCCTCTGTTGTGGAACAGACATGGTAGAGAAGATTTGGCGATGGCAGCACTGCTACTGGCAAACATAGATCATGCAAGAATGGGCACGAGCCCTTGGCGAATATTGGAGGATCTCATTCGACCTAAGGAGCCAATCGAGGGATTGTTAATGTGCGTCGAGGAGATTCTTAGATCTGGACGCATGTGCCCTAATGAGGAGAGGCTTTGCTCCTGGTTAGAACAAGGTGGAGTCATGCAGACCTTGTCCTTGCTTTGTATCCATGCATCAATGATTAGAGGAAGAGACCCAACACCCAAAGAACTGGAACTTACGGCTGCTAGTGATTACAAACAGGCCCCAGAACTAGTGATAAGAGTAAGAGATCGGATCCTCTACAGGGATCAAGTCTAATCACCTGTTATCACTGGCATAACACAGTGTCAGACAGATTACTGCCTTCGGATGACCCAGTTGCGGAGGAGGTGCTTGAATGGACGATTGCTAAGGATGCCCGGGATGTCGCTCAGATCATGCACTGGCTCGAGCAAACAAATGGGAGAAGGGACAGGATGGTTTTGATGTCAACAGCTAAGGAACTGATTGATGAGATGCTTCATTCGATCAGGAGGCTTGACGAGCTTCGGTGAGATCATGCAGGCCCTAGTTCTTGCAGGTGGTCGATCGTCTAGAATGGGTCGTGACAAGTCACTCATCCAAATGGACGGAAAATCCCTGATCAGAATTACCTTGGAGAGACTAATCGACTCTGGCCATTCTGCAATACTAGTGATGGCTTCTGATGAGGTTCAGGAATCTAGACAGAAGTCCAGCGCTGGGGAATTGGCTCATAGGGTTGTGTGGCGTAGAGACAATGTCCCCCATTCTGGGATGATTGAGGCTTTACTCAAGGGTATGTCTGACGAGACATTGGATCCCAACGAACCACTCCAAATCTCCCCTGTCGATTCACCATGGCTGAGGAAAGAACTGTACCAAAGTCTACGGATGAATCTGGCCAACGATGTGGATGTCGTAGTCCCCAGAGATGAAATCATTCACCCCCTGCATGCTTTGTTAAGGGTCGATGCACTATCTAGAGAACTCAGCCCCATGGCGGGCCCCTTGAAACAGCAGATTCAGCGGATGAGGTGGAGGGCTGTGGATTGTGAGGGACTGGGACTTGGGAATCTTAACCATCCTGGCGATCTATGAATAAACCCGGATTCTTGGCGATCGCATCAATGGTCCTAGGGTACAATGCGTGCTCGGCCGCCTTTACCCTATTTTGAAGATCACCAATGTTGTCACCTGTAAGAACAGGGACTTCGGATTGTGTAATAATTCGACCAGTATCGACCCCCTCGTCCACAAAATGAACTGTGCACCCAGAGATAACTGCCCCATCGGCCAAAGCGTCCCGATGAGCGTGAGCACCGGGGTATTTTGGAAGTAATGACGGGTGTATGTTGATCAACCGTCCTTTCCATTTTTCAACGAAAACAGGCGTAAAAATCCTCATGTACCCTGCGAGGGCGATTAGTTCTGTATTGTACTTCTTTAGTTGTTCATGAACTAGGTCTTCGTGTTTCAGACGTTGTTCTTTTTTGTTTGCTATTCTTGGCAGCGGGATTCCAATAGAATCTATCCCCGCCTTTCTAGCGTGGCCCAAACCACCAGCTTCATGCGAATCAGCCAAGACCAAAACAGTGTGGAAAAATCGGGGCTCAAGTAATTCATACGCCAGTATGGACGCAAGGCCTGATCCTCCGCCGGAAATCAATACCGCAATTCTCAGAGGATCGCTGGTTGAAGCCTTACGTGGCAGGGTGAATAAGCCTTCCATGTTCACTCGAGGAGGTCACTCATCAAATATCCACGGTTCATACGTTGTATTTTATGACCAAATATACGCCGGACCAATCATGGAGCCATTACGATCCGTCGATGATATCGTCGACAGATACTCGGTAGATAACTCCTCATTCAAGAGAAATTTGTACATTGGCTTGGGAAGCATGTTCGTTGTGTTTGCCATTGCGGGTATCTGGATTCCGGGCTGGCCCACGGTATCATGGGCCGTTCCTGCAGCCTTCCTATTCTCCCTATCCAGCCCTAGATTGTTTAGGTGGAGCCTGACAAACCGATTTTTTGGAGCCGCCTTGTTTCAGTACTACGCTACTGGAAAAACCATTCCCGGACACGCAAAGACGGCGATAGCATTGACCATCACTACAATGACATTACTCTCTTCCTATGGTGTTTGGGCTGTTTCAACGAGGGGCGATGGGATCCTGTTTGACCCCCAGACTTGGAACGGTGCTGATCCGGGCTATGGGGCCTCGACGATCCTCACCGTAGGGATAATCGGAGTCTGGTACGTTTTGACCAGGGTAAGAACACGAAATGGGTAGGATCATTCGCCCTTCGAGAAGCGGATAAGCCTGTCCACCGGTAAATGGTCGGCTGTGTCCTGACAATAATGCGCCTCCACGATCTTCCCATCTTCCCCAATGAGAATGTCCACCGGGATGGTAGACATCTTTGAGATCGACAGCGTCATAGGAAAATATCCCTTTAGCATCGCGCGTGAAAATGTCAAAGGGGATCTGAGGGCCCCTAACACGAATCTGGGGAAGGACTTCTCCACGCCATGACGGGTGAATAATTCATAATCCCCATCTGCCAATATTGTGAATGGGATGTCACGCTTTCCCATGCGCTTACGAAGATCACCTATGTCAGCGTCGAAAACTCCGAGCATTACCGTGTCGTCTGCAAACTCACCCCACCTCTTGACAATCCGATCTATCCTCAAGTTGCAAAACGGACAACTTGAGAATCTGAAGAAAGTGAAAATTACCCTCTTACCTCTCACATCAGAGAGGTCGAATTGGCTGCCATCTAAGGCCGGAAGGGAAAATACAGGCATAATATCTCCTACGGACAGTTTACTCATGTAATTTCTACAAAATAGGACGTCGTATTATGTTTATCTGAAGATTCGCCAGGAGAATATTAAACCAAATAATCCTATTAGCCACAGTAATGCGCCAATTTGCTAGGATTGTTATGCCCCTTTTCATAACAACCTTTCTACCTGGTTGTACTATTCTGCCATACCTTGACGGAACGGTCTAAACAGAGTATACTTCAACACAATTTGGAAAAGGACTCAACAGACGATCAATCCTTGTTGTGTTGGATTAGGAAGTCCCATACAATCTCGCTAGATTCAACATAGCCCTGCGTTCCTATGAAAGCACTGCCAATGAGCGTCCCATCCTCATTGTCATTGGAATATGGATTGTGTTGAGCGGCGAAGATAGTCATCAATTGGACAGTAGCGTTGTTTTCGCATTCATCAAAGCCCTGTATCGAGTAAAGTGCATTCAGTTCGAAGGTCTCGGGACTCCCCGAGCAGTCATTGTGCACGGCCCATTCGAACATGTTCTCGATAGCACCAGTCTCGTAGGCTTCTGGTTCTGTCCACATGTCTTCGCTGAATGGGACGCTGAGGATACTCGATTCGTACAGAACAATTTGATCCAAAAATCCGTGAACCTCCATTATCGGAATCGGTGAGTAGCGCTCAATTGGATCAGTCAGCAGATAGAATGCCATGCAGCCCACCGCAGCAAAGGTGTGGCTCAACTCCATTGCAAGCCTCTGCGCCATGGCACACCCGTTCGACCATCCAGAAGCATATATCCTATCTGAGTCGACATTGTGCATGTCCAAAGTAAAGTTCACCACCCTCTCGATGAAACCCACATCGTCAACGCGGTCTTTCGCCGAGTGTGCACAACACCATCCAGCGTTCCACGCCTGATTTTCCTGTAGGTCAGTCGGTAGGTTGCGTCCAAGGACACCATCGGGATAGACGACAATGGCACCGTGGTCGTTAGCTATCTTATCGAAAGAAGACAGCTTTTTGTGCTTGGTTGAGTCTGAAGCATAGCCATGCATGTCAACCAAGAGTGGGACAGGCGTATCAGCGTCCAAGCCCTCGGGAACGTGTTGCTGCCAACATCGCTCTAACCCCCCGTGGTCCACACAAAAAAAACCTTCACTCTCGTAATATTCATTATTCCCAGTATCCCCTTGTTCTTGATCATCATTTCGACTTTCCTCATTGCTTGACAGGCAACCGAAAAGAGTGGAGGAAAGCAGAATCAACGAAAATGCCGTTGCTGAGACCCTTCCCATGCCCCTTCGTATTACAACTAATAGGATTAAATTACCTCTCTGCAGTAAATAATTTCACGTGCAGCTACGAAACAAAATCACTTTTTGAGAGATCTTCAGATGGCCAAGATGAATAACTAGGGATTCTCAGGGCACTCCATGGAGCAGGGAACTGTAAAGTGGTTCAATCAGAAAAAAGGGTATGGGTTTATCGAAAGAGAGGGGGCGGACGACCTCTTTGTTCACATCTCTGAGGTAGATGGCACAATCCGCGATGGCGACTCCGTGGAGTTCGAGGTCGAAGAAGGCCCAAAGGGACTCAACGCGGTTAAGGTATCGAAGACAGAGTGATCACTGGCTCGTGATCGATTTGAGTGCATAGTTGTGGCGAAGCACCTCATCGATGCTGACCCAGTCGGGAGTGGTCCCGTCTATCCAATCATATCTATGTCCCGGAATCATTCGCCAATCCCCGGGGAGGCTTTCGAGTATCTGCTTCCCTTTGCGGATGCTCCTGAATTGCAATTCAGGATCTGATCCAGGTAGGTCGACCCTGCCCATCCCGTTAGTGAAGAGCAGGTCACCCGCGTGAAATACTCCATGCCCATGAATCGTGACGTGGCCAGGTGCATGACCCGGGGTGTGGGTGACCGTCAGGCTAATTCCCCCTGCCTTCCATTCAATCTCCTCAAACGCTGGCTGGCCCCAGGCGTCGGTGAAGTCAACCCTCTCAAAGACTGGGTGAGCTAGCAAGTGTGGGACACGAGCGTCCTCATGCCCCCAGACCTCAAGATCAGGGAACAATCTGGTCATCTCTTGGTAGCCTGACGCATGATCCCTGTGGGTGTGAGTGTAGAGTAAGTGGGTAGGCTCCAATCCATCCTCCAAAAGCGCTTCTCTCCACCTTGAGGCGTTGAATGGATCAACTATTGCGACGACATTCGCACTCCTATCGATAAACGCCGTGTTCATGTTCAAGTAGGGCCCCATTAGGGTCACCCAGACCTCTATGCCGTCATTTAGCACTAGCTTGTCGAACTCTCCATCTCCCAACATGACCCCTTCGTACCGACGGCACCTCAAAGAGGTGACCTGTGATCGCAGGCACGAAGGAGGCATACGATGAGGTACGACCATACTGAAATCGAACTCCGATGGCAGGAGATTTGGGACAGCAAAAATGTGTTTCAGGCCGAGGTTGACCACACCAAGCCTAAGTTCTACTGCCTAGAGATGTTCCCCTATCCGTCTGGGAACATGCACATGGGCCATGTACGCAACTACTCTATCGGGGACGCGATGGCCAGGTTCCAGAGAATGATGGGCAAGAACGTGCTTTATCCAATGGGCTATGACTCATTTGGAATGCCTGCTGAGAACGCTGCAAAGAAGGAACAAGGACACCCAGAAGACGTGACTACCCGCAATATTTCCAGCATTAAGTCGGACCAGAGGAGGATGGGGTACTCCTACGACTGGGGGCGACAATTCGCCACATCGGATGTTGGATACTACAAATGGAACCAATCGATGTTCCTCGACTTTCATGACAAAGGACTGGTAGAGAGGAGGTCTGCTCCGGTGAATTGGTGCGTCGATTGCGACACAGTTCTCGCAAATGAGCAGGTCAAGAACAACAGATGTTGGAGATGTGGATTGGAGGTGGTTCAACGAGACATGTCTCAATGGTTCCTGCGCATGACTGAGTACTCCGACGAGCTACTCGAATCCTTGGATGAGATAGTATTCCCAGAAAACGTGAAGGCGATGCAGAGGAATTGGATAGGCAGGTCCAGAGGCGCCGAGATTCGATTTCCAATCGAGGATAGTGATGAGGAGATAGCCTGTTTCACAACCCGACCAGACACAATCTTTGGAGTCACCTTTCTCACTCTGTCCCCAGAACACAAACTATGCCCAATCCTTTGCGGTGGATCTGATTGGGAACATGGGTGGATTGAACTTCGGGACGAATGCGCCAAGCTTTCTGAATTTGAGCGAATCAACTTACTCAAGGAGAAAAAAGGCGTTTTTCTCGGCAGATATGCATTGAACCCGATGAGTGGTGAGAGGATCCCAATCTATGCCGGGAACTTCGTAGTCGCAGGCTATGGAACAGGAGCTGTGATGGCAGTCCCCGGGCATGACGAAAGGGATTTCGAATTCGCCAAAAAGTACGGGCTAGAGATACGAACTGTCCTCCAGAATGACTCAGATGAGGGTGAAGATGTGGAGCCGAAATCAGCCTTTACGGGGTATGGATCGATGATCGGCTCATCCAAACCCGAATTGGACGGCTTGGTCGGTGAAGAGGCCAAGTCTGCGGTAATTTCATTGTTGGAACGGGAAGGATCAGGGGTCGGGACGACACAATATCGGCTAAGAGATTGGCTTTTGAGCAGGCAGAGATTTTGGGGCACTCCAATTCCAATGATCCATTGCGAGTCATGCGGGACCGTTCCGGTTCCTAGGGAGGACCTCCCCGTTACTTTGCCTTTGGACCTGACATTCACAGAAGACCAGGGTGGAAACCCTCTAGCTAGCCACGAGAAATTTTGCAAGGTGAAGTGCCCAGAATGCGGCAATGAAGCCAGACGCGAGACAGATACTATGGATACGTTCTACGACTCCTCCTGGTACTTCATGAGATTCTGCGATGCTGATAACTCAGAACTTCCCTTTTCAAGAAAGGCAGTCGATTATTGGATGGGAGGCGGCGTCGACCTCTACATTGGTGGTATCGAGCACGCTGTCATGCACTTGCTCTACGCGCGATTCTTCACCAAGGCGACTCGAGACATGGGCATGAACTCTGTTGGGGAGCCGTTCAGTAGACTGGTCTGCCAGGGAATGCTGAACGCTCCGGCCCCATACTGCAGCTCGTGCAATGCTGAATATCACGTCGACTTTGAAAGCCAGCCATGCCCAAGTTGTGGTGATACCTTGGGAACAAGATCCGCAAAGATGAGCAAATCATTGGGCAACACTGTCAGCCCCGGTGAGATGGTGGAGAAATACGGTGCCGACACTGTACGCCTGTTCATACTTTTCGGGGCAAATCCCGAGGCAGGTATGGAATGGTCAGACACAGCAATAGACTCCAACCATCGTCATTTGGCAAGCATCATTGACGCATTTGAGGCATCACTTAGCATGAAGAAATCAAAGGGGGAGATTGACGAATGGCTTCTGGCGAAGGGGAGGAGTAACATGGATAGATGGATCGCCTCAATGGAAAATGTAAGTCTGAGGGAAGGTGTGATGATTAGCCATTTTGAGATGCTGTCTGATTGGCAGTGGTACAACAGGAGAGGTGGTGGCGATATAGATTCAGCATTGAGTTACATGTCGATGTGGGCCCAGATGATCGCGCCTGTCACACCACATATCGCAGAGGAGCTTTGGATGAAAATCGGTGGTCATGACATGCTTTCCAAAAAGGAACTCAACCCAACTGGTGCCAAATTAAACGATAAGACACTACTTGCAGAAGAAAATTATCTCAAATCAGTTATTGACACATCACGTAACCTATTGACATTGGCCCAGAAACATTCGGACTCACCACTTCAGAACATGGTGATACAAACAGCAGCTTCTTGGGCCCAAGAACTCGCCTGTGAAGCCGTCACTCTATCCAGACAGGATTTCAACTTTCACGAACATGGCATGGACCACATAAAGTCGCTCACTGCCTTCACATCATCTAAGAACAAAGGACAAGTCATGAAGATGTGGTCCACAATCACAAGGGGGTCAAGGAAGAAACGGGGTAAGATTCAGACATGGACCGATGAGGAAAAAGCACTGGTATCAATACCTGATAAGGAAATTCACATACTCGAGAATAATCGTCAGTTCATCGCCACAAGCCTTGGAATAAATCAAGTTGAGGTTTATGAGGCAGGATCGGGGGAGGATGTTGGTGGGAAGGCAGGTTTTGCATTACCATTAGAACCGGGCTTGGCTTTCATCTGAGGGAGAAGTATGAGCGTCATCCTGTACGATAATTTCTGTGAGTTTTGCACAGCATGGGCAAATTTCATTCGCAAAAGATCCAGAGGAAATATCAGATTGGTCGGACAGGAAACTCAGGAAGGCGTGAAAATTCTGGAGTCTAAACCTGACAACCTAGAAGGGGTGGATTCAGTATTCTTAGTCGATGAGCGAGGTCATTGGTCCTCGAAGTCAACTGCTGCTCTGAGGATAGCCATGAAAATGAGGTTTCCATGGTCAATTCTCTCTCTCGGTTTGCTTATGCCCAAGCCAATTAGGGATTTTGCATATGACGCATATGCCAAGCGGAGGTTTAGAGTCGGTGGCATCTAGAATTCATACGTTGGGTTCATGGAGTATGCCCTGTACGGGTGGTCGTTGACAATACGTGAGAAAGGTTCTTCAGAAAAAAAAGACCAAACTCAGAAAACCCCGAGTAGAGGAAGAAACTCAACTCGAGAGGACACTGAGGCCATACAGAGGGCTTTAGATAGATTCAGTGCATCTCCTCCTCCCACAGGAATACCAGAATCTATCGAACCACCCCCGACGAAGATAGAGTTGGATTGGATGGTCAAAGGGGTTTCAAAATCGGTTCAGGACAAAGTAAGTGAAATAGTCACTCGCAAAGGAGAATTCGGTTACCTTCCCCAAGAAAGGGTCGATGAGATTGCCACCCAGATAGAAGGGATGAACATCACTCTTGAACAGGCACTTTCCCTCAGAGCTGCATTGAATCAAGAAAAGAGCGTATTTTCTCATGGCCGATTAATGAGGAGGTCCAATGAGTTAAGGCGGAGATACGATCAAGGAGAAAGCGTTCTATCTCTTTCCAAGCGGTTCGATGCCCCTCCCGTGAATACATTTCGGGCAATATTGACCGGAAGAGGATGGTCAAAGAACAAGATCAAGGAATCACTAAAGTCCCCTCAGTCAAGACTCAAGCAAAGGGATTACGAGCAGTTTCAGCTCGCAGAAGAGGCTGACAGAGTCAGTTCTGTCAACCAGAGCGAAACCCAATCCGCTGCTGAGATCTTTGAGGAAATATTGTGTTCGCACTTCACCCAGCTCGGGGTACGCTACAGAAAGCAAGGCGACTTGGAGGTCGAACAAAAGAAAAGCGAAGGGCGAGCTGTGATTACTCCGGATCTTCTGCTTCTTGATGATGTAAGGATAAATGGGATTCCATGTGCTTGGATCGATGCCAAACATTTCTTCGGGGCTGCGTTAGGATTTCCGCGGAAAAAGACACAAAAACAAGTCGATCGATATGTTGCAGAATACGGCTATGGCGCAGTTGTTTACCGACACGGATTTTGTAATTCATTGAGGTTGAAAGGCGCTATCCTCCTTGATGCGTCACCATTGGACCTCTCTAAATTGGACTTCTTTCATGAAAACAATCGTGAATCAGACTGTTGATAATTTTGCCAATTTCACTCTTCGAAATAATAAATCCGTTTCTGACAGAGCATCTTCGATGATTCCCAGATTGACGGGTGACATCAAGTCCCTGCGCGTTATTACTATGCTGTTCCCGAGTAGGCAGAGGGATGCAACAGCCCGTTCATCGGTTTTCGCTATAACCGAATTAACCGCCTCCAGCAGGCCTCCCCGACCCCCATCAGTTAGAAGACCGCTTTGTTCTACGAATGAGCGTGCAGTTGAGAGGAGCATCGGCCAGCAACTGGGTCCCCACATGCCAACCAAAGATAACATTGAGGCTCGACCTGACTCGCTTATGCTCATTTTCCAGCCCAAGTCGTCAATGTATTCACTAGTATGATGTCCCTTTTCTTTTGGCCATACTAGGGTCATTTCCATGTCCTGGAACCAACCCAATGCGACACCTGGGCCCTTTTGGAGCCCATCTCCATGAAATGGCGCACCTGGCGAGGTCCTAATCTCCACTCCCCCAGCAGATATGCCTGTCACGTCTCCCAGTCCAGAGGAACTGAGTCGCTCCGCAATGTGAGCATGTAGCAGGGACCTTCGAAGGGACAACTCGTATTCTTCACCAACCGCTCTTTGGATAGCCCTTGAGACTGCAATAGCGAGTGCTGCTGACATTCCAAAACCTTGTGAGGTTGGCAGATGGTTGTTTACTGCCACGTCCCATTTCATCTTTCTTATCTGTGGCAGGTCTTCTGAGACTACGTCAAATATCCGTCTCACGATGTCTTCCGATCCCTCAAACCCTCTGAAGCCGACATTCACCCCCCATTGTCCATGGACCCCTCTCACAGAGACCTTGCAACCGGTATTAAGACACAACCCAGCTCCTCTGCTACCTTGTAGATATGGCTCTATCTCGCTGTCTTCGACTGTGAACAACAACGTGACGTGGCCTCCGCAGGTCGCATGACCCATGGCAGGTATGCCCATCGCCTTGCTCATCGAGAACTAGTCCTTGAATTGAACAGGTCCTTCAAGCAATGACGTGGTCGATGTCTTCCTTGATGGCGCTGAAGCGTTCTGCCAGCCTGTCGAAAGCAGCGTTCAGCGCTTCGACGGGAGTCATTGACCCATCGGTCTCGAAGCTCAACAGGTATTCTCCCTTGACGTCCTCGAGTGTTATGGCGTCGGCAAAATCATCGGAGAGGCCCGTACCTGCCCCTACGTTGTGAAGATCTTTCTTAAGATCAGAGACCTTGTGAATGTCCTCAAGCTTACCCTCTTTGAAATCTTTTTTTGAGATTCTTAGACCCATGTCGAAAAGGGTCTTCGCTCTCTTATCGTTGGATATCGTAGCGATTTGCCTGGGCTCAAATGTGACGCCTGCAGTTGTTGACCACTTGGCATGGTTAACTCCATACCCCATTCTCGCCGTGGCCCAGAGCTCGATCATCTGGCCTTCATGCAGTATGGTTATGGGTATGTCTCTGTAAGTCTCCGGGACGTTGCCTGAATCATCGCCAAGGAAGGTGAGATCACGAGCAGTAATCGTCCTACCGCCCTTGGCCCCAAAGGCCCGAAGTGTGTAGATCATGTTACATGTCGGGCAACCCCTGTCCTCATCAACCAGATCTTTGCAGTCTGGACAGCTCTCCTCGAAGGAATATGACTCAGTGTCGGTCGGAACTGGAATCATGGCGATCCTTTGAGCGATCATCTCATCGGGAATAGCGTAGTTCGTTTCCCATACGATGTAGTCTTCACCCTCCTTCTCGAAGGCGGCATCACATTTCGAGCATCCTGTGCCGCCGGCCGTTCTACGTGCCACGCCTGCTGGATTCAGATGCTCACATTTGGTGCATTGATCGTATGTCCCCATTTGGAACCTAACGGTGTCAATTGCCATTTTGGGTATGTGGCCCATGAGATTTCGCCTCACAGCATTCAATAGTGCCCTGTCAGAGTCCTTGAACAGGACAGTCATCATGTCATCTTCTTGAGAAATTATTTCTACTGATACCATACAATCACCTCAAACTCGACGACCACGCCGCCCCCCTTTCTTTTTTGTTCCATCTGTAGGAATGGGGGTCACGTCTTCGATCCTAGAGACCTGTACACCGGCGCGAGTTAGTGCTCTAATGGCAGCAGTAGCACCAGGTGCATTAGGAGATCGGTTACCACCTGCTCCCCGATACTTCACGATGACTTGGTCGAATTCCTTCTCAAACAACAATTCAGCCATTCTCTCAGCGGATCTCATCGCAGCGAATTGACTGCTCTTGTCACTGCCTTTCTTGGTAATCATGCCCCCAGACACCTTTCCGATAGTTTCAGCTCCTGTCAGGTCAGTAGCAGTCATCAATACGTTGTTGTACGTGGTGAATATGTGTAGGACGGCTTTTCTTCCCATCATTCTCCCTCCTTGGGAATAGTGTCTTCGATGGTCGGCGCGCCCTCAGCATCGGCCTTTATTTGTTCCACGAACTCCGAATCAGCATCGGGTTGATCTTGGTCGTCAGGGGAAGATCCGGGCATCCGCCGTTCTTCCATTTCTTTCCTGAATGAATGTTGTGGATCTGTGTAGGGTGAACCCGGAGAGTAGCTCAAATCTTCTTCTTCGGAGCGAAGGATTTTGTAGCCAGGCACTGTCATTCTTTGGTCTCCGATGGAGATGTGGCCATGGACTATCAGTGACCTTGCTGACCGCATTGATGGAGCGAGGCCCTTGAAGTAAACCACGGATTGCAGCCTTCTAGAGAGCATCTGTTCGACTGTGATTGATAGTACGTCATCAAGAGTCGAATCCTCGTGCAATAGACCCTTTCTATTCAATGAAACTAGCAGATCTTCTTTCTCACGGGCATAGTGTCCCTCCGTAGAATCTACACGACCAATTAGTTTCATAGCTTGGTTCCTATGTCTTCTGAGGGCTGTTTTTTCTCTCCATATCTCTTTCATACCCCCTACTTTCTTGAGGCCGAATTGTTCTTTCAACCGATGCTCCTCTTCTATCCTGGCTTCTTTCCAGGGGTGAGTGGGGCGGTCAGTCTTAGGGCGAGCAAATTTAGGATGTCCCATTCTTGATCACCTCACTTCTTCCTCTCAACGCCGAGCGTAGCACCGCGCCTTCCGTTTGATCTTAGCCGCTGACCTCTGAGCTTGTGACCGGATCTGTGGCGGATCCCTCTGTAGCTTTTCGTTGCGGCAAGGCGTGCAACGTCTTCGTCCTTGGTTAGCCGCACGTCCATTGAAACCAAGTGAGCATCTTCATTCGTGAGGAGGTCTCTCTGACGGTTCACCATCCACCATGGGACCTTAGTGGCAAACTCGTCTATGGCAGATCTGAGTTTACTCTGGTCCTCGTCCCCCAGATGGCCAGAGAGCATCCCAGGGTCTACACCTGCGATTTTACAGATTTGCTCGGCACTCCGCTCCCCTATGCCTTTGATAGAGGTGAGTCCTTGTTTCACCTGTTTTAGGCCATCTATGTCGCTGTCTGCTATTCTGATTATGTAGGAGAAGTCATCTCCCAGTTGGCTCTCGTCTATCTTTGCCATGTATCGGTTCCCCCGTGTTCACTGGTGATCCAGTGGCCCTCTCAAGCGGGTCTCCGACCTGCATGCCATTTATGAATGGAACGGAGGTTCAAACTTCCAATTCTTTGCAGAGAACAAGATCATCAGACCCACCGTCCTCGATCAGAAAACCAGGACTTCCATGAATCTGGCCCAATATCTGGCTGAGTCTATCTGTTGTTCTTTTGTGTAGCCGAGGTTCCAAAGAACAACGTAGCTGAACGGTTGCTATATTGTTCTTCATGGCCAACGAAGCCAGAGAGTCAATGGACATCAAATCCAACTTGGATGCCAGCCTTCCGACCACCACCCCCTGGGTCACGACAAAAGGACGAATCTCTGATCCTGAATGAATCTCCTCATGAAGGAGGGCTAGGGGCCTCCTTTCCGATTTCCCGATCCAAACCAACTCCCCACGAGCATATCCTGCACATTCCTCGAACACACCTCTGAGTCCCGACTTTGGTATAACCGGGTCGATCAAAGCGACTAGGTCCCCCAAACATAGTTTGTAATTAGACCAACCCAGGTAGGGTGTATCAAGGATATCTCCATTGTCCTGTAATGTGGAAAAACTGCCGTCATTCCATAGACGAACAGACCTTGAGGCTGAGCCAATATCCGCCAATGGACCAGTTTGCAGACAGAGCCTGTCAACTCGCCCTCCACCCCTGCTGAGCCACTCCCATGTCATGGACGTACAAGGGAAAACACCCAACACTATATCCTCTATTTCCGACATTTGCTGCCTGGCCAACCTAGGGGACAAATCCAATGTCATTGCAGGCCCATCAGGTCCAACATGAATGTACTTTGACCAGGACTCTAATAGCACCGACAGAGAAGGTCGCATTTCCGAAACTGCGTGCTTTTGCGTATCCATCGGACGGGCTGGATCCACGTGTAGCATGCAAATCGATGTTTGTCCGGTTTTGGATTCCACAATACTCATGACTCCCTGCGCGTCAGTTCCATCGCCACAAATGGTGATAACCGAGCTGTTGTTAGAGGCCTTCGAGAATTGGTAAGCGCAGAAATCAGCACGCTGGGGGGACAGTTCAACTGCTGCACAGGGCCTGTCTAGATACTTGCTGTAAGCCAAGAGCTGCCCGCCGGAACCCGCCGCTGGATCCAGGATAACCCCCTCTGGCAAATTTGCCTTGGATGATATCTTGGCTCTGTACTCGGACACCGATTTGGGGGTCACAAGTCTACGGACTTCCTTCTTGATTGCACGCGGATCAACGCCTAAATCAAGCGATTCCACTAATTTGTGGCCAGTTTCAGAAGTCATATCGAAACCCAGTATTAAGTTAGTGGCCCACGGTTTATTTCAAGCTCAAACCGAAGCCATCGATCTTTCAATTCACTATCGCTATTCCCGTAGGCAAGCGAGGGTGGCAGTAAGGTGACATGAGATGTTCCGGAATTTATCCCGGGTAGAAGCCCTCTGTCGCTGTCAATATCCAACCCTATTGCAGACCAACCAAATCCCTCGATCCATGCTGGATCGTCTCCCGCTGTGACAAGAAGGTCGCCCTCATCCAGCTGCTCATCTGTGTCAGCATCCCAGACCTTGTAATGTACCTCAATTTGGTCTCCATCCTCTACGTGTATGTCCCTTGGCTGCGCACCCGCATAGACGGTTAAGTCCAGAATCACTTGGGCCTCCATTACCTGAAGGTGAGATACGATAATCTGGACATTGTGTTCAGTGACTTCCTCAACCAATTCAAGCTCCAGCACTAAGGAGTCATTAGCTTCTAAGTCGGTGATCGCAAGATCCGGCTCACCTCCCTCCCCAAATACGATCGAGCCCCCGATAATCTCGAGCACAAGGTCCAGTGGTTGACTGCCTCGATTGTGTATTGCTAACGAGGCCCTATCCCCTGCTCCTTGGTGCTCCCAATCACAGCGCACTTCTCCAGGTAGAAGGAAGAGGTCATCTTGTTCGGACAAAGCCTCAGGCCAACTCCAATCGTCTTGTCTTGGATCGCAGGTATCGTAGAGGAGAATCGCCTCCCAGTACCACCTCTCCGATTCAGGGTCCTGAATTAATGACCTGTCTGTTGCATCAAAAGCGTCTTGATTCATATCAAGAAATTTCCAAGCACTGTATCCGACAACCAATGTTGAGATGAATATGAGCGCTATCATCGACAAAGAAAGCAAAATGGCAGCCCTTGGTATGGCCATTCTGTTGATCCCAAGAGGAACCGTGGGATGCTCGATTTCCTCGGCTGTGTCCGAGATCCAAGGGCCTGTCACAGGGCTAAGAAGACATCCGCTGCAATCAACATTCGCCCGAAGTGATTACTAATCAATCAATTTCGAGAAGATCCATGTTCCTCTGGCTGAGCCACAGAACTATTGCCAATTCAGCGGAGACGAAGATTGTCAATGTCAGTAACCAAGTACCACTCATCGAAGATAGCCAGATCATTGCTCCGATAATTACCGCAACTGAAAAGTCAACTAAACCTGTGATTCGCAAGCCCCTCCTAACCCTGGTGACGCCTTGTGTCCATGTGATGGAGGATATGAGTATCAAGGCGACTACCCCGAATTTGACATTAAAGACAAAGAAACACGCTGCTACGAGCAATATGTGAGCGTTTTGAACAGATACGACACTCCACCTATCTAGATTTACAAATGCCCCCAAGAAGAGTATGACTGAGAATAACGATAGCTCGAGGACAATAATGGCATCCCCAATTGAAGTTATGGCCGGGAGCATCGGTTCGATTGACATGAACGATACGGGCAATAGCAGAGATATGATCCCCGCCTCTTTCTCCCTGTTCCCACGTACAGAGCTTGCAACCCCTCTGATTACCGCGATAACGCCAGCTGGGCCCCATGACAAGAGTACTACAGAGGAAGCGAAACCAACCTCACTAATTCCGCTTCTGGCACTCTCTGTAGGACTTCTGAAGTCCAATATCATGTCCATCAAAATCGATAGGAGTAGTACTGTTTCAAGCAACAAGAAAGGATATGTCCAAGATATGAGAGAGCCATCGAAGGGGTCAACACTGAGTGGGGCGGGAAGGGACCCAATCATCGCAAAACCTGCCAACCTAGTCGCAGCTAGTGGGAATACTATCCAATTAATCAGAGACCTCTTCGACTCAATCCCCCTCTCGCCGTTCGCCAGACTTGCTGCGCCTAGAACAATCACGATTGCGATAGCCATGCAGAAGTCTAGCATGTCACTTACTGACGATGCTGGGTTAAGATGACCTAAGACAACCGCAGAACACACCCCAATTACTGCAATTGAATGCGTCACATCTGAACCAAGAGCACTGGCAACTCGCACCTCTATCCGGCGAGACCTCAAGCCCTCCAAGGCTACGATAGTGGCTAAGAATGCACCAATTGCTAGAATCAACAGGGGCTCCGGACCAACCACTAGTGAATAGAGTCCCAATGCGGTTGAACCAATGACGATAACAACAATCGCTAGGGCGGGATAATGTCGAACCTCGTCAACGTAGGCCTCACCAATATCCCCCGAGCCGCTCATCATTCTGCTTCTCTCCAAAACAGGCAGGTGGACGCTATGTTGGTCACCCTGCTCCTTGAATTCATTCACCTCGTTCCTACGCCTTGACTTCTCAGTTGATGAACGCAACTCTCTGAGTATCTCTCCCCTAGTTACAAACCACATTGAAGTAAAGACAAAAAGGACGACTGAGAACCATATTAATTCCCTCCTACCATCTAGGATAGACAGTACGCAGACCATAGTCGAATGGAAAATTAGGACTGTTGACAGGGGGAGAATCTTCAGTTGTAATCCAGTTCTCAGTGCACCTGTAAACACCGAGGCCCCCAAGATAGCGACCACACATTGCACGGGATCCGGAAGCCATGGTATCGTAGAACTAAAACCAGCTCCAACTGCAGGGAGCAATGTCAAAACGGGCCCAGATTGTACAACCATTACCAACCAATCCTCTTCCGGATTCCAATTTCCAATCAACAGAGGGAGGAACAACGAGATTCCAACAACGATGACAATGATGGATGCATCTCCACCAACCCATTGGAGGACAACCCCCCCAACTCCGACCGTGATTGGTATTAGAGTAGTCGATGGGATGCGCACTCCAATTATAGAAGAAATCGAGTGTACACACGAGATCACACCAAAAACAAGTGCAGCTTCTATCGCGTCGATCTGCCCGCTCAGAGATAAGACACCACTGGTGAGTATAGGTAGCCACAATGCTAGATTCCAGAGATTGAAGACTTCTGTTTGCTTGATCGCCGCAGACATCTCCGAGGTTCCTGCTAACCCAGAGGACACATTCAGTGAGGCCTCCTTGAATGAGGAGCAAACCCATGCCCCGCAGATTGAACTCAGAGCGAGGTAGAACACAAATACATCCGAACCAATTTCTAGTGAATAGGATCCACCGGTTCCATTATTCCCATTCCGCAGCGAGATAGTTTCCATGATTTCGTAGATTGCCACCATGATCGTCGGCCACAACCACGGAGTCAGAACTGACACGCCTGCCAGGGAGGCAGATCCCCTCTTGATGGACAGCAATCCTCCTGCGATGTGTATCAGCGAAAGAGCACCGATTAAGAATAACATATGATATTCAGTTGACTCGTCTAATGGGGTGATAACTAGGACTAGCGATGTCACTCCTATCGAGCCGGTCCAGAGTACAGTGTCACTTACTATGCCTTGGTGTTTTGCGAGCAAGTAAGACAACGAGGCACCACCACCTACGGAAAACACCCAATAAGAATCAAAAACAGTATTCAGGACTTCAGATTCGAAAAGGATCGTAGCAACTGAAAGAATGATGATCGATCCCCCGGCTGTCATGAAAACTTCACGTTTTGGAGAACCTCTCACAACTAGGTAGGACGGGAAATAACACAACGAAAGCAGAACAATTATCGCAAAGGTGAATGATATGTCCTGTCGAAGTGACCCGATCGTAAGAAAGGCGCCAGTCAATGACAGGACCACGGAAACCCCCCAAAGACCAGGTTTACCCACTCCAAGAATTTCCAGTGCCTCGGAAAACCAATTTTTTGACTTCGCAAACCTAGTTGCCACATACGCATTGGCCACATTGACCGATGCTATGGCGATGAATAACTTCAGTGGGTGTTGCAAGCCAACAACAGTCAATGAGCCCAAGTCAAAGCCCCCAGTAATGACATGCATCCCAAACCAAATGTTGGATGAGACTATGCCGAGCGAAGCGAGATTACCAGATGATCTGTGAATTGCTATCGAGTGAAGAAGGAATACCGAAACGATCAGCATCAGTATAACACCGTCTTCGCCAGCAACGGAACCTGCAGTTGATCCAACAGCCAGCAGGACTAGCGTGGCCTGAGCTGCGATCGCGTCGCTGTTGTACCTGTAGGACAAGAAGATGTTGAGTAGAACCAGACCAATCAGAGTTGCGCCGACACCTACTAGGCTGAGAGGCAGTATCTCTCCTAAGTTCCAGTTATTCAACTCTAGAGAGGCCCCATAAAGGATCTTCATGGAAATTATGACCCAAGCGACACCCAGCAGGTTTAGATCTGGGTCCTTTATCCACCTCTCCCCTAGAAATAGCCCGAAAATAGACAAAACAAGGAGTATCGGTATCGCGACCTCTGCTTCAAATTCAACTCCGATGAGCAGACTCATCAGGCTGTAAGCCACGACCATCACCGAAATTAAAACCCAGTTTACCCTTCGTTCCGATTTTTCAACGGGTTTCATAGACGTGGGCCCTACATCCTTGCTATCCTCAACGAAGACCTCGGGCACGGTTCCTATCGCTTCGTCATGGTCCCTTTCTGGGCCGTCGTAAGCATTTTTCACGACAGGAAAATTAAGCTCTCCACGAAGTTCGAGCACTCCCTCGGAAGCAAATTCTTTTTCTCGAAGGACAGCGTCCCCATCCTTCCGCATCATTTGCCCCTGCTTGGACATAAAAATGAATGAATCGATGCTATCGTAAATTGTAGAGTCATCACAATCTTTCATATTCCGGTTTCAATTCGTTAGTGCATGGGTGAGCAGACGCCGTCCAACTCAGCAACTGTTTTTGCTACGACCCTCGGATCGCACGGCTTGGATCCAACAGGCTCCGTGTTCTGGAATTTAACCGGCAAGGAACTAAGGAATATTGCGGTTGAAAACGGTGAAGCGACAAGGACAGCAGACGGTGCTTTGCTCGCAACCACCGGCAATCGCACCGGAAGATCGCCGAATGACCGATTCATAGTGAACGAACCCGGCCTAGCGTCAAGTGTCCATTGGAGTAAAGTCAACCGTCCAATCTCACCAGCGGTATTCGACCACCTACTCAAGGCCACACAAAAGCACCTGAATTCCGCAACTACATTATTCGTCAAGGACATGCATTGTGGTGCAGATCCAGCACATACTATGCCTGTTAGACTGGTGAGTGAGAGCGCTTGGCACTCTGCTTTCATGCACAACATGTTCATACGTTCTCATCGAGATTCCCTTTCGACCCATGTTCCAGAGTTCACGATACTACACGCGCCGACTATGACAGTGGATCCAAAAGAATATGGCGTCAATTCTGAGGTTTTTGTGGTAATTTCGCTGTCAAGGGGAATCGTATTGATCGGAGGAACGAGATACGCAGGAGAGATAAAAAAATCCATTTTTACAATTATGAACCATATCCTTCCTTCCCGCGGACTTTTACCGATGCACTGCTCCGCTAACACCTCTGGTGACGAATCCGCCTTGTTTTTCGGACTCTCAGGAACCGGAAAGACCACACTTTCTGCAGATCCGGGAAGGGAATTGGTGGGGGATGACGAACACGGATGGTCAGATCAGGGAATTTTCAATTTCGAGGGTGGATGCTATGCCAAGATGATTGGCTTGTCTGAGGAAGACGAGCCTGCCATCTATGCTACAACGAAAATGGAATCTACAATTCTTGAGAATGTCATACTTGATGCGGATGGGATACCCAACTTCCATGATTCAACTCTTACTCAAAACACTAGGGCTTCATACCCAATAGATTCGATAGAGAATCGAACAGAGGACTCAACAGCAGGGCACCCCAAGAATGTCGTATTCCTCACATGCGACGCCTTCGGAGTACTTCCCCCAATATCGAGGCTTTCCCCTGCACAGGCCGCGTATCATTTTATTTCCGGTTACACCGCTAAAGTTGCAGGTACCGAGGTTGGAGTGACTGAGCCCATGGCGACATTCTCCACTTGCTTCGGAGCTCCGTTTATGCCCCGTCACCCAAGCGAATACGCAAATCTACTCAGCAAAAAAATCGCAGATCATAATGCATCATGCTGGCTGATCAACACAGGATGGATCGCCGGAGGTTATGGAGAAAGCAGTCGAATCAGGATTAACTGGACGCGAGCCTTGTTGAACGCCGCTCTTTCTGGCGACCTCAATGACGTTGTCTATGTCACAGATGAGAGATTCGGATTCAAGATTCCCGTGACTTGTGATGGGGTACCATCTGAAATTCTCCAACCACGTTCAACTTGGTCTGACGTAAAACGCTACGACAATGTTGCCAATGTGCTTGTTCAAATGTTCAATGAGAACTTCGAGAGTTTCGCAGACGGCTGTTCTGATGAAGTCAAAGCTGCCGCACCTAGGATTCACGAGAATCAAGCCTCTGAGTAGCCATTCTCTGTGCGTCAACCGAGCATATAGCCGCCATATGGACCACTTCCCTAACACTATCACCACGTTGTAGGACATGAGCCGGCCGCGCTAATCCATCAAGGATCGGCCCGGTCATTTCCGCCCCTGCCAACCTTTGTACCAGTTTGTAGGCGATGTTGGCGGATGCTAGGCTTGGACAGATCAATACATTCGCCGGCCCTTTGAACGTCATGAAGGGGAAATCTTTCTGTTGTTCGGGAACCAAAGCGGTGTCCGCCTGCATGGGCCCATCGATGATGATGTCAGGTTCTATCTCTCTTGCCATCGTTATGGACTCCTCTATCCTCGTGGTCCTTAGCTCCCCACTAGAACCAAAATTAGAGAAGGAAAGCATGGCGACCTTGGGCTTCACACCGAATCGTCTGGCGACTCTTGCCGTCCTTACGGCAATTTCCGCAAGTGTTCTAGCATCGGGGTGTATGTTGATTGTCGCATCAGCAATGAACATTACTTGGCCCCCCACCGTCATCATGTATGATCCGACCACACGATGCGCGTCCTCCGAGGTTCCAATTATCTTCAGGCAAGGCTTGACGATATCCGGATAATTGTGACTTACTCCGCCCAGATAACCGTCCGCATCCCCTCTCCTCACCATCATCGGGGCAAACCATGTCGATTGCTTGAGAAGCTCTACGGCATCCAGTTTACTGATACCCCTGCGTCCACGGATTTCATGCAGTTCGTCAGCATACACGCCCCTTCTTCTGGAATCATATCTTGGATCAATTATTTCACAGTCAAACTCTAGTGCTAAGTCATTGATCGCGGCTTTGATCCTTCGTACCTGCCCAAGTAGTATTGGCTTGCAAATCCCTTCCCGAGCGCAATGTGCTGCTGCCTTGATTATCGTGGGATCTTCGCCCTCAGAGAATACAATCCTCTGAGGATTGGAAACCGCTCTGTTGATCACCGATCGCATAACTGATCGTGTTAGGCCTAGCCTGCTTTCCAATTCCTCCCGGTATTCTTTCAGATTGAAAGACTCTGCATCAATCCGTGCCACACCCTCGTTCACCGCTGCCTCTGCGACCGCTGAGGCCTCCCAGATCAAAACTCTGGCATCGAATGGTTTTGGGATGAGGTAATCAGGCCCATATTGTATCCTAACACCATCATAGGCCTCTACCACGTCATCAGGGACTGTTTCCTTCGCCAATCTCGCCAAGGCCATGGTGGCCGCCATTTTCATGTTCTCAGTAATGCTAGTTGCCCTAACATCTAAAGCTCCCCTGAAAATGTAGGGGAAACCAAGGACATTGTTGATCTGATTCGGATAATCGCTCCTTCCTGTGGCGATCACTGCATCGCTTCTGGCAGCTCTGACTTCTTCCGGAAGGATCTCCGGATCTGGATTGGCCAATGCGAATATCAACGGCCTGTCCGCCATGGAGGCAACCATTTCCCCATCGACAATCCCGCCCTTTGACAACCCTAGGAAAACGTCGGCTCCCTTCATTAAATCGGTTAGAGAACTCTCCGGTCTATCCTGTGCGAACTCCATTTTGTATTGATTCAACTCACCTTTTTCACCCCTCGATTTGGTTAGGAGTCCCCTTGAGTCACACATGAGTATTCTACTTCTTTCCACTCCAAGCCGAACATAATGTCTTGCACAGGATATCGCAGATGCCCCAGCACCGGAAATTACGACCGTTATTTCACCAATTTTCTTGTCTACAACATCCAATCCATTGATCAAGGCAGCACCGCTGATTATAGCCGTCCCGTGCTGATCATCATGCATAACCGGAATGTCAAGCTCCTCTTTCAGTCGCCTCTCGATCTCAAAGCATTCAGGCGCCTTGATGTCTTCGAGATTAATCCCTCCGAATGTAGATGAGATTGCCTTTACTGCTTCAACGAAACCCTCTACTTCAGTGCGATCTACTTCTATGTCGAACACATCAATGTCCGCGAAAGACTTGAACAGGAGTGCCTTGCCTTCCATCACTGGCTTGCTGGCCAATGTGCCGATGTCCCCGAGTCCCAAGACTGCAGTTCCGTTGCTGATCACACCCACCAGGTTCCCTTTGGAGGTATACGAAAAGGCAAGGTCCTGATCTTTTTCGATTTCCAAACACGGGTATGCTACTCCGGGGGAGTATGCAAGCGACAACTCATGCGCAGTGGAGTGTGGCTTTGTCGGTTTTGTTGCCATCTTCCCGGGCTTTGGAAATTTGTGATAATCTAATGCCTCCTTTCGCAAACGATCGTCCACCATGGCTACCCACCGTCTAAGACCCGATGACTTCATCGCTATGATGCTATCCTATACTTTATTCATTCAGACGATGGAATCAGTTCACACACTATGTAGCGAACATCAACACATCTTCTTAATTATGGGATCATGAAAGCAAACCGTTCAATGAGGGGGGCCCAAGTCTACTTTTGGACGCACAGAGGCTCCTCTGTCTATGCGATCGCGATCGTGCTGTTGATGATGTCAATGCCGTGGTCCACAACAGTAGATTTCCGCGAGGAACCCGCTAAATCTCAATCGAGCAACTCTAATTGGGGAGCATCTGGTAGCGCAGACACCGGTTGGTTGACCGTGGGCTCGGAATCAGCTGGATCGTCCACTACCATAGTAGAGCATCCTCCCGGAGCTTCCATCGAAAACATGACCTTTGAGATCGGTGTTAATGGTTCACGGGGGGTTTGCGCTCAGGACCCCATACTTACCCTGGTCGATGCAAATCAGGAAATTTTTGATGGAACTGGAATTGGTGGATTTGGATGCAAACAAAGCTACTCGCCCGATGATGTTCTTGATAGCTACTTAGACCCATATTCGAACTCTGAAGCCGGTTTGTTGCTTCCCACTGGAGCTGTGCTGACCGACATGGTAATCGAAGCAATGCGTCCAGCCTCGCCGAGGTTATCGCCATCGTTACCCAACCTCGTTGTCCGTGACTTGAGTCATGATGCTTCCTCAGGGAGGACGTTCATAGTTGCGGATGATGATCTCCTTGTAATTGATGAAACTGTCTCAAATCCAATAGTGCATGTTGAATCCATATCGGCAACTCAGATACAAGTCATTCAGTCGGAAGACCTTCTTGTTTCGCTGTCAACTGACGGGAATGTACACTACTATCGATTGAGTAATCTGGAATACATATTATCTCATTCCTTGAACGACACTATTGGTCGCCCGGGAACCTTCGAATGGCAGGACAACATGCCTGCAAGTATATTCTTGGATTCACAAAACAGAACGTGGATATCAAACGGCTGCCATATTCTCTGGAGGGATCCAAACTCTTCCCTTGAATCGTATCGTTTCCTCGATGTGTGTACAGGCTCAAACGATCCAATAATATCCACAATCCACCTAACAGGAAACAAACTTCTGGCAGGCACTATTGGAAATGGATTTATGATGCTTGATACAAGCGAGACCGTTAATTCAACAATCGTACTTTCAAATGCAAGCTTCTTCTCTCCAATAACTTCTCCATCAATTGTTTCTTACAGTGTGACGTCAATTGAGATTCTCGATGATCAAATCCTTGTTTCGGGAGATGGTGGAGTAGATCGATTTCATATCCTTTCCGACACATGGTTGAGCCCATGGACAACTTCAAATTGGCTCGATTCCAACAATGTTCTGAAAGTAATCACATTGGAAAACTATGCGTATGTGGTGACCCCATCAAAAATTCACAGGTACGATTCGACCGTTCTAGCTTTCACAGGGGCCATAACCTCAAATCAGGCCAATCTCACAGCATTTGACAAAGTCTTTTCTTGGCCGTCTTCAAACCAGGGAATCGCTGCTTCAGACGGCGCAGGATCCCTTGCCAAGATAGTTGACATGAGTGCCATCGAGCCTCTAGTTTTAGCCAGTGGGCCAGCAATCCTCGAACCACAGGTCGTTTCGGTAGTTGATGCCCCAGCTGGAAAACAGGCTTGGTTTGCATCTGGAAGTGAAGTTGACCGGTTTGACGAAGAATCCAAGAGGTGGCTAGGAGTAACAGACTATACAATCGATGGGATAGATTCGGAAATTACTGACATAGTCCAGATAGATGATCAAACGGTGATTGCATCAACTTCGGGTCACGGAATCATTCAGATTGACCCAACAGATGGAGCACTCATTGGCACAATATCCGGATCGGATATCGCGGCAATAGACACTTTGGGATATGATGAATCCACAGGCAAAGTATTCGTGATGATGCCTGAATTCGGCATTGCGATAGGGAACACAAGCGATTTGGCCGACTATTCGTTTTATGATGAGGACTCAGGACTCGACTCGTTAGAATTTACCTCTATGACCTACAGGTCAGACATCCTCTACATTGGCACCACAGACGCCGGTGTTATGCGCATCGAAGTCTCAAGTGGGGTAGTGTTATCCTCATGGAGATCGCTGGGTATAGACGACGTAGACGAGGCTCCAATAGGATACGTGGATGGTGACGATAGGATTCTTCTCGGCCTGAAGGGGTTTGGCCTCATTATACTCGACCGCTTTACTGGCGAAGTGTTGCATGTTTGGGATGAGGCTGATGGAACGCTTCCAGACAATGACATAAACGATATTTACTCGGATATTAATGGAAACATAATCATATCTTCCGAGGGCCCGTCATTCTGGAACCCAGGCGTAGCAGCTATGTGGGATGGAGCGGACTACCTACAACCAACATGGACATCGTTCCCCACAAGCATACCCGGCAACAATAATGACCCTTTCCAGTTCTTCGAAGCCACGAGCAACGTCGATGGAATCTACATGGGCACGAACAGAGGGGCTTGCATGTGGGATTGGTCACTGAACGGACCAGATTGTTGGTCCTCTGCGGACGGACTCCCCTCGCGTTTTGTTAATACCGTAGCTATTCTAGAGCCCAACCGACTCTATGCTGGAACCTCAGAAGGGGCCGGAATCATAGACACATCCACTGGGACGGTGGTTGACGTGTGGACAGCAGCAGCGGATTCTGATCAAACCGACATTGTTGTCATAGATTCCATCGTCTACCTCGGGGTTGAAGGTATCGGCATTGCGAGATACGACCTGAACACCCAAGAATGGCTAACCACATGGGATGGAACCAGCGGCCTCATAGAAAATGATCTCATAACTCTCCTCAAAGAAGGCGAAGTCCCGGGGACTATCTGGGCTGGCGGTTATTTCGGCCTGGTCAACATAAACACCACCAACGAGCAACTCAACCTTGATTGGAATCTAGGGCCCAACTCTGGAGGGCCCACGCTTCCCTATGAACCCCCCATGGACGTGATCGTTCATGATGGAGTCCTGTATTACCAGCAAATAGTGCCTAGCCAGTCCTGGCAGGCACGTGATTCAATTGCCAGAATAGATATCCAGAACAATACTAGCCTCGCACAAATAGATACCACTGACACCCTTGGCTATCAAGGTCAGATCCGTGGAATGCACATGGTCCAAGACAACTTATGGTTGGGTGTTGCAGGAGTCCAGGGATGGGGCGGTGCAGAGCCCGGCGACATAGCTAGATGGAACACTACATCTGACAATTGGGAAGACCCGATTGGATCTTACGGCAGTGTCCAGCGAGTCAATGCGCAGTTTCTCGGAGACTGCTTCCCAACCGCATTGGGGAATTGTGAGTTCTGGGTTTCCTATGGAGACTCGATCCTCAGGAGGTACAATGCAACTGACATGACCCTACTGGATTCATGGGACGACGTACCAGGCCCTATAAGAGGCATTGAGTTATTTGGGGACAACTATCTGTTCGGTTCTACGGACGGAATTCTAAGATGGGACTCCAACAACTCCACATTTCTGACCCCATGGACTCCTGGATCTGGAATGCCATCAAATGTAGCTGACCGTGTCTATTCCATGCGAGTGGTTGGTGATGATCTCTGGGTCGGCACTTACCAGGGTGGCAACATAGATGTCTCGATATACAATCAGTCGTTAGACTCCTGGGACGTCACACCCTACACAGACCTAGGTGGGTATGCTTATCCTGCCGACATTGAAATCTGTGAAGGTATCGTACACGTCGCTTTCGGTAGGCTACAATGGTGGCAAGGCGGATACATAGCTCGATATGACTACTTGGATTCAGACGGAAATGGAATTGCTGGTGAGTGGATAGATGCCTTGGAGGATGGCAATGGGCTGGATGACCCGGACCCCAGAGCCGTGGCCTGTGATGATAGCCACCCAATGTTGTACGTAGCCTATGATTCCGATAATGTCGGCATATCTCGATTTGACTATTCTACGGACACACTCCTGTCCGCTATCACTCCATCGGATGGCATATCATCAGAACCTGTATTCCCAGGCGGTATCCTTTACGACAATGGAATTCTACTTGTCAGCCACGTTGACGAAGGCGGAATTTCAAGAATAGAAACTTCAGGGCTAGTAATTTCCACAGGTACCGTTTTCGGTGTTGGAATGGATGGGAGTTCGATAGTGAGAGCACCTCCTTCGTCAGACTTCGTTTACGCCATTGGCAGGTCTGGTGAAACATCAGGGGGGAATAGAGTCGATCGCCTTGATTCAACTGGTTTGATTGAAGGTGGCTTCGATGAGCTTCTCATCC